>CALKKS010000018.1 GCA_937995345.1 uncultured Collinsella sp. | reverse complement strand
GTGGGAACGGCCTATTCACTCAATGTGTTCGGCTGAGATCGGAAATCAACCAAACGCTTGGCTTCGTGACGGGATTTAGGAGGCCAAAAACGGTCTCTGACCAGCATGGCAGCATGCAGCAAATTGTTCAAAATAGGTATTTATAAACGACGTGGCAGCAATTTTAAAAATCTTTGAACGGTGTTGTGAGCCACTGGTATGCATTTCGCGACCACAGCCTTGCAATTGCTGACCTGCGGTTTGATTTGGTTTGTCCCCGTGGCGCCGTATCTTGTCCACAGATCCGTCAAGCATTTGGTCAGCATTTGGTTGGAAGACGCATGAAGCGCCGTGTGAGTATGGACATATGTGGAGGTCATGAGGTTGTAGCTGCATATTCTTGCAGCCTGGGAGGTTGAAAGATATTATTACCAAGTCTTTTCCTGCTTCAGGCGCACCTTCACGACCTGAAGCCACATTTGCCCAGAGGAGGTGACAATATGAAGGCTTATGAACTGCTGTTCTTTGTTGACCCGTCGCTCGACCCCGAGACTCGTCTCGCTGTTATGAAGCGTATCGATACCACGATCGCTGAGGGCGCTGGCAAGGTCGACTCCGTTGACGAGTGGGGCAAGCGCAAGCTCGCCTACGAGATCAACGACCTCACCGATGGTGACTACACCCTCATCAATTTCCACGCAGATCCTACCCAGATCGCCGAGCTTGATCGCGTCCTGCGCATCACCGACGCTGTGGTCCGCCACATGATCGTCCGTCGCGACGACCAGGAGTAAGACTGTCGTTTTGGACTGGGCTTGTGCCCCAAGAGGAAGTAGTGAGTTATGAGCATCAATCGAGTGAACATCACCGGTAACCTCACGCGTGATCCCGAGCTGCGCGCCACCGCCGGCGGAACCCAGGTTCTGTCCTTTGGCGTCGCCGTGAACGATCGTCGCCGCAACCCGCAGACTGGCGAGTGGGAGGACTATCCCAACTTTGTCGACTGCACTATGTTCGGCACGCGCGCCGAGGCCGTGAGCCGTTTCCTGGCAAAGGGAAACAAGGTCGCGATCGAGGGCAAGCTGCGCTACAGCTCTTGGGAGCGCGACGGCCAGCGCAGGAGCAAGCTTGAGGTCATCGTCGATGAGATTGAGTTTATGAGCTCCCGTGGTGGCCAGGGTGGCTATGATCAGGGCGGTTACGCCCCCGCAGCTCCCGCGCCCGCAGCACGTCCTGCCGCACCGGTGGCTACGCCGCCCGCGGTCGACGTCTACGATGAGGACATCCCGTTTTAAGGGCTGTTCACCTATTTTTGAGTGAGAGGCGGCTTCGGTTCGCCGAAGTTGCCAAATGAAAGGTATTTTGACATGGCTAATGATTTTTCTGCACGTCAGCCGCGTCGTAAGTACTGCCAGTTCTGCAAGGAGAACACTGAGTTCATCGACTATAAGGACACTCAGCTTCTCCGTAAGTACATGACCGACCGTGGCAAAATCAAGCCCCGTCGCGTCACTGGCGCTTGCACGCAGCATCAGCATGACATCGCCAACGCCATCAAGCGCGCCCGCGAGATGGCTCTCCTGCCGTACACCGTCCCCGTGGTTTCCTCTCGTGGCAACCGCGACCGCGGCTAAGAAGGGAGACGCATCATGAAGGTTATTCTTCTCGATGAGATCAAGGGCAAGGGCGGCGAGGGTGACGTCGTAGAGGTCGCTCAGGGTTACGCTGAGAACTTCCTGTTCCCCAAGAAGCTCGCTGTTGCCGCCACCAAGGGCAACCTCAAGCAGCTTGACGAGCGTCGCAACAACATCGCCAAGCGCGAGGCCGTCCGTCTGGCTACCGCCAACGAGACCAAGGCTGCCTTCGAGGGCAAGACGGTCACCGTTGACGTCAAGGTCGGCGACGAGGGCATCCTCTTTGGCTCCGTTACCGCTGCTATGATCGCTGACGCCATCAAGGATCAGCTCGGTATGGACATCGATCGCAAGCGCGTCGAGCTCGGTAAGCCCATCAAGGTTGCCGGTGCCCACACCGTTTCCATCTCGCTGTACCGCGAGATCAAGGCCGAGGTTGTCGTTCTCGTCGGCGTTACCGCCGAGGAGCTCGCTGCCGAGGCTGAGGTCGAGGAGGCCGCTGAGGTCGCCGAGGCCGAGACCGCCGAGGTCGAGACTGAGGCTGCTGCCGAGTAGCATTGCTGCAACGCAACAATCTTGTTCTAAGAAGGGCGCTCTGGGAGACCAGGGCGCCCTTTTGCTTTTTAGCGCTCTGCAAGTGCCATAGAAGACGGTGCGGTGAGGTCTATTTGTGGGACCGTTCATCCGTTTGGTTCGGTGATGATTGCCGGCGCGCGGTCCGTTTTGGGACCGTGGCTGATACTATGGATGCTCGCAAGCGATATGAATGAGGATGCTCATGGCATATGACGAAAGGGAGACGGGGCTGACGGTCGAGGACCGTGGCTCCAAGTTGGGTCTCCCTCAAAACCAAGACGCAGAGGCCAACGTACTGGCCGCCATGCTGCTGTCGCCCGAGGTGGTCGAGGAGGCCCAGGTCGAGCTGCAGCCCGATGACTTCTACCGGCCCATTCATAAGACCATCTACACCGCGATGGTCGATATGTACAACAGCCGCATTCCCATCGACTCTATCTCGCTGATCGATTACCTGCGCAGCATCAACAAGCTTGATGCCGTGGGCGGCGAGGCCTACATTTTGGAGCTGATGGGTCAGACCCTGTCGCTCGTGAACTGGCAGCACCATGCCGCCATCGTTCGTCGCGACTCGATGCTGCGCGAGCTGATCGGTGCCACCAACGAGATCAACGCGCTGGCCTATAACGCCCCTACCGACACCAAAGAGGTCGTGGAGCTGGCCGAGAGCAAGCTGCTCAAGGTCACGGCGCGCGAGGTCAAGTCGAGCTATAAGACACTGACCGAGTTTATGGTCGAGGCCTATAACGAGGCCGAGGAAGTATGTAAGGCCGGCGGACAGGCCGCGGGCGTGCCCACCGGCTTCCCGTCGCTCGACCGCATGCTCATGGGTTTTCGCGAGGGCCAGCTCATCATCATCGGCGCCCGCCCTGCCGTGGGTAAGACGTCGTTTGCTCTGAACCTGGCGCTGAATGCCGCCGCTGCGGGCTATACCGTCGGCTTCTTCTCGCTGGAGATGTCGGGTAAGGAAATTGCCCAGCGCCTGATTTGCGCCTACGCCATGATCTCGATCAGCGACTTCCGTACGGGCCGCATTAGCCCCGAGCAGTGGGCCAATATCAACGAGGCCACGCAGACCTTGTCTAAGCTCGATATCCTGATTGACGATACGCCCGGCACCACGGTGACCGAGATCCGCGCCAAGAGCCGCCGCATGCTCCACAACAAGGAGAAGGCCATCATCATCCTGGACTACCTGCAGCTGGTGAGTCCTCCGCCGGGACGTCGCTCCGAGAGCCGTACCGTCGAGGTCTCCGAGATGTCGCGTGGTCTGAAGATTATGGCCAAGGAGCTCAAGATTCCGTTGATCGCGCTGTCGCAGCTGTCGCGTCAGGTCGAGTCCCGTACCGGCAAGCGCCCGCAGCTGTCCGACCTGCGTGAATCGGGCTCCATCGAGCAGGACGCCGACATCGTTATGTTCTTGGACCGATCCGCCGACGAGGCCGAAGCCTCGCGCGACGATCGACCCGACGAGGGCGTTACGCGTATCGTCGTGGCCAAGAACCGTTCGGGCCCGATCGGTGACGTCGACCTGATGTTCCTGCCGGCATCCACCAAGTTCTATGAGCTTGATGGGGCGCATACCGAGGAGTAGGACAGGCGCCCGTTGCACGGGTATACTGGGAATGTTTTGTGCTTCTGCGTGCCAGCGTGGCGCGTAGACAGTCCATGAATGTAAGGAGTAAACATGCCGTCAACCGTTTTGGTCGGTGCCCAGTGGGGCGATGAGGGCAAGGGTAAGATCTGCGACCTGGTCGCCGGCGACTTCGATGCCGTCGTGCGCTACTCGGGCGGCAACAACGCCGGCCACACCATCGTCGTCAACGGCAAGAAGTACGGCCTGCACCAGGTGCCCTCCGGCATCATGTATTCCGACCACGTGTCGGTGATCGGTAACGGCTGCGTCGTCAACCCCAAGGTTGTCCTTGAGGAGATTGACATGTTCGAGGCCGACGGCATCACCACCAAGAACCTCAAGATCAGTGGCAACGCGCACATCATCATGCCGTACCACATCGATCTGGATGGTGCTTTTGAGCAGAAGCTCGGCAAGAAGAACATCGGTACCACCAAGCGCGGCATCGGTCCGTGCTACCAGGACAAGATGGCCCGCATCGGCCTGCGCATGCAGGACATGCTGGACGAGGCGCTGTTCCGCGACAAGCTGGAGACCGCTCTTGCCCGCGTGAATCCCGAGCTCGAGCTCATCTATCACCTGCCCACCTACACCGTGGACCAGATCTGCGACGAGTACCTGCCCATGGCCGAGCGCCTGCGCCCCTACATCACCGAGACGAGTCTGCTGCTCAACAACATGATTGACGAGGGCAAGGACCTGCTGTTTGAGGGTGCCCAGGCGACGCTGCTCGACATCGACCACGGCACCTATCCGTACGTGACGTCTTCTAACTGCACCGCTGGCGGCGCCATCACCGGCTCCGGCGTCGGTATGAAGAATGTCGACCGCGTGCTGGGCGTCATGAAGGCCTATATCACCCGCGTCGGTTCGGGCCCCATGCCCACCGAGCTTTCCTATGAGTCCGAGGCCGGCCACACGCTGACCGAGGAAGGCTATGAGTACGGCGTGACCACCGGCCGTCGCCGTCGCTGCGGTTGGTTCGATGGCCCCATCGCCAACTACGCCTCGCGTGTCAACGGCCTCACCGATATCGCCCTGACCAAGCTCGACGTGCTTTCGGCCTTCGACACCATCAAGGTGTGCGTTGCCTACGACGTCGATGGCGAGCGTTACACGAGCGTGCCTGAGCACCAGGTGCGCTTTGAGCATGCCAAGCCCATCTACGAGGAGCTCCCGGGCTGGAAGTGCGATATCACCGGTTGCCGCAGCTTTGACGAGCTGCCGCAGGAGGCTCAGGACTACGTGGCGTTTATCGAGGATCTGGCACACACCCGCGTGACGTTTATTGGCGTCGGCGCCGATCGCGAGCAGATCATCAACCGATTCTGGAAGTAATCGGCGCTATTCGGTTATTGCGATATACCCCTTTGCAGCCCAAGCGGGCGGCCGAGGGGTATATTTGCTTTGTAATGGGTCCGCATAGTTGGCGGGCCGTTCATCCATAGAGGAGGCACCCTTGAAGGCGGACACTCAAACCATCGACATCCTGTTGTTGGGCAGCGGCGGCCGCGAGCACGCTTTAGCAGCTAAGCTCGCAGCATCACCGCGCGCCGGCAAGCTCTACATTGCGCCGGGTAACGGCGGCACCGCGAGCTGCGGCGAGAACGTGGTTCTCGACGATTGCGATCCTGCGGCCGTGGCGGCGTTTGCCCAGAGCCATGGATGCGGACTCGTGGTGATTGGCCCCGAGGCTCCGCTCGTGGCGGGCGTGGCCGATGCCGTGCGCGCGGCGGGTATTCCCTGCTTTGGCCCGGGTGCCGAGGGCGCTCAGATGGAGGGCTCCAAGCTATTCTCCAAGCAGCTCATGGAGCGTGCCGGCATTCCGACGGCCGCCTATGGCTCGTTTACCGACGAGGCTTCGGCTCTCGCCTATGTGCGTGAGCAGGGTGCCCCGCTGGTCGTGAAGGCTGACGGCCTGGCCGCAGGCAAGGGCGTTATCGTGGCGACTGAGCTCGAGCAGGCCGAGGAGGCCGTGCGCGAGTGCTTTGGCGGTACCTTTGGTGATGCCGGCAACACCGTTGTCATTGAGGAGATGCTTGTTGGTCCCGAGTGCTCGCTGCTGGCCTTTACCGACGGCAAGACCGTGCGCCCTATGGCCACCTCGCAGGACCACAAGCGTGCGCTCGAGGGCGACCTTGGCCCCAATACCGGCGGCATGGGCGTCTACAGCCCGGTGCCCATCGTGACCGACGAGGAGCACGCCACCATGGTGGCGGTCATGGAGCAGACCGTGGCCGAGCTTGCTGCCGAGGGCATTGACTACCGCGGCTGCCTGTACGGCGGCTTTATGCTCACCCCCGCCGGCCCCAAGGTGCTGGAGTTCAACGCCCGCTTTGGCGACCCCGAGACGCAGGTCGTGCTGCCGCGCCTCAAGAACGACCTGGTCGAGGTTATGCTCGCCTGCGCCAACTGCGAGCTTGATCAGATTGAGCTCGATTGGCGTGACGAGTGGGCTGTGGCTGTTGTCCTGACGAGCGCGGGCTACCCCGGCAGCTATGAGAAGGGCAAAGTCATTACCGGCATCGCCGACGCCGAGGCCATGGAGAACGTGACCGTGTACCATGCCGGCACCGCCGTGGTGGACGGTCGGCTCGTGACCAACGGTGGCCGAGTGCTTGCCGTGACCGCGCTGGGTGACACGTTCGAGAACGCTCGCAACCTTGCCTACGAGGCCTGCGAGAAGATTGATTTTGAGGGCAAGACCCTGCGTCACGACATCGGTCTGCGCGCGCTGCGTGGCCGCGACGCCTGGGATGCCTAAAGTCCGAGAGGGATGAGACGGATGGACGAGAAGAACGAAGAACTCGTGGACGCGCAGATCGTCGAGCAGGACGGTCGCACGTATGGGCACGCCGAGGGCGAGCCGGGTGGCGAGGTTGTCGACGAGCCGATGCTGGTGCTGGGCGATGACGACCCGCACGATGCCGAGCTGCACGAGAAGATTCTTTCGGAGGAGTGCGCCTGGAAGGGCAAGATCCTCGACGTCCACCGTCTTGAGGTGGAGCTGCCCAACGGCCACCGCAGCGCCCGCGACATCATTCGCCATCCGGGCGCGGCGGCCGTTGTGGCGCTTACCGAGAGCGGCAAGATCGTGCTGGTGCGTCAGTACCGCACGGCGATCGATCGCGTGACGGTCGAGATTCCCGCCGGCAAGCTCGATCCAGGCGAGGATCCGCTCGATTGCGCCAAGCGTGAACTGCACGAGGAGACGGGCTTTAGGGCCGGTCGCATTCGCTTTTTGACGTCGATTGTCACGACCTGCGGCTTCTGCGACGAGATCATTCATATCTACCTGGCCACCAAGCTCGAGTTCGATGCACCCAACCCTGATGATGACGAGTTCGTAAACGTGGACCTGGTGCCGCTGCACGAGCTGATCGACGCCGTGCTCGACGGCAAGATCGAAGACGCCAAGACCGTCGTGGGCGCTCTTGCCTGTGACAGTATCGCTCACCGCTTGGGCGGGACCGAACTTTAACGAGTGGGGATAGCCCTGGGACAAGTACTACTGATTACTTTGTCCCAGGGCCTTACGTTGCTGATATTTCTTTGAGGATCACATGCTGAAAAGGTTTCTCTCGTATTACGAGCCCCAGATGGGGCTTTTTGTTGCTGATACTGTTTGTGCTCTGGTGCTTGCCGCCATTGACCTTGCGTTTCCTATTATTCTGCGCAATCTGACCGGCGGGTTGTTTACCCAGGGTCAGGCTGCCATTATGCAGGCGCTCGGTATGATTGCGGTGGGACTGGTGCTGATGTATGCCATCCGCTGCGCCTGCCGCTACTTTGTGAGCTACTGGGGCCATGTGATGGGCGCGCGCATGGAGTCCAAGATGCGCGAGGACCTGTTTGACCAGTATGAGCGCTTTAGCTTTGCGTACTTTGACCGCAACAGCTCGGGCGATATGATGAGCCGCGTGGTCAACGACCTGTTCGATATCTGCGAGGCGGCACACCACGTGCCCGAGTGGATCATCATCTGCGGCATCGAGATTATCGGCTCGTTTGTGATCCTCTTTACCATCGCCCCGGTGCTGGCGCTCGCTATGGCCGTGGTGACGGCGGCGTTTGCGGTCATCATGTTTTGGCAGAACATGCGCATGCGCGAGGTCTTTAGCGACAACCGCAAAAAGATCAGCGGCATCAATGCGCAGCTGCAGGATTCGCTGGCGGGTATGCGCGTGGTCAAGAGCTTTGCCAATGAGGAGACCGAGCGCTTCAAGTTCCGCGCCTCCAACAATCGCTATCTTTCGTCCAAGGAGAACATGTATCACGCCATGGGCGTCTATACTGCGACGTATGGCCTGCTCTCGGGTGTGCTCTATGTGATCGTGGTACTGCTGGGCGGCTGGCTGGTCGCCCAGGGACAGCTGCAGGCGGTCGATATGGCAACCTTCGCGCTCTATATTTCGCTGTTCTGCACGCCGCTCGAGACACTCGTCAATTCGGCCGAAACGTATCAGAAGGCTATCGCCGGCTTTAAGCGTATGGACGAGGTGCTCTCGACCGCGCCGGATATCCAGGACAAGCCGGGCGCCACGGATCTGCAGGTGACTGCCGGCGCCGTTGAGTATCGCGACGTGTGCTTTAGCTACGAGGATGTTGAGTTGGGTGAGGGCAGCGCCGACGGACGCCCCGTGATCGACCATATGAATCTGTCCATCAAGCCCGGACAGACCATTGCCCTGGTTGGCCCCTCGGGCGGTGGCAAGTCCACAACGTGTTCGCTGCTGCCGCGCTTTTATGACGTGGCTGCTGGATCCGTCAGCATCGATGGCCAAGACGTGCGCGACGTGACGCAACAGAGTCTGCGCCGCGCTATTGGCCTCGTGCAGCAGGATGTCTATCTGTTTGACGGTACGATTGGCGAGAACATCGCCTACGGCAAGCCGGGCGCCACGGCAGAAGAGGTCGCCGAGGCCGCCCGCCGCGCCAATATCGATGCCTTCATCGAGTCGCTGCCGCAGGGCTACGACACGGTCGTGGGCGAGCGCGGCAGCCGTCTTTCGGGCGGCCAGAAGCAGCGCGTAGCCATTGCGCGCGTGTTTCTCAAGAACCCCAAGATCCTGATCCTGGACGAGGCAACGAGCGCCTTGGATAACGAGAGCGAGGAGGCGGTGCAGGAGTCGCTCGAGCGCCTGGCGCGCGGTCGCACCACGATTATCATCGCCCACCGTCTCTCGACCATTAAACATGCCGACGAGATTGCGACCGTCGAGCATGGTCGCGTTGTGGAACGTGGTACGCACGAGCAGCTTCTCGCCCGCGGCGGCACCTATGCCCGTTACTATCGAATGCAGTTCGAAGGTGCGCGTGCGCACGAGCTCGACTGATTGATATGACAGGAAGTTTATGGCTGACAAGAACCCTTTGACTCCGGAAGAAGTGACGGAGTTATTCTCCGAGATCGACGCATCCGGCGTTTTGGATCCGACGCTTGCCAAAAAGCGCACCGAGCGCATGCGCGAAAAAGAGGCTGCGGCCAAGCGCGGCGACAAGGCGGCGCTGGCGCAGCTTCGCAGCGAAGATCGCGCAAGCCAGACAAAGCAGATCGACCCGCTGTCCGAGGACGACCCTTCGGGCTCGCAGGTGAGCCATACCATTACGAAGACCGCCATGGCTGTAGTCATCGGCATCCTGGTACTGATCGTGGGCATGCAGATCGGCTACGGCGTGATGCGCCGCTTGAACACTGCCAACCTGTCCGAGAGCGTTTCGGTCGATACCGTTTCTACAGCACTCAAGGGTGGACTCGAGTGGGGTAACGGCTTTACGCAGTTCCCGCTCGACTTTACCGTCGATGAAGCCGATGAACGTACGGGCACGGTCGAGGTAACGGTGTTGGACACATCGTCTGCCAACGAGCTTGAGCTGCTGTCCAACGGGCAGATTCAGGCTGCGGCACTTGCGACCAACGCGTTGCTCAACGATAAGATCGACCGCGTGGTGTATAACGTGCACGCCTATATCGACGAGGACAGCAAGATCCAGCACGACTCTTTCTTTGGCATGTTTCCCGCACGGGGCCATCAGAGCGCCATTTTGACGTTTGTGTGGACCAAGAGCTCGTCAAATGCCACGAGCATCGACTGGAAGATGCGTATCGTGAGCATGGACGACACCATTGCCGAGCGTATTCAGAAGCAGGTGAACTCGGTTTCGTCGCTTATCGAGGACCCGGCGGTAAGCCAGACCAAGATCACGGAGGAAAAGGCCGAGCGCGACTTGGAACATCGCCTGCACGGTCGCGAGATCTTCCGCGGTGGCAAGCCCGACCGCACACCGTCCGATCTGCTGGAGCAGGATAAATAAGACGCCATCATCCCGCGTGAGCCAAGTGTCCGCGCGGGATGATTTTTCTGGGACGGGGATTAAAAAATCATTATGCATGGGAAGTCATAATTATCATTTTGTAAACAATTCTATGTAATTAATGCCATAGGCGATGCTTACGGTTAGAATACCGCGAGGCCTAACTACCAACCTTTAAGCCGGTCCTGTGAGACCGGGAAGGAGAATTATGGCGAACAACCATACTGCGGGCGCTGCTGCCCGCACCTTCGCGCCCAGCGAGCTTTGCCAGCGTATGCTGGCTAAAACCAGCAAGGGCGCCTGCGGTCCCTGCATCCTGTACCTTGAGGATGGGACCATTTTTTATGGACGTGCATGCGGCGCCGAGGGCATCGCGACCGGCGAAGTCTGCTTCAACACCTCGCTCGAGGGCTACTTTGAGGTTATGACCGACCCGAGCTATGCCGGCCAAATCGTAACCATGACCTATCCGCAGATTGGCAACTACGGCATCGACGAGACCGACGTCCAGTCGGCCTTCCCCGGCGACGCCGCCCGCCCCGCAAGCGCTCCGGCCATGCGCGGCATGATCGTTCGCGACATGTGCGCCACGCCTTCCAACTGGCGCTCGGCTGTCAGCGTGCCGGAGTATCTGCGCGCCCACGGTATCGTCGCCATCGAGGGCGTCGATACCCGCGCCCTGGTGCGCCACCTGCGCGACAACGGTTCCAAGATGGGCATTATCTCGACCGAGATCTTCGATGTCGACGAGCTTGCCGAGCGTCTGGCCGCAGCGCCGACGCTGGTGGGCGAGAATCTGGTCAAGACCGTGAGCTGCCCTGAGCCCCACGCTTTTACCGCGAGCGATCTGCCCGCTACGCATGACTTTGCGCTTGCCCCTGCCGCTCCTTCCCGCCACAACGTGGTCGCCTACGACTGCGGCGTCAAACGCGGCATCCTGGAGGGCCTGGTCCGTGCCGGCTGCGACCTTACTGTCGTGCCGTGGGATACGCCCGCGAGTGAGGTGCTCGACATGAATCCCGACGGCGTCTTTTTATCCAACGGCCCCGGTGACCCCGATGCCGTGGTGGAGACCTACGAGCAGGTGCAGCAGCTGATCGGCAAGGTGCCGGTCTTTGGCATTTGCCTTGGTCACCAGATGATCAGCTTGGCGTGTGGCGCCCAAATGGAAAAGCTTAAGTTCGGTCACCGTGGCGGTAACCAGCCGGTTATGAACCTGGTGAGCCGTCGCGTGGAGATCACTGCGCAAAATCACGGCTTTGGCCTGCTGTTCCCCAGTCTGGGCAAACTGATCCCGGAGCTTTCCGGCGGCGAGACCGAGCACGCGGCCGATGGCGACCTGCGCGCCTGGGTGCGTCGCGGCATCGCGCCGGTCGTGATGAACGAGCGCTTCGGTCGCATTCGCCTGACGCACGTGAACCTCAACGACGGCACCGCCGAGGGTATCCAGCTGCTCGACGCGCCGTGCTTCTCGGTCCAGTACCATCCCGAGGCCTCGCCCGGTCCCACCGATGCCCACTATCTCTTTACCGCCTTTACGCGACTCATGGACGGCGAGGAGAACTACCTGGACATCGACACCGCGAAGGACCGCCTTGCCGGCTGGAATTTTGCCGACGATGGTTCCGCCGCGACCAAGAACGAGGAGAACTAACATGCCTAAACGTACTGACATCAAGCGCATCCTCGTTATTGGTTCGGGCCCCATCGTTATTGGTCAGGCCTGTGAGTTCGACTACTCCGGCGCCCAGGCCTGCAAGGTGCTCAAGGAGGATGGCTTTGAGGTCATCCTGGTCAACTCCAACCCGGCGACTATCATGACCGACCCGGGTCTTGCCGACCGCACCTATGTCGAGCCCATCACTGCCGAGTTTATCGAGCGCGTAATCAAGAAAGAGCGCCCGGACGCGCTGCTGCCCACGCTGGGCGGCCAGACCGGCCTGAATGCCGCCGTCGAGCTGGCGAAAGACGGCACGCTGGACAAGTACGGCGTCGAGATGATCGGCTGCGACCTGGCCGCTATCGAGCGTGGCGAGGACCGCAAGCTCTTTAACGAGGCCATGGCCGAGATCGGCTTGGAGGTCGCGCGCTCGGGCTATGCCTACAGCGTGGCCGACGCCGAGGCTATCGCCGAGCGCGTGGGCTATCCCTGCGTGCTGCGCCCGAGCTTTACCCTCGGCGGCGCCGGCGGCGGCATCGCGCACACCCACGAGGAGCTCGTCTCCATCGTGAGCCAGGGCCTGGAGCTATCGCCCGCACACGAGGTGCTGGTCGAGGAGTCCATCGAGGGCTGGAAAGAGTACGAGATGGAGGTCATGCGCGACCACGCTGGCAACGGCATCATCGTGTGCTCCATCGAGAACCTCGACCCCATGGGCGTGCACACCGGCGACTCCATTACCGTGGCGCCGGCGCAGACGCTCTCCGACCTTGAGTATCAGCGCATGCGTGTGGCCTCGCTCGCCATTCTGGAGAAGATCGGCGTCGAGACCGGCGGCTCCAACGTGCAGTTTGCCGTGAACCCCAACACCGGTCGCCTGATCGTCATCGAGATGAACCCGCGCGTGAGCCGTTCGTCCGCGCTTGCCTCCAAGGCCACGGGTTTCCCCATCGCCAAGGCCGCCGCGCGCCTGGCCGTGGGCTACACGCTCGACGAGATCGTCAACGACATCACCAAGGCAACGCCTGCCTGCTTTGAGCCCACGATCGACTACTGCGTCGTCAAGGTGCCGCGCTTTGCCTTCGAGAAGTTCAAGGGCACCGACCCCACGCTCACCACGCGCATGAAGGCCGTGGGCGAGATCATGGCGATCGGTCGTACCTTTGAGGAGGCCTTTGGCAAGGCCATGCGCTCGCTGGAGGACGGACACCAGGGCATTTGCGCCGGTGGCAAGGAAGGCGCCGACAAGCTGAGCGACGATGAGCTCGCCCAGGCCGTGGCCACCCCGACCGAGCACCGCATCTTCTTTGTGGTCGAGGCCCTGCGCCGTGGCTGGGATGTCGCGCGCATCCATGCCATTTGCGGTATCGATCCGTGGTATCTCAACCGCATCAACGATATGGTGCAGGTCCAGGGGAGCATCCGTGGTCTGCGTGTGGAGGATATTGACGCCGATGCGATGCGTCTGCTCAAGCAGTACGGCACGAGCGACGCCGAGATCGCCGCGCTGACCGGCTCGGACGAGCGCTTTGTGCGCGCCTACCGCAAGGGCCTGGGCGTGGTTCCCAGCATGAAGACGGTCGATACCTGCGCTGCGGAGTTCTCGAGCGCCACGGAGTACCATTACAAGACGTACGAGAACATCTACCGCACGAGCCCGGATGCCAAGAAGTGCGTTGCCCCCGACGAGACCACGCCGGCGGACAAGCCCAAGGCGATGATCCTGGGTGCCGGCCCCAACCGCATTGGCCAGGGTATCGAGTTCGATTACTGCTGCGTGCACGCGAGCTACGCGCTGGCGGCTCGCGGCTTCGAGACCATCATGGTCAACTGCAACCCCGAGACCGTTTCGACTGACTACGACACCTCGGACCGCTTGTACTTTGAGCCGCTCACCTACGAGGACGTCATGGACGTCATCGACGTTGAGCGACCCGACGGCGTCGTGGTGACACTCGGCGGCCAGACCCCGCTTAAGCTGGCGCGCATGCTCGAGGAGAGCGGCGTGAACATCATGGGCACCAAGCCCGATGCCATCGATTTTGCCGAGGACCGCGAGCGTTTTGCCGCCCTGCTCGACAAACTGGGCATCATGTACCCGCCGGCGGGCCAGGCCACCTCGTTTGAGGAGGCCGAGGCCGTGGCCGCGCATATTGGCTACCCGCTGCTGGTGCGTCCGAGCTACGTGCTGGGCGGCCGTGGCATGATGATCGCCTACGATGCCGAGCATCTGCGCGATTACATGGCCGAGGCTGCGCGCATTAGCCCCGACTACCCGGTGTATCTGGACCGCTTCCTGGAGGGTGCGATCGAGTCCGACGTCGACGCCCTGTGCGATGGCGAAGAGGTCTACATCGGCGGTATCCTGGAGCATATCGAGGAGGCCGGTATCCATTCCGGCGACTCTGCGACCTGCATTCCGCCGTTCAGCTTTAGCGAGAGCCTGCAGGCGAAGCTTCGCGAGACTACGCGCCGCATCGCGATGGCGCTGGGAGTCCGCGGCCTGGTCAACGTGCAGTACGCCATCAAGGGCGAGACCGTCTACGTGATCGAGGCCAACCCGCGTGCCAGCCGTACCGTGCCGTTTATCTCCAAGGCCACCGGTGTGCCGCTCGCCAAGTGTGCCGCACGTATCATGGCAGGCGATTCCATCGCGAGCCTGAGCCTGCCGAGCGACGAGCGTCAGCTGGACTGGTTCTGCATGAAGGAAGCCGTTATGCCCTGGGGCCGTTTCCCCGGTGCCGACGTTATCCTGGGGCCCGAGATGAAGTCGACCGGCGAGGTCATGGGTATCGCCAAGAGCTATCCCGAGGCATACGCCAAGACGCAGCTGGCGATCGATTACAAGCTGCCCGATCCCAGCAGCGGCAAGGTGTTCATCAGCGTGTGCGACCGCGACAAGCGCCATATCCTTTCGGTCGCGCGTATCCTGCGCTACCTGGGCTTTGACATCTGCTCCACCGAGGGCACGGCGCGCGTGCTGCGTGGCGGCAACGTGACCTGTGAGGTCGTGGAGAAGATCAGCGGTCCGCACGACGGCGAGCGTCCCAACATCGGCGACCTGATTGCCGACGGCAAGATCGCGGTGATCGTCAACACGCCGTACGGCCCGGGTTCGCGCGGCGACGGCTACCTGCTGCGTACCGAGGCCGTGCGCCGCGGCGTGACCTGCGTGACCGCGATGTCCGCGGCCAACACGTACGTGAGTGCCATCGAAGCCGTGCGCGAGGACCAGCAGGGTCATGGCAGCGCCAACGACATGGGCATGGACGTCATCGCCCTGCAGGACCTGCCGCAGCACACGGTGTAGAGTGACCTGTCCGGCCGGGGCGGGGGCCGAGTTTCCCCCTTCGCTCCGGCTGCAAGCAGAGTCGCTCAGTGGGAAACTCGACCCCCCGCCCCGGCCTGCGGTGACTTGGTCGCACCGTGTGCTGCAGAAGGGGCTTTGTGCGATGACTGGGGCTAAAGAGGATGCGGATGTCGAGTGAGGATTTTGTTCCTTGGGGAGCTTGGATTTGGGCTCTACGTGGGACGGAATCCTCGCTCGTTTTGTTGATGGGACATTTTCCTCGCTCGGTTGCCCACGGACCGTGCGCCCCGGCTATTGCATCTTCGTGGTGAAGGTCGTCTTGCCGGCGGTGATGTGCACGTGGAGTTGGGTTCGACTGTCGCAGCTGATGAGGACGCCGACTTCGAACGGGGCTCCCGGATGCCGAGCAAGGCGGAAACCTGTCACCCCGGGCTTCCGCACAGAGTCGATTAGGGGGAGGGACAACCTCGCCCGCGTCGTGCTTGCGATAGCTTGACAGGAATTATTACGCAAAATCTAAGATGTTTCAAAGACGCGAAGTAGATGATATATTTTACTTCGCGTTTCCTAATGATTTTGAATTTTGCGAAGTAGGCTGCCATGAAACTTATAGATCGCCCGTTCTACATGAGCAAGCTTTCCAAGGTGGCAGGTACGCCTGATATCAAGGTGATTACCGGAATCAGGCGATGCGGAAAATCGAAATTGCTTGAGGCGTTTGCCAGCCAACTTCGTTCAAACGACCCCTCGGCCAACGTCATACACGTCAACTTCAATCTACTTGAGTTCGAGCCGTTGGCGGAATACCATGCGCTGCATACATATGTGGAAAAGCACTATATCGAGGGTTGCCGGAATATCGTCATGATCGACGAGGTCCAGATGTGCGAAGGGTTCGAGCGGGCTATCAACAGTCTTCATGCGTCAGAGAAATATGACATTTACATCACGGGATCGAATGCCTTTCTTCTCTCAAGCGACCTCTCGACGTTGTTCACGGGAAGAACGGTGGAGATCGAGGTCTTTCCGTTTTCACTTGCGGAGTTCTCGGCGTATCACGAGATCACTTCTCCAGCCGAGGCCCTTGCTCGCTATGTCCGCGAGGGAGGAATGCCGGGTTCCTATATCTACCAGGACGAAAGGATGCGTTTCTCATACATCTCGGATGTGCTTGAAACTCTTATCCTGCGCGACATCAGACAAAAATATCGTATACGTAATGCAGAGCAGCTTAAACGTTCCTGCGAGTTCCTGATGGATAACGTCGGAAACATCTCTTCTCTCAAGGGGATGGCGGCCGAGCTGTCACGAGCGAACCTTAAGATAAGCGACAAGACGCTGGCTGTGTATATCGACTACCTGTGTAATGCGTTTGCGTTCTACCGGTTTCGTCGCTTTGACGTCTCAGGAAAGAAATACCTATCGACGGGAGATAAATACTACCTGGCCGACCATTCGTTTCGCTACGCCGCGCTTGGCACGAAAAAGCTCGATTTTGGCCATGTTTACGAGAATATGGTGGCAATCGAGCTTATGCGCCGCGGATGGGAGGTCTACGTGGGCGTTCTCTACCAAAAGGAAGTAGACTTTGTCGCCATCAGGCGTGACCGTCGTGTCTATATTCAAGTGAGTGACGACATTTCCCAAGAAGCGACGCTTGAGCGTGAGCTTGATCCGCTGCGACGGATTCGAGACGCCTATCCCAAGTGCGTCATCGCCCGAACAGGGCACGAAACGACTGATTGGGATGGCATCAAGGTCGTCGACCTGGCACGATGGCTTATGGGTGAATCAGGCGAGCTGGCCGTCTAGCACGCGATGACGCGGGCTGAAACGAACAAGCGAGGATTTCGTCCCGCGAGGAGGCCAATACGGCCCTCTTCGAAGGACGGAATCCTCGCTTGATCTCTTGGTGGGATATTTTGCTCGGTCGATGATCAACGGTTGGTGGAAAGCGATGCCTCGTCCATGTCACCATTCCGTGATTGCTGGTATTTTCTGCATGCTAAAATGAATGCATAAAAGACTTTATATTTGGAGGTCTCGATGCTTGCTTTAAAGATGCTCGACAATCTTGTTCCCATCAGCGATTTCAGTCACGGTAAGGGTTCGGCTGCTTTTTCGAAGGTTGGGGACGATAATCCCGTTGTGGTCCTTAAACACAATAAGCCGGCATTCGTTATTGTGACGCCCGATGAATACAGGGAGGCGAAGCAGGCGGAGGAGGACCTCGCCTTGTTGACGTTGGCCCTTAAGAGGACGGCTGCGACAAGCGATGATGAACTCGTTTCCCTATCTGATGTTATGGCAGAGTTGGGTGTGGGCCAGGACGAACTCGATCAGATGGATGAGGTCGAGTTTGAATGAGCGGGTACGAAGTCGCTTTCTACCCGGATACTCTCAAGGATGTTAAGCGTCTGGACGGCTCCCAACGAAAGAACGTGCTTAAGGCCATCGAGAAAATCAGAGCGAATCCATTGTCGC
Organism: uncultured Collinsella sp.; assembly: GCA_937995345.1. GTDB lineage: Bacteria > Actinomycetota > Coriobacteriia > Coriobacteriales > Coriobacteriaceae > Collinsella. Next base: position 52,374 of record CALKKS010000018.1, on the reverse strand, counting down.
AGAACGAAGGCGGATTCGGTAAACCCCTTGGAAACAAGGCCGGTACAGATTTGACAGGCTTTATGAAAATCAAGCTCAGAGGAAGTGGCATTCGGATTGTGTATCGCCTCATCAAGATAAAAGGGGAAATGGCCATCGTCGTGGTGGGCGCTCGCGAAGACATGGAAGTGTGCCGAACAGCCCAAAGGCGAGCGGTTGATTTTGAGAAGTGGGCGGAAGAAAATCTCTAGCTTCATGGGTGAAAGACTGGTATGCGGCGATGCGCTCCAGACACACGGGTTTTGGCAAAGCTCTGGCGATTAGAGGATTCGCCAGAGCCTTTTCCTATCCGTGGAGCACTCCTCTTGGACAGTTAGTTCAGATTTGTATTTATTTGAGGCCGCGTGGAGGGCGATTTGGGCTCGATTGAGCTGTTTTAGGTGGTCTGAACTGATAAAGGCGTACGGGCAAGAGCGAGAAGGACCCATTATCGGGTCTAAAGCGGCCCAAACCAGTTTGTTAGCGCCAATTAGCACCGCCAAAAAATACATATCTGAACTAACTGTCCACCACCCTCTGTCGATTGCTCATTTAAGTCCAAAATCGGCCAACGTACGTAAAGGTATGGTCTATGTAATACCAGATAAACAGTACATTTTTGCTTAATTGGTATTTGGTTGAAGAACCAATTGGTATGGCTTTTTGAGCCCACTTAGCCGTCTACGTTCATTTTAATGACGCTGGGAGAATTTCGAACTTGGTTGCGCAACTGCTCCCGTATGCTGATTCAACATAATAGGTGGCTATCTGGTTACTACCAGTTGACCCCTTGATAACGGGTGGGCCCGTGCTGCAGGGCGCGCGTCCGCGACACTTCCGCATGTCGGAGGAAAGGAGTCCAGGTGCGTAGGAATTCCATTTTCACGAAATGGTGGGTGAAGGGAAGCGCAGTTCTCGTCGCAACGGCGGCGACTCTCGTGTTCGCTAGCCCCCAGCAGGCGATTGCCACGCCGCTCAAGGGCGTCGACTCGGTGACCGTGTCTCAGTCCGCCTCGAACGTCGTCGACATCGATTTCGCCGACGGCATCAAGGGCCGTATCACATTTCTAGAGGACGGCATTTTCCGTTACAACGTCGACCCCAAAGGCGAGTTCTCCGAGTACGCCACGCCGCGTAGCAAGTCCCACACGGCTAAGATTCAGGCCCAGCCCGACACCTCGGACACCTACAGCAAGCCGAGCGCGACGGTTGTAGACAAAGGCGACGCCATCGAGATCACCGGCGGCAAGGCGACCGTGGTTCTGGACAAGGCGACCGGCAAGATGAGCATTAAATCGGGCGACCGCGTCGTGGTTTCCGAGTCCGCATCCCTCGACCTTGACAAGAAGGGTACTGTCCAGACGCTCGCCAAAGAGAAGTCCGAGAACTTCTTTGGCGGTGGTACCCAGAACGGGCGCTTCCTGCACACCAACCAGACCATCGCCATCTCCAACACTAACAACTGGACCGACGGCGGCGTCGCCTCGCCCAACCCGTTCTACTGGACGAGCGACGGCTACGGCGTGCTTCGCAACACGTTTGCTGAGGGTTCTTACGACTTTGGCTCTACGGACTCCTCGACGGTCACGACCTCGCACAGCGAGAATGAGTTCGATGCCTATTATTTCGTGGCAACCGAAACGGGCGCCTCGAACGTGGCAACCGAGATGCTGCAGGACTACTACAAGGTGACCGGCAATCCGGTGCTGCTGCCCGAGTACGGTTTCTACCTGGGTCATCTTAATGCCTATAACCGTGATGGCTGGTCAACGACCTCGGGTCAGAAGAAGTGGGAGACCAAGGGCAGCAAGTCCTCGAGCGAGAAGGGCGACGTTAAATACGAGTCCGGCATGTCGACGGGCTACAAGCTCGACGGCACGCTTGCGGCTGAGACGCTCAACGGTGAGGGCCCTGCGGTTGATACCGAGAACATGAAGGCGACCGATTTCGACCGCCAGTTCTCCGCCCGGCAGGTTATCGATGACTACGAGGACAACGACATGCCGCTCGGCTGGTTCCTGCCGAACGACGGTTACGGTGCTGGCTACGGCCAGAACGGTTACTACAAGACCGGCGGCGTCAACTCCGACGGAACGAGTTCTGCCGAGCGCCTCAACGCCGTGCGCGCCAACGTCGACAATCTTAAGAAGTTCACCGAGTATGCCAACTCCAAGGGCGTGAGCACCGGTCTCTGGACCCAGTCGAACCTCGAGCCCGATAGCAACTCCGAGACCCCGTGGCATCTGCTGCGCGATTTCGATTCTGAGGTCAAGACTGGTGGCATCACCACGCTCAAGACCGACGTCGCTTGGGTCGGCTCCGGCTACTCCTTTGGCCTCAACGGCATCAAGACGGCCTATGACACCGTGACCACCGGCGCCAACAAGCGCCCCAACATCATCACGCTTGACGGCTGGGCCGGCACGCAGCGCTTTGGCGGCATCTGGACCGGCGACCAGTACGGCGGTAACTGGGAGTACATTCGCTTCCATATCCCCACGTATATCGGCCAGAGCCTCTCGGGCAACCCCAACATCGGCTCCGATATGGATGGCATCTTTGGTGGCGATCCCATCATCTCCGCTCGCGACTACCAGTGGAAGACATTCACGCCCTCTATGCTTGACATGGACGGTTGGGGCACCTACCGCAAGTCGCCCATGACGCACGGCGATCCATACACGGGCATCTCGCGCTTCTATCTCAAGCTCAAAGCACAACTCATGCCCTATATCTACACGAGCGCGGCCTCGGCGGCCAACATCGACACGGGCAACGGCGATACCGGCCTTCCCATGATCCGCGCCATGCTGCTTTCCGACAACTCCGAGTACGCCGCAAGCACCTCGACGCAGTACCAGTACATGTTCGGTGAGAACTTCCTGGTGGCACCGGTGTATCAGGATACCCAGGCAGATGAGAACGGCAACGATGTCCGCAACGGTATCTACCTGCCCAACTACGGTACCGACGAGAATCCCACCATCTGGATTGACTACTTCTCGGGCAAGCAGTACCGCGGCGGTCAGGTCCTCAACAACTACGAGGCTCCGCTTTGGAAGCTGCCACTCTTTGTTAAGGCCAACGCCATCGTGCCGATGTACGCCGAGAACAACAACCCCGAGGCCGTGACCGAGACCAACACCAAGGGTACCAATCGCAGCCAGCGTATCGTCGAGTTCTTCGCCACCGAGGGTGAGGGCAGCTTTACGCAGTACGAGGATGACGGCTCCTCCATCGAGAACAACACGACCGAGGACGATTCCTACGGCACAATCGACAATATTTCCTACGGTGAGCATGTGAGCACCGTCTATAAGTCGAGCGTGGTGGGCGGCACGGCGACCTTTACCGCCGAGGCATCGCAGGGCGGCTACAGCGGCTACGACTCCAACCGCACCACGACCTTTGTGGCCAACGTCTCCGCCAAGCCCACGAGCGTCTCCGCCAAGAACGGCGGATCCGCGCTCAACGTGGTTGAGGTCGACTCGCAGGAGGCCTTTGACGCCGCGACCCCCGAGGCCGGCCAGGCGGTCTACTTCTACAACGAGACCCCCAACCTCAACCACTACGGTAGCGACGCAGGCAGCACCGAGGCCGAGCAGGGCGAGAGCTTCAACAACACCAAGATCACCACGAATCCCAAGGTCTACGTCAAGTTCGCGAAGACCGATGTCGCCACGGCAGCGCAGACGCTCGAACTGGGCGATTTCGTGAACGCCGATGCCACGCTCGCGGCCGACCGCCTCAACGAGAACCTCTCCGCACCCGCGAACCTTGCTGCCCCCGAGGACGCCACGACCCCCACGAGCATTAAGCTCACCTGGGGGAAGGTCGATGGTGCTACCTCCTACGACCTTAAGGTAGACGGCACTGTGTTCGCCGTGGGCGATGCGGCAGAATTCACGCATACCGATCTTGCCTACAACAGCAAGCATACCTACCAGATTCGTTCGCGCAACGCCGATGGCTACTCCGCATGGAGCGACGTGCTCGAGGCGAACTCTGCGCTCGACCCGTGGCGGAACGTGCCTGAGGCCGAGGAAATCACTTGGGAGGGCTCGCTCTACGGTAGCCATAAGGCCGAACTCGCCTTCGACCATGAGTTCCAGTCGGGCGACGGCGGTTTCCACTCCGGTGGCAACGATTTGGGCAAGGCGCTTACCGTTGACTACGGTCGCGCTTACAAGCTCGACAAGCTCGAGTACTATCCGCGCGATGATGCCGGTAACGGCACTGTGACCAAGATGCGCATCGAGACGAGCCTCGACGGCGTGCATTGGACGACGCGGGAGGTCGACTGGGAGCGCTCCGCCGCTTGCAAGACGGTGGCGTTCGACGGCGCCGTGGCCGCGCGCTACGTGCGTATGACGCCGCTCGCGTCCGTGGGCAACTTCTTCTCCGCCTCCGAGATCGCCATCTACAAGACCGACGGCACGGACGGCTTCGCTGTGGGCTCCAACCTCAACAAGGCCACGGTCTCCGACGGCGACTACTCCAACATGAAGAATTACCTGGGTCTTGAGAACCGCGAGCCCGACACCTCGACGTTCGACTCCCAGATCCGCGCCCACTTCGCCGACCTCAACGGCAACGGCGTCTACGACGTGTACGATTACTCCTTCACCATGGCGGCGCTCGACGGCGGCACCAAGCAAAAGGGCAAGGCTGCTGGCACCCTCGCGGTGATCCCGAGCAAGATGGAGGTCGAGGCCGGCGACGAGATCACGGTCGACGTCTACGCCGCCGACGCCGAGAACATCAACGCGCTCGGTGCGCTCGTCAACTTCAACAGCGACCAGTTCGAGTATGTCTCCGAGAGCATCGCGCAGGATGCGTCGACGGCGGGCATGGAGAACCTCTCGCGCGAGAAAGTGCAGTTCACGGATGGCCACCAGACCATCAACCTGGCCTTCGCCAACCGCGGCGACGCCAAGCTCTTCAACAGTACTGGTGTGGTCGCGAGCTTCAAACTCAAGGCTAAGACGGCCGGCAAGGTCGAGCTGCCCTCGACGTCTTGGCTCGTCGGCCCGGCGTGCGACGCGCTCGAGTTCGTGAGTGATGGCACCGTGACGATGCCCGGTGTCCCGCAGCCCACCAAGTCCGAGTACGGCCGCGACGCCTTTGACATCACGATGACCAACGACGAGCTCCCCACCGACGACGGCACCAACGTCGAGAAGCTCATCCAGCAGAAGAGCTATGACGGACTGTTCGACAACAATGAGGGCGGCAACGACTTCGAGTTCCTGTGGAACTATGGGCCCAACTGGATCGACGGCAAGATGCCGACCTACGTCAAGCTGCCCGCCACGATGACGTTCGCCTTCAAGACGCCGTCGAAACTCGATAGCGTCGAGGTCGTTAACCGCAACGGTGGCAACGGCACCGTGCAGAAGATTAAGTCCGTCGTGACGTTCGAGGACGGCTCGACCCAGGAGTTCTCGGGCGGTAGCTTTGATTCCTATCAGGCTCGCTACGCCTTTGGCCTCTCTGCCGAGAACAAGGGCAAGAAGGCGACCAAGGTCGAGATCACGCCGCTTGAGGCATCGGGTGACCAGATGCTCACGCTGCGCGAGATCAACTTCAACTACACACAGGGTGTCGAGGCCATCGAGGGTGTCGAACTGGGCAAGAACCAGACCGAGTTCTTCGAGGGCGATGTGACGCTCGTCGACGCCAAGGCCACGCCCGAGAGCGCCGGCTACCCCTATGTGACGGTCGAGAGCTCCGATCCTTCTGTGGTGAGCGTCTCCGCTGTCCAGGCCGGCGATAGCGTGAGCTACTACCTGCGCGCCAACAAGGCCGGCAAGGCAACGATCACGGTGGCGTCGGTGCTCGATCCCTCCAAGACCGCATCCTATGAGGTCGAGGTCAAGGCTGGTGTCGACACCTCTGCGCTCATGGCAGCGCTTTCCAAGGCCGCGGGCTACAGCGAGTCCGTCTACACCAAGGATTCCTATGCAGCCCTCACCGCTGCGGTCGAGGCGGCTCAGAAGCTCCTCGATGGCGGCCAGGGCAGCTATAGCAAGAAGGATGTCGCAGACGCCACGGCCAAGATCGAGAAGGCAATTGACGGCCTCAAGATGCGCCCCGTCGATGAGAAGAGCCTCATCAACACGCCCGAGAACCGCGAGAACGTCAAGGTGACCGGCTTCTCGAGCGAGGCCGACTATGAGGGCAGCAACGCCGTCAACGCTCTTGACGGCGATGAGCAGACGCTCTGGCACAGCGACTATGCTAATAAGACCGGTATGCCCCAGCACCTGACCGTCGACCTGGGCCGCGACTACGATCTCACCGACGTCACGTTCCTGCCGCGCCAGGACGGCGGCACGAACGGCGATATCTTTGAGGCCGAGGTGCTGGTCTCCGACACCGCTGACGGTTATGAGATGGGCACCGCCACGTCGATGGGTACGTTTACCTTCGACAACGACGGCCGCGTGCTCACCGACCGTGGCGACTGGAAGCAGATGAGCTTTGGTGCCGCGCGCGGTCGCTACGTGACCGTCAAGGTGCTCCACGCCGGTGGTGGCAGCGTTGACGCCTACTGCAGCGTGGCGGAGCTCAAGTTCTACGGTACGGCCGTTCCCAATCCGGTGGCGAAGGACGACCTCACTGCCGCGATTGAAAAAGTTGATGCCGAGGTTGCAGCCGGCGACCTTAAGGCCAGCGACTACACCGAGGCTTCCTGGACCGCGTTCCAGAACGCCTTGGCGAGCGCCCGCGCCACCCTGAGCGACGAGAACGCCACGCAGGACGAGGTCGACCAGGCACTCAAGGCACTCGAGAGTGCTCGCGACGCGCTTGAGAAGACTCCGGTGACCCCGGTCGAGAACCCGACCAAGAAGCAGCTCAAGGCCTTGGTCAAGCAGGCGAAGGAGACTGACGCCAAGGGAAAGACGGCCGAGTCTGTCAAGGCCCTGACGGATGCCATTACCTACGCCGAGGATGTCTTGGGTGATGAGAATGCTTCCGACGCCCAGCTCCAGGCGGCCTATGACCAGCTCAAGCTGGCCATCGAGGGCCTTAAGGATGCCGACTCCGGCAACCAGGGCGGCTCGGGCAACCAGGGTTCCGGCAACGGCTCGAACGGCGGCGGCCAGGCGGGCAAGCCCGCAGGCGACAAGGCCCAGAGCGGCAAAAAGAACGGTTCGGCGATCCCCAATACTGGCGACCAAACGGCGGCAACCGTCGCGACCATCGGTGGCCTTGGAGCCATCATCGCCGCGATCGGTGCCTTCTTCCACCGTCGTAATAAGGCTGAGTAGTCCCAGCGACAACTAAGCAAACGTGCCCGCCGCTCCGTCAAGGACGGCGGGCATTGCTTTATTATTTCAGCCAACGTACGTCATAGCAATCCCCGGTAGGTCGCAGGGCGCTTCGCGGGCGGGCCAGGCTTTATTTGAACGACTTTGCGAAGCAGCCGGAGTGAAGATAAAGCCTGGCCCGCCCGCGAAGCGCCACAAAGACCGCAGGGACGGGAGCAGCTATACTACTCTCAGGTAGTTAAGGGTCGCGGATCCGCCGCGTCACCGCTCTCAACAGGAGGTCTTTGTTTATGGCAGATCAGAAGCCGGTTGTCGGGATCATCATGGGCTCCAAGTCCGATCTGGGCGTTATGGAAGGTTGCACCGCCGAGCTCGAGGCGCTGGGCGTGCCCTATGAGCTCGTGATTGCAAGCGCGCACCGCACGCCGGCGAAGGTCCATGAGTGGGCCTCGACTGCTGCCGACCGCGGCATCAAGGTGATTATCGCTGCCGCCGGCAAGGCCGCTCACCTTGGTGGTGTCGTGGCGGCCTTTACGCCGCTGCCGGTCATCGGCGTGCCTATGAAGACGAGCGATCTGGGTGGTATGGACTCGCTGCTGTCGATGGTGCAGATGCCTTCGGGCGTGCCCGTGGCCTGCGTTGCCATTAACGGTGCCAAGAACGCTGCCATCTACGCCACGCAGATTCTGGGCGCTTGCGACCCCGAGTACCGCAAGGTTATCGAGAAGATGAAGCAGGAGATGGCTGACGCCTAAGCGCTCTGCCAGTCCATTTGCAGCATAAGGAGAGCCATGTCCGACTATCAGGGAAAACGATTCAAGGCTTCTCAGATTCCCGATCCGTCGAAGCCGGACGCTGCTCATGCGGCGCAGCGGGGCCGGACATCCTCTCCTCAGCAGCCGCGCGCGCCGCGCCCCGTGACGCCGGCGAAGCATCGCCGTCAGGATACTCCTGCTGCATATCGCCCTTCGTCATACAGTACGGCCAAGAAGCCGCCCCGGTCTTCGTCGCACGCCGCGCCGTCGGATTACGCCGAGCCGCCGCGCAAGAAGCGCCGCTCCGTCATCCCCATCTTGCTCATCATCATCGGCATTGGCCTGATTGTTGCCGCTGCCGCCATCTTTATCAACGCGCAGATTGGCTACAAGCAGGCGAGCGAGTCGTATCAAAAGATCGAAAAGCAATATGTGAGCGACAAGGACGCCAGCGGCGTGCCGATTATCGACTTCAACGCGCTTGCCCAGACAAATCCCGAGGTTGTGGGCTGGATTTACGCACCGGGTACCAATATCAACTACCCCGTGGTGCAGACCAACAACAACTCAAAGTACCTCAATACGCTGTTTGACGGCACGTCCAATGCGTCCGGTGCCATCTTCTTGGATAGCGACGATACCGCGCCGGGCATGGTGGACCAGCAGACTACGATTTACGGCCACCACATGAACGACGGCTCGATGTTCAATGTGATTTCGGATACGACCGATCAAGCGACGTTCGACAGCATGGAATACGTGTACTACATCACGCGCGATTCGACGTATAAGTTGCGCCCGCTGGCGACCAAGGTGGTCGAGGACACGTATGCCAAGGCGCGCACGCCCAACTTTGAGGGCGATGACGGACTGAAGAATTACCTGTCCGAGATGCTCGACGGTGCCTCTGCCGTGGCGAGCGACGCAGGTGACCGCGCCGCCTCGGCAACGAAGGTCGTAACGCTTGTGACCTGCCGCTCGCTGTCATTTAGCAATACGCGCGCCGTCATGGTGCTCACGCCGGTCGAGGAATAGATTGTTCGAGAGTAGCTAATTTGGGACGGGGCTTTTTTAGCTACCCTTCGATATGAACTTAGCGTTGCTGCCAAACAGGACGAGGGTAGCTAAAAAAGCCCCGTCCCAAATGAGCTACTCGACGACGGTAAAAAGGAGAAATGATGCTTGAAAGTGGCAAATCGATGCCTTCGGTTGATGCTTGGCTGCGCGAAGCCAAGGCCGATTCGTCGGCGCTTGGCTGCGGTATGTACCTGACACACAACGGCGTGGTGCGTGCGACGCCTAAGTCCGAGGTGCGTGGGGTCGAGACAGATGGCGTGGCGCCTGGACATAAGGTGGGCGGCATGGTGTTTGGCTTCGATGCCGAAAAGGTGCAGGCCGCTATCGAGGCAACGCGCGCGATGCCGGGTATCGGCTATGTGCGCGTGTGGCTGGCGAGCGGCGAGCTTACCGTGGGCGACGACATCATGCTCGTGCTCATTGGCGGGGACATTCGCCCGCATGTGGTCGATGCGCTGCAGGCGCTCGTCGGTACCATCAAAAATGAGTGTGTGAGCGAGGTCGAGCGCGAGGCGTAATGCCGGCAGCAGCACTCGCCAACAAATAGCCCGCTGGCAGTTCAAATCAGTCTGCCAGCGGGCTTTTCTGTGCGTTGGAAAATCTCGGCATTGCGTGGCGCTACACGCGCGTCGCATCCTTGGGGCTCATGGTCATGCTCTGGAAGCGGTTCTCCATGTAGTCGTTATCGAAATACTTGCCGTAGAACTGCGCGACGGGAATATCCGGCTCCGTGCCGTTGACGCGCTGGTACCAGTAGTCGAGCGACTGCAGCGTCATGACGCCGTCGACCAGCATAATGACGGTAAAGATGACGGTAGCCGAGTAGCGACTCTTCCATGGAATCATGTTGATGAGCTTGAGCAGCCTCGGCAGCAGCAGCTTGATCCAGATAAGGCCGCCCAGGCCCCACAGGCAGGCAAAGCCCGTGCAGGTGCGCCCGCCCGTAAGGACGGCGAGTGGGTCGGGCATGCCGAACAGCTTCATGTGCGAGTAGCTCCATGAGACCACGCCAAATGAGGTCTGCATAAACCAGCCCACGAACACCTCGAAGCTCGCGCCGAGCACAGCGCTTACCAGGAAAATGATGATGGGGTTCTTTTTATAGAAGCGGTTGAGCACCATGGTCATGAGCACGGCGCCAAATCCGTAGATGGGGCTGAAGGGGCCAAACAGCATGCCGGCGCGGTTCTGATAGACACCCGGGTCGTCGACCGTCATGTGCCAGATGTCCTCGGCGATCAGGCCGAGTATGCAGCAGACAAAGAACACCCAGAACAGGTTGAAGTAGTTGAGCTTGATGTAGCCCTCGCCGGTTTCATCGCGGCCGAGCATGCCCTCGGCGGCGGCGTCGCGGTCGAGCATCTCCTGCAGGCGGCGCTGCAGTTCGCGCTCCTGACGCAGCGTGGGGTCGACGGTTGCCGAAAGCGCGATGAGGATGCCGAGCTGGATCGCGGGACGCAGTAGGAAGGGCCCGATGCCCTGGAGCATCACGTCGACCAAAAGCTCGACGACGGTGAATGCAATAAGGATGTAGGACAGGCGGGCGGCGTTGCGGCGCTGGTTTTTGATAAGGTCCAGGCCAAAGATGATTAGGATGACGGCACTTGCCGCAGAGAGCATGATGCCGGCGACGATAAGGCCGACTGCGACGAGCGTGTTGTCGCCGAGCTTTTCGGTGGCGTTGCCGTTAACAAGTGCCGTGATGACCTGCCACATAAAGGCAGCGACCGACGGGAGCGTTCCCACGCCGGACAGGATGCACAGGACGGCGTACACCTTAATGATGAGGGGGATCTTCTTGACCTCCGTGGCGCTGGGGACGCTGGGGTCGAGTTCGTTTCGATCCATACAGAACCTTTCTCGCTTTGTTGTAGGTTATAAGGATACGCCGCCGACCTGCCAAAAGACAGGACGAACGTCCCAATTGCAACTTTGTAATCCCCAACGGTGGACGCGGCGGCCATCTGGGGCGCGGGCGCTTGCGCTGGACGGACCGATAAAATGTTTGGCCGCAAAACGGATTATTAGCTCGGTGGGCTTTTAAAAAGCGCTGCTCATGCGCTGGGGAGCGCGTCGCGCCGTGCGTATAATAAGGCGGGTAACGCCAAAATACGAGGCTCTGAGGGGATGCCATGTCTCAAGAAACCATCCACGCGGCCGAGCGTGCCGCGGGACAGGTGAACGCCATGTCGACGTATGATCCGGACTCCGACCAGCTGCATGAGGAATGCGGCGTTTTTGGTGTTTGGGCGCCCGATCGCGACGTGGCTCGACTGACGTACTTTGGCCTGCGTGCACTGCAGCACCGTGGCCAAGAATCGGCGGGAATCGCCGTAGGTGACGGCGGTACGGTTATGGTCCGCAAGGATCTGGGCCTGCTCGACCGCGTGTTCTCTAATGCCGACCTGTCGACGCTCTCCGGTCAGCTGGCCGTGGGTCATGTGCGCTACGGCACCGCCGGCGCCAAGAGCTGGGAAGCCTCTCAGCCGCACCTCTCTACCATCAATAGCGTCATTATCGCGCTCGCGCACAACGGCACCCTCGTCAACACCGACGAGCTGCGCCGCCAGCTGATCGAGCTGGGCGTGCCGTTCCTCTCCAACTCGGATTCCGAGGTTGCGACCAAGCTCATCGGCTACTTTACCCAGCGTACGGGCCACCTGCGCGAGGGCATTCGCAAGACCATGGAGCTCGTGCGCGGCGGCTACGCCATGACGCTCATCAACGAGCAGGCGCTCTACGCCTTCCGCGACCCGCACGGCATTCGCCCGCTCGTGCTGGGCAAGCTCGTAGACGAGGGCCTGGACCAGGCCGATGCCGCATCCGTTTCGCAGCTGCCGTCGCAGGACGACGCGGCAACGGTCGACGCCGCCGTCCATGTCACGCGCGCCGGCGGCTGGGTCGTCGCCTCCGAGACTTGTGCGCTCGACATTGTGGGCGCCGAGTACGTCCGCGACGTCCGCCCCGGTGAGATCTTGCGCATCAGCGCCGAGGGCCTGGTATCCGAGCAGGGCGTGCCTGCAGCCGAAGAGCCCGCCAACTGCATCTTTGAGCAGGTCTACTTTGCCCGCCCCGACTCCATCATGAACGGCAAGAGCGTCTACGCCTGCCGCTATGATATGGGTCGCCAGTTGGCACACGAGGAGCCCGTCGAGGCCGACCTGGTCATTGGCGTGCCCGACTCCGGCCTGCCGCCCGCGGAGGGCTATTCGCACGAGAGCGGCATTCCCTTTGGCGAGGGCCTCATCAAGAACCGCTATGTGGGTCGTACGTTTATCGAGCCTACGCAGGAGCTGCGCGCCATGGGCGTGCGCATGAAGCTCAACCCGCTGCGCGACAACATCGAGGGCAAGCGCCTGGTCGTCATCGACGACTCCATTGTGCGCGGCACCACCATGGTGCAGCTCGTCAAGATGCTGCGCAACGCCGGCGCCAAGGAAATTCACATTCGCATCAACTCGCCCGAGGTCATCTGGCCGTGCTTCTACGGTATCGATACCGACGTGCAGTCGCAGCTCATCAGTGCCAACAAGACGGTCGATGAGATCTGCGAGTACATTGGCGCCGATTCGCTGGCCTTCCTTTCGGTCGAGGGCCTGCTTAAGGTCATGCCCAAGGGCGGCTACTGCGACGCGTGCTTTACCGGCCGCTATCCCGTGGCGATTCCCGAGAGCTTTGGCCGCGACAAGTTTATGGAGGGCTTTAAGCCCCGCAACCTGGACAAGCCGCTGCACTTTGACGACGACGCCGTGGTCGAGAAATACGATGACCGCAGCTGGGAAGAGGAGCACGGCGAGGCCTAAAACCTGCCATTTAGGGACAGGTTTATTTTGGCAGGTTTTATCTGCTGTTTTGTTGATATGACGGCGCGTGCTGTTATGGTGCGCGCCGAAATGAACGCAACTATGAGCACCGTTTGGCGCCCGTGCGGCGCCACGGTAGTGGGAGAGGAAGGCTCAGATGAGCGACAGCAAGCATGTGACGTACGAGGACGCCGGCGTCGATACCGCCGAGGGCGGCCGCGCCGTCGACGCTATTAAGCAGATGGTCAAGGACACCAACCGCCCCGAGGTCATCGGCGGCATCGGTGGCTTTGGCGGCCTGTTCTCGGCCGCCGCGCTTAAGGATATGGAAGACCCGATCCTGATCAGCGGCACCGACGGCGTGGGCACCAAGCTCGTGCTCGCCCAGATCATGGACCGTCATGAGACGGTGGGCCAGGACCTGGTCGCCATGTGCGTCAATGACATTTTGGCTTCGGGCGCCGAGCCGCTGTTCTTCCTGGATTACGTTGCCATCGGTCACATTGAGGCCGAGCACATGGCAAAGATCATCAAGGGCGTGGCCGACGGCTGCAAGCTCGCGGGCTGCGCGCTCGTGGGCGGCGAGATGGCCGAGCACCCCGGCGTCATGGCTCCGGCCGATTATGACCTCGCTGGCTTTACCGTGGGCGTCGTCGACCGTCCCAAGATGCTTGACCCCGCGAACGTTCGCCCCGGCGATGTGATCCTGGGCCTGCCTTCCACCGGCGTGCACTCCAACGGCTACTCGCTGGTGCGCAAAGTTATCGGCGTTGACGGCATCAAACCGGGCACGCCCGAGGCCGCCGCTAAGGCCGAGGAGCTGAGCCGTCCGCTCGAGGAGCTCGGCGGTGCATCGCTTGCCGACGCTCTGCTGGCTCCCACGCGCATTTATGTCAAGCCGATTCTGGAGCTGCTGCGTGGCGGCGCCAACGTTCACGCGATTGCCCACATCACCGGCGGCGGCATCACCGAGAACCTCAACCGCGCGCTTGCCGACGACGTCGACGCCGTGGTCGCCCGCAACGGCGCCGAGATGGGCTGGGACGTTCCGCCTGTCATCACCTACGTGTCGCGTCGGGCCGAGCTCGCGCCCAACGAGGCATGCAAGACCTTCAACATGGGCGTTGGCCTGTGCCTGATCGTCGCCCCCGAGGACGAGGCCGCCGTGACCGAGGCCCTGGTCGCGCTGGGCGAGAAGCCGTTCCGCGTGGGCGAGTGCGTCGAGGGTTCCGGTAAGGTCGTGTACTCCGATGAGCGCTAGCGAGCAGATGGCTGCTGCCGAGGGCCTGGGCTTTGTGCCCTACACCCGTCCGACCGGCACCGATACGGCCGAGCCGCTCAAGATCGGCGTGCTTATCAGCGGTTCGGGCACCAACCTGCAGGCGCTGATCGACCTGATCGCCGCCGGTAAGCTCAACGCTTCGATTGAGCTTGTGGTGTCGAGCCGTCCTTCGGCCAAGGGTCTGCAGCGTGCCGAGCGCGCGGGCATCCAGACGCTCACGCTGTCCAAGGATGTCTATGCCGATCCCATCGCTGCCGATGAGATCATCGCGCACGAGCTGCTCGAGCGTGGCTGCGAGTACGTGGTCATGGCCGGCTACATGCGCATGGTGCACACGCCGCTGCTGGCCGCGTTCCCCAATCGCGTGGTCAACCTGCACCCGGCGCTGCTACCGAGCTTTACCGGCGCGCATGCGATTGACGACGCGTTTGCTCGCGGCGTCAAGGTGACCGGCGTGACCGTGCACTTTGCCAACGAGATCTACGACAACGGTCCCATCATCGCCCAGCGTGCGCTGGCTGTTGAGGAGGGTTGGGATGTCGACACGCTCGAGGAGCACATCCACGCGATCGAGCATGTGCTGTACCCCGAAGTCGTGCAGATGCTCGCCGACGGTCGCGTTCACGTGCTGGAGAGCGGCAAGGTCGCAATTGATGCGGCGCGTTAGTTCGTGTAAAAGGGTCGCCTAGGTTTCGTTGAGGCGTAAAGTCGTCATTAGAACCAAGAAGCCGGTAAGGGCCTCGTCCGTGCTCGGTCGGGGCCCTTTTGTGTGGCCTAACAGGTTTGCTATACTGCTAGCACGTAGAAAGGAGCCGCTATGGGAACGGCGATGGTGCAGCTCAACACACGAATCGATCCTATGCTCAAGGCTGGTGGCGATGCGGTCCTGACTCGCAATGGATTGGGGCCGAGTGATGCCATTCGCGCGCTTTGGGCCTATCTTGTCGAGCATCAAGCGTTGCCGGGATTTATGCTGGCGGATAAGCGTGAGATGCCCCGCGCGAAGAGCCTTGCCGAGCAGGGGTGTGGACTAGCTTTTTCCTCGTTGGGGCTAAGCGCTTCGGATTTTGCGCCAGCTGAATCGTCTGCGGAAGACTGGGATGCCGTATGCGATGATATGTATGACGCGATGATTGCCGACATGGAGGCGAATTGCCGATGATCGAGGCAAAGCGCCTGCTTGTGGATACGAATGTGTGGCTTGATTATTACCTGCAAGAGGGGGCATTCGACGAAGCGAGAAGATTGGTCGAGGCGGCCGAGGCAGGAAAGATTGACCTTCTGTACGCGCCAACGACGGCAAAGGATGTGTTCTACATTTTGCCTCGGCGTCTAGCCCGGCGGAATGCGAACGGAGTTAACGTGTCGTTTGCTTCGGCAGCGTGGGCCTGTGTCGAGCATATGATGCAGGTGGCAACGGCTTCTCCGCTTTCGTTGGCGGAGTGCGAGATGGCACGAATGCTTGGCAAGCGTATGCCGGATCTTGAAGACAACCTCATCATCGCCTCGGGCGAGACGGCGGATGTTGACTATGTGGTCACGAGTGACCGACGCATGCTGGAGGCAATGCCTGAGGTGTGCCTGACGCCTGCCCGTGCTCTCGAGCTGATTGGAATTCTCAACTGATCTTGCCCGTTTCGTTTCGCTATCATATTGAGCATTATGGCTCCCATGCAATTTTGGAGGACGGAATGGCGGATAACGAAGCGCTGTTTACGCCTGAGCTGGTGTTTTTTGATTGGGGGTGCGCGACGCCGGATGAGGTGTTTGCACGGCTCGAGGGCGAGCTCGCCCCGCGCGGCTACATTGCGTCCGGTTGGCTTGACGCCGTCCGCACGCGCGAGAACGCCTATCCCACGGGTCTCGCTATGCCGGCGGCAAACATCGCCATTCCGCATACCGATCCGGGATTTGTGGCCAAGCCCTATATCGCGGTGGTAAAGCCCGCCGCACCTGTGATGTTCAACGCGATGGCGGGCATGGGCGCCCCGGTGCCGGCGCAGATCGTCATCAATCTGGGCATTGCCGAGCCGGGCGGCCAGGTCGAGGCCCTGCAAGCGCTTATGAATATCTTTATGGATGCCGACGCTGCAGCCGATGTGCTTGGCCAGACCACGCCCCAAGGCATGGTCGACGCCATCCGCCGCCACTTTTAGGGTGGCGGTGGGGGACGTTCCCTTTGCACCAAAATGGTGCAGATTAACCTGTCCTCCATGCACCAGGTGTGTCGCGGGGGCTGCGTTGTGACACAATGGCGTTTGTTCGATTCGTGATGCGAAAGGCCAAACATGGCAAATAAGAAAAAGAACCCCGAGGCCGCACCGACGCCCGAGCAGCAGGCTCGCGTCGCTTCCAGCTCTCGTCAGAAGCAGCGCAAGACCTATGTGTCCAAGACCGTCAAGATTGTCCTGGTGGTCATCGGCGTGCTGGCGATGCTGCTCTCCGTCTCGGCCATGGCGTGCTCCGGCCTGATGTCGCAGACCGAAAGCGCCAGCTCGGGCTATAAGCTCACTGGTGGCGTGGCTGCCACTATCAACGGCACCAACCTCACCGAGGACACCGTGACCAAGCAGATTATGAGCATGCGCACGTCCTATGGCTACACCAAGGACAAGGACTGGGCGCAGTATCTGGTCGACAACGACCTGACGCCCAAGAAGTACCGCAAGCAGCTCATCGACTCCTACACGCAGCAGATTCTGCTTCAGCAGGCGCAGAAGGAAAACGGCGTGACGGTGTCGGACAAGGAGGTCGAGAAGGCTTGGAAGGACGCATGCAAGAGCGCGGGCGGCGCCAAGACCTTTAAGAAGACGCTTAAGACCTACGGCTACACCGAGGACACCTACAAGGATTCGCTCAAGGAGAGCCTGGCGCAGCAGAAGCTCAAGGATGCCGTGGCACCCACCAGCAAGCCCAGGGACAGCGAGATTGTCGATTACATCAATGAGAACCTGTCCAACTACAACGATGCCCGTCGTTCGTCGAATATCCTGATCAAGGTCGCTTCCGACGCATCTGACGAGGACAAGGCTGCCGCCAAGGCCAAGGCGCAGGAGTGCCTGGACAAGATTAACTCCGGCGAGCTGAGCTTTGAGGACGCCGTGGAGCAGTACTCCGACGATACCGGCTCCAAGGATAAGAAGGGCGATGTGGGTTGGGACAAGCTCACCACCTTCGTCGACAGCTACCAGGCGGCGCTCGAGGGGCTTAACAAGGGCGATGTGAGCGACGTCGTCGAGTCGACCTATGGCTACCATATCATCAAGTGTACCGACTACTTCCATGTTGATGGCCAGGTCGATGACATTAAGCAGGTGCCCAAGGACATCAAGAAGTATGTCTCCAACGTGGTGAAGACGCAGGCAGAGAGCACTGCGTACAGCGAATGGCTGGAGCAGTACAAGAAGGACGCCGACATCACCGTTAACCCCATGCCCAAGGACGTGCCGTACAACGTCAGCCTGAAGGGCGTCACCAAGAGTTCGACCGACGATTCGTCGACGACTAAGTAATCATGGGGCGGTGCCCGCCTGAGTGCCGCCCACGCTATTGAGGAGGATATGCAGATGACCAACGAAGAGCTGCAGAAGGAAATGATTGCGGCCATGAAGGCCAAGGACAAGGTTCGCCTGTCCATCATTCGCCAGGTTAAGGCCGAGGTGAAGAATATCGAGGTCAACGAGCGCCGCGATGTGACCGAGGAAGACGTCAACAGCATGATCAAGCGTCTGATTAAGCAGACGAGCGAGACGCTGGAGATGTCCATTAAGGCCGGTACCGACCAGGAACGTACCGACAATCTGACCGAGCAGGTCAAGATTTTGGAGAGCCTGCTGCCCGCGCAGGTTTCGGGCGAGGAGCTCGAGGCCCTGATCGAGCAGGTTATCGCCGAGCTGGGCGCCACGTCCAAGAAACAGATGGGCCAGGTCATGGGCGCTCTGGGTAAGGCCACCGGCGGCAACTTCGATAAGCCGGCAGCGGCCAAGATTGTCGCCGCGAAGCTTGTCTAAGAGGCGGTCGGCACATAGTTGATGTTGAGGGGCGTGACCATCGCGGTCGCGCCCTTTTTTGGTGCTTGCACAGGACGGGCGCTCATTGGGGACAGACTTAAATGAGTACCCAATGAGCGGGCACTCATTTAAGTCTGTCCCCAATGAGTGGGTGAAAGGTTGCGGGTTCTTTACGGGAATGTAGTGTGGGCTGCGGAAACGTGGTTCTTTCCGTACAATAGTTCAACTCGTGTAAACGCAGGGAAGGGACATTCATGGCAGACATGATCGAGATCAAGCATCTCAACAAGTACTTTGGCGACCTGCATGTGCTCAAAGATATCAACCTCACCGTCAAGCGCGGCGAGAAGCTCGTAATGATCGGGCCTTCTGGTTCGGGTAAGTCGACGCTCATCCGTTGCGTCGATTATCTGGAGGAGCCTACGTCGGGCGAGGTCCTCATCGACGGTACGCCGCTCACCAAAAAGAATCACCTGGAGATGGCCCGCAAGTATAGTTCCATGGTGTTTCAGCAGTTCAACCTGTATCCCAACATGACGGTGCTCGGCAACCTGACGCTCGCACCCATCAAGCTGCAAAAGAAGAGCAAGGAGGAGGCGACCGAGATCGCCATCGCCGCGCTCAAGCGCGTTGGCATGGCGCATAAGGCCGGCGAATATCCGCAGAATCTCTCGGGCGGTCAGCAGCAGCGCATCGCCATCGCCCGTGCCCTGTGCACCAAGCAGCCCATCATCCTGTTTGACGAGCCGACCTCGGCGCTCGACCCCGAGATGGTCCAGGAGGTTCTGGACGTTATGATTGAGCTCGCGCAGGAGGATATCACCATGATCTGCGTGACGCACGAGATGGGCTTTGCGCGCCAGGTGGCCGACCGCGTCATCTTTATGGAGGACGGCCGCATTCTGGAGGAGGGCACGCCCGAGCACTTCTTCGATAACCCCGAGAACCCGCGCTGCCGCGAGTTCCTGTCCAAGATTCTGCACTAGGCGCGGTGATGGACATGACGGATATGACGAGGGCGGCCGTGTCGCGCCGTCACTTTTTGCAGCTGGCTGGCGCCGGCATGCTTGTGCTGACGGGGACCGCGCTTACCGGTTGCGGCAACTCCACCAGCGGCGAGGGCTCCGACAAGGGGTCCAAGCTTGCGGCCATCAAGTCGCGTGGCCATCTGAATGCCGGCGTTAAGAAGGACGTTCCCGGCTATGGCTATTACGACACCGCCAAGGGCCGCTTTGAGGGCATGGAAGTCGATTTGTGCTACCAGATCGCCGCTGCCGTCTTTGGCGTGAGCTACAAGGAGGCCCGCGCCCAGGAGCTTGTCGAGTTTACCGACGTAACGCCCAAGACGCGCGGCCCGCTCATCGATAACGGCCAGCTCGACGTGGTCGCGGCGACCTACACCATCACCGACGAGCGCAAGAAGAGCTGGGATTTCTCGACGCCGTACCGCACCGACTACGTGGGACTCATGGTCAAGAAGCGTTCGGGCTTTACCTCGATTGAGGATCTGGACGGCAAGGTCATTGGCGTGAGCCAGGGCGCTACCACGCAGGGCCTGATCGAGCAGATGATCAAAGACAACGGCTTTAGCTGCGAGCCCGAGTTTAGGGCTTTTAGCGGCTACCCCATCATCAAGAGTTCGCTCGACGCCGGCAATATCGACGTCTTTGCCATGGACCGCTCCACGCTGGCCGGTTACATGAACGAGACCGTTGAGCTGTTGCAGCCCGAGGTCAAGTTTGGCGAGCAGGGCTACGGCGTGGCGACCAAGAAGGGCTGCGACCTTTCGGCCGTGGTCGATCAGGTGATTTGCGATCGCCTGGCCGACGGCTGGCTCGACCAAGAGGTCAAGACCTGGGGTCTTGTATAGGCGCATCGTCCAAGGAAGGAATCAAATGCTCGAAGGATTATTTGACGCCGACCGTTGGTCGACGACATTTCAAAACATGGGGCCCTTCTGGGAGGGCTTTGGCGTGACGCTACAGGTGGTCGTTGCCGGCCTGCTGCTGTCGCTGGTGCTGGGCACGCTGCTGGGCGTGTTCTCTACCACTCGCTCGCGCGTGCTGCGCGCCATAAGCCGCGTGTACGTGGAGTTTTACCAGAACACCCCGTTGCCCGTGCAGGTGCTCTTTATGTACATGGCCGGTCCGCAGTTTTTGCAGGCCATAACTGGCGCCGACCAGCCGGTGCGCATCGCGCCGTTCGTGCTGGGCTTCTTGGGCGTGGGCCTGTATCACGCGGCCTACATCTCGGAGGTCATCCGCACCGGTATCGAGGCCGTTCCGCGCGGTCAGATGGAGGCGGCCCAGAGCCAGGGCTTCACCCGTGCGCAGGCATACTGGTACATTGTGCTGCCCCAGACGTTCAAGATCATTCTGCCGCCGCTGTGTAACCAGGCGCTCAACCTGGTCAAGAACACGTCGGTGCTGGCGCTTGTGGCCGGCGGCGACCTTATGTACCGTTCCGACAACTTTGTGAGTCTGTACGGTTACCTGCAGGGATACATCGTCTGCTGCCTTATGTACTTCATCATCTGCTTTCCGCTCGCCATGCTGGTGCAGTGGCTCGAGCGCCGCTCCAAGGAGCGTCCGCGCGGCGTGAGCCTGGCTGAGCTGGGGCTCGACAACGTAGAGGAGGCCTAGCGCATGGAAATCTTCAACGCGACCAACCTGCTCTACATTTGGGGCGGCTTTGTTAAGACCATCGAGATCTCGGCGCTGTCGATTTTTTTCTCGCTTATCTTTGGCACGGTGCTGGCGCTCGTTAAAAGCTATGCGCCCCGCCCGTTCCGTATTTTGGTGAGCGCCTATATCGAGCTGTTCCGCTGCACGCCAAACCTGCTGTGGATTCTGTTTATCTACTTTACGGTGCAGGGTTTGGACATTGTGATTTCGACCATCGCCTTTACGCTGTTTACCAGCGCCGTTATGGCCGAGATCGTGCGCGGCGGCCTCAACTCGATTCCGCGCGGCCAGTTTGAGGCAGCGCAGAGCCAGGGCTTCGGCTTCTTTGCCACCATGCGCTACATCATTCTGCCGCAGACGTTTAAGACAATCATTCCGGCGCTGTTTAGCCAGTGCACGACCGTTATTAAGGACAGTTCGTATCTTTCGGGCATTAACGTGGCCGAACTCATGTACACGGCAAACGTTGTGATGGCCCACGCGATCGACCTGTCGCAGGTGCTTATGCTCTACGGTCTGGTGTTTGCGATGTACTTTGCACTCAACTTTGGCATTTCGCTGCTGGTCCGCGCCTATCAACGCCGCATCGTGGCCGCGTAGTCCTGCTTCCTCAAGCACGGCACCTTGCCCCTCAATCGTCGCTTGCGTACATTTAGTACGCGGCGCTCCTCTTTCGGGGCAATCTGCCGCACTTGGGAAACCAGGACGGTCTTAAGTGACAAAATGGGAATCAGGAATCGCCTTTTTCTCATTTGTTAGAAAGGAATCGCGATGAGCGATCTGGAGAACAAGAAGAGTCCTGTGGTCATTACCATCGCGCGCGACTTTGGTGCCGAGGGCCACGAGATTGGACGCATCCTCGCCAACGAGTTGGGGATTCCGCTGTATGACAACGAGCTGCTGGTGCGCGCGTCGCTGCGCGCGGGTGAGTCGCTCGACAAGATGGCCGCCTATGACGAGCGTCTGGCCGTGGAGAACATGGCGTTCCTGCCCGACCGCTACGATGCGCGTTCGTACTCGGACAAGTTGTTCCAAAAGATGAGCCAGGTGATTTTGGATCTGGGCGAGACCGAGAGTTGCATTATCGAAGGCCGCCTGTCCGATTATCTGCTTCGCAACAACCCCAACCACATTGCCGTGTTGGTTACCGCACCCTTTGAGGACCGCGTCGAGATTGTGCGCAAGAAGCGCGGACTTAACAAAAAGAAGGGCGCCAAGCTGGTCAAGCAGCAGCAGAAGGCGCGTGAGGCGTTCTACAAGCGCTACAGCGCTGGCAAGTGGAAGATGACGAGCGGCAAGGACATCGTCGTCAACCGCGCTAAGCTGGGCCGCGAGGGCTGTAAAGACGTTATCGCCGCCGCCTACCGCTACAAAGTGGCGCAGCTCGAAGGCTAACCGACCAAAACCACCACAAGGGGGACAGGCACCTTTGTGGTGGTTTTTGTTTTAGGCCGAGGGGAAGGCAACCGACGCTGTTGATGGGCGTTCGCTCAAAGAACTCAAGGATGCTCAAGCAACTCAAAGATGCTCAAAAAACTCAACGATACTCAAAATACTCAAAGACAATAGGGCATAATTGAATTACGCAAGTCCAAGGGAGGCTTTATGGCGGCAGCAACAGCGTACAGGCAGGCAAATCCATTCACGCCAATGTTCGGTCGCGTGCCAGCGTATATGGCCGGTCGTGAGCAAATCATCGATGATATGGTGTTGGCGTTTGAAAACGACAATTCCGATCCCAATCTCTGCTCGATTTTCTATGGTGCGCGCGGGACGGGCAAAACGGCACTTTTGGCATATCTGTCGTATCGCGCACAGCAAGAGGGCTGGATTACGGCGAATGTAACGGCTTCGGATGGAATGCTCGAAGACATTTTGCAGCGTCTCAACGAATCGGCTGCCTCTCTGATTGAAAAGCCCGTCTCTAAGCGCTTGACCAGCGTTGGAATTGCTCCCATAGGGAGTATGAGCTGGGAAAACGTTGACATGGAATATGGTGGTGCCAACTGGCGCACCAAGATGAACGCTCTGTTTGCTCAGCTTGAAGCGACTGATACTGGGGTGCTTATCGCCGTTGACGAGGTGGATGCATCGTTTGCACAAATGACGGAGCTCGTTACCACCTACCAGCATTTTGTGAGCGAGAATAAAAAGGTGGCTTTGCTTATGGCGGGACTGCCGTTTCGTGTGCTGGCACTGCTGACGGGAAAATCGACCTCGTTTCTGCGTCGTGCAGCCCAACATTCGCTGGGTTCAATTTCACCGACTGAGGTAAAAGAGGCGTTCCGTTTGACGATTGAAGACGGCGGCAAAACGATTTCTGACGAGGCAGTCGAGCGTGCTGCCGAGGCGATCGATGGTTTTCCATTCATGTTCCAGCTGGTGGGGTATCGGGCGTGGAACGCTTCGCGTCAAGAGCCTGAAGTTTCTATTGAAGATGTCGAACGTGGTGCAAAGCTTGCGCAAGAGGAGCTCGAATCGCGCGTTTTTGCCTCGACAGCAGCGGAACTGTCGCAGGGGGACTTGGATTTCCTTCGTGCAATGAATCCGGTGGGGACGACGACCAGGCAAGAATTGGCTGCGAGGCTTAAGAAAAGCTCTGGTTCGATTTCGACATATAAGAAACGTCTGATTGAGGCAGGAGTGATTGAAGAACCCTTGCAAGGGCGTTTTGAGTTTGCGCTGCCGGGTTTCGGTCGATATGTAGCATCGCTTTGTTAGAGGGGTGTTGCTGCGAGGAGCCGCTGCCATAGAAAACCACCACAAGGGGGACAGGCACCTTTGTGGTGGTTTTTGTTTTAGGCCGAGGGGAAGGCCTTGGTGAGACCGGCGCGCGTCTGCGTGTCGGTCTTTTGGTAGATGGAGCTCAGGTGGCGCTGCACCATGCGCATCGAGATTCCAAGCTCCTCGGCGACCTGCTTGAGCGGGCGTTCGTCCTGGGTTACGGCTACAAGCACGTCCACTTCGCGCGGGGTGAGGCCGTGGTCGGTAATGAAGGCCTGGCGTTGCTCCTCGATACTCGGTGCTGCCAGTGCTTCCTCGGCAAGCTGTTGATGTTTGCGCTCCTGCTCGGTTTGGGGCAGACGGAACAGCCCCGCAGCTACAAATGCCACGCTCGCCGCCACAAGCAGCACGAGCGCGCCGATCATGATGAGGGCGACATTGCCCGAGGTGACCAGTGCCAGCGAGATGCCCGATGTGGTGAATGCACATACATTGTTGGCGGCACGGCCCATGCCGGCCCAGAAGGCGGGCACGTGCATGCGCGGTGCCAGCTGAGTAAACGTGGCGGTAAAGAACGTGACGAAAAAGCCCGAGCTCAGGTAAAAGACAATGAGACCCAGGTTGGGATCGGCACCGGCTTCCACGGCCAAGATCGAAATGGTCGAGAGCACGGCGATGCCGAGCATGACGGGACCCATGTAGCGACGCTCGGCAAGATCAAAGACGATGCCGGCGGCCAGGCCGCTCGCTGCCAAAAAGAGGCGCGGCCAGGTCTGCACGGCGATGGTGCCGTGGGCATTGGAGAACGTGACCACGTTATCGAGAGTAGAGAACAGGCAGGCGAGAATCATGACGAGCGCGATGCTCCAACACGCCTGCTTGGCGAGGGCGTGAGAGGGCTCAATAAAGGGATTGATGGCGGGCCTGGAACCCTCGTTTGCCGCTTGGGTAGTGGCGCTGAGGGCGGAGATGGCGATCGTTGCTGTGCCGAGAACGATAAGCTCTGCGATACCGCCGCAATTGAGCAGGTTGACGGCGAACTGCATCAGGATGCCGGCAGCATAGGCTGCTCCCGCTCCAGTGGCGAGTTTGGGGTCATCCCGGAATGCCAACGAAAAGGCGTGGTGCGCTGCGGCGCCTAACAGTCCGAGTCCAAAGAATGCGATGCAGCCTAGGATCTCGAGGGCAAGTGGAGCCGTGGGGGACTGGATTTGGGTCAATCCCAGGATGGCGATGGGAACAGCGGCGTTGACGGCTGCTAGTGAGTGGCCTTTGCGCTGTGCGAGCCCGAACAGCGGCGCGTATCCGATAAAGCCGAGCACGCTCGCACCCAGAATAAAGCCCTGTGCGATTACAACGCGTTCGGCACCGGCGAGCAGCCCGACATTGATGTCGAAGCGAAACTCGGCGGCAAGGAAGACAAAGGTAAAGAGCGCGAGGGCTAGAAGCGCGTTGATTTTAGGCTTGCTTAGGTTCAAGGACGGTCCTTTGGATGGACGAATGATTGTGTCCTCGATTGTAGCGTTCTCGGGACGCGTGTGGCGACAACGAAATCATATTGAATTAAACCGCAGGTAGAGGCCTAGGTTCACATCTACGAACCTAGGCATACGGAGTCATTTGGCACATCTTGGTGGTACAGGACCACCACAAAGGGGACAGGCACCTTTGTGGTGGTATGGCCCATCGACCAAGGAGGCCGTTATGTGCGGAAGCCACTTTGAAAAGCAAGCCCAGCGCGAGCGTACCTGCTCGCTGGTTCACGGTACCTGGCGTTGTGTGGGTGCCAAAATAGCTTGCGCCGGCGCGTGCGCGCTTATGGTTGGTCAGTTGCTGCTGCCGAGCGTGGCGCTGGCGACGGAATGCGCCGATTCCGCCGCTGGGACGGATGAGGTTGCCGCGGCTCCGGTGACGCCGACGGTTGCGGAGGATACGGCGGCTCCGGCGCCGGTACCGGTGGCTCCGGCTGCGCCGATGACTGACGCGGCTCCGGCGGCACCGTCCACGGCAGAAGCTCAGCAAGATCAGCAGGAAGCGCCGGCGGCAACGGCAAACGATGCGGGCGCTGCCAACCAAGATGACTCTCTTGGTGGCACCGACAGCTCGTCGGCAAACAACGCCATCATGCCCTGCGGTGTGACCGATGTTGTTGGCGGCAGTGGCGTTAGGGTCAATATTACGGTGCGGAACAATTACACCGACATCAAGAAAGAAGAAACGATTGAGTATGTGGAGGGGATTGCCCTTGTAGATGGAGACCAGTCTGCTCTCGATGGTAGCGCTTTGACTTTTATCGGCCTGGGGGACTTGATCGTCCATGCGGCGTATGACAGTGCGAGCAATAAAACAACGCTTACCTTGGATATCAGCAAGATTCAGAGACAGAAGGAGGAGCAGAAGTACTTTACGGAGTACAAGGAGAATAAGTCCAAGATGACGACCACCTATGATGGATCCAAGCTTACGTATACGGGTACAGAGCCCGGGAATATCATCATCGGTGATCCGGACGACGCCTTTAAAGGAGACACCGAGGCGATCGGGAAACCCACTATTAACGAGATCCGGGATGACTACTACACCCGCACCCATGTCTACGAGAGGGCGTGCCTTGTTATCCCGGCAGCGGAATCAGAATCGGAATCCATCTCCTCTGCCAATGTTCAGAATACGAACTTCAATTGGCAGCTGGATACTGGTCCGCAGGCGACGGCAGGTGTCTCTAACTACGATGCAGATAAATACGAAATCGCTTATGAATGCTGGCAGGAATTTGAAAACAACGAACCCGTTGCTGCCTGGTATTCCGATAACGGCTCACATGGTTCCCTGCCGACTATTACAAAGTTTAAAAGCGGGAAAGAGTACGTGTATTCTCTTATGCTGAAGCCAAAAGACGGATATTCCTTCAGCGATGAAACCGTTGTTACCGTAAACGGGGAAACCGTAAAGTCGAGTCTAAGCGGAGAATTCCTGTATGTCCCTGCTATTAAAACAATTACGATGCCTGCTTCGTCGGAAAACGAAGCTCTTGAGAATCTAAACGTCAACGATGTGAAAATCGACTACGCGCCCGGCGAGGCGCCGCGTGCGACCGCGACGATTCCTGCCGCCGATGCCGATAAGTATGAGATCGCCTATGAGTGCTGGGAAGAGATGGATGGCAGCGACCCTGCGGAGCTCAAGCCCGTTGCCTTCTGGTATTCCGACCCCGCAAAGTACACGCCGGGCATGAAGAAGATTGACCACTTCGAGGAGGGTAAGTTCTACATGTACTCCGTTGAGCTGAGGCTCAAGGGCGACAATACCGTGGCCGATGACTGCATGATGTACGTCAACGGTCATTGGGCGCACCACATCAAGACCGCCAACGGCGTCTTCGCGCCAAACGCCGACAATATGCTGTGCGAGCAGCCGATCGACGAATGGCGGGCCATCGACGTTATCGAGATCAACGGCGCCACGACCACCTTCAAGGCGGGCGATAGGCCAGTCTTTACGGCGAATGTTCCGACGGGTTCCAACTCCCTTCCTCAGTGTGAGTACTGGATGGGTAGCGACGGTAGCGAGGTGAATTCCGTTGAGTTTTGGGACCAGCACATCACCAATCACATCGACGCCTTTAAGCCCGGCGTGACCTATCGCTACGGTATCTACCTCAAGCCCGCGCGCGGCTTCTACTTTACGCCCGACACCAAGCTGGTGATCAACGGTCAGGAGTGCGGCTACCAGGTGGGCGAAGCGAGTGTAGTTGATCCCGAGAGCGGTTGGATCTACACCCTGTGGCTTAACACCGATTTGACCTTTACGCCCGAGGCCACGCCGACTCCCGATCCGCAGCCTACGCCGGATCCCAAGCCGACGCCGCAGCCTGGGGTGAAGCCCGCGGCCAAGCCCGAGGTGAAGCCCGAGACCAAGCCCGCGGCCAAGCCGGCCACGACAACCGCCACGACCAAGACGGTTGAGAAAACCACGCAGGCCAAGAAGGGCGATGCTGTCCTGGCTACCACGGGGGATACCACCGCGATGACGGTCGCCGCCCTAGGCATCGCCGGCGCAACCGTAGCCGCCGCCGGCATCGCCGCGACCAAGCGCCGCAAGCGTTAGGTTTTGGTGGCGGCGCCTATCCTCGGCTTTTACAAAATCTCAATCTGTAACACCAAGCCAGATATTTGGGCTCTAGGTGTTACAGATTGAGATGAACTGTTCGGCTGCCAACCTAACGTCTCGATCTGTAACACGTAGCGAGGAATTTGGCCTCTAACTGTTACAGATTGAGACAAACTGGCCGGCCAAGTCCAGAACCACCACAAAGGTGCCTGTCCCCTTTGTGGTGGTTTGCGCAGGTAGAACGGTAGGTTCGTATATATGAACCTACCGTTCGCTTTGTTTTTGGACAACGATTACGCTGGATGACTTTTGGTTTGCAGGAAAGGAACGACCATGAGGTGGACTACTGTTCGAGCGCTTTGCCGCCGCCTGACCATTGCCGCGGTGACCCTCACCATGGTGACGGGCTCGTTGCCTATGGGCGCATTTGCTGAGGTGCTCACCACCGATAGCACCTTTGTGCAGACGGATGTCGACCAAGTAGACGATGCCGACCCCGCCGACGCCGCGCCCGATGCCGGCGCTGCCGACCCCACAGCGCTCGAGGCCGGTGACACCCCTACGCCCCCGGCCTCCGAGATTGCATCGGCGGCGGGCCTGACGGGCGCCGGACAGACCGAGAGCGCACCTGCGGGTACGCTTGCCACCGATCTTGTCGAGGGCAAGGAGCTCGCCGAGCAGCAAAAGCAAGAGGAGGCTTCCGGCACCGAGGCGACCTGGAACGAGGAACTTGAACTCTGGGCAACCTCGAAGGGCGCCACGGGCGTAAAGGACGAATACGACGATGGCTACGTGGCCGGCGAGCAGACCCCCGCGCAGTACTACTTCTCGATCGATAGCGTCACCAACGAAATTTCTATCGAGTATGGCGACGCGGGCATTACCACGTTGGAGGTGCCCTCGACCATCGACGGCAAAAATGTCGTAAGCCTTACGGGTATGGGAAGCGCTGCGCTCACATCGATCACCTTCGCCCCTAATTCGCATGTCCGCTCGGTTGGCGGCTTGGGCGGCAGCAGCATCAAAGAGATCGCACTGCCCGATTCGGTCGAGGAGCTCAAGAGCTATGCATTCTACAAAAGCAAGACGCTCCAAACGGTAACCTGGCCCAACAACGCGGCCTTTACCACGATTCCCGAGCAGGCCTTTAAGGAATGTGAACAACTTGACGACAATGTGGTGGCAACGCTGCCGCCTTCGGTCAAAACTATCGACTATCTTGCATTCGCCTATTGCGGCGTGCCACAGTTCTATGTCTCGGATACAACGGTACTCACCTTTACGCAGATCAATGTGCCGGGCACGGTGGAGCGAATCGAGCGCCATGCCTTTGACGGGTGCTCGCACGTGTCGTCGGTGACGATTGGCGATGGCGTCAAATCTATCGGGGCGCTCGCGTTCGCCTCTCTTGATCCTGCGATTGCCGGCAAAGAGATTGTGCTACCCAAAAGCGTGGAAATGATAGAGTGGGGAGCTTTTGAGAACACGAGATACGGAAACGAGACGAACCATAATGCCGTTGCCCTGCGCGTGATGAACCCCGATCTTCAGTTTGGTGAGGCGGGCTATCCGGGCGACTATAATGAGCGCGTGACAATCGATGGCGTAACGTATGCGATTCCCTTTAGTGAAGGCCAGACCATCTATGCCTATGCGACCGATTCGGCTGGCAACCCCTCGATGGTCAAAAAGCTTGCCGATGCCGTGGCCGATCGCAAGGACTCCGTCGATTCCTCAAAGCCTGCCTACACGTTTGAGTGGATGGGCGAGGCGGTCCAGGTGACGGGCAAACTTCCCCAGAGCGCGACGGCTACACTCGTGCAGGCGGGGCAGTCCACGCTGCTGGCGGTTGGCGATGACGGCGGCTTTACAGCGGACGCTCTCTCCAAGACAGCAGCCACCCTGCGCATTTCGCTCGGCGGTTATTATGACATGGTGCTGGCGCGCCCGGGCGACCAGATGACGGGCACATGGAATATCGGAGAGATTAAGGCGGAGGACTTTACCAAGATTCCGACTTCGCGCGCGATTGAACTCAATGTGGCCTATCTCGAACCGGTCGCAGGCCAGGATAAGACCGAACGCATTGAGCTCGATAGTCTCGATAACATCGATCTGACGGTGAAGAGCGGCGGCAAGACGCTCAAACCTGCCAAGGGCGACAAGGAAAACGACTACCGTATCCAGGGCACAGCACTCGTGGTGTCGCAGGCCATTGCCGACGCGGACCAGGATCTGGAGATAACGCTCGAGCCCAAAGACAGCCTCAAGCTGGGTGGGGCGACGGCGACGGTGAAGCCCTCGGCCGGTAAGGTCGATATCGACCTAAAGCCTTGGGGTACGGCAACGGTCACCACCAAGGGTGATTATCAGGGCGCCAACCGCGTGCTGGTGTTCCGCACGTCCGATGGCAAGCTGGTTGCTGATGGCATTACCTATCTGATGGGTTACGAAGACGATGGCACCATGCCCATCATGAAGGCCGAGACGCCGCGCCTTAAGGCCGGTTCGTACACCATCGTTGCCTTTAACAAGACGAGCTACGACATCCAAGCGACGAGCTATTCCACGTTTAGCCGCCTAGGGCTGACCGTGGGGAAGCATATCGCGCAAAAGCAGGTGAAGATTGAGGACGGCAAACAGCTTGACGTGACGCTCGACGTCCCCACGTTTGACGTGGAGACGTATCGTGCCGAGCGCGGGCTGACGGCGGGCTCGGTTATCGCTGATTCGTCTGCGGTCGTTGGGGTGGAGACCGAACTGCGCATTCATTACGAGCTCAAGGACAGCCAGGCTGCCAAGATTGAGATTCCGCTGGCCAAGGATGCCGTCGAGGATGTGTCCGCAGGCTCTCGCGACCCCGGTGATAGCTCCCGTACATGGTGGACTGACGCGACGTGGGAGGGCGACAACCTCGTTCTCGACATGAAAGAGGGCATGGGCGCCGATGTGTTTGTGCGCTTTAAGCCTAAGGCCGCGGACATCTATGCCATCTCGCCGCTTATTACGCTGGGCGAGGTGACGTTGCCGCTGGGAAGCACCACACTCGAGGTTGGCGGATCGCGCATCGAGGTCGACAGCACCGACGTTCACAGCCTGCTGGGCAATGTGGCCTACGTTTATGCGGCGCCGGGCAAAAGCGTGCAGCTTACCGTGGGGACGGGCTCGTCGGCTGCAAAGTACACCGGCAAGACCAATAAACTCGGCCGTGCCAAGATTGAATACGACCTGCCGCAGGATACGCTTGCCGCCGAGCGTGTGACGCTCGAAGCGCGCGTGGGCTCGACCGACGTCGCCGCTGCCGCAGAGGTGACGGCTCGCAATTATGTGCGCTATGTTCCGGGCGCTTCGGTTTGGAACTTTGATGTGACGTATCGTGGCGGTACACAAAGCCTGGTCAAGGATGGCAAGGACACCGGCAAGAGTCTGTGGACCTTCCATCATCTGCCGCAAAAGAAGAACGCCTACTGGACGTTCGATATCACGCTCGAGGTGGGAAACGAAGAGGCCGCCGACACGCTCGACCTGTACGTGGACTGCGTGGATGGCAAGACGGTGACGATTCCTCTGACTCAAAAGTCGCGCGAGGGCACCCATGTGCGCTATGTGGCGGAGTATGTGGACGAGGGTTACCTTAAGCTGCTCGACGAGTTTAACAAGGCGAATGACTCGACCTATGTGAACTGCGGCAACTTTGAGCAGATCTTTATGCCGCAGACCTACCGCATCTCCAATGCTCAGCTTATGACCATGCTGAGTTTTGACGCCAACGCGTCGGCCAAAAAGCATTCCGCCGCGGCCGAGGAGCGCCAGCAGGAGTTCTCGAATGCCGTGCAGCAGTGGCACGAGTATATGATGGATAACTCGTTTAATGATGTCGACGAGGCGTTTAACGACGCGATTGATCAGATGGTCGCCGATGCGTTTGCCGAGGAGGACAAGGACGGCAAAGAGGGCCAAGCCCAGGGCGGCGCTGCTCGCAAGGCCCGCCGTGCCCCTGCTGCTCGCGAAGGCGAGGGTGATGATGCTGGCAACGACGAGGCCGCTCAGTTTGCGGCTGAGCTCAAGGCCGCGGTCGGCGGGTCGGCGGCGCTGCTGACCAAGCAGGGCGACAGCTATGGCGTCAACGTGGACAAGATGATCTTTGAGGACGCGTATGGCACCGGCGAGGATTGGTACCAGGAGCTCGCGTCGGCTCAGGGTGCAAATGCGGCGGATGCGGCCGCCATCAAGGAGCTCGTCGACCATGCATCGCGAGCGGAGTTTATTGCCCAGCAGGCCGAGGATCTGGTGGGCCAGTCGATGGGTATCGGCCGGCTCAACCAATACGGAAGCTGGAATGACGCAAGCGCTGCGGCGCTCAACAAGTGTGCGGGCATTAAGGCCAGCGAGTACAACGGCCAGTCGACGAGCGGGTTTAACGATTTGGGCCAGGCGCTCGGCAGCTCGCTGAGCTACAAGGCGGCTGACGACGATACCGTCAAGGGCTTTAAGGTCGCGGCGCCCGATGGCGAGCAGACAGCCTATATAGAGTCGGAATTTATCGAGAACTCCAATAACAACAAGAGCCAGGCGCTTCTGTTTAACTCGATCGCCATGCAGTGTGACATTCTGGACAACCTGTACGACAACTGGAATGTGGTCCATAGCCTCAATAACTCTACGATTCGCGGCTGGCTTATGGCTTGGAAGCGCAACGGCGACGTGAGCGCCCATATGAAGCTCATCCGCACGATCCGTTCGCTCAAGAGCTATAAGATTGAGTGCGAGATGTTCGGACAGGTCTTTAAGACCGATGCGTGGAAGGCGGCCGGCCAGGCGTTTCCCGCGGCGACCCAGGGCATCGGCATCTTTACCGGCATTTACGGCGTGAACGATGCCAGCAAGAACTGGGAGAACGTGAACGTCCGCATGCAGAAGGTGAAGGGCGAGCGCGAGGGCTATGAGCTTCAGCATACGCGCTTGCTTGCCAAGCCCGAGAAGACCGAGGATGACTGGAAGTGCATTTACGCGCTGCGTGACGCCATGGAGAAGGCGCGTGCGTTTGAGGATCTGCTGTATCGCCAGCTCTGCCACGACAGCACCGATGTGGCGGTGGGCTCCATTATGACAATCGCCGGCGTGCTGACGGCCGGTTCGGCGGGTACTGTGGTGGGCGCTGCCTATGACGCGGCTTCGACCAGCGTGGGTTCGGAGCGCGCGATTAAGCTGACCAATGCCGAATGCGCCTACGATGTTGCCTGCGAGCAGGTGGAGCGCGCATGCCAGAATCGTATTACGGTCAACTGGGGCGAGCTGACCGATGCCGAGGTCTATAACGCCAACAAGGACGGCTTGATCTCGGACGAGAAGATGCAGTCGATCTTCGAGGCGCGTTATCGCAATGTGGCCGCCAAGGCCGCACCCGATCCTGCGGGCGTGGTGTACGAGGGCCTGCTGTCCAATACGGTCGAGGGCGCAACGGTCGAGCTGTGGAGCGCCGACGATGCGGCCGGTACCAATGCAGTGCGTTGGGATGCCGAGGAGTATGAGCAGGACAATCCGCTTGCGACGGGTGCGGACGGTGCTTACAACTGGAATACGCCGACCGGCTGGTATCAGGTGCGCGTGACCAAGGACGGGTATGAGGAGGCGCGTTCGGCTTGGCTGCGCGTGCCGCCGATTCAGACTGAGGTGAACATTGGTTTGGTGTCGACGGCGGCGCCCGAGGTGGCTTCGGCCCATGCCTATACCGATTGCATCGAGGTTGAGTTTGCGCAGTATATGGATGCGAGCGACGATGCCCTGGCCGCATTGTACGCGCAGGGCTTGGGCGACGTGACGTATGCGTGGCTCGACAAGCAGGACGATCCCAATGGCAAGCCGTTGTCGCGCGTGCTGCGTATTCGCTATGCCGATGCGCGTGAGGCGGGCTCGACGGTGGCGTTTGAGCTCGACGGTGCTCGCAACTACGCCGGCACGGCCATGGCGCGCTGGACAAGTGGCGAGCTTGTCGTGGGCGTTCGCGCCGACAAGCTCAAGCTCAACGTGGAGCAGGCCGTGACCATGCTTGAGGGCAGTGATTTTGAGCTGGTGGCGCATGTGACCGATAGGGCGGGCAAGCCGTTTGCGGGCGCCAAGGTTAGTGTTGGGCTGGAGTCCTCGGCTATTTGCTCTGTCGATGCCACCCAGGCCGTGACGGGCGAGGACGGCGCGGCGACGTTTGCGCTACATGGTGCTCTGCCCGGTTTGACGACGTTGACGGCGGCGGTGGACGGCACGGCGCTGTCCAAGCAGGTCGACGTTCGCGTGTCTGCCGAGGCAGTGCGACCGGCGCGACCGGTGGCGACGATTGGTGCGACGACGTTTGGTGCATGGTCGCCCAAGGAGAACTACATTACGGTGCCCAAGGGTACGAAGCTGGAGCTTTCGGCCGAGGATGGCGCGACGATTTGGTACACCACCAACGACACCTGTCCCTGCCGTGACGAAGGCCGCGTAAAGTACACCGAGCCTATTGCGCTCGATAGCAATATGTATGTGCGCATTGCGGCACAGCGCCCTGGCATGCCGTACAGCGAGTATTCCGAGCGTCTGAACATTATGATTACGGTGACCGATGAGGCGGTACCTGAGCCCAAGCCGGAGCCCGGGCCGGAGCCCGAGCCGACGCCTGGCGGCGGCGAGCAGGGTGGCGGTGCGGATGGCTCTGGCGGTACCGGGGCTCCTGCGGGTGGTTCGACTTCGACGACGACCACGGTGACGACGGACAAGTCCAAGGGTAAGGGCAAGAACGGCAAGAAGTCCGGCGGCACGGAGCTCGCCAGCACGGGTGACTCCACCGCGATGACGGTCGCCGCCCTGGGCATCGCCGGCGCAACCGTATCCGCCGCCGGCATCGCCGCGACCAAGCGTCGCAAGCGCTAGGTTTTGGTGACGGCGCCCATCCTCGGCTTTAGCAAAATCTCAATCTGTAACACCAAACTGCCCAAAACGGCTCTAGATGTTACAGATTGAGATGAACCGAATGGTCGCCAACCTAACGTCTCGATCTGTAACACGTAGCGAGGAATTTGGCCTCTAACTGTTACAGATTGAGACAAAGCGGAGGCGGCTGGCGCAATATCTCGATCTGTAACAACTACGATACTCAACGGGCTCCACGTGTTACAGATCGAGACAAAGCGACCGACCAGACCCCAGACCACCACAAAGATGCCTGTCCCCATCGTGGTGGTTGGGGCGACCGGCATAGAAAAAGTCCCCGCCGGGCGTGTGCTCGACGGGGACTTTGCCGTTTGATGGCTAGTGCTGCAGGTGATTACTCGCCCAGCAGGCTCTTGGTGATGGAAGCTGCCGCCTTCTTGCCGGCGCCCATCGCCAGAATGACCGTAGCGGCACCGGTGACGATGTCGCCGCCGGCCCAGATGCGGGGATCGGTGGTCTGTCCGGTCTCCTCGTCAGCGACGATGTAGCCCCACTTGTTGAGCTCCATCTTGCCGCCGATCTTGGCAGCGAAGGGGTTGGCGTTGGTGCCGATAGCCGAAATCGCGACGTCGCAGGGGATCTCCTCGATGGCGCCCTCGATGGGCACCGGGCGACGGCGGCCGGACTCGTCGGGCTCGCCGAGCTCCATCTTCTGGACCTTGACGGCGCACACGGAGCCGTCCTCGCCAGCGACAAACTCGAGCGGGGAGACGAGCGGCAGAACCTCGACGCCCTCGGCCTTAGCATGGTGCAGCTCGGCGCGACGGCAGGGCATCTCGTCCTCGGTACGACGGTAGGCGATGATGGCGTGCTCGGCGCCCAGGCGCTTGGCGGTACGGACGGCGTCCATAGCCACGTTGCCGCCACCAAAGACGACGACGTTCTTGCCGTGCTTGGTGGGGGTGTCGTACTCGGGGAACTTGTTGGCCTTCATCAGGTTCACGCGGGTGAGGTACTCGTTAGCGAAGAAGACGTTGGGCAGGTTCTCGCCGGGGACGTTGAGGAACTTGGGCAGGCCAGCGCCGGTCGCCACGTAGATGGCGTCGAAGCCCTGCTCGAAGAGCTCCTCGGCCGTGGCCATGTTGCCCACGACGGAGTTGTACTCAAACTTGACGCCCATGTCCTCCAGGCCGTCAATCTCGCGCTTGACGACTGCCTTGGGCAGACGGAACTCGGGGATGCCGTAGACCAGCACGCCGCCGCCGGTGAAGAATGCCTCGAAGACGGTGACGTCAAAGCCGTTGCGGGCGAGCTCGCCGGCGCAGGTGATGCCGGACGGGCCGGAGCCGACGACGGCGACCTTCTTGCCGTTCTTGGGGGCCATCTTGGGCGTGGAAGCGAGCTCGGGGCGGTCACCCAGGAAGCGCTCGAGCTGGCCGATGGCCACGGGCTCGGACTTCTTACCACGGATGCACTTGCCCTCGCACTGGTTCTCCTGCGGGCAGACGCGGCCGCAGATAGCGGGAAGCATGGAGTCCTCGCGGATGGTATCGAGAGCGCCGCCGAAGTCCTTCGCGCGGATCTGCTCGATAAAGCGGGGGATGTTGATGTTGACGGGGCAGCCCTCAACACAGAACGGCTTCTTGCAGTTGAGGCAGCGCTCGGCCTCGGCCAGCGCCATCTCCTCGGTGAAGCCCTTGTCGACGGGGCGGAAGTCGCAGGCGCGCTCGGCAGCCGGCTCCTCGTTATCGGGGGTGCGGGGCGACTTCATATCGGCAACGAAACGACCGTTAACTAGTGGCATGCGCAGCTCTTTTCCTCATAGGCCTTGAGGGACTCGCCCTCTTCGGAACGGTAAGCGGCCTGGCGGGCACGAAGGTCATCCCAGTCGACCAGGGTGGCATCGAAGTCGGGGCCGTCGACGCAAGCAAACTTGGTCACGCCGCCCACCTCGACGCGGCAGCAGCCGCACATGCCGGTGCCGTCAACCATGATGGGGTTGAGCGACGCGGTGATGGGGGTGTCGTACTTCTGGGCGGTGAGGGTCGAGAACTTCATCATCGGAACGGGGCCGACGCAGAAGACCTGGCTCACGGCCTTGTCCTGCAGCAGACGCTCCAGCGGAGCGGTGACAACGCCCTGCTCGCCGTAGGAGCCGTCGTCAGTGGTGATGTGGATGTGGTCCTCGTCGAGGAGCTCGCGGAACTGGTCCTCCATGAGCAGGAGGTCCTTGGTGCGGGCGCCCATGATGGCGTGCACCTCGTGGCCGGTTTCGACCAGGTGCTTGGCGACCGGGAAGGCAATTGCCAGGCCGACGCCGCCGCCAATGACGGCACAGGGGCCCTCGGCCATTTCGGTGGGAACGCCCAGCGGGCCCACGACGTCGCGCAGCGACTCGCCGGCCTCGTAGGTGGAAAGCATCTCGGTGGTTTTGCCGATCACCATGAAGATGAACTCGACCCAGCCCTCGTCACCGTTCCAGCCGGCCAGGGTAAACGGGACGCGCTCGCCCGTCTCGTTGGCGCGAACCATGAGGAACTGTCCAGCGTGCGCATGCTTGGCGATTGCGGGCGCCTCGATGCGGAACTTGAACACCTTCTCCGAGAACTGCGTCTTCTCCAGGATCTTATACATAGAACCCCTCTCTTGTTAGGGCCGCCGAACCGTGCCTCCACGGAAATGGACGGTAGCCCGAATAAAACCGTACGCGCACAGGCGTTGTGCAGACATACGGTGCAAATTATACCCTCATGGGCATGTCGCTTACGTGTATCTTCGGCAGGTGGGAAAAGGGTTTATCCGGTTCGACCTACCAAAAAGGGACAGGTTTATTTTGGTCGGTTTTATCAGGCAAAACGGCAAAGGGGGCCGGCCTCACACTTCTTTGAGGTCGGCCCCCTTTGGGGCGTTATGCATGTATGGCGGCGCGCGGTTTATCGTATGCCGCAACTGGGGCGTTTCCGCAGGTAAAACCTGCCAAAATAAACCTGTCCCTAAATGATAGGTTTTAGTGCTTGCCGTTGGCGGAGGCGGCGCCGTTGACATGGTCGCGGGCATAGACCACGCCGTGCACGATCGCCAGGCCGGCGGCGTCGGCCGCGCGGGCGCAGGTGTCCTGGAAGTCCTCGGCCTCGCGGGCGCGCAGCTGCTTGAGCACATAGTCGGCGACGGCCATCTTGCCGGGAGGGTTGCCGATGCCGGTGCGGATGCGGCTAAAGTCGCGGCTGCCCATCTTGTCGATGATGGAACGCAGGCCGTTGTGGCCAGCATGGCCACCGCCCACCTTAACACGCACGTCGCCGGCGGGAATATCGAGCTCGTCGTGGATTACGAGCAGCTCCTCGGCCTTGATCTTGTACTCGCGACAGAGCTTGGAGATGGGGCCGCCCGAGGTGTTCATGTACGACTGCGGCTTGACCAGCACAATCTGGCGCTTGCCGCCCTCTTCCTCGGGGTCGTTGATATTGATGAGTGCGACCTCGGCGCCGGCCTGGTTTTTCCAGTACGTGACACCGGCCTGACGGGCCAGCTCGTCGATTGCCTTAAAGCCAGCGTTGTGGCGGGTCTCGGCATATTCCTCGCCCGGGTTGCCAAGTCCGGCAACCATGCGAATCTTGAGCGGCTGTGCAGCTGCCATGCTTGTCCTCCGTTACGTAAATAGTTCAATCAACGACAAAGGCTACCACGCCCGCCGAAGGCGAGGAAAGGGTACGGCAAAGTCATTTCAGAAAACAGCTGCCCCGAGACAGCAGGAAGCCCGGTAGGCCGGGAGGGGTTATCTAAGCCGACATCCCGCAGCCGCGAAGCGGCGAGGACGTCGGCGTGATAACCCCGCAGGCCTACCGGGCTTCCGGTGAGATGCGAGGGTCAAGCGACTACAGCGCGAAGTCGCCGCCGACGAGCGTGGAGACGGGCTCCTCGTGGTAAACGGCGGAGATGGCCTGAGCGAACTCCTCGGCGACCGAGATGGTCTTGATCTTGCCGCCGACCTCGACGGGAATGGCGTCGGTGACGACGCACTCGACGATGGGGGCGTCGTTCAGGCGCTCGATGGCCGGACCGGAGAAGATGCCGTGGGTGGCGCAGACGTAGATGTCGCCAGCGCCCATAGCCTTGAGCTCCTTGACGTTGGCGCACAGGGTGCCAGCGGTGTCGATCATGTCGTCATTGATGACGCAGGTCTTGCCCTTGATGTCACCGATGATGCCCATGACCTCGGCGGCGTTGTGGCGCGGACGGCCCTTGTGGGCGATGGCCAGGTCGCAGCCGAGCATGTCGGACAGCTTCTTGGCGGCCTTGGCACGACCCACGTCGGGGGAGACGACAACCAGGTTGTCGGTGTCGAAGTTCATGGCGTTGTAGTACTGGCCAAACAGCGGCAGTGCGGATAGGTGGTTGACCGGGATATCAAAGAAGCCCTGGATCTGACCCTGGTGCAGGTCGAGGGTGATGATGCGGTCGACGCCGGCGCGCTCGAGCAGGTTGGCGACGAGGCGGGCGGTGATGGGCTCGCGCGGGCCGGCCTTGCGGTCCTGGCGGGCATAGCCGTAGTGGGTGATAACGGCGGTGATGGAGCGGGCGGATGCACGCTTGGCAGCGTCGGTGGCGATGAGCAGCTCCATGAGCATGTCGTTGACGTTGCCGCCGGCCACGGACTGAATCAGGAAGACGTCGGCGCCGCGGACAGTCTCGTCGTAGCGGGCGTAAATCTCACCATTGGCGAACTGCTTTAGCGTAAGGCCCGAAAGCTCGACCCCAAGGTACTCAGCGATCTTCTGAGCGAGGGGACGGTTGGAGGAACCGGAATACACGCGGATGGACTTGCGCATATTCTCCGACTTCTCGGGATCATTAATCGGCATTACCCTTCTCCTTTATATCGAATGCCATATAGATGCCTTGTTGCATTGTAACCGCGCGGCGGGGTTTATCGGGTCCTGATAACGTCTTTACCGTCAACGGACACGAACCGACCACTCATCCGGTCGCGCAGGTCACGATAGAAAAAAGGAGCCGTCCCCATGGAACAGCTCCTTTTGTGCTTGATAAAACGTTATACCTCGTCGTCCTCGTGCAGACGGCGGCGATAATCGGCGGCCCAGCCCTCAATATTTACCTGGCGGGCGCGGCCCAGACCGAGTGCGTCGGCCGGGACCGGCTCGGTGATGACGGAGCCGGCGGCCACGAGTGCACCGTCGCCAATCTGGGCGGGCGCGACCATCATGGTGTCGGAACCGATGAAGGCATCCTTGCCGATGACGGTCTTGTGCTTGTGGACGCCGTCGTAGTTGCAGGTGATGGAGCCCGCGCCCACGTTGACGCCGGAGCCCATGGTGGTGTCGCCGATGTAGGACAGGTGCGGAACTTTGGAGCCCTCGCCGATCGTGGACTTCTTGATCTCCACGTGCGTGCCGGCCTTGGATCCGTCGAGCATGTGGGTGCCCGGGCGCAGGTAGGCGCGCGGGCCGCAGTCGACGCCGTTCTCGATGACGGCCTCGATGGCGATGGTTTCATCGATGATGCATCCGCTGCCGACGGTGGTGTCGGTGAGGCGGCTGTTGGGGCCGAGCTGGCACTCCTCGCCCACGGTGACGTGGCCGATCAGGTGCGTCTGCGGCCACACGACGGTGTCGCGGCCGATGGTGGCGTCGGGGCCGATCCAAGCCTGCGTGGGGTCGATGAACGTGACGCCCTCGGCCATCCAGTGCTCGTTGATGCGGTCGCGCGCGATGGCGGTGAGCTGTGCGAGCTGGATGCGGCTGTTGACGCCCAGACCGTCGCGGTAGTCGTCGCAGTGGAAGATGGAGACTGCCTGGCCGTGACCCTTGAGGATTTCGAGCATGTCGGGCAGGTAGTACTCGGACTGCGCGTTGTCGTTGCCGATCTCGTTAATGTGGGCGGCGAGCTGCGCGCCGTCGAAGGCGTAGCAGCCGGCGTTGCACTCGAGTAGCTCGGCGGCCTGCTCGGGCGTGCAGTCCTTCTGCTCGATGATGCGCTCGATCTGACCATCGGCGCCCAGTTTGATGCGGCCGTAGCCAAAAGGATCGGGCGGGGTCATGGTCATGACGGTGCAGGCGAGCTCGCCGGTGGCGACGGTCTGTGCGAACTTGGCGACGGTGTCGGCGGTGATGAGCGGCAGGTCGCCGTTGAGCACGACGACGGGGCCTTGCGTGATGCCGCAGGCCTCGAGCGCGACCTTGACGGCGTGGCCGGTGCCCAGGCGCTCGGTCTGCTCGACGCACTCGACCTTGGTGGCGCTGTTGGCGTAGGCGCCATCGATGAGGGCGCGCATCTCGTCGGCGTGGCTACCGATGACGACCACGACGCGGCTGCAGCCGGCCTTGATGGTGGCGTCGACGATCCACTGGACCATGGGCTTACCCAGGATCTTGTGCGAAACCTTGCAGTGGTTCGACTTCATGCGGGTGCCCTCGCCGGCGGCGAGGATAATTGCGGTTGCGTCCATGTGATCTCCTGTTACGTTATAGAGACGTGTGTTTGGAAACGATACACGGCGCAATATGATACCGCAGGCATATGATGAGCGCGTAACGATTGACGCGTGACGGCCGATGTCGCTGCCGCCGTCGTGGCGTTTGCGCTGGTTGTGTATGGCGGCGGCGCTGCGGCGTTGACGTTTGAGCGAGGGGATGGGGGTGCCCGTGGATATCATGCGAGAGGAACCGGGCAACGAACCCGTCGCGGCATTTTCGATGTCGCATCCGGCGGTGCCGGCACTCTACATGGTGCTGACGTTGGGGCTCACTATGTTCTCGATGCAACCGGTGCTGATCGCGCTGTCGCTCGCGGGCGGGTTGGCGTATGGATTTGCGACGCGCGGGGCTGCCCGCACGTTGGGCGCGCTTCGCTGGCAGCTGCCGGTGATTTTGATCATTGCGCTGGTCAACCCGCTGTTTAGTGCATCGGGCTCGACCGAGCTTTTCCATATTGGCATGCGCGTGGTGTATTTGGAGAGCATGATGTACGGCCTTTGCATGGGTGGGCTGTTTGTGGCGAGCGTGCTGTGGTTTGAGGCCGCGGCGTCGATGCTCGAATACGACAAGGTGCTCGCACTGTTGGGCAACGCCGCACCGGTGGTCGCGCTCATGATCTCGATGTGCATGCGGCTTATTCCACAGTTTTTGCGCCGCGGCCGCACGGTGCTGGCGGTGCAGGATGCGATTGATGTACCGGGACGCGCGCCGGCTGATCCCGTGCGCTCGCGCCTGCGGGCATCGAGCGTGCTGATGGGCTGGGGCATGGAAGATTCGCTTGAGCGCGCGGATGCCATGCGCTCCCGTGGATGGGGCGCCACGACGCGCCGTACGACGTATGCGCGGTATCGACTGGGGCGCGGCGACGCTGCCGCGCTGGTTGGACTTGCGGTGTTTGGTGCCGCCGCGGTGGCGGTGGCATGGACCGCGACGACGCAGTATTCGTTTTATCCGCAGCTCTCGGTGCCGGCGCCGTGGCTGGGCTATGTCGTGTACGCTGCATGGATGGTGCTGCCCTGCGTGTTGCATGTGATCGATGAGAAGAGGTTTGGCTGATGGCTCGGTTGGATAGGGGCCCGGTGTCGGGTGCGGCGTGCGGCCCGGATATGCCGGCGATTGAGGTGCGGAGCCTGAGCTTTGCCTACCCCGGGGCTGATGCTGCGGTACTCGAGGGGCTCGACTGGTCTGTTCCCCAAGGTGCATTTGCGCTGCTTGTTGGCGGTACCGGATCGGGTAAGTCGACGCTGCTGTCGCTGCTCAAGCCCGAGATCGCTCCGGCGGGCGAGCGCACTGGCGATGCGCGCGTGCTGGGCGAGAACGTTGCCGACATGGACGTGCGCGCGTCTGCGGAGTGCGTGGGCTACGTGTTCCAGGATCCCGAGAACCAGATTGTGTGCGAGACCGTGTGGCACGAGATGGCGTTTGGCCTAGAGAATCTGGGGGTGTCGCGCGACGAGATGCGCCGCCGTGTTGCCGAAACCAGCTATTTCTTTGGTCTGGAGGACTGGCTTCATCGCGATACCGATACGCTTTCGGGTGGCCGCAAGCAGCTGCTGTCGCTTGCCGCCGTCCTGGCGCTGCGTCCGCGTGTGTTGCTACTCGACGAGCCCACGTCTCAGCTCGATCCCGTTGCCGAGAAGAATTTTCTGCACGCGCTGTTTCGCGTGAACCGTGAGCTGGGCTGCACGGTTGTTGTGGCTACGCATCAACCGCGGCCGATGCTCGAGTATGCGACGTGTGCGTACCGGATTGAGGGCGGTCGTGTGCGCGAGGTGGCGGATATGGCTTCTTTGGGACGCCGAGAATCGCTGTTTTCCGATGACATGTTGGGGTGGGGTGCCATCCGATGTGCAAAAAACGGAGTATTCAGCAGGCGTGAGGACAATTTGGGCTCGCTGGAGCCGCCCGGGGACGTATCGAGCGCGAAAAAAAGTTCGGAATTGGACAAATCGTCCGAATTTGTGGCGCAAACGTCGCTCGAGAACGGCTTGGAAG
Organism: uncultured Collinsella sp.; assembly: GCA_937995345.1. GTDB lineage: Bacteria > Actinomycetota > Coriobacteriia > Coriobacteriales > Coriobacteriaceae > Collinsella. Next base: position 9,242 of record CALKKS010000018.1, on the reverse strand, counting down.
CCTTCCCGTGCACGGATGGAAGCAGAATACTCCAAAAAATGCACGGCGGGTCGGCTACCACCCTGTCGGAAGGCTGGTTTCGCTACGATCGCGCGGGCGGCTGGGTGCTGCGCGGGCTCGATGTGACGTTTTCAGCCGGCGCGGTGCATACGGTCGTGGGCGGAAACGGCTGCGGCAAGTCGACGATGCTCTCGGTGCTGGCCAAGACGGCTAAGCTGCAGCGTGGCCACATGGTGCGCGGGGCGGCCTCGGCTGCGCTGCTGCCACAGAATCCCAAGGCATTGCTGGTCGCCGAAACGGTGCGCGACGAGCTGATGGAATGGGCTTCGGCCTGCGGATACGACGAGGCCGCAGCACGGGAGCAGACAGCGCGCCTGGGCCTGGCGGGCTTGGAGGCGCGTCACCCGTACGATCTTTCGGGCGGCCAGCGCCAGCTGCTTGCGTTGGCAAAGCTGCTGTTGATTGGTCCGGAGCTGCTGCTGCTTGATGAGCCCACCAAGGGTTTGGACTTGGCCAGCCGCCGCATCATCGCTTGCGCCCTGCGTGACCATGCGAATGCCGGCGGTACCGTCGTCATTGCCACGCACGACTTAGTCTTTGCCGAGCAGGTGTCCGACGACGTCGCCATGATGTTCGACGGCGAGATCGCCTGCATGGAGCCTCCGGCAGATTTCTTTGCCGACAACGTGTTCTACAGGGCGTGATGGGATGACGGATTATCGCGTCGCTCGCCTACTCGCAAAAATGGAGATCCCGCTGCTCCTGGCGGTGCCGGCAGTGATGACTGCGGCGTTGCTGGCGGGCATTGAGCAGGCGGCGCTTGCCATGCTGGTTGTAGTGGCGCTCGTGCTCGCACTGTTCTTTGCGGGCTATGAGACATCACGTCCAGGCCTGCGCCAGATCATGCCCACGCTGGTGCTGGCGGCGCTGGCCGCGGCGGGGCGCATCCTGTTTGGGCCCATTCCCGATTTTAAGCCCGTGAGCGCTATCGCCATTATCGCGGGTGCGACACTTGGCCGTCGCAATGGTTTTATGGTCGGCGCGTTGGCAGCGCTGACCAGCAATTTCTTTTTTGGGCAGGGCATGTGGACGCCGTGGCAGATGTATGCCTGGGGTCTAGTGGGCTATATCGGTGGCGCACTGGCGCATGCGGGCGCGTTTGACCGCGCCGATGGAACCGTGCGAATGCCGGCGCTGTTGGCGTATGGCTTTGCGTCGGGCCTGCTGTATGGCGTCGTGATCAACGCGTATGACATCATCGGTTTTGTGCAGCCGCTCACCTGGGCAGGCGCCATAGCGCGTCTTGCTACGGCGGTGCCGTTCGACATCACGCATGGCCTCGCGACCTGCGTGTTCTTGGCCGCTCTGTACAAGCCCTGGTGTCGCCGCATCAACCGCGTCGTCGTGAAGTACGGGCTGTAGGGCATTTCGCGTTCCCTCACGAACTTGCGGTGGAATAGTTCTCGTTTTTGGCTATTTGAGGCCCAAACAGGAACTATTCCACCGCAACTTATAGGGGGACGAGGTCAGATGACCCCTTTTCCTCCGTCCCCAGGGGATCAGTTAGGGCTAGAGCTCTAGCGTGAGGGTGACGGGGCAGTGGTCGCTGCCAAAGATGTCGCCGCGGATGCCGGTGTCGCGTACGTTGCCGGCGATTGCGTCGCTCACCAGGAAGTAATCGATGCGCCAGCCTGCGTTGTTCTTGCGGGCATTAAAGCGGTAGCTCCACCAGCTGTAGACGCCCTCGACGTCCGGATTGGCTGTGCGCCAAGTGTCGGTAAAGCCGGCGTTGAGCAGCTCGGTGAACTTGCCGCGCTCCTCGTCCGAAAAGCCTGCGTTGCCGCGGTTGGACTTGGGGTTCTTAAGGTCGATCTCCTCGTGTGCCACGTTAAAGTCGCCGCAGGTCACCACGGGCTTTCCGGTCTCGCGCTCGAGGCCTGCCAAAAAGCCGCGGTAGGCATCGTCCCAGGCCATGCGTACATCGATGCGCGCGAGCTCATTTTGGGCGTTGGGCGTATAGACGTCCACAAACCAAAACTTGTCGAACTCGAGCGCGCAGACACGACCCTCGGTCGCGGCTTGGGCAACGAGCTCGGCCGCCTCGCCCTCGCCGGCGTAGGGTAGCAGTGCATCGGCGCGCAGCACGCGCAGCGGTTCCTGGCGGCTAAAGACCGCGGTGCCCGAGTAGCCCTTGCGCTCGGCGTAGCTCCAGGTTTGGTGATAGCCGGGCAGGTCGACCTGCACCTGGCCTTCTTGCAGTTTAGTTTCTTGCAGCGCTAGGACATCGACATCGAGTTCCTGTGCGATCTGGATAAAGCTCGGGTCTTTTTTGAGCACGGCGCGCAGGCCGTTGACATTCCACGAGGCGAAAGTGTAAGTCTGAGGCATGGTGTCCTTTCGACGGGGTTGGCAGGCTTAAGATTAACGCAACTAGAGCGGGGCGGAGTCCGCGAGTGATAGTGCGAACGCCGCCGTCCCGGAGACACGGACGGAGGACATATATGACGCAGGCAATAACGGATCCCAAGCAGGCCTCCGCCGCGCTGGCGGAGCTGTTCGAAACCCATTGCCACGTGGTCTTCTTTGGCGGCGCGGGCGTTTCCACGGCAAGCGGCATTCCCGATTTCCGCAGCGTGGACGGCCTGTATCACCAGCAGTTTGCCTATCCGCCCGAAACCATGCTCTCGCACAGCTTTTACGAGACACATCCGGCGGAGTTCTTCGACTTCTACCGCACCAAGATGATTGCACTTGGCGCCAAGCCCAACCGCTGCCATACCAAGCTGGCCGAGCTGGAGCGCGCCGGCAAGCTCGACGCCGTGGTGACACAAAACATCGACGGCTTGCATCAGATGGCGGGCTCGCAGCGCGTGTTTGAGCTGCACGGCTCGGTCCACCGCAATATCTGCCAGACGTGCGGCGCGGTCTACAGCGCCGAATGGATTTGCGCGCGCGAGCACGAGGGTGCCGCGGACGTGCCCGTGTGCCCCGCGTGCGGTGGTCGCATCAAGCCCGATGTGGTGCTCTACGAAGAGCCGCTCGACGAGCATGTGTTGACCGGTGCCGTTGCCGCCATCGCCGCGGCCGATGCCCTTGTCGTGGGCGGAACCTCGCTCGTGGTGTATCCGGCGGCAGGCCTTACGCGATACTTTACCGGCGATACGCTGGCCATATGCAACCTTGCTCCCACCGATCAGGATGCAAATGCCGACCTGCTGATTTCTTGCGACATCGCGGCCGCGTTTGCGTTCTAGCCCGCGCGCGCGGATACAATAGAAAGACTGAGTGCAAAGCGACCCCGCCGCCAGCCCCAAGCTCGGCGGCGTGGGCATTTTAGGAGGATGTTCATGGCGAACGACAGCAAGACATGGCGGTGCGGAAAGTACGAGCTCAGCTTTGACCGTCCGCGCATCATGGGCGTCCTCAACGTGACGCCTGATTCGTTTAGCGACGGCGGGGAGCACTTCGACCCGGATGCCGCCATCGAGTATGGCCTGGCGATGCTCGACGCCGGCGCCGACATCATCGACGTGGGCGGCGAGTCCACGCGCCCCGGTTTTACCCCGGTCAACCCCGACGAGGAGGCGCGCCGCGTGCTGCCCGTTGTGCGCGCGCTGGCCAAGGAGGGCGCCATCGTCTCGATCGATACGCGTCATGTGGCGGTTGCCAAGGCGGCCGTGCGCTGCGGCGCCTCGATTGTCAACGACGTGACGGGCTTCACCGACCCCAAGATGGTTGAGTTTGTTAAGACGAGCACCTGCGGCGTCATCGTAATGCACGCCGGCGAGGTCGCCGCACCCGCCCGCACGCACGCGACGGTGCAGCTTGATACCTCGGCTGCGGCGTTTGTTGCCGAGAAGGCACGCGAAGCGGCCGCCGAGGCCGCGCGCGAGGCCGAGAAGCCAGCCCGTCGCCGTCGCGGCAAGTTGCTGGGCGAGTCCAAGGTTGAGACCAAGCTTCCGGGCGGTGTGGTACAGCCCTCGCTGCCGTTTGGCGAATCGGAGCCCGCGCCCGAGCCTGTTGACGAGCCAGAGACGCCGACTGCCGAGCAGGCTGCCCCTGCCGCCGCTGCGCCCGAGGCCGTGCCCGCAGCTACCGAAGCCGCACCAGAGCCCGGCGACCACCTGGCCGCCATGATGCGCCGCAGTGCCCGCCGTGAGGAAGCCTATGTGCCCACCTCGCAGCTCCGCCGCTTTACCCTGCCCGATTCTGCGCCCATCATGCGCCGCGTCATGGGCTTTCTGTCCGATCAGGCCCGCACGCTCATCCATGCCGGCGTGTCGCGCGACCGTATCTGCATCGATCCCGGCCCGGGCTTTGGCAAGACGGCCAACGAAGACATCGTCATCCAGCGCGAGACCGCCAAGATGGCGTCGCTGGGCTATCCGCTCATGTGCGCCGTGTCGCGCAAACGTTTTGTGGGAGCCGTCTCGGGCGTGACCGATGCCGCCGCGCGCGATGCCGCCACGTTTGGTGTGTGCCTGGGTGCCATCCAGGCCGGCGCCAACATCGTGCGCGTGCACGACGTTGCGGGCTTTGCGCAGTTCCTGAACGGTTACTGGGCCGTTGCCAAGCCGCAGCCGCGCCGCGCGTTTGTGGCCGTGGGTTCCAACCTGGGGCATCGCTGCGACAACATCCGCGCCGCGCGCGACATGATTGCCGAGATCCCGCTCACCTGTGTGTCCAACTGCTCGCGCATCTACGAGAGCGAGCCGGCCTACGAGACGCGCCAGGACGCGTTTGCCAACGCCGTCATCGAGATCAAGACCGAGCTGGCTCCGCTGGTGCTGCTTGACGAGCTCATGAAGATCGAGGCCGAGCTGGGCCGCGACCGCTCCAAAAAGGCCAAGGCAAACGGCCCGCGCACCATCGACCTGGACCTGCTGTGGATGGACGGCGAGACCCACGGCGGCAAGAAGCTGCGCCTGCCGCATCCGCTGATCGGCGAGCGCGACTTTGTGCTGGTGCCGCTCGAGGATCTGATGCACGATCCGGCGCGGTTCTTCCGCTACAACGGCGTCGAGGTCAAGGAGCCCGAGGACCGCGTGGGCCATATCGTGGGCGAATTGGGGCGTATGTAGATGATCGAGATGAACGCTGTAGCCGCCGCCACCGAGCTCGACGCGGCGCGTGACGCGGGCCGCGAGGGCATGTCCGCGGGCTGGTGCGCGTGGAGCGCGGGCGATGCATCGCTGACGTTTTCGCTGGTCGTGCGCCCCGATGTGAACATGCACGCCTTCCACGGCCTGCCGTTTGTGGCAGCAATGGGCATGATGGACGCGCTCGTGGGTACGGCGTCGACGCCTGGCCTGGGGCTTGCCGGCAAGGTGGGCATCCAGTGGCCGAGTGACATCGTGTGCGGCGCGCCTGCGTTTGAGACGTCGCTCGCGCGCGTCGCCGTCAACGGCGGTGCCGGTGCCGCGGGCATGTTTGCCGCGGTGACGGTGGATGTTGAGCGTGCGGCGCTGGGCGAGCTCGGCGTGGATATGGGCGATGAGGTACTGGTCGAGGCACTGGCCGCGGCGGTGCTCGCTCGCGTGGACGCCTGGGCGGTTGCCGCCAACACACCACAGGGCGCTGCCGGCCCGCTGGCCCCGGTGCTGGGTGAGTACTTCGATATGGTGCCGCTGCTGGGTCGTCAGGTCGCGGCGGTGTCGCCCAACGGCCTGCCGCTCGCAGTCGGTGTGTTTGCGGGCCTGGACATCTGGGGCCGCGCGACCATCAAGACCGACGCCGGCGAGCAGGAGTTCCCGCCCGAGGCCGTACGCATTCGCGGTCTGTAGCGCGAGGCGCCCACGCTCAAAGATATACATGACACAAAGCCCTCCTCGGCCTGCGCCGGGGAGGGCTTTTGCGTGACTGCAGGGCGGCATCTCGGTCCTATTCCTCAAAACTGAAAAATTTTCGTTTTTGAGGAATAGGAAACGTGCACGATATCGCTGTGCTGGGCGTATTCGAGGAGCCTCTATTCCTCAAAATTGAAATTATTTCAGTTTTGAGGAATAGGCTTGGCGAACGTTTGCAGGGGCTGTGGCATCGGGCGTGCTCGACTTAAACCCCCGCCCTAGCCCAGCCTCTGCATGCGGCGGTAGATTTCGCAGATGCCTTTGATGGTGAGCTGGCCGTCGACTATGTCGAAGGCGTCGGTCGAATCGGCAACGATGCTGGCGAGGCCGCCCGTGGCGATAACGGTGGCGTCCTCGCGCCCCAGCTCGCGCTTCATGCGCACGACCAGGCCCTCGGCCATGGCGGCGGCGCCCGTTACGGCGCCGACCTTGATGCACTCCTCGGTATCGCGTCCGATGGCGTGCTCGGGCGCCTCGAGCGGAACGCTGGCGAGCTTGGCGGCTCGGGCGGCGAGCGCGTCCATCGAAATGCGGATGCCCGGCGCAATCGCTCCGCCAATGTAATAGCCGTCCTCGTCGATGACGTCGATATTGGTCGCGGTGCCAAAGTCCACCACGATCGCCGGGGCGCCGTAGAAGGTCTCGGCTGCGACGGCGTTGGCGATGCGGTCGGCGCCCACGGCCTGGGGACGCGCGGCGCGCAGCTTGGTCACGGCGGCCGTCTGCGGGCCGATGACGATAGCGTCTGCTGCGATGCGATCGGCCACGGCGTGCCATTCGCGCGAGAGCTGCGGCACCACGCCGGCAAAGGCAATCGCGTCGACCGCATCGAGCGAGAGGTCGTACATCTTAAAGAAGCCCATCAGGCGCACGTGGATCTCATCGGCGGTAAAGGAGCGGTCGGTGGGCATGCGCCACGACTGCACCAGCTCGTCTCCGTCAAACAGGCCCATGGCCGTCTGCGTGTTTCCCATATCGATAGCGAGCAGCATGTCTACTCCCGGTGTCGGCGTAAAAGGACGCGCACCATTGTATACGTGCTGCCGGCGTTGGGCTGCGATTCGTTTACGGGGACACGTGGGCTGAAAGATAATATATGAAGGAATTATGCTCTACGAGATTTTCCTTGCCGTTTACCGAACTCCCGCGTAATATCCTTTCTTGCGCACATGATGCGCCCAGACATTGCGGGGTGGAGCAGTCTGGTAGCTCGCCGGGCTCATAACCCGGAGGTCGTAGGTTCAAATCCTGCCCCCGCGACCAAGAACTTGCAGCTCGTCGGCTTAGCCGGCGAGCTTTTTTGTTATTCCGGGACCGTGTTTTCGGTCCAATTCTCGGCCTCTCAAACAAAAACTCGATCTGTAACATCTAGACCCGATTTGGGCGACTAGGTGTTACAGATTGAGATGTTGAGTCCCCGCCTGGACGGTTTGTCTAAATCTGTAACACGAGGGATGGATTTTGCCGAGTAACTGTTACAGATTGAGATTTTGTTGTTGCTCTCCTTTATGAGTGAATCTTGACTCTTTTTATTATGTGAGGCGGACGGGCTATCGATAATCGCGGGCCGGATGGATTGGCTTGTTGGCCGATAGACTCCAATTAGAAGGAGTTGCGACGACCCTTAACTAGAAATAGTGACGTCTTAATAAACAATAGAGGGGCCGCTATGCAAGGGCCGTTCATACGATGTCTTTGACTTACACTTCTTTATGGAGCCATGTAAGGAGGCGGCAATGCAGCAACCCATCGCGACAAACGATGTGATTCTATTTTCCACTCTCAGGGAGAATCAATACTTCGATCGAAAGAGCGCCCGCAAGGACGACAAGGAGATTGCGAAGCATATTAGTGCATTCGCCAACTCGGCGGGAGGCAAGCTCGTTATCGGTATCGAGGATAATGGTGAGGTAACGGGCTTCAAGCGTAGCGGTGCGCGCGACATTGAGAAATTCGAGCGCGCTGCGCTTACGACTTGCACGCCAACCCCTATTGTCCGCAAAGACCGAATCCCCGTGGTCAATTCTTCGGGCGAGGAGGACTTCGTTCTCGTTTTGGACATCGATGCCTCGACCAACCACTCTGTTGCTCGCGTGAGCGATGGCGAGGTTTTCTTGCGGCAGGACGACAAGAGCGTGAGGCTCAGCCGCGAACAGGTATTTGCCCTCGAGTACGATAAGGGGCAGAGAATCTTCGAGGACGAGCTTGTTGAGGATTCCTCCCTAGATGACGTGGACCATGAAGTGCTTGATCGCTACAAAGGGATTCTTGGAACCGAAGTTTCCGACGAGCAGGTCCTTAGAAGCCGTCGTTTTATGCGTGACGGAAAACTGACCGTTGCTGGAGCCCTGCTATTCGCGCTGGATCCGTCCGCGATGATGCCACAGGCGCGAGTCCGTGTCCTGCGCTACGACGGCGTCAAAATGGAGACGGGCGAGCGTCTCAACATCACGAAAGAGCGAAGCTTCTGTGGGCCGCTGCCTAAGGTTATCCAAGACGCCTACGAACTCATCTCGAGCATGCTCCGCGAATTCCAATTCCTGGGGCCCGATGGGAAATTCCAGACTGTGCCCGAGTATCCTGAGTTCGCCTGGTTCGAGGGATTGGTCAACGCGGTGACGCATCGTGACTACTCGTTCCGCGGCGACTACATCCGGGTCTCGATGTTCGACGACCGTTTGGAAATCATCAGTCCAGGCGCGCTTCCCAATATCGTGACGCTCGACAACATGAGGACTACTCGTTACTCGCGCAACCCACGCATCGCACGCACACTGGTCGAATTTGGTTGGGTCCGGGAGCTAAACGAGGGCGTCAAGCGCATTTATACCGAGATGCAAGACTCCCTGCTCAATGACCCGGTCTACACGGAACCTGGTGGGGCAAGGGTCCAGCTAACGCTTGAGAACAATATCGTTGCCAGAACCGTAAGGAGAAGCGAGGCTCTCGAGGACAAGGTATCACCGGAGGTGATCGCCTCATTGGGGGAGTATGAGCTCGCTGCCGTCAGGCTGGCCTTTGCGAACGGAAGGGTGACAGCAAGGGAGCTTGCGGCGCACATCGGAAGAAACCGCCGCACAGCAAGTCGGGTGCTTGGTAAGTTAATTGAGGAAGACGGGCTGCTCGAATGGCATGGCTCATCCCATAACGACCCAAAACAGTTCTACACGATAAGGTAAGGTGGTCGATCTATTTCGCACCTCTGTCGCAGTAATGTCGCACCTCTGTCGCAGTAATGTCGCACCTCTGTCGCAGTGGCATCGACGCAGTGGCATCGATAACGCGTGAATATAGTCCCTTGGCAAATCTCAAACATAATCTCGATCTGTAACAGTAAGACCCGGTTTTGCTGGGTAACTGTTACAGATCGAGACAAACTCCCAGCCCGCCCCGCCC
>CALKKS010000017.1 GCA_937995345.1 uncultured Collinsella sp. | reverse complement strand
GGGCCGGGAATCCGACGCGCTCGTCGGGGCAACGTTACCTGCCAAAAAGGGACAGGTTTATTTTGGTCGGTTTTATCTGGGGAAACGTCGCGCTCCAGCGGTGAACCGCTCTCATCTGTCGCATGGAAATCGGCGGCGTTTTCGGAAGTATGCGGCAAATTCTGTACTTACCGAGCACACCGAGGTTTTGCGATAACAAACCCGCAGGTAGAGCATGTAATCATATCCCGTGTGGTCGGACTATCGGAATTTTGCCGCATACTTCCGAAATTCAGGCGAATATCGCTCGCTTTAACCGCCCATTTACCGCAAAAGAGGCCGCTTCCCCTAGTAGGAAGCGGCCCAGACGTTACGAATAGACGATGGTAAAGGGTTCTTTCGTTTCGGTCTCCCCCGTTGATGTGTACCTCGCGCCCTCGAGGGTTACCGAGACCACTTGATCGACATCGATCAACTTCGTTGGCACCCAGATGTTCTCTCCGCTATTGCGCGCATAAGAAAAATATAAGTTGAACACCCCTGCGTCGTCATCTTCGATAATCTGCTCCGATCCATCCTTGTAGGTGACGGTCAGTTTATGATCAACTGCTTCATAGCCCAGATCATCGATATGCGTCTGAATGGAAAACGGACTGATCTCGAGAGGCGAATCATCGGAGTGAAGTTCCTTGGTATCGACGTATGTTCCGACGCTAAACTCGGGCGTCGATGCTTCGAACAGTTTCGCATCCTCACCTTCGCCCTCGGTCCACTGGATATTCCAGGTGACCGCATTTTGCAAACCTCGCTCGCGATCCATAGAGGCAAAGTACATCGTGCCATTAATGACAGTATCGCTTGATGTGTCTTTATCAATTGTGCAGCGTGTATCAGCCCATTCCTCGGCGAACTTCATGTCGGGCGTGCCGATGCCCTGTTCTTCTTCACCATAAAGAACAAGTTCGCCAATCTCTGCTGCTGGCTTGTAGTAGTTAACGCCATTTGGATTGGACAGCGTAAACGTCACGGCGCCGCAGCCGTTTTGGTCGATTGCCATCTCATGGATATCGAGCGTATAGCCATTGCCCTCGACGGACAGATTAACCTCTTGGACTGCACCCGCCAGGCTTTGCGGCGCGATGCCATCACCAAACTCTCTGGTGTAGGTATATTTAGTCCCCGACGAGCCGCCATTGGTCCAGGTAATGGAATCCCCGTTGCCGTGGTTTCCCCAGGCCGAGGCAAAATAGCTGGAATTGATAACGGCGTAGGCGACCCCTCCGGTCGCCAACACTCCGACAAGACATCCAACTACGGCAACATAGAGAGGCTTCGCGTGGCCCTTTCGACGAAGCGGCACGCCAGCTGCGGCATCAATAACACGGTCGGCAAGATTGCTATCGGCTTGGACGGACTCGAAGGCCTGCTTGATTTGATTGGATTTCACGGTCGCCCTCCTCCAGGATGAACTTAAGCTTTGATCGGCCGCGCGCTAAACGCGTTCGGACGGTCGCGGCCGGTACATGCAGTAACTCGGCAATCTCTGAGGTCGAAAAGCCCAGATAGTAATAGAGCACGATAGGAACACGGAATCGTTCCGGAAGCCGCATGACGTCCGACAGGACGGCCTTGGTCTCTTCCTGCGCTGTCGAAAGCGACTCGGTCAGGTTCTCAATATCCTCCACACGCCTCCATGGCTTTCGAAAGAGCGATTTGCATTCATTGATCGTGACCCGGATAAGCCATCGACGAAGATGCTCCCAGCCTTCAAAATGCGTATCGCTTTTGAGCAACTTAAGAAAGACGTCTTGAGCGACATCGTCGGCGTCGGCGCGATCACGCAGGTACGTCAAGGCGATTCGAAACACGACATCCCGGTGATCTTCGACCGCCTGTCTAAATGCTTGTTCTTCCATAATCACCTCCCGGTGACGTTAATAATTCTTGGTGAGGCCCTCACCTTAGATACGCTCTTGTCGGGCGAAATGTTTCAAATTCAAGCATGAAAAACCGACCAAAAAAACCTGTCCCTTTTTGGCAAAAGGAATCCCCTTCTGTGCGCGGGGGCAGATTCCCGGAACGGGCCGCCCGCTGTTTAAGTTTGCTGCTCTACAGTCCTGCGCAAGACGGAAAGCACATTAAGTGCTTTCCTTTGCGTGCGGAACTCGCGACAAACTTAAACAGCGGGCGGCCCGTTCCGGGAATCCGACGCGCTCGTCGGGGCAACGTTCCTCACCAAAAAAGACCCGCACCCCTGTTGGGAAGCGGGTCTTTGGAAGGGCGGTTAACGTACTAGGAAATTATTCCTCGTCGTTGTCCTTGGCCTCTTCGGCGTCATCGGTGTCTACGAGCTGGTTGAGCAGCTCGTCGAGGGAAGCCATGTCCTCGTTGATGGCACCGTTGGCGGGAGCCTTCTTGTCGTCGATCGGGGCGCCCAGGAGCTCCTCGTCGGCGTCGGCGTGATGCGTCGGCGTGGCGGAGGTGCCCAGCAGGATGTCGTCCGGACCGTCGGGGCTAAAGACCATCTGCAGCAGCTGCGAGAGGTCTTCCTCGTCGGCAACGTCGTCGTTGTTCTCGAGGATGTAGAGCAGGTCGTGGGCCTCCAGACCGTCACGGAGCTCCTCGATCGCCTTGGCACCGATGCCATCGATGCGCAGCAGATCCTCCTCGGACTTGCCGACCAGGTCGCCGACCGTCTCGATGCCGACCTCGCTGAACTTGTTGGTCCAGCGCTGCGACACGCCCAGGTCGTCGAACAGGTACAGGCGAGCCTTCTCGGCGGAGATGGTGTGGCCGTTGCGGGTGAACGAACCGTCAGCACCGCCGAACTCGTCGTAGCCGGCCCAATCGAGCTGCTGCGGGAGCTGCTCGTCCAGGTCCTTGAGCTCCACAGGAGCCCACTCGGGCAGCGACTTGGCGTTGGGCGAAGCCGGACCGTCGATGTCGACATAGCCGTCGGCCGTGCGATACGTCAGCTTGGCGTTGGCGTACGGCTTGAGGCCAGTACCAGCCGGGATCTTCTTACCGACGATGACGTTGGACTTAAGGTCGAGCAGGTGATCGACCTTGCCCTCGATGGCAGCCTCGGTAAGGACGCCGGCGGTGCGGATGAACGAAGCGCTCGACAGCCAGGAGTCGATGTTGGACGCGACCTTGAGCGTACCCAGGATGACGGGCTCGGCCACGGGAGCCTGACCGCCCAGACGGGCAACGCGCTCGACCTCGTCGGCGAACTCGTAGCGGTCGACGTACTGACCAAGCAGGTACTTGGAGTCGCCGGGGTTGGTGATCTGAACGCGACGCAGCATCTGACGTGCGAGCACCTCGATGTGCTTGTCGTTCAGGTCGACGCCCTGGCTGGTGTAGACGTCCTTGACGCTCTCGACGAAGGTGTGCATCGTCGACTCGATGTCGGTCAGCTTGCGCAGGTTGCGGAAGTTGACGAAGCCCTTGGTGATCTGGTCGCCGGCGCGAACCTCGCAGCCGTCCTCGATCTCGGGCATAAAGCGCACCGAAGCGGGGACGCGACGCTCGTCGAGGACACGGGTGTGATCCTCGGAGTCGGTGAGCGTCAGCACGTACTCGGACTTCTCGGGCTTAATCGAGAGGTGACCGGAGTACGGAGCCAGCTCGGCCTCGCGACCCAGGATCTTCTCGTTGACGTTGCCGACGATATCGAACATACGGCTGACCGTAGGCAGACCCTGCGTAATATCGTCGACGCCAGCGACGCCGCCGGAGTGAATGGTACGCATCGTAAGCTGCGTACCGGGCTCGCCGATGGACTGGGCGGCAATAATACCGACCGCGGTACCGATGGCGACCGGACGACGGGTGGAAAGATCCCAGCCGTAGCACTTCTGGCACACGCCGTACTTGGAGCGGCAGGTGAGCAGCGCGCGGAGCTTGACCTTCTTGAGGCCGGCATCGACCATCTTCTGGATGTCGGCGACCTTCTCGATGTAGCCGTCCTGCTCAAAGAGCACGGTGCCATCGGGAGCCACGACGTCCTCAATGAAGCAACGGCCGACGAGGTCGGTGTTGAGGTCGGTGGTGCCGGGGATGATGAGGTTGTAGGTGACGCCCTCGTGCGTACCGCAATCCTCCTCGCGGACGATGACGTCCTGGGCCACGTCGACCAGACGACGGGTCAGGTAACCAGAGTCCGAGGTGTGGGATGCGGTATCGACCAGGCCCTTACGGGCGCCGTAGGTCGAAATGAAGTACTCGAGCGGCAGCAGGCCCTCGCGGAAGTTCGCCTTAATGGGAAGGTCGATCGTCTCACCGGACATGTCTGCCATCAGGCCACGCATGCCGCCGAGCTGACGCAGCTGGGTCTTAGAACCACGGGCGCCGGAGTCGGCCATCATGTAGAGCGGGTTCTCCTCGTCGAACAAGTCGAGCATGAGCGCTGCGACCTTGTCGGTACAAGCGGTCCACTCGTTAACGACTTCGATGTGGCGCTCCGTCTCGTTGATGAAGCCCTCCTCGAAGTACTCGTTGATCTGGTCGACGTTAGCCTGGGCGCGGTCGAGCAGCTCCTGCTTCTCGGCAGGGATGAGAGCGTCCCACACCGAGATGGTGAGGCCGGCGCGGGTAGCGTAGTGGAAGCCAGAGTACTTGATGGCGTCGAGGATCGGACCGACCTTGGCCTCGGGGTAACGATCGCAGCAGTCGGCAACCAGCTTGGCCACGTCGCCCTTGACCATCTTGTAGTTCATGAACTCGTAGTCTTCGGGCAGGCACTGGCGGTTGAAGATGATGCGGCCGATAGAGGTCTCGAAGCGCGCGGTCTTGTTGCCGGTGACGTCGTAGTCGACAAACTCGTTCTTGCCGTTCTTGACGCGGAAGATACGGGTGCCGTCCTCGTTGATGACATTGGCGTCGGCAGCGGACACGCGGACCTGAATCTTGGCCTGCATGTCGACCTCGGAGCGGCAGTCATAGGCGTGCAGCGCGTCGTCGAAGCTGGCGAACACGTGGTTCTCGCCCGGCAGACCGTCGCGGACCTGGGTCAGGTAGTACACACCGATGATCATGTCCTGCGAGGGGATGTTAACCGGCTTGCCGGATGCCGGCGAGCGCAGGTTGTTCGCAGAGAGCATAAGCACGCGAGCCTCGGCCTGAGCCTGGCTGGACAGCGGCACATGGACAGACATCTGGTCGCCGTCGAAGTCGGCGTTGAAGGGCGAGCAGACCAGCGGATGCAGGTGGATAGCCTTGCCCTCGACCAGCACCGGCTCAAAGGCCTGGATGGACAGACGGTGCAGGGTCGGTGCACGGTTGAGCAGCACGACGCGGCCGTCGATGACCTCTTCGAGGATATCCCACACAAAGGTGGCACCGCGGTCGATAGCGCGCTTGGCGCCCTTGATGTTCTCGACCTTGCCAAGCTCGACCAGGCGCTTCATGACGAAGGGCTTGAAGAGCTCCAGCGCCATGGTCTTGGGCAGACCGCACTGGTGCAGCAGCAGCTTGGGGTCGGTAACGATTACCGAACGGCCGGAGTAGTCGACACGCTTGCCCAGCAGGTTCTGACGGAAACGGCCCTGCTTGCCCTTGAGGGCCTCGGCGAGCGACTTGAGCGGGCGACCGCCACGGCCAGAGACCGGGCGACCACGACGGCCGTTGTCGAACAGGGCGTCCACGGACTCCTGGAGCATGCGCTTCTCGTTGTTCACGATGATCGCAGGGGCGTCCAGGTCGAGCAGGCGCTTGAGTCGGTTGTTACGGTTGATCACGCGACGATACAGGTCGTTGAGGTCGGACGCGGCAAAGCGACCACCGTCGAGCTGGACCATCGGGCGCAGATCGGGCGGAATGACCGGGATGACGTCCAGGATCATGTTCGCGGGGCTGTTGCCACCCTTCAGGAAGGCGTCAACGACCTCAAGGCGCTTGACGGCCTTCTCGCGCTTCTGCTTCTGGGAATCCTCGTCGGCGATGATGGCCTTGAGCTTCTCGGCCTCGGAGGGGAGGTCGATGGCAGCGAGCAGGTCGCGGACGGCCTCGGCACCCATGCCACCCTTGAAGTACATGGAGTAGTAGCGGGTCATCTCGCGGAACAGCGGCTCATCGGAGATGAGGTCGCGCTCGGTGAGCTTCATGAAGGCGTTGAAGGCGTCCGTGCGGAGCTGCTTCTCGTCCTTGCACTCTTCCTCGATGTCGACGATGCCGGAGGCGATCTCCTCGGGGGTCAGCGGCTCCTCGTCGGAGAACTCGTCAAAGTTCTCGGGGTCGCCCTGCTCCTTGAGGGACTCGATCTGGCGGGCGCACTCGGCATCGATCTCTTCCAGATCGGCGGCGAGCTCCTCGCGCAGGTCGTCGGCGTCGGCCTCGCGGGCCTCATAGTCAACCTCGGTGATGATGTAGCTGGCAAAGTACAGAACCTTCTCGAGGTCCTTGGACTTGATGTCGAGCATACGGCTCATCGGGAAGCTCGTGGGGCTCTTGAAGTACCAGATGTGGGACACGGGAGCGGCGAGCTCGATGTGGCCCATGCGGTCGCGACGCACCTTGGCCGAGGTGACCTCGACGCCGCAGCGCTCGCAGACGATGCCCTTAAAGCGGATGCCCTTGTACTTGCCGCAGGAGCACTCCCAGTCCTTGGCGGGACCGAAGATCTTCTCGCAGAACAGGCCGTCCTTCTCGGGCTTGAGGGTACGGTAATTGATGGTCTCCGGCTTCTTGACCTCACCGTGCGACCAGGAACGGATCTGGTCGGCGGAGGCAAGGGAGATCTTTACCGAGTCAAAATCAGTAGCTTCGAAATCTGCCACAGTCAACTACTCCTTATCAGTGGTCGTGGCGGCGACAGCCTCGGGTGCCTCGGCGGTCTCGGCATCCTCGGCCTCGACGTCGGTGTCAACGCCGGCGAGCGCAGCCAGGTCGTCGAGAGCGGAGGTCTCCTCGGCGGTCACAGGGGCGGAGGCGTCCTCGTCGGCATCGTGCATGGGCTCGATGTCCAGCGCGAGGGAACGGATCTCCTTGACGAGAACCTTGAAGGACTCGGGGATACCCGGAACTGGAACGTTCTCGCCCTTGACGATGGACTCGTAGGTCTTGACGCGGCCCACGGTGTCGTCGGACTTGACGGTCAGGATCTCCTGCAGGACGTTGGAAGCACCGTAAGCGTACAGTGCCCAAACTTCCATCTCGCCGAAGCGCTGGCCGCCGAACTGGGCCTTGCCGCCCAGAGGCTGCTGGGTAACCAGGCTGTAAGGGCCAGTCGAACGGGCGTGGATCTTGTCGTCGACCATGTGGCCGAGCTTGAGGATGTAGGACGTACCCACGGTAATGGGCTCGCGGAACTCCTCGCCGGTACGGCCGTCGAACAGACGGGTCTTGCCGCGCTCGTCAAGCTGGGTGACGAACTCGGGGCGCATGTGATCGCCAAAGGCAGCGGTGGCCTTGTTGAGCATGTTCTTGTTGGCACGACGGATGACCTCGGCGATCTCGTCCTCCTTGGCGCCGTCGAAGACGGGCGTGGCGGTGAAGAACGGACCGGGGACGTACTTGTCGGAGTCGGCCTGCTCGGTATCCCAACCGCAGGCGGCAGCCCAGCCAAGGTGGCACTCGAGCAGCTGGCCGACGTTCATACGCGAAGGAACGCCCAGCGGGTTGAGGATAACGTCGATCGGGGTACCGTCAGCCATGTAGGGCATGTCCTCGACCGGCAGAACGTTACAGATAACACCCTTGTTGCCGTGGCGGCCGGCGATCTTATCACCCTGCTGGATCTTACGACGCTGGGCGACGTAGACGCGCACCTGCTCGTTGACGCCGGGGGCCAGGTCGTCGCCGTTCTCGCGGCTAAAGCGGACGACATCGATGACGCGGCCGTAAGCGCCGTGAGGCATCTTAAGGGAGGTATCGCGGACGTCGTGGGCCTTGGCACCGAAGATGGCGCGCAGCAGGCGCTCCTCGGCGGTCAGAGCGCTCTCGCCCTTAGGCGTGACCTTGCCGACCAGGATGTCGCCAGGGCCGACCTCGGCGCCGATGCGGATGATGCCGTCCTCGTCGAGGTTGGCAAGCATGTCCTCGGAGAGGTTCGGGATCTCGCGGGTGATCTCCTCGGGGCCGAGCTTGGTGTCGCGGGCGTCGATCTCGTGACGGGTGATGTTGATGGTCGTCAGCAGGTCCTCGGCCACCAGGCGCTCGGACACGACGATACCGTCCTCGTAGTTAAAGCCTTCCCACGGCATGTAGGCCACGGTGAGGTTCTGGCCCAGTGCGAGCTCGCCGTGATCGGTCGAAGGACCGTCGGCCAGGGGCTCGCCCTGCTCAACGGTGTCACCGACGCGTACGAGCGGACGGTGGTTGATGCAAGTGGACTGGTTGGAGCGCTGGTACTTGGCCAGGTGATACTCGTCCATGCCGCCGGCATGCTTGACGATGATCTTGGCGGCGTCGGCAAAGATGACCTCGCCGGCGTTCTTGGCCAGGGTGACCTCGCCGGAGTCCAGAGCGGCGCGACGCTCCATGCCGGTACCGACATAGGGAGCGGCGGGGTGAACCAGCGGCACGGCCTGACGCTGCATGTTGGCGCCCATCAGCGTACGCTTGGCGTCGTCGTGCTCAAGGAACGGGATCAGCGTGGCTGCGACGGAGAGCATCTGACGCGGCGAGACGTCCATGTAGTCGACGTCCTCGACGGGCACGTCGGCGGGAGCGCCGAAGGAACCGTCGAAGTCGCGGGTACGGGCGATCACGGTGTGCGGGCGGACGATCTTGCCCTCGGCATCGGTCGTGATGAACTCGTTGGTCTTGGGATCGAGCGGCGTGTTGGCCGGCGCGATGACGTGCTTCTCTTCCTCGTCAGCGGTCATCCAGTCGATCTGATCGGTGGCAACGCCGTTCTCGACGCGACGGAACGGGGCCTCGATGAAGCCATACTCGTTGACGCGGGCGTAGAGGGCGAGCGAGCCGATCAGGCCGATGTTGGGGCCTTCGGGGGTCTCGATCGGGCACATGCGGCTGTAGTGCGAGTTGTGAACGTCGCGGACGGCCGTCGGCACGTTGGTGCGGCGGCTGGAGCCGGACTTGTGACCGGCAAGACCACCAGGGCCGAGTGCGGACAGACGGCGCTTGTGGGTCAGACCGGTCAGGGGGTTCGCCTGGTCCATGAACTGCGAGAGCTGCGAGGAACCGAAGAACTCCTTGATGGAGGCCACGATCGGGCGGATGTTGATGAGCGACTGCGGGGTGATCTCGTCGATGTCCTGGGAGCTCATGCGCTCACGGACGACGCGCTCCATACGGCTCATGCCGATACGGAACTGGTTGGCGACGAGTTCGCCGACGGTGCGGATGCGGCGGTTGCCAAAGTGGTCGATGTCGTCGACCTTGAAGCCCTGCTCGCCGGCAGCGAGGGACAGGAGGTAGCGCAGCGTCGCGACGATATCCTCGTCGGTGAGCACCGTGACCTCTTCCTCGGTGGTGAGGTTGAGCTTCTTGTTGACCTTGTAACGACCGACGCGGGCCAAATCGTAGCGCTGCGGGTTAAAGAGCAGGCCCTCGAGCAGGCTGCGGGAAGCGTCCACGGTGGGAGGCTCGCCCGGGCGCAGGCGACGGTAGATCTCGATGAGGGCGTCCTCGCGAGTGAGGGCGGTGTCGCGCTCCAGGGTGCGCTTGATCACATCGGAGTTGCCGAGCAGCTCGATGATGTCGTCGTTGGTGACGGCGATGCCAAGGGCGCGCAGGAACATCGTGGCGCTCTGCTTGCGCTTACGGTCGATGGAGACCATGAGCTGGTCGCGCTTGTCGACCTCAAACTCAAGCCAGGCACCGCGGGACGGGATGATCTGGGCCTTGTAGATCTGCTTGCCCGAATCCATCTCGGAGCTGTAGTACACGCCCGGGGAGCGGACGAGCTGCGAGACGACGATACGCTCGGTACCGTTGATGATGAAGGTGCCCTGATCGGTCATCATGGGGAAGTCGCCCATGAAGACGAGCTGCTCCTTGATCTCGCCGGTCTCCTTGTTGGTGAGACGGACGTCGGTCAGAAGCGGAGCCTGATAGGTCATATCCTTCTCGCGGCACTCCTCGACGGTGTGCGCGGGGTCGCCGAACTGATGCTCGCCGAAGGTAACCTCGAGAACATGGTTCTGACTCTGGATGGGGCTGGATTCCTTGAACGCCTCACGAAGGCCCTCATCCTTAAAACGCTCAAAGGATTCCCTTTGAACAGAGATAAGGTTGGGGAGCTCCATGGCCTCCGGGATTTTCCCGAAGCTGACGCGCTTGCGCTCAGTGGCAGTGTATGCGTAGGTCACCAGGTTTTTCCTCCTTCACGGAAATGCTCGGTGGGTTGGCGAGGCATAGCTTCGCCAGTTATCGCAACCTAATAGTTTATCAGGTACCGACCGTTGGGCAAGAAAAGCCTTGACGCGATTGAGTTTTTGGAGTAGCAAAGTTTTTCGACAGAAAACACGCAGGTAGATATATGTGTATCGAACATCTGTTCATATATTTTCTGTGAACAGAGAGCCGTCAATCGCAGCTCTTATAAAAAACGGGCGCGAACCGAAGTCCGCGCCCGTAAATGTCGATGCCCGAAGGCTTACTTGCGCATCAATCCGCCGCGCTCGTCGATAGCGTCCCAGAAGGCATCGGCAAAGCGGGGGTCGCTTGCAGCCATGAGGGCGTTGGTGGCCATCCAGCCAGAGGGAGTGCCGGTGTCGTAGCCCGACAGCGGGTCGATGACGACCGCATACATGGCCTCGCGGTCGAGCGAACGGGCCATGGCGTCGGTGAGCTGGATCTCGCCGCCCTTGCCGGCCTGCTGATCTGCCAGCAGGTCCATGACCAGCGGGCTCAGCAGGTAGCGACCGACGATGTACAGGTTGGACGGAGCGGCCTCGGGAGCGGGCTTCTCAACCAGACCGCCGATACGCCAGACAGCGCCCGGCTCGGCATCGGCAACGTCCTCGGCGCCCTCGAGCGAACCGACGCGCTCGCCGGCGATAACGCCGTAGCGGCTGACTTCCTCGGGCGAGCAAGCAGCGACGGCGATAACCGAAGCGCCACCGTGCTCCTTGGAAACGGCGAGCATCTTGTCGCAGATATCGCGGTTAGGCACAACGTAGTCGCCCAGAAGAACCAGGAAGTTCTCCCCTGCCACGGCGTCGGCAGCAGAGCGAATAGCATGGCCGAGGCCCTTGGGCTCGTACTGATAACGGAAGTCGACCGGCATACCGCCAGCGTGGGCGACGGCATCGGCATAGGCGTTCTTGCCGCGCTCGCGCAGCAGGTTCTCGAGCGAACGGTCGGGCTGGAAGTAGTTCAGCAGCTCGGGCTTGCCGGGAGAAGTAACGATGATGGCGTCGTCGACCTCCTCGGGGTCGAGTGCCTCCTCGACGACGTACTGAATGACGGGCTTGTCGAGCACCGGCAGCATCTCTTTGGGCGTGCACTTGGTGCCAGGCAGAAAACGCGTGCCAAGACCGGCGGCGGGGATGATTGCCTTCATGTTATTCAAAGATCCTTTCGCAGGCGCAAAAGCGCCCCATGCGTGCGGCACACAGCCGCAGACCAAATTGCGATACCCAAGCATCTTACCGCTGGAACTATATGTCGCTACAAGGCAGAGACAATTCTTCAGCAGGTCAACGCAAATTATTGCTCGAATGGTGCAATTTTATTGCCCAACGGCAGGGCACCCGATACGACGCAAATCACAGAACATGGCAGTTTGAGCAACCGATGCCGAGGGACCGAAAAACAAAAAAGACGGGGCTCGCAATGCGAACCCCGTCTGCAAAGAAATCTGGCGAGAGAGCCTGATTACTTGAGGGTGACAGCAGCGCCAGCAGCCTCGAGCTTCTCCTTGGCAGCCTCGGCGTCCTCCTTCTTGGCACCCTCGAGAACAGCCTTGGGAGCGCCCTCGACGACCTCCTTGGCCTCCTTCAGGCCAAGGTTGGTGAGCTCGCGGACGGCCTTGATGACCTGAATCTTGTTGTCGCCGAAGCCCTCGAGCACGACGTCAAACTCGGTCTTCTCCTCGGCCTCAGCAGCGCCAGCAGCGGGAGCGGCGACAACGGCAGCAGGAGCAGCGGCGGAAACGCCAAAGGTGTCCTCGATAGCCTTGACGAGCTCGGAAGCCTCGAGAAGGGTCATTTCCTTAAGAGCATCGATGATCTCATCGGTGGTAAGCTTAGCCATTTCTAAGTCCTTTCGGTTTCCGTGCGGATGCACGGAGATCAGTTAAAACACGGCGCGAATGCGCCAGGGGTGCGGCGTTGCCGCCGCGGGTGAAAACAGCGACTAGGCTGCCTTCTGCTCGGAGACCTGCTGGATCGAACGAGCGAGACCAGAGGAAACGCCGTTGACGCAGACAGCGATGTCGCGAGCGAAACCGGAGATGAGACCGGCGATCTGGCCGAGAAGCTGATCCTTGGTGGGCAGCTCGGCGATAGCCTTAACATCATCAGCGGAAACGGCCTTGCCGTCGGAGATACCGCCCTTGATCTCAAGGACGCCCTTGGACTTAGCGGAGAAGTCCTTAAGGGCCTTAGCGGCCTCGACCGGCTCGGTCTCGTAGAACACATAGGCGACGGGGCCGGCGAGGATCTCGTCGAGCTCGGGCTGCTCCTGGTTCTTGAGAGCGATCTTGACCAGGTTGTTCTTGTAGACCTTCATCTCGGCGCCGCACTCGCGAAGCTGATGACGCAGCTCCTGAGCCTGCTTAACCGTCAGACCGTTGTAGTTGACGACGAACAGACCGGCGTTCTCGGCGATACGGGACTCGATCTCTGCAACCTTGTCGATTTTGTACTGCTGGGGCATGAATTACACCTCCTCGAATTCTTTCCGGGTACGGTCCGCCACAAGGACGTGACGGGGGCATGTCCAAAAAGAAAGCCCCCGCGCTGCATGAGCGACGGGGGCGAGAAGACATATCTACTCGACCACCTCGGCTGGCGGGATGTCCCATTAAGCTCGCGGGTAAGACCCGTTTGCGCCGGCTGTCTCTGGCAGCGGATTCGTGCGTGAACCGAAAGTATTATGGCGGGGACCCCGGCGTCGGTCAACGGAAAACCGGGCTGCACACAATTCCACCATCCGGCCGCACCGCCGAAGGCCAGGCGCAAGGTTTCCGCTCGGTCAGGTCCTGGGCTCGCTCGGAAAGCACATTAAGTGCTTTCCGGCTCGTGCGGAATCTACGGAAACCTTGCGCCTGGCCTTCGGCGGCGCGTGCCTGCGTCAACTATGGGGCAGCCCGGTTTTACGTTGGCTGACGCCCCCACGCAAAACCCTTATGTCGGTGGGCTGATGTGTTGCGCCCCTGATGGCTACAGGGTTGAAACGAAAGTGGACAGGCGGTGGAGGCCTTCGTCTAGATCATGGTCGGAGACGCAGTAGCTTAGGCGGATGTGACCTTCGGTTCCGAAGCAGTTTCCGGGAACTAGGGCTACGTTGGCCTCTTTGATGGCTTTGATGCAGAAGTCTTCGCTGGTTAGACCAAACTTTTTGATGCTCGGGAAAGTGTAGAAGGCTCCTGCGGGCTCTACTACGTCGAGGCCCATGGCGTTTAAGGCTGAGAGCACGCGTTCGCGGCGAGCTCGGTAGACTTTGAGCATGGGGGTGGGGTCGACGGTGAGGGCTCGCGTTGCGGCGTCCATCTCGAAGGAGACGGCGCTCGATACTAGGTATTGGTGAGCTTTTGCGATCTCGGCGATGACGGGAGCTGCGGCTGCGAGCCAACCCAAGCGCCAGCCGGTCATGGCCCAGGGCTTGGAGAAGCTCTCGATGACGACCGTCTGCTCGCGCAGCTCCGGGTGTCGCTGGGCAAAGCGCTCGTAGCCGTCCACATAGACGAGGCGGTTGTATACGTCGTCGCAGACTACGTAGATGCCCGACTGCTCCGCTACGCGCGCCACGGCGTCGAGCGATGCCGCGTTGAGAATGCAGCCCGTGGGATTGTTGGGCGAGCAGATAACGATGGCTTTGGTCGCCGGGGTCACACAGGCGCGAAGCGCATCCTCGTCAATCTGAAATTGCGCAGGCTCCGTGTCCAAAAAGACCGCTTTGGCGTGGTTGGCCACGACGATGCTCTCGTACAGGCCAAAGGCCGGTGTGGGGATAACGACCTCGTCGCCGGGGTTGAGCATAGCCATGAATGTTGCCGACAGAGCCTCGGTCGCGCCGTCAGTCAGGATGACCTCGTCGGCCGAAAACGTAAGGCCCGCTTCGCCCATATATGCGGATAGCGCCTCGCGCAGGGCGGGACGGCCGTTGTTGGGCGGATAGTGCGTGTCGCCGCGGTCCAGTGCGGCAGTCACCTCGGCACCAATCACATCGGGCGTGGGAAAATCGGGCTCCCCAAGCGCAAGCGCGATGCATCCCGGATGCTGAGCGGCGAGCGCGTTGATTCGGCGGATGCCGGAGGGCTTGAGCGTGGCAAGCGAGGTATTCATGGGCAGGCGCATGGCATTCCTTTCGTAAGGGTTGCACTAGGATAGCGCGGCGAGGCGCCCGCCGGACGGTGTAACCTAAACGGAAATGAACCGGAAAGGAGGCGGCATGGAGACGACCGCACGCGGCGATGTACCAAAAACGTTGCAGACCATTGCGTATATCAGTATTCCCGATAGCGCCGATCTTGAGTTTTTGCTCTGGGACCTGCAGGATGCCATCGCCGCCTATGCTCAGCTTTCTGGCACCGCGCTCCCCCGCCCGATCGACTTGAAGACAAATGGCACCGGCGTGGTCGATGGCATTGTGCTCGCTGTTGAGGACATGCCCAACGATGAGGCAATGTCCGCCGCTCAACGAGCACTCGATCGCTTTGGCGATGCGGGAACGCGCGTCTATGTCGTCGTTCAAGCCACCTGTGGGCGCACCGAGGAGGCGCACCTGTTTATCGAGTGCCTGCGCCAAGCTTGCAAACTTCGCAAGCTAACGTGGTGCGGCGGCGTTGCCGTCTGTGCCGACAGCGGCATCGCGGCGCTTCGCCATTCCCCACGCATGGGACTTCTGCGACGGCCGTTTTCCGAAGCAATGGATAAACTGGTGGGTGCCGTGCGCATGGGCTGCTCGGTTGAGCACGCCCAACAGCTCGGCGGCGGCGATGCCGGGGGCGTCACGGCAGATGGCATGGTTTGCGCCAGGCCCGCGCTGCCTGCACCGATCTGGCGCGCCATCATCAAACGCCTCGGCACCCGTGCTCAATCAAATATCTAAATTAGAGAGCGGTCCAGTCAACGGCTTCACGCCAACGCTCAACAAGACGCTCTAGGCGCCAGGCGGCATTGGCGGGACTTGTCGAGGGCAGGACGATGGCGGGCAACCCGGTGCGTTCTTGTAGATAGCGCTTGTAGAGCCGGCCAGCCGTACCACCGTTGCATATCACCTGCTCAATGGGAGCTGCGTCGGTAATGCACTCGATATGTGCCGGCACAACGTTACGAATGCTCGCGTCGCTCGAGCCCTTAATGTCGCAGCTCTCGATCACATCCCACAGGGCCACGCCACCGTCGAGAAGCATGGCCCGTTTGGCGGCAATCGAGGCGTCGAGCGTCGCAGGCTCGCTGCCTGCCAAAGAATCGCCCTCGTTGGGCGGCACGGGCACACCGAGGCACGCGGCCATCACACGCCAAAAGCGATTCTGAGGGTTGCCGTAATAAAAGGCATTGGCGCGCGAAAGCACCGAGGGAAACGACCCCAGCACCAAAACGCGCGAGCGCTGGTCGAACACGGGCTCAAACCCATGCTCAATATGTTGATAGCCCTCGTCAGACACAGGCATGGGCTAGGCTCTCAGCAGATAACGCACCTCATAGGGCGCAAGTTCAAGGGAGCCCGGCAGCTCGACCGTGGGTGCATCGTCGGCAAGCAGGTCGACGAAGGAGCCGTTGAGTTCGCCGGCTCCAAAGGTATAGGGCTCGTTCACGGCATTGACCGCCACGAGCACCGTCGCATCGTCGTAGGCGCGCTCGAACAGCAGCTGCTTGTTCTGGATCACCACATTGCGATAGGCACCATAGTTGAGGGCACGGGCCGCCGCGTCGTCTGCCGAGCGCAGGTGCGCGAGCTGCTTGATGAAGGCAGTCAGCTCGTTGGGCGCAGGCTCATCGAGCGCAGGTCGCAGTGCCCAGTCACCATCGGGGCCGCCCTTTTCGCCGGCAATCCCCCACTCGCTGCCATAGTAGACGCATGGGATGCCCGGCATGCCAAACAGCATGCCGTAGGCGGGGCGCAGGCAGGACTTGTCCGTCAGGATGCTCGCCAGGCGCGGCACGTCGTGGTTGTCGACAAACGACAGCAGGTGCTTGCCGCGGTAGATGCACCACGGATCGCCGCCAAACTGGCGGTGCAGCGAGTGGGCGATCTCGAACATGTTGACCGAGTTAAAGCTGGAGTACAGGCCCTTGTAGCACTCGTAGTTGGTGCAGGAGTCGAGCATCTCGTCGTTGACGATCTGGTTGTAGTCGCCGTGGAGCGTCTCGCCGATCAGCACAAAATCGGGCTTGAGCTCGCGGGTAAAGGTATGCAGACGACGCATGAAGTCGCGGTCGAGCATATAGGCAACGTCCAGGCGCAGGCCGTCAACGCCAAAGACCTCGGCCCAGCGGCGCACGGATTCAAGCAGGTAATCGACCACAGCGGGATTTTGCAGGTTGAGCTTCACAAGCTCAAAATGGCCCTCCCAGCCCTCGTACCAAAAGCCGTCGCCATAGCAGGAGTCGCCGTCAAAGCTGATGTGGAACCAATCCTTGTAGGGCGAGTCCCACTTGCGCTCCTGCACATCGCGAAAGGCCCAAAAGCCGCGACCGACGTGGTTGAAGACAGCATCGAGCACCACGCGGATGCCGTGGGCGTGCAGCGTCTCGCACACGGCGGCAAAATCGGCATCCCCACCCAGGCGTCGGTCGATATGGCGCAGACTGCGCGTGTCGTAGCCGTGGTTGTCTGATTCGAGCGGCGGGTTAATGAGCACAGCACCGATGCCGAGTTCCTGCAGGTAGCCGGCCCATTGGGCGATTTTCATAATCGGAGCATCGGGGTTGGGCGCGGCGTTGGCGGCTTGGGCGAGTTCATCCTCGGCAATGGGGGCGGCGTTTTCGCGCGGAGCTCCGCAAAAGCCCAGCGGATAGATCTGATAGAACGTCGTCTCGTATGCCCACATAGCAACCTCCCGGTAAGCTCAACACAACGACATCCATTGTATGCCCGCCGCGCATCCCCTCCCCCAAAATAAGTTGCGGTGAAATACGGACTGTTTGCCAGGTTTATTGGGCTAAACAGTCCGTATTTCACCGCAACTGATGGAGGGATGTGGCTAGGCAACGGGTTTGGCGCGGCGGATGGCTGGGAACATCACGGTGATGGCGAGGATGACGCCCACGACGGTGATCGCCCCGCCCACGAAGCCGATCCAGGCGATACCGGGGCCCGAAACCACGGCGCCGCCGATCGCGGTGCCCGTGCCAATGCCCAGGTTAAACAGGCCCGAGAAGATCGACATGGCGACGGCCGACGAGTCCGACGGCGTGTACTTGATAAGCTCGGCCTGGAACGCCACATTGAAGGCCGTGGCGCAGCAGCCCCATAGCGCGCAAACAGCGAGAACGGCGACGAGCGACGATGCGGCCGGGCCCATGAGCAGCAAGGCCACCGGCACGCCGGAGAGCGTGATTGCAAGGAACGGAAAACGGTGCCCATCGAACAGCCGGCCGAACAGCCAGCTTCCGAGCAGACCAGAGCAGCCGAACGCCGTCAGCGTCATAGTGATGGCGCTTGCGTCGACATGGGCGACCTGAGCCAGGAAAGGCTCGATATAGCTATAGCTCGCGTAATAGCCGGTCGCCATGAAAACCGTGACCACATAGAGCGCGATGAGGAACGGGTTCTTGAGCAGCTCGGGCAGCTGCTTGAGCGTAAAGCGCTCGCCCGCCGGCATGGTTGGAAACACGGTCGCCTGGTAGACGACCGCGACAGCAGACAGCGCTCCGACCACGGCAAACGTCATACGCCAGCCCACGGCCAGGCCAATGGCGCGACCGAGGGGCAGGCCAAAGATCTGTGCGATGGACGAGCCCGTGGCGATCATGCTGATGGCGAGCGCCCCGTGACGGGTGTCGACCAGGCGCGAGGCCATAATCGAGGCGACTGACCAGAACACGGCATGCGCGCAGGCGACCACCAGGCGCGCACAGACCAGGATGGGATATGTCGGTGCCACAGCGGACAGGAACTGGCCCAAGGAGAACACGGCGAGCACGCCGAGCAGCATCCGCTTGAATTCAAAACGCGAGGCAAACACCATAAGCGGCAGTGACAGCAGCATGACGCCCCAGGCGTAGACCGAAATCATGATGCCTGCCTGGGCCTCGGTGAGCGAGAACGACGCGGCAATATCAGTCAGAAGGCCGATGGGCATAAACTCCGACGTGTTGAACACGAACGCGCAACAGGCGAGCCCGATAAGCGGGAGCCACTGCTTGAGCGCGATACCGTCTTGCCTTGCCTGACTCATATATAACGTCTCCAATCATTTTGAGCGGAGGCGATTATATAGCAACGGCCCCGCATCCGTCAGTACAGATGCGGGACCGCAATCAACTCAATACACAGGGGTTGCGCCGTCACTAAATAGCTAAGCCAACCCCAACAATATGCCCGCCGAATGCACGACAAACGCCACGATCCAGGCGACCGTCACCTGAAACGCGAACACGGCAACGGCATAGCGCGCACCCAGCTCGCTCTTGACGGCACCGATGGCCGCCACGCAGGGCGGGTACAGCAGCGTAAAGACCAGGAACACGTAAGCGGTAAACGGCGAAAACATGGTCGACAGTGCCGCGGGCGAGGTCGCGCCCAAAAGCACCGTGAGGGTCGAGATGACACTCTCCTTGGCGATAAGGCCGGTGACGAGCGCCGTGGATGCTCGCCAATCGCCAAACCCAAGCGGCGCCAGCGCCGGCGCGATGATGCTGCCGAGACCCGCAAGCAGGCTTTGCGACTGATCGGCGACCACATTAAAGCGGATGTCGAACGTCTGAAGGAACCAAATGACCACCGTAGCGGCAAAGATAATGGTGAAGGCCTTGGTGATGAAGTCCTTGGCCTTATCCCATGCCAGCATCACCGTCGTCTTGATGCTCGGCAGGCGGTAATTGGGGAGCTCCATGATAAACGGCACCGGGTCGCCCTTAAATGCCGTGCGGTTGAGCACCAAAGCCGCTATGCATCCGACCGCAATGCCAATCAGATAGAGCGAGACCATGGCGGGAACTGTCGCCTGCGGGAAAAACGCCCCGCACAGCAGACCGTAGACCGGCAACTTGGCCGAACAGCTCATGAACGGCGTGAGCATGACCGTCATCTTGCGGTCGTGCTCGGATGGGAGCGTACGGGTCGACATGATAGCCGGCACGGTGCAGCCAAAACCGACGAGCATAGGCACGAAGCTGCGGCCCGACAGGCCAAAGCGACGCAGCACTTTATCCATGACAAAGGCCACGCGCGCCATGTAGCCCGAGTCTTCCAGAATGGAGAGGAACAAGAAGAGCACGACGATGATCGGCAGGAAGGTCAGCACGCTGCCCACGCCCGTGAGAACACCGTCGACGGCCAGCGAGCGCACCACGTCGTTGGTGCCGAACGCCTTGAGACCCGCATCGGCCGAGGCGATGATGGCAGCGATGCCGTCCTCCATAAGTCCCTGCAACGCCGCGCCGATCACGCCAAACGTCAGCCAAAAGACGAGGCCCATGATGAGGATGAACGCCGGAATGGCCGTGTAGCGCCCGGTCAGGATACGGTCGATTTTGACGGAGCGCACGTGCTCGCGGCTCTCGTGTGGCTTGACCACGCAGCGCCCGCACACGTCGCCGATAAAACTAAAGCGCATGTCGGCCAGCGCGGACAGTCGATCGGTGCCGGCCTCGCCCTCCATCTGGGTAATGATGTGCTCGATGGCGTCGAGCTCGTTGCGGTCCAGGTGAAGCGCCTCGGTCACCAGCTCGTCGCCCTCAACCAACTTGGTCGCCGCAAAACGCACCGGAATATGCGCCGTCGAGGCATGGTCCTCGATAAGGTTGGCGATGCCGTGAATGCAGCGATGCAGCGCGCCGCCGTCTGGACCATCGGGCGCGCAGAAGTCCAGGCGACCGGGGCGCTCGCGGAACCGTGCCACGTGCAAGGCATGATCCACCAACTCGCCGATGCCCTCGTTGCGGGCAGCGCTAATGGGGACAACAGGCACGCCCAACAGGCTCTCGAGCAGGTTAACGTCCACGGCGCCACCGTTGGCCGTCACCTCGTCCATCATGTTGAGCGCGATGACCATGGGGCGGTCGAGCTCCATAAGTTGCAGCGTCAGGTACAGGTTACGCTCGATGTTGGTGGCGTCGATGATATCGATGATGGCGTCGGGGTTTTCGTCCAAGATGAATTGGCGGCTGACGATCTCTTCGCCCGTGTACGGTGACAGGGAGTAAATGCCGGGCAGGTCGGTAACGCTTGCCTCGGGGTGGTTGCGGATGGTGCCGTCCTTGCGGTCGACCGTTACGCCGGGAAAGTTACCAACGTGCTGGTTGGAGCCCGTAAGCTGGTTGAACAGTGTGGTCTTACCGCAGTTTTGGTTGCCGGCGAGGGCAAAATGCAGCGGCGCGCCCTCGGGCACGGCCGTCTTGGCAGCACGGGGCGAATACGTCCCCTCGCCGAGTGCCGGATGCTCCGTCATGCCGATTGCAGCGTTAACGCGCGGACCCGTATCTGTGTCGTGAACACCCACGAGCTCGATGCGAGCAGCATCGTCCTTGCGCAGCGTCAACTCGTAGCCGCGTAGGCGAATCTCGAGCGGGTCGCCCATAGGGGCGTACTTCATCATGGTGACTTCGGTGCCCGGTGTTAGGCCCATGTCCAAAATATGCTGTCGGAGCGCCTGATCGTCGGATGTCACCGATGCGACAACGGCGTCCTTTCCAATCTCGAGCGTATCGAGCTTCACGCGCTCATCCTTTCGTTAGACGCGGTTAACCGTTTACCGTGGCTAACCAACTCGTAACGACAAATGATAGCGCTCTGAACTATTTTATAAAGTCAAATACCGATGTTTACCTGCACAAACTTTATGCGGTGCGCCCCGAAGGCTCTTTACGCATACCGCTCAGCGAAATCGAAACGGAACCCGACCGCGCGGTAGCAGTGAGTCGATCACCCTCGACCGACCCCGTGCATGTAAAGGGCGCCTTGCCCATCAAGACGTGGGAGATAGTACCCGAGAGCTCAAAGAAATCGCCCTCAGCACGGGCACTCGAGAGAGCGATATTGAGACCCCTGACGTTTAGCACTGCCCTGAGCGCGCCGTTCACCCCATGTGAAAACGTCACCTCGCCGCGCTTGCTCCCCACCGGCGTCTGGGCCAAAACCACATACGTACCCTCAAGCATGGCTCCTCCTCTAAGCAGACTTTTTGAAACGGGCAAGTAGTCTACTTTTACAGATGGCGTTCCAGGAAGCGGAAGGCTAGGCGAATCCAGGGACGGACTGCCACCTGCTTGTCCTCGTTGTCGACCGCGGTATTGGCGTTGCCGAGCGAAAGGCCGTGGCCACCCTGGTCAAAGACGTGCATCTCGCATGCAACACCCTCCTCGGCCATGCGCTGCGCAAACGGGTAGACCTGCGCGACCGGCGCCGTCTTGTCGTCCGAAACGCCCCACACAAAGGTCGGAGGCATCTGGCGCGAAACGTGCGTGGTAGGGCAAATGTCGGTCAGGTGCTCATCGGTCGCCTCGCCGCCCGTCACCATCGACAGATAGTCGTTGAGCAAATCGCGCCCTGTCTTGCCACCCGTCTTGGGCACGCGCAGGTCGATGCGCGGGTCGCGCGTCTGCATATCGCGCACATAGGCAAGGTCGAGCAACGGATAGCCCAGCACCACGGCGTCGGGACGAATATCCTCCGGACGAGCCCCGGCAAGGCCCGCGAAAGGTCCGGTCTTCCACTGCGTTGCCAACGAGGCGCAGATCATGCCGCCCGCCGAGAAACCCACGATGCACACGCGCTTGGGATCGACATGCCACTCGTCGGCGTTGGCGCGCACGGTAGCGACCATCTTGGCGAGGTCCGCCTGCGGGTGCGGAAAGCTCACGTCGCCCGTGGCGCTCGTCACATAGTTGAGCACAAAGGCTTGGTAGCCGCGATCCAAAAACGCAAACGCCACCGGGTCCTGCTCGTGCGGAGCGATATGCGTAAACCCGCCTCCGCCGCAGATGATCACCGCGGGGCGACAGCCATTGGGCTTGTCGGGCAGCGGCTCGGCACCCAGATACGTAAACGTCGCCGGATAATCCTCGGTCGGCTCCTCGCCCCACAGCGCATGGTTCTCAATAATCATAGGTGCTCCCTCCGTGCGATTCGTACGCACTCGTTTTTCGCACCTTAGCGTACCCCACTTGAGCCCGCGGCGCAGAAACACCCCCGCAATAAGTTGGCCTTCAACTGATATATCACAAAATCGCTGTTCAGAGGTATCGTTCGGCAGCGTAAAATAGGGGCGCTGACCGTGCTGGGAAACACGTACGAAACGTTTCCGGCAAACCACACGCGTGCAATATGCGCGCCTGATACGTTGGAGGCATCTATGGGTCTGCTCGATTCGCTCAAGTCCACGTTCACTTCGTCGGGCGAGGCGTCCGTTCCGCCCGCAGCAAGCTTCGCCACCCGCGAAGGCGTCATCTACGCTCCCGTCAACGGTGTGCTCGTCAATCTGAGTGAGGTTCCCGACGAGACCATCGCCTCGGGCATGCTCGGCCAGGGCTACGGCATCGAGCCCATTACCGGCACCATTTACGCCCCCGCCAACGGCCGTATCGGCGCCACCACCGTCACCAATCACTCCATCGGCATGATTACCGAGGACGGCCTGCGCGTGTTTATCCACGTCGGCCTGGGCACCGTGGAAATGAACGGTAAAGGCTTTGCTCGCTTTGTCGAGATGGGTGACACGGTCAAGGCCGGCCAGCCGCTCATCAGCTTCGACCGCGACGCTATCAAGGCCGCCGGTCACGAGGACATCGTGACCGTCATCATCTCTGAGCTCGACCGCCTCAAGAGCATCGACCACGTCGGAGAGTCTGGCACGCTTATCGGCGGCAATCCGCTCGTCAAGCTTGGCGATCCGCTGCTGGTTGCCAAGACCAAGTAGCCGAGCATCATCGCATAAAGGCTCAACCGTCTGTGCATCTTTGCCGCATCTGTGTTGTTGTTTTTGCCTATGTAGAGCTTCTGAAACGTTTCTATATAGGCAGCTGAGCATCAACGCAGGTGCGGCTTTTGCGTAGCGAAGCATCGCCCCGCGGCATGTTGTTCAACCGCACGAACCCCCTTCCTTTGTCCGCACAGAGCGCTAGACTGCTAGGTCGACATTGGAGGAAAGATCGATGCAAAACACACCCACGGGCGCCATACATGCCGCGCCTCAACGCAGCCAACGCATCGTCGCGCTCGACGGGCTCCGCGCCCTCGCCATCGTCGGCGTCGTCCTATATCACCTTCGCCCCAGCCGCCTGACCGGCGGTTTTTTGGGCGTTACACTCTTCTTTACGCTGAGTGGCTATCTCGCCACCAAAAGCATTATGCGAGCCACGGCACGCGACGGATTCTCGTACCCGCGCTATATCTGCCGCCGCGTTGCGCGCATGATGCCGCCGATCGTCGTGACCATCGCGCTTACCGCCGTCGCCACCTACATCGCGGCCCCGAGCCTACTCTCCAAGGTGCAACAGGACGCCCTGCCATCGGCACTCTTTTTGAGCAACTGGTTCTACATCTTCCGCAACGTCTCGTATTTCGCCGCCGCGGGGCTCCCCTCGCCGCTCACGCATCTGTGGTTCTGCGCTGTCACTATGCAGTTCTATCTGGTATGGCCGGTCATCCTTATGGCGCTGTGCAGCAAGACCCGCTCGCGCAACACCGCCATCGGCATCACGATTGCATTCGCGCTTGTATCGACGGCAGCGATGGCCCTCATGTTTAGTCCCACCGTCGACACATCGCGCGTCTACTACGGAACCGACGCCCGTGCCGCCGAGCTTCTATGCGGAGCCTTAGCCGCCATCGCCGCGCCGCGTCTGCGCGAGATGCTGAGCGGTGACATCCATACCCCCGGCGCCAACAAGGGCGTCTCAAAGGTCAACGCGATTTCTATCGCGTGGCTCGTTGCCGTTATAGCCGGCGCACTCATGCTGACCGGAGAGAGCGCCTGGCTCTACCGCGGCGGCTTTTTGCTGTTTGCCCTCGTCACCGGACTCCTCATCATCTGCGTGCAGAATACGGAGTGCATCGTGCGTCGCCTGTTGTCGGTCAAGCCGCTCGTCTGGCTGGGTCAGCGCTCGTTCTCGGTCTATCTGGTGCA
This sequence comes from uncultured Collinsella sp., assembly GCA_937995345.1. Classification (GTDB taxonomy): domain Bacteria; phylum Actinomycetota; class Coriobacteriia; order Coriobacteriales; family Coriobacteriaceae; genus Collinsella. Next base: position 15,117 of record CALKKS010000017.1, on the reverse strand, counting down.
CTATCCCCTACTGCTTCTTATGAACCCCGCAACCCGCACCACCCGCATCGCCTGGTGGGAGCAGGTATTACAGCTTGTACTGATCCTTGCGGTAGCCGAGATTTTCTATCGACTAGTCGAACGCCCTTGGTCCCACAAGCCGGCCCAGCAGGACAGCACGGCAAGAAAGCACGTCCTCGCGCCCGCCATGGTGCTCCCCGCGCTTGGCGCCGCATGCGTCGCCGCACTTGCCTTCGCGCCGCTTGACTGGGCAGACATCGCCACCGCCCGCGCCGAGCAGCTCCGTCCCGAGCTTGCCCAGAACGCGACCTCGTCCCAGGACAACGGAGCCAACGACAAGGGCGCTGAGCCCGCATCCGGTAAAGATTCCCAGCCCAGCGACACCACATCCGATGACGCCACCAAGCAAAAACCAAAAGAGGGGCCTATCGCCGAAAAGGCCCCCAAGAACTTGGACTGGAAGAGCTTTACCTACGACGAGGCGACCGGGACCTGCGACGCCCGCGTGCTCATGATCGGCGACTCGGTCACTGCGGGCGCACAATCCGGCATTCAGGCGGCGCTTCCCAACGCGTACATCGACGGCGTGGTGAGCCGCCAGTTCTACACCTTCCAGGATGTCTATGCACAGGACAGCGCCAACTACGACCCGAGTGTGGTCATCTGTGCGCTTGGCACCAACGGCCTCATCCGCGACCCCCAGCAGGTACAGGACGTGATTAATGCCGTGGGCGGCAAGCCCATCTACTTTGTGACCGTGCGCGTACCGCTCGAGCTACAGGACCGCAATAACCAGACGATTCGTGACGTCTGCGCCCAAAACGACAACGCCGGCGTCATCGACTGGAACGGTGCCTCGGAGGGCCACAGCGAATACCTCGTCGACGACGGCACACACCTCACCCAGGCGGGAATCGACACCTACGCCGTCCTCATACGCCAAGCCATCTGCGGGCACTAGGCACCGCAAAATCGGCGCTTGCGCGGTGCCCACGTCGCGCCCATACATCACACCCGATGTTTTGCTACGCCCCCGCCCGCGGGTTAGAATGGTTAACTGTTTGGAAATAATCCGTACAACCGCTCTGGGAGGATACGTGAACCGCACCAAAATCGCGCAGCTCTATACGCACGCCGAGTCGCTCGGCGGCCAGACCGTCACCGTTGCCGGCTGGGTCAAGTCCGTCCGCGACATGAAGAACTTTGGCTTCGTTACACTCAACGACGGCAGCTGCTTCCGCGACCTGCAGGTCGTCATGAACCGCGAGACACTCGACAACTACGACGAGATCGCCCATCAAAACGTCTCGGCCGCCCTCATCTGCACCGGCACCGTCAAGCTGACCCCCGATGCGCCCCAGCCCTTCGAGCTTTCTGCCACCTCCATCGAGGTCGAGGGCACGAGTGCCCCGGATTACCCGCTGCAGAAGAAGCGCGCAACCGTCGAGTTCCTGCGCACCCAGCAGCACCTGCGCCCGCGCACCAACCTGTTCCGCGCCGTGTTCCGCATCCGCTCTGTCGCGGCTGCCGCCATCCACCGCTTCTTCCAGGAACAGGGCTTTGTCTACGTCAACACCCCCATCATCACCACGAGTGACTGCGAGGGCGCCGGCGAGATGTTCCGTGTGACCACGCTCGACCCCAAAAACCCACCCCTCGCCGAGTCCGGCGAGGTCGACTGGAGTCAGGACTTCTTTGGCAAGCATGCGAGCCTCACCGTTTCCGGCCAGCTCAATGCCGAAAACTTTGCCATGGCCTTTGGCGACGTGTACACCTTTGGCCCCACCTTCCGCGCCGAAAACTCCAACACCACGCGCCACGCCGCCGAGTTTTGGATGATTGAGCCCGAGATGGCATTTGCCGACCTCAACGACTACATGGATAACGCCGAGGCTATGCTCAAGTACGTCCTTAAGGACGTTATGGCCACCTGCCCCGACGAGCTCAACATGCTCAACAAGTTTGTGGACAAGGGCCTGCTCGAGCGCCTGGACCATGTCGCCAACTCCAACTTTGCCCGCGTCACCTATACCGAGGCCGTCGAGATCCTGGAGCAGGCAGTCGCTGCGGGTCACAAGTTTGACTATCCCGTGAGCTGGGGCATCGACCTGCAAACCGAGCACGAGCGTTTCCTGACCGAGGAGCACTTTAAGCGCCCGACCTTCGTAACCGACTACCCGGCCGAGATCAAGGCGTTCTACATGCGCATGAACGAGGACGGCAAGACCGTCGCCGCCGCCGACTGCCTGGTTCCCGGTATCGGCGAGATTATCGGCGGCTCCCAGCGCGAGGAGCGCCTGGATCTGCTCGAGGCCCGCATCAAGGACCTGGGCATGAATCCCGAGCAGTACAAGTACTACCTTGACCTGCGCCGTTACGGTTCCTGCAAGCACGCCGGCTACGGTCTGGGCTTCGAGCGCTTGGTGATGTACCTCACCGGCGTGGGCAACATCCGCGACGTCCTGCCGCACCCGCGCACCGTAGGCAACGCCGACTTCTAATCGCCATAGCGCCACCAAACGCGTTCCAGTGCATCACGCCAGCGCCTCTCGGCAAGCCGAGGGGCGCTTTTTTCAACAGCATCCGTCAAGCTTTTGGCAAGGTTTTGGTCAGTTAGGCAGGGTTGTTGAAAACTCGACCCGCCGTTTGCCGGCAACCATCGACCGTCCAAGGCGTCACGCGTCCTTGGCCAGGCTTCGCGCCCTAGGCTCTGATCTGCCATCACCAAAAACGGAAAGGACGTGGGCGCTATGACCGAAGCCGTTGTTGAAAACTACGAGACCACGACCAGGGGCTCCGCCTCGATGGCAGCCTATCGCGCCGTACGCATCCTGCAGCTCTTGAGCGAGAACACCGGCGAGGACAAGGCACTGCTTTCCGACGAGCTGGTCGAGCTCCTCGCCCATCCCGACGACCCCGCCCGCATGCCCATCTCGGCGGCACGCCGCAGCATCTATACCTCAATATCTGCACTTCGTCACGCCGGATACGAAATCGACTATAAACGCGGCGTGGGCTATCGGCTCCTCACCCGCCCGCTTGCTGACGAAGAGATCATACGGCTCCACGGCATGGTCATGCGCAACCGATCGACGCCCATAGCCATTCGAAAGAGCATGGCACAGCACCTGGTCGCCATGGCGAGCGCCGATGTTCGCGACTATCTCGATATGCCCGAACCGGCACCGGCCGCCAACGACGCGCCCGTCAAGGCAACGCGTCCGCACGCCAAGCGTATCGACACGTGCGAGCTCGTCGAACAGGCCATCGACCATGGAACAACTGTCAGCTTTGATATCACAAATGTCCTGACCCGAGGCGAAACCGAGGTGGTGCGGATGACGGTCCGGCCCTTTGCCATCAGGCAGCGCGATGGCGTCTCGTATCTGCTGGGAACGGTCTACGACGCCCGAGGCGCCGACGACACCCTGCGCACCGTTGAGGTCAGCCGCATGAGAAACGTCAGCACGCGTTTGCTCGACGGCAAGAAACTCTTTGCCGCGCTAGACGAAGAAGACAGCCCCGCGCCCGCAGCGTAAGCCCCGTTACCGTCCGTCGTTCCTCAGCACTGCCCATCCGGTTCAGTATTAAAAAACTCGCCAGGATGTTGTAAAAAATGACATCGGCGTTACTATAGTCCCACTTGCACTTTTTCCTAGTGCAGTGTTTCCAGCCATTTTTATACTGGGGGTAATGATATGAAGGACATCACCATCAGCCGCAGGAGTCTTCTTGTCTCCGCTGGCCTGTTCGCGCTCGCTCCGCTCGCCGGATGCGGCGGCAACTCTGGTTCCGGCTCCGCTGCCGCCGGTTCCGACTACACCATCGGCGTTCTGCAGCTCACCGAGCACTCCGCGCTCGATGCCGCCAACGACGGCTTCGTCAAGGCCATCAAGAAGAGCGGTCTCAAGGTCAAAATCGACCAGAAGAACGCCCAGAACGACCAGTCCACGTGTAAGTCCATTGCCGACAAGTTCGTAGGCGACGGCGTCAACCTGATCTATGCCATCGCTACGCCCGCCGCGCAGGCTGCCGCCGGCGCCACCGCCGATATCCCCATCGTTGGCTGCGCCATCACCGACTACGCCGCTTCCGGCCTGGTCCAGGACAACGACAAACCCGGCACCAACGTCACGGGCGCTTCCGACCTCACCCCGGTCGCCGAGCAGCTCGAGATGATGCAGAAGGTCCTGCCCGACGTTAAGAAGGTCGGCCTGCTCTACTGCACCGCCGAATCCAACTCCGACGTCCAGATCAAGGCCGCCAAGAAGGAGCTCGACAAGCTGGGCCTCGAGTACACCGACTTCACCGTCTCGAGCTCTAACGAGATCCAGTCCGTTGTCGAGTCTGCCGTGGGCAAGGTCGACGCGCTGTACTCCCCCACCGACAACACCATCGCCGCGGGCGCCTCGCAGGTCGGCCAGATTTGCAAGGAGAACAAGCTCCCCTTCGTTACCGGCGAGGAGGGCATGTGCAAGGCCGGCGGCGTGTTCACCCTCTCCATCAACTATGAGGACCTGGGCTACGCTGCAGGCGAGATGGCCGTCAAGATCCTGAAGGGCGAGGCCAAGCCCGAGGATATGCCGATCAAGCATCTCTCGAGCAAGGACCTGGTCGTCGTCAAGAACGACGAGATGGCCGAGGCTCTGGGTATCGACCTTTCCGCTCTGGACGCGTAGCGTCATGCGTGGCAATGCATCTAGAGCCCGCGCTCGTGCCATAGCCGCGTTATTCAATATCTGAGCCACAGGGGCGAACGCTAAAGACCGGCGTTCGCCCTGCTTGTTTCGGATGAGACAAAACACCCGTCTGCAACTCTTTTATGCAGCGTTACCGCTATTATGGAAAATCACGTGTCCACCCTATCCTAGGAGGTATGAAGCATGCTCATTGCATTGCAGGGCGCCGTTTCGCAGGGCGTCCTCTGGGGCATCATGGTGCTCGGCGTGTTTATCACGTTCCGCCTGCTCGACATCCCCGATATGACCTGCGACGGCAGCTTTGCCCTCGGCGGCTGTGTTTGCGCCGTGCTCATCGTCAACAATAACGTCGACCCCTTGCTCGCCGTGCTGGCCGGCATGTGCGCCGGTGCCATCGCGGGCGCTGTCACGGGCATCTTGACCACCGTTTTTGAGATTCCTGCAATCCTCGCCGGAATCCTTACGCAGATCAGTCTGTGGTCCATCAACCTGCGCATCATGGGCAAATCCAACACGCCCATCCTTGCCAAGGGCACCATCTTCTCATCCGTCAGCCACATGACGGGCCTGCCGCAGTCCACTGTTGCCATTATCCTGGGCATTGTGCTGGCCGTGGCCATCGTCGCCATCCTGTACTGGTTCTTTGGCACCGAGATCGGCTCGGCGCTGCGCGCCACCGGCAACAACGAGTACATGATCCGCGCCCTGGGCGTCAACACCAACTCCACCAAGATGATCGCCCTCGTGCTCTCCAACGCCCTTATCGGCCTTTCGGGTGCGCTCATCTGCCAGAGCCAGAAGTACGCTGACATTGGCATGGGCACCGGCGCCATCGTTATCGGTCTTGCCGCCATTGTTATCGGCGAGGTGCTCGGCCGCCTGCTGCCCGGCGGTCTGACGCAGTTTAGCGTCCGTCTTGCCTCTGCAGTCTTTGGCTCCGTGGTGTACTTCCTCATTCGCGCCATCGTGCTGCAGCTGGGCATGGACGCCAACGACATGAAGCTGCTCTCCGCCGTAATCGTTGCCGTGGCCCTGTGCGTGCCCGTGGTTTGGGAGCGCTACAAGCTCCGCAGCTCCTACACGAAGGGGGATGAGGCAGATGCTTAAGCTCTCGCACGTCAAGAAGACCTTTAACAAGGGCACCGTCACCGAGAAGCGCGCACTCACCGGCGTCGACCTCACCCTTAACGACGGCGACTTTGTAACCGTGATCGGCGGCAACGGCGCCGGCAAGTCCACGCTGCTCAACATGATCGCCGGCGTGTATCCGCTCGATTCGGGCGTTATCGAGCTCGACGGAACCGACATCTCGCGTCTGAGCGAGTCGCAGCGCGCCAAGTACCTGGGCCGTGTGTTCCAGGATCCCATGCGCGGCACCGCAGCCGACATGCAAATTGCCGAGAATCTAGCCCTCGCCAAGCGTCGCGGTCAGCGTCGCGGTCTTTCGTGGGGCGTCACCAAGGCCGAGAAGGACGAGTACGTTGAGCTGCTCAAGCGCTTGGACCTCGGTCTGGACACACGCCTCAACGCCAAGGTCGGCCTGCTCTCGGGTGGCCAGCGCCAGGCACTCACCCTGCTGATGGCCACGCTCACCAAGCCGCGCCTGCTGCTGCTCGACGAGCACACCGCGGCCCTCGACCCCAAGACGGCATCGAAGGTGCTCAACCTGACCGAGGAAATCGTCGACGAGAACCACCTGACCACGCTCATGGTCACGCACAACATGAACGACGCCATCCGTCTGGGCAATCGCCTAATCATGATGCACGAGGGTCACGTGATCTACGACGTGGCAGGCGACGAAAAGAAGTCGCTCACCGTGGCCGACCTGCTGCAGAAGTTCGAGGAGGTCTCGGGCGGCGAGCTCGCCAACGACCGCATGCTGCTGAGCTAACACCTTGGAAAACCACCACAAAGGGGACAGGCACCTTTGTGGTGGTTTTTGTTAACCCTTATATCGAGCACAGAAGCCCGCCCGAATTTGATCGGACGGGTTTCTTGGTGGGTATCATGGTTGGATGATCATGAGGAGGTTTCCCTATATGGAATTGTTTGAGCCAATTCTTCATTTCTTTGCACAACGATGGGTCCACAACATCATCTGGGCCGGTATCTTGGCGATAGGCACCGCCGTCGCCGCCAAGGTCGTATCCAAAACCCTGAACCATCTGCTTAACCGAGACGATAACCCGCTCCCAGCATCGAGCATCTTCATCAACATCGCGCGCGCCGTCATCTGGATGATCGGCGGCAGCTTTATCCTCGACAACTGTTTTGGCATTAATGCAAACGCCCTCGTCGCCGCTCTTGGCGTCGGCGGCATCGCCATCTCGCTCGGCTTTCAGGACACGCTCTCAAACCTTATCGGCGGTATGCAGGTGACCTTTATGGGCATCATCAAGCCCGGCGACAATATCGAGGTCGGTGGCGTATCGGGCGTGGTCCAAGACATCACCTGGCGCCACACGACCATCGAGGACGCCTGCGGGCAGACCATTATTGTGCCCAACTCCAACATCTCCAAGAACACGCTCGTGCATCTGATGCCCTTTGGGCGCGTGGCCGTGCCCGTTGCCGTAAAGGACACGTCTAAGTGGGCTTCCCTTGACGCGCTGGCAGACGAGCTCGCGAGCGCAACCAAAACGGCCGTCTCGCCCATCTCGGGCTTTGACAAGGAGCCCTACGTGCTCTTTAGCGAGATCGGCGACTTTGGCATCAAGGGAAAAATCATCTTTATCGTCAGCGACGACAGCACCACTTTCACGGCAGCCGACGCCTGCATCCGCGCCATTGCCCCCATCATTGCCTAAAACCACCACAAAGGCGCCTTTGTGGTGGTTTCGCATCGTGGTACCATGGTTCATATCGTTGTTTAAACGACTAAGGGAGTAGACACCATGGAAGAGGCCTATCGTCAAGCACGCAAGCGCGGCGAGCAGGGACGCCGTCGCGCCATCAGCCAAAGCGAGCATCCGTACCTTACGGACCTCGATAGCCTCGTTGCCCAGCTCCCCTTAGGTCAGCGAGAAAATGTCGGCCTAAGGGATATTCCGCTCGAAATGGTCGTCGGCACGGTTACCAAGGGCCGTCAGTCTGCCTTTTCGTGCAACTTTATGCCCCTATTGCCATTTAGCACCGAGTTCGCCCGCAAATGGTCCAACCTCTACGACATCCAGGTGACCGAGGGCTATCGCGACCCCATCACCGTCACCGAGTTCATGCATCGGTTCTACGTCCAGGAGGGCAACAAGCGCGTCAGCGTCCTCAAATTCCTGGACGCTCCGACGGTTTCGGCCAAGGTCACCCGCCTCTACCCCGGAAAATGGGATTCCGTCGAAAGCCGCCTGTACGGTGAATTCTGCGCGTTTTGGCGCGTCTGTCCCCTATATGAGATCGAGTTCTCGCGCGAGGGAAGCTACGAGACACTCGCCAAGATGCTCGCTCAGAACCTTATCGAAAAATGGCCGCAGAAAAAGGTCGACTACCTGCGCCACACCTTCCTGCTCTTTAAACGCGCCTACCTTCGCGCGGGCGGCAACCACCTGGATATTACGCCCGCCGACGCCATGCTCGTCTACCTCAATGTGTACAACCAGGACCGCCTGCTGGATACGCCGACGGATATCGTCGTAAACCGCCTGTGCAAGATCTGGCGCGAGCTGGTCATCGCCGGCAAAAATGACGAGGACAAGGTCAATCTAGTCGAAGCACCGAGCGTCGACGAGGAGGAGACGCCCGCCAAGTCCACTTCCGGTGTGCTCAACTTCTTTATGGGCAAGACCGTCTATTCGGCGGCCAACCCCCTGCGCATCGCCTTTATCCATGAGTTCCCCTGTGCGACGTCGAGCTGGGACAGCCTGCACGACCAAGGGCGTCAGTATCTCGATGAGCACTTTGGCGGTATCGTGCGCACCGAGGCGTTCGAGGACCGCCACTATCCGGACGCGTTCTACGCCGCCGTGGAGACCGCCGTCAAGCACGGGGCGAACGTCATCTTCTCGACTTCACACCGCCTGATGGAATATACGCTCAGGGCCGCCGTTGAGTATCCCCGGGTTCGGTTCCTCAACTGCTCTATCGGCCTTCCCCATCAAAGCGTCCGTTCGTACTTTGGCAAGATGTACGAGGCCAAGTTTCTCCTGGGCGCCCTTGCCGCCAGCATGGCGGACAACCACCGCATCGGTTACCACGCGTCGGTCTTCGCCTCAGGCGCACTCAGCGAGATCAACGCCTTTGCGATTGGCGCCTCGCTGCTCGACCCTCGCGCGCAGGTAATCCTCACCTGGGGCGATGTGCCCGCCGGCGGTCTTGCCGAGGCCATGTGCCGCGAAGGCGTGAGCGTCATGACCGGCGCTGACATGTCCAAGTCGCTGGAGGACCCCACGGCCTACGGACTTCACCGCCTGGTCGATGGCAAGGTCGTCGGCATCGCCATGCCGGTATGGAACTGGGGCCGATACTACGAGCTTATCGTGCGAAGCCTGCTGCATGGCACCTGGGATGAGACCAGTGACGACAGCCAGGTTCGCGCCGTCAACTACTGGTATGGCATGAACTCGGGCGTCATCGACATTCGCTACGCTCCGGGCCTGCCCTATCAGACGCGTAAGCTTGTTCAGCTGCTCCGCAATGGCATCGTCGAGGGCTCCATCAATCCATTTGGCGGCGAGCTCCATAGCCAAGACGGCGTTGTGCAGATCGAGGGCTTTCCCCCACTGCCGAGCACGCAAATCGTCGAGATGAACTGGCTGGCCGACAACGTGGTGGGCACCATTCCGCAACTCGACGATGAGCCGGGAGTTACCGCCCTATGAAAATCCTTGCCATAGCCGATACCGAAGAACGATGCCTATGGGAGTGCTTTCGCAAGGAACGCTTTGAGGGTATCGACCTGATTTTGTCCGCTGGCGACCTGGACCCGGACTATCTTGAGTTTTTGGTTACGGTCATCAACAAGCCGCTCATCTACGTGCGCGGCAACCACGATGACCGCTACGCACGTCATGCACCGGGCGGCTGTATCTGTGTCGAAGACACCGTGTACGTGTATCGCGGCGTCCGCATTGCGGGGCTTGGCGGCTCCATGCGCTATCGAGACGGTGCCAACATGTATACCGAGCGCGAGATGGCCAAGCGCGTGCGCAAGCTGTCCCGCAAAGTGAGGATGGTCGGCGGCTGCGACATTCTGCTGACCCACGCGCCCGCCGCCGGCGTGGGCGATCTGGATGATCTGCCACATCGAGGATTCGAATGCTTTAACACAGCGCTCGAATCCTGGAACCCCGACTACATGGTGCACGGGCATGTGCACCAATGCTATGGTCGCGACTTTCAGCGTGAGCGCCAGCATGCATGCGGGACAACGATCATCAACGCCTGCGGCTATACGCAGTTTGAGCTTGACGAAGCGCGCTACCCCATCCGTGGCTGGCAGGCAGCCTGGCTCAATTCGCAAACTATGCGCCGCGAGCTCAAGCGTCACGAGGCCATCGAGTCCTCTACCGCCAGAACACCCTGGTAACCACCACAAAGGGGACAGGCACCTTTGTGGTGGTTTTGGCCCTAGATAGCAAGAAACCCGGTCCCGCGCGAGGCGGAACCGGGTTTCTTTAGCAATGCTTGCTTTGCTCAGGCAGTAACTAAAAGTTACTCAGCCAGGAAGTCACGCTGGACAGCGGAATCGACCTTGACGCCAGGGCCCATGGTGGAAGACACGGAGATGGACTTGACGTACTTGCCCTTAGCAGAAGAGGGCTTGACGCGCAGGATCTCGGTGTACAGGGCAGCGTAGTTCTCGACGAGCTGCTGCTCAGAGAAGGACTTCTTGCCCAAGGGCACGTGGCAGATGCCGTAACGGTCGGCGCGATACTCAACGCGGCCGGCCTTGAGCTCGGAGACCATCTTGGCGACGTCCATGGTCACGGTGCCGAGCTTGGGGTTCGGCATGAGGCCACGGGGACCAAGGATCTTACCGATGCGGCCAACCTTGGCCATCATGTTCGGCGTAGCGATAGCAGCGTCGAAGTTGATCTCGCCCTTCTGGATCTGGGCGACGAGCTCGTCGGAACCGATGATGTCGGCGCCGGCAGCCTCGGCCTCGCGGGCCTTCTCGCCCTCGGCGAAGACGGCAACACGAACGGTCTTGCCGGTGCCGTGGGGCAGGGAGATGGAACCACGGATGTTCTGGTCAGCCTTACGAGTATCGATACCCAGACGGAAGTGGGCCTCGACGGTCTCGTCGAACTTGGCGGTGTCGAGCTCCTTGATGAGCTTGGCAGCCTGAAGGGGGGTGTAGAGCGTGGCGCGATCGATCTTCTCGGCAGCGGCGTTATAGCTCTTACCATGCTTAGCCATGTGCATTACCTCCTGTGGTTAAACGGGCGTGAGCCCTCCCACATCGTATCGTGTGCCCTATTGCACACACATAACGGGCGTCCCGGTCGGAGCACCCGTCATTACCTAAAGAAATCGCTACTCAGCGATGGTGACGCCCATGGAGCGGGCGGTACCGGCGATGATCTTCTTGGCGGCGTCAATGTCGTTGGCATTGAGGTCCGGCATCTTGATCTCGGCGATCTTGGTGAGCTGCTCCTGGGAGAGCTGACCGACCTTGTCGGCCTGGGGCTTAGCGGAACCAGACTTGAGGTTCAGCTCCTTCTTGATGAGGTGAGCCGCCGGCGGGGTCTTGGTGATGAAGGAGAAGGACTTGTCCTCGTAGACAGAGATCTCAACGGGGATGATGTCGCCCTTCTTGTCCTGCGTCTCGGCGTTAAAGGCCTGGCAGAACTGCATGATGTTCACGCCAGCAGCGCCCAGGGCGGGGCCGACGGGAGGAGCGGGGTTAGCGGCACCAGCAGGAATCTGGAGCTTAATGACGTTGGCAACCTTCTTCTCAGCCATGGTCATTCCTTTCGAATCACGAGTGTGAAGTACTTGCTATATCGTAAGCACGCACGTGTTAGAAGCACTCCTGAGATGAGCAGTCACAGAAGAAGCACGCTCGCGCGAACGGACGAAAACTTAAGCGATGACAGCGACCTGGTTAAAGTCGAGCTCGACCGGCGTCTCGCGGCCAAAGATCATCAGCGTGACCTTGAGCTTGCCTGCCTCGGTGTTAACCTCGGAGACCTTGCCATCAAAGTCGGTAAGCGGGCCATCGGTGACGCGGACGGACGTGCCGACCTGAATATCGACCGAGGTACGCTTGGGCGAATCGCCCTTACCGGGACGACGAGTCATCTTGTTGTACTCGTCGCGAGAAAGCGGAGCAGGCTTGCCGTTGCCGCCCAGGAAACCAGTGACGCCAGGCGTGTTGCGAACACACGTCCAAGCATCGTCATCCATCTCCATGCGGACCAGGACATAACCCGGGAAGATCTTAGAATCCTTGGTCTCGCGCTTGCCACCCTCTTTAATCTCGGTGACGCGCTCCATAGGAATCTCGATATCAAAGATACGGTCCTGCATGCCCATGGTCTCGATGCGATGCTCGAGATCGGACTTAACGCGGTTCTCGTATCCAGAGTAAGTGTGAACGACGTACCAACGCTTAGACATGGTTTAGCCCCTCAATCCAGAGAACAGAGCAAGAGCCTCGCCAAAGCCAGCATCGAGCAGAGCGATGACGACGCCGACGACGATCAGAGAAGCGCAAACGACGACCGAGTAGTTCACGAGCTCCTTCTTATCGGGCCACGTGACACGCTTCATCTCGGACTTGACCGAAGCGAAATACTTCTTGGTGCGGGCGAAGAAACCAGGCTTCTCGTTCTTCTTGGACTTCGCAGCCTTCTCGTTCTTCTTGGCAACGGCCTTCTTGGCCTCAACCTTGGAGTTGGCGGCAGCGTTATTGGCAGGTGCCGGCTGCTGAGCCTTCTTCTTGTTCTTCTTGTTGGCCATTTGGGTTACCTCCGCGCAATGCGCTTATACATGAGTAAACCGTAAGCCCCCAATTGGGAGCTTACGGAATAATGACTGGCACGCCAGGAAGGACTCGAACCCTCAACACTCGGTTTTGGAGACCGATGCTCTACCAATTGAACTACTGGCGTATGTGACTAGAGACTAGCGAGTCTCTTTGTGCAGCGTGTGGTGACGGCACCAGGGGCAATACTTCTTGATCTCCATACGATCAGGCATGTTCGACTTGTTCTTGGTGGTCGTATAGTTGCGGCGCTTGCACTCAGTGCACGCAAGAGTAACTAGAGTACGCATTTATCCTGAACCTTTCATTTCCGCCCCGTACGGGCACGAGATGGTACTTTATCAGCTCTATGTAAGTGCTGTCAATGAAAACCTCGAATCAATTGGTTCTCGGTGGATCCATTCATATTTGGAACACATCAATGAAGCCATCGAGAGCTAATCGACGGTGCAACCAGGACCATTATCGATCCTCTCGACACCAGCAACGGCTCAATATCCATTGCAGAAAAGAACCCGGCACCCATATAAGTGCCGGGTTCTCTAAGTCAACTATCAAAGAGCTAATTTACTCAATGATCGTGGAGACGATGCCCGAACCGACGGTGTGGCCACCCTCGCGGATAGCGAAGCGCAGGCCCTCCTCCATGGCGATCGGGTGGATGAGATCGCCCTCGATGGTGATGTGGTCACCAGGCATAGCCATCTCGGTGCCCTCGGGGAGCTTGACCGTACCGGTAACGTCGGTGGTACGGAAGTAGAACTGAGGACGATAACCATCGAAGAACGGGGTGTGACGGCCGCCCTCCTCCTTGGTCAGAACGTAGATCTCACCGGTGAACTTGGTGTGCGGGGTAACCGAACCGGGCTTGCAGAGAACCTGGCCGCGCTCGATGTCCTCGCGCTTGATGCCGCGGAGCAGCAGACCGACGTTGTCGCCAGCCTCGCAGAAGTCCATGGACTTACGGAACATCTCGATACCGGTAACGACGGTGTTCTGGGTATCCTTGATGCCGACAATCTCGACGGGCTCGTTGAGCTTGAGCTCACCGCGCTCGACACGGCCGGTAGCAACGGTACCACGGCCGGAGATGGTCATAACGTCCTCAACGGCCATCAGGAACGGGAGGTCGTTGTTACGAGCAGGCGTCGGGATGTACTCGTCGACGGCGTTCATGAGCTCGCGGATAGCGTCCATCCACTTGGCGTCGCCCTCGAGAGCGCCCAGAGCGGAACCACGGATGACGGGGATGTCGTCGCCGGGGAAATCGTACTCGGAGAGGAGCTCACGGGTCTCCATCTCGACGAGGTCGATGAGCTCGTCATCGTCGACCATGTCGCACTTGTTCAGGAAGACGACGATGTAGGGAACGCCGACCTGACGGGCGAGCAGGATGTGCTCGCGGGTCTGAGCCATGGGGCCGTCGGTAGCGGCGATGACCAGGATAGCGCCGTCCATCTGAGCAGCACCGGAGATCATGTTCTTGACGTAGTCAGCGTGGCCCGGGCAGTCAACGTGAGCGTAGTGACGGGCAGCAGTCTCGTACTCGACGTGGGAGACGGAGATCGTAATGCCGCGCTCACGCTCCTCGGGAGCCTTGTCGATGTTCTCGAACGCAGTGAAGTCAGCCTTGCAGCCCTCGGTCTCGGAGAGAACCTTGGTGATGGCAGCGGTCAGCGTGGTCTTGCCGTGGTCGACGTGACCAATGGTGCCGATGTTAACATGCGGCTTAGTGCGCTCAAACTTCTCTTTGGCCATAAAGCCCTCCTCTAAACAGGTCGTCCCCGGACGGGACTTTGCCTTTATACCATAGTGGCCTCTCAACATACTATTGAGAAGCCACCGTGTTACCTATGGTAGCGGTGACTGGATTCGAACCAGTGACGCCACGGGTATGAACCGTGTGCTCTAACCAACTGAGCTACACCGCCGGATGGAGCCTGCAACCAGACTTGAACTGGTGACCTCTTCGTTACCAACGAAGTGCTCTACCGACTGAGCTATACAGGCACTTGACGGGTGGGAGCTATAGGATTCGAACCTATGTAGGCAGAGCCAACGGGTTTACAGCCCGTCCCCATTAACCACTCGGGCAAACTCCCAATCGTTCAAGTATCCGCAGGTCCTTTGGTCTTTTGGACCGCCGCCCCCGCGAACGAAAAAGATAATACGATGCAACCTTGGGGGCTGTCAACGAAAACCTTTAGATACACGGTTCCGGGCGTATCTATATAGCCGTGACCTGCGGTTTTGTTGAGTTTGGATGTGAAGGATGGTGGATTTGCATGTAGCGGTGACATTTCCCAAGGGAACACTTTGGCGTAGTGGAGTAAGCCTGCAGACTATTACTTCGATAACGACTCATTTGCACCTATATATAGGTCGAGATCGGGCTTCCCTGGCTCGGCCGAGCGTGGATTTTCTCCCGTTTGAAATCGAGCGGGTCGCGCGCGCAGACGTGGTGTAAGAGCGTCCTGAGGTCCGTCGCTGCAA
>CALKKS010000016.1 GCA_937995345.1 uncultured Collinsella sp. | reverse complement strand
GTGGGCGGCGGTGCTGATTCGCAATATAGGTGGTGTCGAAAGGGCCTAGGACTCAGCTTATTCAATCTGTTCTGCTTGAGCGTAATGAGACCCTGCGATTTGATGAATTACAAATGACTAATGATGGAGTGCCCGAGCGGCCAATATGCCGATAACAACATATGTTTGTCTCTGAGGGCAACAGTCTTGTTCAATCCCTCGAAGACAGTGTTTTTCTTACATTTGCTTGCGAACGTAGCCTTCTTTGAAAGGAAAATCATGAACACCTCTATCCAAATTTCGTCCAGTGCCGTTGAAACTGCGTCCAGCGCCACCAAAGGTGAGGTCGTCAAGCTTGTGCAGGGCGCGCTACTTATTGCCATCGCTGCATTTGTTGCTGCCGGCATCGCCTCTGTCGCCGCTCCGTTTTGCGTCTGGAAGGGCGAGGTCGCGCTGTTCTTGAACGATTCGTTCCATACCAACTACTCCGTTTCCGCGATCGCGGAGTACGCGTCGGCGGCGCCCGGGTCCGATTGGGCGTCGCTGCTCGTGGCGGCGCTCGTCGCGGCGTACCCTGCCTACCATGCCGTCTGGCGCGTTCGCGAGGGACTTGGGCTCAGCTGCGAGGCGCCGGTTTTCAGCAAGCGCGTGTCGCGCCTTCTTGCTGCGGTGAGCGCCTGCCTGCTGCTGGCGATGCTGTTCATGGGCTATGGAACGAGTTGGCTCATCAACGGCAGCGCGATGGGTGACCAGAGCCTTGTTGAGTCGGGGCACAATGTATGGGCTGTTTCCATCATGATCATGCTGGGCTGCGTCCTGATGTGCCTGTTCAAGTGGTTTCTCGCCAAGGGCCCCGGGCGCAATTTCGGCAGCGGCTTCGCTGTCGAGCTTGTTCGCCTCGCCGATGTCCTGCTGAAGCGCGCGAGCTCGAACCTGGTCCTGTGCTATGTGGCCGAACTGCTTGCCTGCCTGCTGGCGCTGGCCTTCGCAGCCGTGGCCTATGTCGTCGTGAGCGTAGCCATCGCGCTTGCGTTCGCAGCCGTGGCCTTGGTTGTGTGCCTTGCCGGGATTCCCATTATCCTTGCTGCCTCGTGGCGTAGGTAGCGGGGGTGTTCCCGATTGCCCGCGGCGTCTGCGACCCGGTACTGCTCCGTGGTCGACGACTCGGTGTGGCTTCACTGCGATTCGTCCGTAAATGACCGCGGGGCGATCATGCGAGTTCTTGTCATAGCGTGAGAAAAACTTGCAGATTGGCGCGAGGGCGACAACTTTCCGCGCGAGCGCGGTTTCGATATCGCTTGTTAATGTGTCCGCACGGCAGCATAAGCTAACAAACCAATATGAGTGATTGGAGACAAAATGTATCCGGACTATGAGTGCAACAACAATCCCATGGGCATTACGGATGAGGATGGTCCGTTCTTGGTCATGGAGGCGGAGCTGTTTTACAACGATGAGCTGAACGATGAGTTCAAGAAGAGCAGGGCGCGCTATAACTATTCTTGCGCAAGTGCTGCTACGGCACTTTTTTACTGCAAATCGCTTGCAGACAAGGACGACAATCCTTGGTATGTAAGCTGGGAAAAGGCGGTCGAGCAGTATCCGCTGGAGAAGCGCGAGAGCGCAACGATGCTCTATTGGGTTGAGCCGACCGATCCGTTAACGGCCCTCGATGCCCGCTACCCCCAATACGACCTTGAGCCATATGTAAGTAAGGCCATCCGCGTCGCCAGCTCATATTTGGTGGGACTCGACGATAGCGCGTATTCGATTGATCAGCTGGATGTTGAGGATGTCGACAACTTGCTCACTGCTGCCTGGTTTTTGATCCAGAAACTCCAGGAGGGCGGTTGCATGCATGACCCAGATGCCCTGGATAAGATTGAAGACGCTACGTATGACGCCTATACAGCGGTCGAGAATTTGATCGCAGGCGAAGAGGCGGCCAGGGCCAGTTCGAAGTCCGATGGCAATCTTTAGCCGCTGCAATGAACGGCGCGCCTGGTCGGCAGGCTGTCGGCAAAAGTCCGGACAGCCTGCCTCAATCGCTACGTCGTTCCCTTGCTCGCGGCGTAATGTTCCGCCTGCTTAAGGGCGTCATCGTAGACGCGCTGTTTTGCTTCGCACTCTTGGGCATAGCGCTCCTGTTCCGCTTGCCCGGGAACAGGCACGGTCATGCTTCGGGGGTCTTTGGGAGATAACTGTGCAAGCGAGTCTCCGTGCGAGGTGTCCCTGATGCGTGTCGCCCTTGCAGTGATCGACGTTGAAGAGTGTGAGGCATTGGAGTGCGATCTTAAGAAGCTGCTCGCTTCGTGCGAGTAGTCGCGGACTGCTTCTCTTTCCTTTCTTTCTTTTCTCAAGCGGCATGGATGCCGCCACCTCAACCGTCCTGCGTGAGTTTTTGTCCGCATGGGATGGTATTCAACACATGCAACAACTAAATCGGAGGTTTGACCATGGCTACGTGGGAACTGAACTGTCAATCAAGTCCGTTGTCTGCGGGCGACAAGGAGCTTGCTCCCTATCTTGCGCGCCAAAAGGCGATGCGCGAGTTTTTTGAGCGTGCGCTGTTTGTCCCCCAGGACCAGGACGGCGCCAAGGACCAGGACAACAACGGCCTGTACTTTTTGGGCGCCACGACGGGCTCGGGTAAAAACTACACGGCCGAGCAGGTCACGGCCGACCTGATTGCCAGCGGCTGGGATGAGTCGGGCTGCTTTAACAAATGTCCCGGTCGCCGTACCTTGGTGTTTGTGGTGCCGGGCAAGGACAACCGCGATAACTATGTTGCAAGCGTGCGCGAGCTGCTGGTTGGCCAGGGCATGGATTGCGATGAAGCGGCGCGTATGGTGTTCGATCTTCCGCGCGCGGGGGAGAACATCCTGCATTGGATTGAGGCCACCCGCGGCAAGGGTGCCGTGGGTGTGCGCAAAATCCCGTGTCCCATCGAAGCAGATGACGAGAACTCTTATCGCGTCATTAAGCGGGCGTGGCGTAACGCTATGGAGGTCGCCGATGACCTTTTGGGCATCCTTGACACAAGGAGACGCCTGGGAAGTGTTGTCGATCGTCTGACCCCCAGCCTGCGGGACAAACTGTCGTTAGCTGATGCGAGCCTGCGTTGGGCAGTGAGTTGCGAGCTTAAAAACATCACGCGTGGCATGGAGATAATCCCTCAGATTTGGCCATCTGCGCTACTCAACGACGAGAGCATGCCACATGTGATTGCGTGCACGCCTCAAAAGCTCGTCAACACAATTGATACGGTGACCGGTGCGAGAGTTGTGCTTTTTAATGCGTCAGCCGCCGAGAAGAGCATGTTTATCTTTGACGAAATCGACCATATGAAGGCTGACATGCTGTCGACGCTGACGGACGATCCCGTGACGTTTCAGCCGGATGAGGTGCTGCGCATCCTTGATCGTCATTTTAATGGCGGCGTGGTGGACCCCTTGCTGCTAGGAAATCGAGACCAATGGATGGCGGTCTACACGCACGCTTCCACGTCGGGTGATCACAAGGGGTCGAATGCCGAGAGGAACAGGGTTTCGCGAGCGAGCGTAGAGGAAGCTGCCGAAGAAATCGCAAAGGATGCCGAGAATATTCAAAAGGCGCTTGCCTCTTGCATTATGGAGATGAAGCTACGTCTGCCTTTTGCGCTGTCTGATGAGGCGAAAGAAGGGCAACTCTTCGGTCGGCATCTGTTTGGCAGTGACGATATCTCGGTGGGTGACAACTCGATAAACCCGTTGCGTTACAAGCTCAATGAGAACGGTACCCACAATATGATTACGGCTCATGGGGCGAATGGACAGCCAACAGTCAACAAGGCGGTGCGCCGAGCTCGCGGTATCGTCAGGATGGTGGTGGGTCATCTCGGCCGCTGCGCTGCGCTTATGGACAGCCTGTATTACGGCAGCATTTCGTACAAAGACGATCTTTCGCGCAAGAACATCATCGATGCGCTGGGCATTAGGAACGATCAGACCAACGAGAAGTATTTTTGGGATTCGTTGATGATGGCGCTGTTCTTTAAGAACCGTAAGAACGACGATATTGATGCAGCCGACGACTCGATGTATGCGCGTGGCGTCGGCTACCTGGTGATGGAAACCACGCTCGATCATATGTTTACCACGCGCCTAACCAGCCATGGCATTGAGCGCATGCCCGAGGCGTACTTGGCCTCCATTGCTGCCAAGGCACCCTGCGTGTGTATGAGCGCAACTTGGAGCACATCGACCGTAAAGAACTTTAACCTGGATTACCTCGATGAGGTTCACGGCGTGGTTCGCAAGGATACGTGGATTGGCGAGCTCAACCAAGAGATCGTTCGACAGACCAAGCTGTTTAACAAACAGGCGGCAAAGACGTACAACGTTGACGTTGCCTGGGTTGACGAAGACAAGAATCTTGCCGGTATGGCTGCGTTGGCCGGCGGCGCCTTTGGTGGGGCCATCGTATCGCCCGACGAGACGTACGAGCGCGTGATGGAGTTCTTTGACCAGGTCGGCGTAAGTGAAGGGCTTGCGGTGCGTCTGCGTTTAAAGATCGCCGACAGGGTGGGCACAAGCGACGTCAAGAGCATCGAGTTTGAATTGAAGCGTCTAAGCAAGACACTCGTTGCCGTGAGCGCCTGGGCACGTGGCGTTGCACGCAACGAGCATCAAGCAGGAGCCATCTTTACTACGCGCCACATGGGAAACCATGGCGACTTTAATAGCTTGGCGCTGGACCTTGCCCGAGAAATCGTTGCCGAGCTGGTGATTCGGAACGTTAAGTGCCCCGAGGCATCGTACGAGGAGTCACTCAAGGAGGCCAAGGGTATGGTGCCGTGCTTTAACGCTGCAGAATGGGATATCGGTTGGGGCGACGCTCGAAACCGTCTCGAGATGGGCCGGCCAACCCTGATGTTCATCAATTTGTCGGCCGGTGGCTTTTCCAAGAATCTTAAATACAAGGTACCGGAAAGTTTGTGTCGCACGGTACGACAGGTTGATTGCGGCTTCGAGGATGCCGACCGCCGTCCCAAGATGGACCTGGACTTTCTGTACATTGAGTCGCCTACGAGCCGTCTGACGTCGGAAGTCGAGATTAGCTCGGCGACGTTTGTTCAGCAGGCGTTGACAGGTGTGGTTGAACAGGAAGAGCTGGTGGCGCGCGGAGAGGTCCCGTTTACCGAAAAGCGTCATAACATACGGCTGCTGCTGTCTGGCACCAAACGGAATCTTCCGGTTCGCAATACCCTCTCTTATCAGGTCGAAGGTGCTCGCATTGTGGTGCAGGCCGTGGGCCGCCTGATGCGCACGAGCGTAAAGATGCCCCGCGTACAGGTGATGCTCGATCGCGAAATTGCGAACGATTGCAACTTCTCCTTCTTACATGATTTGCCGATGGGCTACGAGCTTGAGCAAGTGGTTGGTGCTTGCTCAGCTGCTAACAATCATATGGCGGATGATAAAGACCACGCTGCCGATAAGCAGCAGAATCTTGCCGCCTTTAAGAACAATCTTGCCCGGCAAAAGCATGAGAAGTTGGCATGGAAAGTCACTTCGCTTAATGCTGGGATGGAGGATCTTGCCGCCTTTGACGATGAACGCGACTTCTATCTGCATCATTTCTGCCTGCCGTGGGAAGAGCTTGCGAGCTATCCGGCGCGCCGAAGCACCGCGTTGCGTATGCCGTATGCCACGAGCGGTTATGCGTATGCAGAAGGCGGTGCGTGCAAGGTGCCGCACTTTGAGTTTCCCAACTACGATGGCGAGCCTGTCGAGCAGATTGCCGCCCGCCTGGAGGAGCGCTGTCGCTACAACGAGGGCTTTAAGGGCGCAAAGGTTCGCCGGGTAAGCCAGGCGGCGGCCCGCGTGCCCGAGCTGCTCTCGATTCGCGAGGTGCGCGAGCGCTGGTCGCGTGACGGGGTGCCTGCGACGCTGCAACCGGCGGCGACGGTGCACATGACGCCCTACATGTTCCAGGCGGTATACCTGGGAGAGCTGGGAGAGTCTGCCGGTAGGGCCATCTTCGAGGTGTATTACGACGGGCGTTATTCGCTGGCTCGTGGTGATGCTGCCCATGCCGAGACGGGCGGCGATTTTGAGGTGCTCGATGCCGCTGGCAACAAGACCGGGGTGTGGATCGACTTTAAGCACTACCGTATCGGCGCCTATGAGGCCTACAGGCGCAATGGCGGCGAGACCACGGACGCCGAGCGCTTTAAGGCCAAGGCTCAAAAAGTTGGGGCGAAGCGCCTGTTGATCGTCAATGTGTTGGCCGATGAAGCGGCGCTGGAGCTCCGCCAAAAGCCAATCGACGACGAGGGGATGGTGTTTTCCTTCCCCTATATGGCGGCTGATGGAGCAATTAACTTGGAGATGATGGAGGCGATCGGCCGTGCAATCGAAGCGTAATCAGCCATGCGGCTTGGGAGACATTGCCGTGTCCGAGTTCAAGTTGCGGCTCGACGCCGCGGCTGCCGAGGAACGCTACTCGGTCTTTTGGTGCAACGTGGGCGATGCGGGCAAGCATGCCGTGGCGAACTTTATGGCCGACGTGTGCCAGACAGGCAAGGTCGTGGCGCTTACGCAGCTTGCGGACAACCGCATCTTTTTGATGGTCAAGGCGGGTGTGCAGACGGGCGACCTTAATGCTTCGCTTTATCAGGAGCAAGTGGTTCCGATTAAAACTAATTGGAACGAGTTGGACGATTACGTTGCGCTCCGTTTGCTGTTCAACTCCTGCTCTCAGTTTGAGGGGATTGAGGACGATGTTCCCAATGACACCGGTCACCTGTATGTCATTAGCGCCAAGGGTGCCCGCCGCGATGCTGTCGAAAGCGAAGGAAGGGGACCTGCCAAGATCGAAACGGTTGAAATTGTTATCGATGAGGATTGCACTTTCGATCTTAAGATTCGGACGTTCACCAAGCGCCGTGTGCTTATTGGCAGGGCACAAGGTGACGAGAAAGAGCTCGAAAAGATTAAGAGCCAAGTGGGCTACAGGCTATCGCCCGTGGCGACGATGGTGCTTGCCCACGAACAAAAAGACGAGTACATCCTGCGCCGAGCCAAGGGCGACAAGCCGTCCAAGCGCCGTGATCTGACGTTCT
This sequence comes from uncultured Collinsella sp., assembly GCA_937995345.1. Classification (GTDB taxonomy): domain Bacteria; phylum Actinomycetota; class Coriobacteriia; order Coriobacteriales; family Coriobacteriaceae; genus Collinsella. Next base: position 37,775 of record CALKKS010000016.1, on the reverse strand, counting down.
CGGCCCAGGCGGACAAGGTCGCCTATACCAAGAAGGGCATTCTGTATCGAGAGCTGCAGATTCTCGAACGCCGTTACAGCGACTTCGCCCGGGTGACGCTCATGGAATACCCGCGTAAGAGTTTCTACGAGGTGCTCAAGGGTGATGAGTACGCGCGCGTGGTTGCGGAGCGCATGGCGGGGCAGCGGATAGTGGTGTCGTTTGCGCGTAATGGGCTTGCCGAAGTGGCGCGCCGGCTGGCCGATCGGCTTAACGATTCCTCGTGGGGCGTTCGCGCATCGTATGGCGGAAGGACCGTGGATTCGCAGGCGCTGAACCTTGTAGTTGTGCCCAATGAGTTTGCTGAGGACGACGGCTATGCCTTACATGTTGGCGTGGTGGAACAGCACGTGACGCCGGATGTGTGCGAGCCACTGTTTAAGGTGGCATCAAAGCAAAAGGATCGCAACGCGCAAGAGGCGATCCTGGGCGCCATGCTCAAAGAACTGCTGGTAAAGCAGGATGTTGTCGACGAGCGGGTGGCGGCGTTTGATCTTGACGCTTTGGATATTGAGTCGGTGACGGTGTGTGGCTTAGTCGATGCGCCGCATAAAGCAAAGGACAAGATTGAGCTGGATTCGCGTATCGCTACGTTGGTGATTGGCGCGGATGGGGACATGCGCTATGCCTCACATTCGGCAGAGGATGGTCCCGAGGACGAGATGGAGCTCGATCTGCTGACCGCGGACGGCAAATTCGATAAGGGCGCCTATGTCTTTGACGTGCACGCGAACGGGCGGTCTATGCTTGCTCGCGTGCGGGATACGGGGCTGACGACGTTTTCCAACAACTTTATGGCTCTGGTGGGCGAGCATCAGCTCGCGGGCAGGGCGGGGCGTAAGAAAGAGATTTTCGAGAGCTACAACTCGCCTTATTACGGCATTGGAACGTTCGAGCGCGCGGGCAGGACTTGCTATTTTGTGGGCGTCAACAACGGCACCCAGGAGGATATGGCGACTGCGATTCACGTGCGTTCGATTGAGATGCTCGGCGGCGATGATTTGTCCGAGTTGTTGGTTCAGCTGGCCAACATAGGCCTTTCGCGCTATAAGGCTCCGTCCGTATGGCCGATTCCGGTCAAGTATCTCAACGAGTGCGCTGCGCGTGAGGGCGCGGTGGGGGATGGCGGTGGCGGCAAGTGATGGTGTTGCGCAATTATCGCTCCTAGAACTTTTTGAAATTATGCTTGCATTGTAAAAAGGGAGAACATATACTGCAGCCATAGCACATCAGATGGGGTCTCAAAAAGAGACCAAGCAAACGAGTTTTCAGTTTATGTTGAGAGGTACTTGAGCATGACCAGCAGAATTTTCCCCCTTTACAACGACAATACCGACCATATCGATCTCAATACCATCTGCGGTTACAGCATTTGTTCTAAGTCTGAGAACTACATGTTCGCTCAAGATGATTCAGAGCTTGGCTCCGAAGATTATGAGTACCTGAATGATATTGAGCGCGAGCGGGAGTATGAGCTCGGCATCCGCTGATGGATGTGGGCTTGTCTCCAACTCCTCCGATTTAATTACCCCGCTATCACCTCTTTTTAGCGGGGCACGTTAGATCGACTATGTGTGTCAAACATCAGCTCATCGTGGGAAGGAATCGGCAATGAGCAAGAACGTGAATAAGAACATCAATGGCGGCGCTGTGGGTAAGGCGAAGGCCGCCGGGCGCATGGCGACGGTTGCCGCGGCGACGATCGCCATGACGGGCGGGCCGCTGCTGTCTCCGCTGACCGCGGTGGCACAGGGCGCGAACGGTGCCGACGCTACTGGGAAGCCGGCTGCGGTGCTGTCTCCGTTGACGAGCGCGGCCGCTGCTGGTACTGGCGCGGGCACGGTGTCGGCGGCGCAGAAGGTCGCCAACCTGCAGGCTGCGGTCGATGCGGCTCGTGCTAAGGCCGCTGCCGCCAAGGCCGATTTGGATGCGGCCGCCGCTCCTTACGACGCCGCCGCTGCCAACCAGCAGCAGGCGCAGGGTGCCTACGACGCGGCCCATAGCGCAAGCGACGCTGCCGCTTCTGCGGCTTCGACCGAGCTGGAAAAGCAGATGGGCGCTGCGCAGGACAAGGCCGATGCAGATGTGAAGGCGCTCGAGGACGCTCAGGCTGCGCTTGGTGCCGCTAAGAAGAACCTGGCGGACAAGGACGAAGCTCTGGCCGCTGCCCAGAAGGCATTCAGCGATGCCCAATCTGCGCTTGAGGCCGCGCAGGCTGCTGCATCCGATGCCACGCCCGAGGCCGTGGCCGCTGCCCAGGCTGCAGCTGATCAGGCTGCGAGCGAGCTGGCTCAGGCCACGCAGCAGGCGGCTGACGCTCAGGCCAGGCTCGTGGATGCCCAGGCTGGCGTTAATGCCGCCGCGGCTAAAAAGCAGGACGCGCGGGACAAGCTTTCGGCAGCTCAGCAGGCAAAGGATTCAGCCGATGCGGATGTGGATGCCGCTCAGGCGAGCTATGACGCCGCCAAGGCCGATCTCGACCGTGCCGAGCAGGGTGCCGCGGGCCCGGAGTACGAGGCTGCCAAGGCCAAGGTGGACGCCGCCGCTGCCACGCTGGACGCCGCCAAGTCGGTCCAGGCGCAGCGCGAGGGCGAACTCGCTGCTGCCTCGCAGGAAGTGACCACTGCCGAGGGTGAGGTGCAGGCTGCTCAGCAGGCGCTCGCCGTCCAGCAGCAGGCTGCGGCTGACGCGCAGTCCAAGTTGGACGCTGCCACGGCTACTGCGACCGCGGCAGACGCCGCCGTCGATCAGGCTAAGGCCGAGCATGCCAATGCGCTCGCGGCGCTGGCCGACGCTCAGGCCAAGCTCTCGGCCGCTAAGGACGAGAAGAACGCTGCCGACAAGGCGCTCGACCAGGCAAAGGCTCAAAAGCAGCAGGCCGATCAGGCTGTGGCTCAGGCGCAGGCCAAGCTCGACGCTGCCCAGGCTACGGCGAACGCCTCGGCGGAAAACTACCGTCAGGGTGCTATCGCGTTCTTTAAGAGCGTGGGTGCCGACGATGCGGCGGATCTGATCCTCAACTGCAAATATGCCAGCCTTACCAAGGTGGGCGAGGAAGTTGACGCGACGAGTCTGACCAACATGAAGCAAGCGATTGTGTGGCTCAAGGCGTGCAATGAGTACCGCAAGAGCGTCGGCTTGAGCGAGCTCAAGGTGACGTACAGCATGATGGCGACTGCCATTGCCGACGCGAACTATTCCGACACCAAGGTTGCCCATGCTCAGCAGTTCAACGTGGGTGAAAACGTGGCGTGGAACTACGGAAGCGATCCGTTCATCCAGTGGGTCGATCAGGAAAAGGCCGTCTTTGACCGCGCTGCGGCTACGCTGGGGGCGACGGGCCTTACGGGAAAGGCCGCTTTCGATTTTTATCGTCAGCATGGTGATGAAGTGAACCGCTACGTTGCTGCGCATGGCGGGAGCGTGCATACAGTCGGTCACTACATGAATGTGATCGATCCCGATTACACCGTGACAGGCATGGGGGTTTGCACGCGCGGGACGATGAACCGTTGGCTTACGCAGGCGCAGACGTTCTCTATGTCTGGAGGATGGTACACGAATGCTGCCAATCCGATGACGGTTGCCGAATACGAGGCCGCGCTTAATGCGTGGTGTGACTCGCTGGCGAATCCTGGGCAGGGCGTGGACGCGGCTCGTCAGGAGCTTTCTGCCGCTCAGGGCGCGGCTGCGCAGGCTGGCGACAAGGTGAGCGCCGCGTCGCAGGCCGCCGCTGCAAGGCAGGCCCAAGTCGATGCTGCTGCCGCCGATGTTGACGCTGCTACCGCTGGGGTCTCGGATACCCAGGCTGCCGTGGGGGAGAAGCAGGCCGCGGCTGAGGCCGCTGCGCGTGCCGTGGCTGATGCCCGCGCCGACGTGGATTCTGCCAGCGCTGCGGTTACCGTGGCGCAGAGTGTCTTGACTGCCAAGTCTGATGAACTCGATGTCGCCAAGGGCAAGGCTGCCGCTGCCCGGCGTGCGCTGGATGCCGCTCGCGCCGGCGTTGGCGACAAGCAGGATGCACTTGCCGCGGCCCAGAATGAGCTGGCGGCATACTCAGCCGATATCGCTGCTGCTCAGCGTGCGTTTGGTGCGGCGTCGTCTGCACTCGAGGACGCTCGTGCCAATCAACGCGAGGCGGAGGCTGAACTTGCCGGTGCCCAAGGCGATGCAGATCAGGCTGATATCGATGCTGTTGCCGCTCAGGCGGAGCTCGATATGGCCCAGCAGGCTGCGAGCGATGCCGACGCCGCCGCGGCAACGGCTCAGGCAAAGTCCGATGCAGCTGCCGCCCGCGCCTCCCAGCTTAAGAACGCCGCAGCATCACTTGCCAAGGCTACTGAGGACAAAGCCGCTGCGGCTGCCGCACTCGATGCTGCGGCGATGGCTGTGAGCGAAGCCGAGTACGGCGTGGTGGAGGCTGACGATGCCGTGACGGACGCGGCCGCCGCCTGCGATGCTTCTGCCGCCGTGACCACCCGCCTGCGCAGGATTAATCTGGCCGAAGCCATTGTCAACGGCAGTGCTGACGATGCAGATGAGGCGCTCAACGCCAAGATCGCTGTGGCTCACGATGCCGCTGGGCGCGCCGCGACCGCCAAGGCCGAGCTCGATGCCGCCGCGGCTGCGACGGATGCTGCGGCGCCGGCGTACTTGGAGGCGCTTGCCAACTACACCGCTGCCAAGGCCGAGCTCGACCAGGCTATTACCGAGCTCAACGCCGAGATCGCTCGCCAAGAGGCCGCCGATCGCGGGAATGCCGAGCAGGCCCAGCCCGTCACTCAGGTGGCGTACCAGGCCAAACATTCGGTGGCAAAGACCGAGATTGCGACGCAGCAGACGACGATGCCCGCCACGGGCGATGCGTCCGACCTGCTGGGCGAGACCTTCGTAATCGGTGGCACGGTCCTGGTTGCCGCCGGCGTCTTCCTCTCCGACAAGCGCCGCCAACTGATCCGTTAGGGACGGAGGAAAACGGATCATTTTCGGCGCGCGCCGCAGGGGTAAGGGACCGCGGCGCGCGCCGTGTTTTATGACTTCGAAAGGTGATTTAGGAGGAGCGCATGCAGATTAGAGGAGAAGCTGCGATTGCCTGCGGATTCATGGCGGGCCTGGCAACGGGACTGCTGTTCGATGGATGTTTCGACAGCTATATCAATCGATTCCGTGACTCTGGTTTTTCGAGAAGTAGGCCCCAAGAACCGGAGCCAGTTTGTCAAAAGATGGCCACGCCGGCCAAGCCCTACAGCGTGGATACTTCAAAAATCAAGGTAATCGTCACCAAGAACGGCAAAATCTATCACCGCTCTGCGGGATGTAAAAGCCTTCCTCAAAACGCAATTAAAACAAGCGTGCCTTTAGCGATCGCGCTCAAACGAGGAAAGATTCCCTGTTCAGCATGTTGTCCGTCGGCGGTTTAGGAGATTCTTCAGGGCTGTTTTGCAAGGGTATGGTTCCCTGCGGACGCGCGGGTTTAAAAACGTGTCCGCACGGCATGTGACACTTACCCTGCCGTCATGCTCCGTTGCGGCGGCATGTACCTGAACAACGACCCTCTAAGGAGTTCGATATTGATGAGTGACAACACCAAGCATCTCGCAAAGAAGTGTGTCGAGGACGCGGGGCCGTGCCTTGCGCTGTGCCTTGCCGGCGCAGCGGTCGCGTTGCTGGCTGTTCTGGGGCCGTTCGACGTGCTCCGAAGCTCCGGCTCTCTGCACGTCGCCATTGCCCTTGCCGGCGCCATGATGACCGGCGGCGTGCTCGATCTGATTTTTTGGGTATTTGACCCGTTTGGATGGAAGAACGAGGGGTAAGCCCTAAGGGATGCCGGTGCCGGTACCGGCCTGCAATTTCTGCCATCGATTTGTTCGGAGCCGTACAGCGCGGAGGTGTTGATTGATGTCCATTTTTGTTACCGGAGACGTTCACGGTATTGCCGAATACGGGGCGAGCCGCTTCTCATCGCGCAGCTGGCCGCTGGGCCGAATGCTGACGCGCGACGACGTGGTGGTCGTGGCCGGTGACTTTGGCTTTATATGGAGTGGCTTGAACACCGACAAATACTGGCTCGACTGGTTTGAGTCTAAGTCCTGGACCACGTGTTTTGTCGATGGCAACCACGAGAATCACCATCTGTTGGCGGAGCTGCCGGTGCGGGAATGGAACGGCGGTCTCGTCCACGAGGCGCGTCCGCACGTGCTCCATCTGATGCGCGGCGAGGTATTCGACATTGCGGGGACCACGGTCCTTGCCATGGGCGGTGCCGCGAGCCACGACAAACAGTGGCGCCAGGAGGGAAAGACCTGGTGGCCCGAGGAAATGCCGAGCGAGAGCGATATGGAGCATTGTCGCGCTTCGCTCGATCGCGTGGGCTGGAAGGTCGACTATGTGGTGACTCACGAGGCACCGGTCGATTTGGCGGACGAGCTGTGCATGGAGTGCAATCGCGAGTTCTACGATGATTCGCTGCAGGCCTTTTTGGGCGAGCTCGACGGGCGGCTCGACTACCGCACCTGGTTCTTTGGCCATTACCATGACGATGAATGGCGTGATGAAAAACATCGCCTTATCTACCAAGATATCGTGCCAATCGAAGCGCGGCGCCCCGACGGATTTGGCGAGGCGACGAGCATCTATTCCGAGCAAGAGCGTTAGGAGATCCCCATGATCTGGTTTACCAGCGATACCCACTTTGGGCATGAGAACGTGCTGAAGTTCACCGACCGCCCGTGGGATACGATTTGGCAGATGAACGACGCCATCGTCGATAGCATCAACGGCAAGGTCGCTGCGGACGATGAGTTCTACATCCTGGGCGACTTCAGCTTTAAGATGACCGCCCAGGATGCGTACAGACTGCGCAAGCAGATCGCCTGCAGGCGCATCCACCTCGTCCCGGGAAACCACGACAAGGACTGGACCCAGCCGGCGGTGGCCGGCGCGTTCACCGTGGAGCCGCCGATCTGCGTGCTCAAGATCGACGGGCAGAAGATCGTGCTCAGCCACTACCCGATGGCGGACTGGCAGGGCATGAACCATGGATCGTGGCACCTCCACGGGCACATCCACAGCAGCGGCGACGCGTACAACGAGTTCAACCACAAGCAGGGGCTGCTGCGCTATGACGTGGGCGTTGACGCCAATGACTATGCGCCGGTGAGCTTGGACGAGCTGAAGGAATGGTTCGCCGAAGTCGACGAGCCGTGCGGCCGGGTGAAATGGCCCTGGTGGGTCAACGAGACCGGCGACAGGCAGATTGAGCGCGAGCTCGAAGCATATAAGAGGGAAGTGGTGGTCCGATGACGGTCTATGTGACGGGCGATATTCATGGTGGCATCGACATGCAAAAGCTGCGTGATTGGGATCTTGGGGATAGCCTGACGAGCGACGACTATCTCATCGTTGCTGGCGACTTTGGCTTTCCCTGGGATTTCTCTGCCGAGGAATGTGCCGACATCGCTTGGCTGGAGTCGCGCCCCTATACCGTGCTGTTTGTCGACGGCAACCACGAGCGTTTCGATCACTGGGCGGAGCGCCCCATGGAGCTGTGGCATGGTGGGCTGACGCAGCGCCTGTCGGACACCTCACCCATACGGCGTCTGACGCGCGGCGAGGTTTTTGAGCTCGACGGCTCAACGGTCTTTACCATGGGCGGCGCCACGAGCGTGGACAAGGAATACCGCGTGCCGTATTCCAGCTGGTGGCCGCATGAGCTGCCGGACGAGCGTAACTTTGAGGAAGCGCGGGCAAAGCTCGATAGCGTGGGCTGGAAGGTCGACTACGTGATCACTCACACCTGTTCCACACGCATGCTTTCGCCCACGCTTTATCCGGCACCTGGCTGGAATTACCCCGCCGTTGATCGGCTTACGGCATTTTTCGATGAGCTGGAGGACCGCTTGGACTACAAGCGCTGGTACTACGGGCATTTTCATCGGGATGCCAACCCAGCCGAGCGCCACACCGTGCTCTACGACCGCATCGTCCGCCTAGGCGACGAACTCATGCCCTGGGACGTCGCGTAGGGGCGGAGCATGGCGGGTCTTCATACGATGCCTTGGGTAGTTACCCTACATTTCAATAATATTCATGATCTATAGGGTACTTAAGGCATGCTGGGATCTGGAGGAAATATCGCCGACGGTCTAGAGTTTCAGTGCCATTCGGTTGGTGCCGGGTAGGGTTACAAAGCCAAAATGCGCATAGAACGCCGCCGCTTCGTCATCTACTGGATCGACAACCAAAGCCCGCGCTCCTGCTAGGGCAGAAATTTTCAAGGCGTTCTCGATGGCATCTTTGAGCAGTGATGCCCCAAGACCAAGCCCCTTGAACTTCTCGTCGACCCCCATCATTCCAAGTAACACTGCGGGAACTTGGGAGGGGGAGTTTCGCACGAACCACCCTCCATCAACATTTTCGCGAGCTACGGAGTGCGTGCATAGCGTATAAAAGCCAGCGACTGCGCCGTCGCAATACGATGCGTATATAACCGCTGACCCTCTTCTTCGCGCCGAGGCTGATCTGTTTTTAGCCCATCCGTCTACAAGAGCATTTCCACAGTGGAAAGCCTCGATGCCTTGACCAACGGGGAGTTGAACGGGCTTGGTAAACGCGCTCATTCCCAAACTGCTTTACGGTTAAGCAACGCTTTTGCGGCTTGGGGCATGGGGGAGTCGAGCATTTCGCAAAATGCATCAAAACCATCAGGAGAAAGATAGGTTGTTGACGCTTCGGCGATGTCACGCGCGGAGCTCTCGTCAAGGTGGGCAGTGGCCCATTGGGTGAGAGTTTGCCCGCGCAGGGCCGCGGCGCGCTCGTAAGTAAGGCGTTGACGCTCGGTCAGCCTTAGATCCATACGGCGTTGTTTCTCAATCGTCGGCATAATAAAAACCTCCTTTGCGTTATTGTACGGAATTATTCCGTACATAACAAGACGCAGAATGCTGCGCTCGTCGAGGGGGGCGGGGCGTTTGGCTACTCGGCCGTTACAGTGATGTTCTCCCGATGCTCCCGGATGACGTCCCAGCTAAAGTGCTCAGCCAGTTGCTCGGCGGTACGCGGTGTGGTGTCCGGTGCGATGCCCGTTTGTCCGGCGAGCCATCCCAGTAGTGCCTCGGGTGTGCCAAAGCGGGCGCGGAGCTCGCCCAGGTCCAGATCGCGGTCGCGCTTGGAAAGGCGACGGCCATCCGGCGACATGAGCAGCGGAATATGTGCGTAGTGCGGCGTGGGAAGACCCAGCAGATGCTGCAGGTAGATTTGGCGCGGCGTGGACCCCAGCAGGTCGCATCCGCGCACGACCTCGGTGACGCCCATGGCGGCGTCATCGACCACCACGGCTAGCTGATAGGCAAACACGCCGTCGCTGCGGCGCACCAAAAAGTCGCCGCACTCGGTAGCGAGTGCCTCGCATTGGGCGCCGTACGTGCGGTCCACGAATTCGATCACGTCGTTTGCGAGATCATCGACGGTGGGCACGCGCAGACGCGTGGCCGGGGCGCGCAGGGCACTGCGGCGGGCGATATCTTTGGCAGAAAGGTTTCGGCAGGCTCCGCGGTAGATGGGCGTGCCGTCACTGGCATGAGGCGCGCTCGCGGCGTGGAGCTCGGCACGCGTGCAAAAGCAAGGATAGGTGAGGCCGGCGTCTTGCAGCTGGTGCAGGGCGTCCTCGTAGAAGTCCAGGCGATCGTGCTGATAGTAGGGGCCTTCGTCCCACTCCAGCCCCAGCCAGGCAAGGTCGTCAATCAATTGAGTGGCAAGTTCGGGGCGCTTGCAGCGATCGTCCAGGTCCTCGATGCGTAACACGATGCTGCCGCCCTGGCTGCGGGCCGAAAGCCACGCGCACAGACAGCTGAACACGTTGCCCAGGTGCATGCGGCCCGAGGGCGACGGGGCAAAGCGGCCCACGACGGGCGTGGGGGCGGAAGCGGCCGGCGCCGTCGACGTGGCCACGGCGGGCGTTGCTATGTTACATGCGTTGATATCCATGCGGACGAGTATAGCGCGGAACGCGATGGGGAGGCGTCGCTGTGGACCGCAAGTTGGCGGCGCTGCGCATTGCGCACGGCGAGCCTGCGGCTCAACGTCTCGAGTGCCGCGCACCAACTCAACCCCCAAACGACAGAAACCCCGGCAGCTCTTCGCAACTGCCGGGGTTTCCGCGGAAAAGGGGGACATGATCCTCGAGCGAACGGGAAAGGGGCAAACCGTTTTCGCTCAACTGCTTTATGCCCCTTGCTCACGGGCTCAATCAGCACACGTCGCAGCAACACAAAGCCGCTACACCTGTGACGGAGCTGTGAAGTGGTATCTATCGTTGGACAGGCCATGCCAAAGAGTGTCCCTAATGACTAGTCATTTAAGAACGTCCCCAATGACTAGCTGCTGGCGCTGCGGGCGTGACTTTCATCCCGTTTGGCGCTCCGGTCGCCTAGATATTCGTCATGTGTGCCCGCAAACGTGGGACAATGGCGATGTTGGTTTTACAGACAAAGGATGTGCCTATGAACGCCCCCGTTGCCAAGACCTGTCGGCAGCGCCGCCTATTCGCGCGATTCGCTTCCGCCTGTGCGCTCGTCGTACTTGCATTGTTGCTGCTGCCTGTCGCCGCGCACGCTGACGGCTACTCCATGACCCAAACCTATATCGGCGCCACGGTCGAGGCCGACGGCTCGCTGACCGTTGTCGAGGGACGCCAGTTCGATTTCGACGACGACATCAACGGCGTGTTCTGGGAGATCAATGCGGGCACCAACCAGCAGGGCGGCGCGGCGGGCGTCGACGTGTTGAGCGTCGAGGAAGACGACACCGCGTTTAACAAGGTCGACAGCGCAAACAAAGGCGACAGCGGCGTCTATACGGTTGAGCAGTCCGACGGCGGCGTAAAGATCAAGGTTTTCAGCCCCCACGAGAGCGGCGACAGCGCGATCTATTATGTGAGCTACACCATGACCGGTGCGGTTATGAATTGGGCCGATACCGCCGAGCTCTACTGGAAGTTTGTGGGCGACGGCTGGTCCGCGGATTCCGATGACGTCGAGATGGAAGTGTACTTCGCAAATGCTGCCGCCGGGACGGCGGCCGTCAAGGGCGATAACTTCCGTGCATGGGGCCACGGCTCGCTGACGGGCGACGTGTCGCTCGATGTGGACGAGCCCATGGTCACCTATACCATTCCCTGCGTGCATGAGGGCGAATTCGCCGAGGCGCGCATCGCCTTCCCCAGCGATTGGGTACCGCAGCTTGCCGCCTCGAGCGAGGAACGTCTGCCGACGATCCTAAGCGAGGAGAAGGCGTGGGCCGACGAGGCTAACGCCCGCCGCGCTCACGCTCGCATGATTGCCAATGCACTTGCCGTGCTAAGTGTTGTCGCGGCGGTGGCCTTTACCGGCACAATCGTTGTGCTCAAGCTGCGCCGCCGCAAACCCAAGCCGCTTTTTCAGGACGATTATTTCCGCGATGTGCCTTCGGCCGACCATCCCGCTGTGCTTTCGGCCCTCATGAGCTGGAACGAGGTGCCCGATCAGGCATATATCGCCACGCTCATGAAGCTCACTGACGACCGTGTAATCAAGCTGGAGCAGGCGACCGTGACCAAGGCCAAGAAGGGTCTGTTGGGGCGCGAAAAAGAAGAACAGACGTATCGCGTGACGGTGAGTGATGCGGGCTGGAAGTCGGCCAAGGGCATTGACCACATGGTGCTCAAGGTTTTCTTTGCCGGTGCTAAGCCCGACGAGAACGGCGATCGCTCGCGTACGTTTGACGAGCTGCAGCACTACGTCAAGCAGCATGCTACACCCGTGGGCGACAAGCTCGAGGACTATCAGAACACCGTTAAGGGCAAGCTGGCCGACAGCGAGTACGTTGCCTCGGACGGCATTGTCGCAATGGTGTTTTGCCTGGTTCTCGGTATTCTGATCGCCTTTGTTCCCGTGGGATCCATCTTCTTTACCGACGGCGCACAGGCGAACATTATCGCCGCGGTTATCTCGGTGCCGATTGTGCTGGTGGGTATTGGCGTGGGCCTTACGTTCCGCCGATTTACGCCGGAGGGCGCCGAGGTGGCGGTTCGCTGCAAGGCGCTTAAGCATTGGCTCGAGGACTTCACGCGCCTCAAGGAAGCCGTCCCCGGCGATCTGGTCCTGTGGAATAAGCTTCTGGTGATGGGTGCGGCGCTGGGCGTTTCGAAGGAAGTCCTGCGTCAGCTTGCCGAGGCCGTGCCGCTCGAGGTGCGCGAGGCCGACGGTTTCTACGACAATTACCCCTGCTACTGGTGGTACTACCATCATTACGGCAACGAGTCGCCGATGGATTCGTTCGACGGCGTGTATCACGAGAGCATCCGTGAGCTCGCGTCGAGCTCGGACAGCTCGGGTGGCGGCGGAGGCGGCGGCTTCTCGGGCGGCGGAGGCGGCGGCGTCGGCGGAGGCGGCGGCGGAACGTTCTAGCGAGCGCTTGCTTTGGGGTGGACCTTTCTGGGCGGTTGCCAGGGAAGATCCATCCCATTTTTGTGCATCGAAACGGGCCATACTTTCCGCTGCGGACCTTGGCGCAAGGGGCAGTGGGCAAAAAATGGCAAATATGAGTACTGTTGCCGAAATAGTTACATTAATTTGCGTTCATCTATTGGCTTCTAATGAGAGTATTTCTCGTTAAGAGCCAATTTTATCGAACATTTGGGGAGATACGTCAGCTCGCCAGGCTGACTACCATGTCTAAAAGCCTCAAAAATGCCCCAAATCGCTACTACTAAAAAGGTAACAGTACTCATATTTGATGTTTTTTGACCACAGCCATTTGCAGACCCCCTAGGCTACTCATTGGGGACAGACTTAAATGACTAGGTGTGGCTGCCGAGGCTAGGCTGTTAGGTCCAGCTCGTAGAGGAAGCTTTCGCGCGGCATAGCGTGGCGGCGTTCCTCGCGGTTGGCGCGGTGCGTGGCGGTGCGCTTAAAGCCGTGTAGCTCGTAGAATTTCCACGAGCAGTTGGAGTCGGTGTACAGGTGCGCCCTTGTCGCCCCGCGCGAGGAAAGGTACGAGACAGCGGCATCGAGCAACACCGAGCCAACGCCCAAGCCGTGGACATCTCGATCAACGGCAAGCAGCGTGACCTCGTTGTCGTGTGGCAACGGGCTGCTTTCGAGCAGGCGGTTGTTGGTTCGGATGGTTGCGCGCACAAACGAGAGATACTCGGCGCAGGCATCGGGCTCCAGCTCGCGCATCTGCGAAAGCAGCGCGCGTTCGGTATCCATCCAATGTTCCTTGACGGTGGCGCCGGAACTCTGTCCCGCGCGCGCGAGCGCAATGCCACGCGCCTGACCGTCGATTACGGCAACCTGCGAAAACGTCGATGACGAAAGGCAATAGGCGAGGTCGCATGCGGCCTCAAGGCGGTTGTACTCATCGTTATCCGAATTGTTATGCCAAAGCTGCTGCAGAATCAGCGCGATGGCGTCGAAGTCTTCGGTATCAAACGGTCGGTAGAGAACCCGCGAGACCATGGTGCCTCTTTCTTTTGCGGATGCATATCGAGCACAGTTCTACCACGCTATTGGCATTCAATTATGGTGCCCTTGTGCTCCATCAACTCACCGTGCCCGGCGGGGCTTCCGCAGCCCCCGCTCGCAAGCTTTTTCTGCACAGCCGTGCGTTGCGGGGTGCATCGTCGCGCTCGATGCGCTACATTAAATCAGTATTTTCAATGCCGCTGCGCGAGCGCTGCAGATCGACGTATCACCGACTCACAGAGCACGGCGGCGTACCAGACAGGAGGACTGCATGGGATCTGATGTGAAGATCGCACGCGCGTTGATCTCGGTTACCGATAAGACGGGCGTCGTCGATTTCGCACGGACGCTGGTTGACGACTTTGGCGTCGAGATCATCTCTACGGGCGGCACGGCTCGTGCCATCGAGGACGCGGGCGTTCCCGTAACCCCCATCGAGGAGTTCACGGGCTATCCCGAGATGATGGACGGCCGCGTCAAGACGCTGCATCCCAAGGTTCACGGCGCGCTGCTTGCCCGTCGCGATTCCGAGCAGCACATGCAGGAAGCCGCTCAGCACGGCATTAAGCTGATCGACCTGGTCGTCGTCAACCTGTACGAGTTCGAGAAGACCGTTGCCAACCCCGAGGTCACCTTTGCGGATGCCATCGAGCACATCGACATTGGTGGCCCCTCCATGCTGCGCTCCGCTGCTAAGAACGCCGCGAGCGTTACCGTCATCTCCGACCCGGCCGACTACGACGCCGTCCTGGCCGAGATGCACGAGACTGGCGGCTGCACCACGCTTGCCACCCGTCGTCGCCTGCAGGTGAAGGTCTACCAGACTACCGCCGCCTACGACACGGCTATCTCCCGTTGGCTTGCCGCCCAGGCAAGCGACGTGGCGGACACTTCTGCCAAGCTCGAGATCTCGCTGGAGAAGGTCGACGACCTGCGCTATGGCGAGAATCCTCAGCAGAAGGCTACGGTCTATCGTTTTGCCGAGGGCTGCGAGAACACCGCGAGCTCGCAGTTCCCGCTCGTGGGCTCCGAGCAGATCCAGGGCAAGCCGCTCAGCTACAACAACTATCTGGATGCCGACGCCGCTTGGAACCTGGTGCGCGAGTTCGACGAGCCGGCCTGCGTGATCCTCAAGCACCAGAACCCTTGCGGTTCCGCCGTTGCCGAGGACATCGCGGCCGCCTACGACCGCGCTTTTGCCTGCGATCCCAAGAGCGCCTTCGGCGGCATCATCGCCTGCAACCGCGAGGTTCCCTTTGAGCTGGTTGAGCACTTCGCCGACCAGAACAAGCAGTTCGTCGAGGTCATCATCGCCCCGAGCTATACCGCCGAGGCGCTCGAGCGCATGGCCAAGCGCCCCAACCTGCGCGTGCTGGCTACCGGCGGCGTGGACCACGGCGCCCAGGTGGAGCTGCGCTCCATCGACGGCGGCATGCTGGTACAGGAAGTCGACCACGTGACCGAGGATCCCGCGACCTTTACGTTCCCCACCGACCGCAAGCCCACCGACGCCGAGATGGCCGAGCTCGAGTTTGCCTGGAAGGTTTGCAAGGGCGTTAAGTCCAACGCCATCCTGGTCTCCAAGGGCAAGGCCGGCATTGGCATGGGCCCCGGTCAGCCCAACCGCGTGGATTCTGCGCTGCTGGCCTGCGAGCGTGCCGAAGACTTCTGCGAGCGCGAGGGCGTGGAAAAGGGCGGCTTTGCCTGCGCAAGCGACGCGTTCTTCCCGTTCCGCGACAACGTCGACGTGCTTGCCGAGCATGGTGTGACCTGCATCATTCAGCCCGGCGGCTCCAAGCGCGATGACGAGAGCATCCAGGCCTGCAACGAGCATGGCATCGCAATGGTGTTTACCGGCGCTCGCCACTTTAGGCACTAAGTTTCGCCTCGGGACAAAATAATCTCCGCAAAAGACGGTCGCTCCGTTTGGAGGGCCGTCTTTTTGGTATAAGAGGACGGAATGACTAACACGAAAGGTACAACCATGCCCCAGATTGATGATGCCGAGCTGTTTGGCAATGCCGAGGATCAGCGTGCGTACGAGGATTTCTGCGCCAATCAGGAGGCGGTCGAGAAGTTTACGCTCGACAAGCCCGCGCTTGTCTGCCGTTGGCGCATGTCCAACAAAAAGGTGCCCATGCTCAACCGTCACATCCGCGCGCTGTCCGAGCGCTTGGTGCAGGGCGAGCCGCTCACCCATAACATGCTCAGCTGGGCCAAGCAGCACGTTGAGTGGTCGCTTGCCGAGGGCGATTACACCGCGCACGACGGCGTGCTCATGCTGGTGATTGACATCAACGGCAACGCCGCCATGACGGTGGGCGAGTACGAGCCGCTGGCCGATACGTCGGCCAAAGCGCTGCGTGTTCGTTCTGCCGAGGCCCGCTCCGAGGCCGACGAGACCGGCGTAGCGCCCGAGCTGCTCGCCGCCGTCAACAACGGCGAGCTGGCCTTTGTGGCGCCGACGGACGAGTGCCTGTGCGGCACGGCGACGCTCATTGAGCAGCTGGCCCAGACCAAGGGCATCCCGGTCACGCGCGTGGACATTCCCGCACAGCTCAAGGGCGCGCTGTTCCTGGTGAGCGACGAGCACGGCGTGGTGCCTGCCGCCGACGCTGACGCCGCCGAGTCCGATGCCGCGACGGTCGCCTTCTTTGCCGATGGCTACGAAAAGCTCCGCGCCCGCCGCTAAATGATTTTTCTGGGACGGGGATTTTATAATCATGTAATCCCCGCGCCCGCCGCGAGCGAGGGTCGAGCCGAACGCTTTCGTTCGCGAACAGTTCTGTCACCTTGGCGCCGCGCGAGGCGCGTACCGGCGGCTTCGCGGTAATAATGGCTGTAAGACAACCAAGAGGGGAGCGGAATCCATGGCGCTGATCTATATCGTTGAGGACGACGAGCCCATTCGTCGCGAGCTCGCCGACATTCTGGCCCGTGCCGGTTTTGAGGTGGAGGCCTGCGAGTCGTTCGAGCACGTCTCGCGTGACATCCTGGCCGCTGCACCCGACTTGGTACTGCTCGACCTGACGCTTCCCGTCAAAGACGGCCAGCACATCTGCCACGAGGTCCGTCGCGAATCCGAGGTCCCCATCATCGTCCTCACGTCGCGCACGACCGAGATCGACGAGGTCATGGCCATGACGCTCGGCGCGGACGACTTTGTCCCCAAGCCCTACAGCGCCCGCGTGCTTGTGGCGCGCATTAACGCGCTGTTGCGACGCACCGCGGCTGCCGGCGAGCGCAGCACGGTCGTCCACAAGGGGCTGGAACTCGACCTCGCCCGCTCCGCGGTCACCAACACGCAAACCGGCGACAGCACCGAGCTCACCAAAAACGAGCTGCGCATCCTCTCTTTGCTCCTGAGCCGCGCGGGCAAGATTGTCTCGCGCTCGGCCATCATGCAGGACCTGTGGGACTCCGATGCTTTCGTGGACGACAACACGCTTACCGTCAACATCAACCGCCTGCGCACCACGCTCGAAAAAATCGGCATCAAGGGGTATTTGACGACGCACCGCGGTCAGGGCTATTCGGTCTAGGGGCCGGTCATGTCGTTTGCCAAGTTTTTTAAAGATGCGCTGCTTCCCGTCGCCGTGTGGACCTGCGGTGTGCTGCTGAGCTGCTTTGTGCTGACGGTCGCGGGCGCACCCGTTTCTATCGTGATCGTGGCGGTCGGCGTGTCCTTTATCTTTGGCATGCTGGGCATCGTGATTGAGTATGCGCGCCGTCGTCGATTTTTGCACCAGCTGGAGCGCGCGGCCGAGGAGCTGGAAAGCCCTGCGTGGGTACAGGAGATGGTGCAGTGTCCGACCTATGCCGAGGGCGAGCTCGAATACGAAGTCCTGCGCCGCGTGGGCAAGGCGGCTTGCGATGAGGTAGCGGAAGGGCGACGTCAAACCGACGACTATCGCGACTATATCGAGAGCTGGGTCCACGAGGCCAAACTGCCCCTGGCTGCAGCCCATCTGATTTTGGAAAACCTGGACGGCAGCGAAGACGACCTGTCGCGCGTGGACGATTTGGGCCGCGAGCTTGCCCGCGTGGAGCGCTATATCGACCAGGCACTGTACTACGCGCGCTCGGAAGTCGTGGAGCGCGACTACCTGATTCGCCGCTGGAATCTCAAGGCCCTGGTGACGGGCGCGATTAAAGCCAACGCGCGCGAGCTTATCGCGGCGCACGTGGCGCCGGTGTGCGAGAATCTCGACTTTGAGGTGTTTACCGACGAGAAATGGCTCGAGTTTATTCTGGGCCAGCTCATTCAGAACAGCATTAAATACGCGCGCGAGGACGGCGCGAAGATCGTGTTTTCGGGCGCGTTGCTGGACGAGGGCCTGGCGAGTGAGCGTATTGAGCTGACCGTTGCCGATAACGGCTGCGGCGTGTGCGCGGCAGACCTGCCGCGCGTGTTCGAGAAGGGCTTTACCGGCGACAACGGCCGCACCACCAAGCGCGCAACGGGCATCGGCCTCTATCTGGTTGCTCGCCTGTGCTCCAAGATGGGCATCGACGTCACCGCGGCATCCGAGCCCGGCGAAGGCTTCGTCGTCACGTTTGCCTTCTCAACGAATAAGTTTCAGTTTTTCGAGTAGCACACGCGGCAGACATTCGTCCAAACAAAACGTGCCGCCCATTAAAAAACGTGCCGCCCCAAACCGGGGCGGCACGCCATCTTTTTATCAGCCAACTCGCTGAAGTAAGGCTGTGAAGGCCGCGGGGCCGGGAGGGGTTTCCTAAGGGCACATCCCGCAGCCGCAACGCGGCGAGGACGTGCCCGTGGAAACCCCGCAGGCCCCGCGGCCGGTGGGAGCAACGCTACTTCACGACCAAAATGTCGCAGTCCGTATTGCGCAGCAGGAACGTCGAAATCGAGCCCAGCAGCGCGTACTTAATCGATGACAGGCCGCGGGCGCCGCAGAGCACCAGGTCGGGCTTGACCACGTCGAGCATCTCGTCCTTGAGCGTCTCGCGAATGCGACCGGTGCGAATCATGACCTCGACCTCGGGAATGTCGGGATTGGCCTTGGCCTCCTCGAGCTGCTTGGCGATGGAGTTGTTAAAGGCCTCCTCCAGGCCGTTGACCAGGTCGACCGGATAGGAACCGGCGCTCTCGAGCGCGGTGGAGTCGATGACGTGGCCGATGATCAGCTTGGCGCCGTTGTTCGCGGCGACCTTGATGGCGCGTGCGAGCACAAAATCCTGCTGCTCAGTACCGTCGAGTGAAACAAATACCTTGGTGTAGCCCTCGTTCATGGTTTCCTCCTTGGTCTATCGCACGGGCGCGGCGCTCGTGCGTCGGGCGGGCGCGGGTGCGTTGACCGCCGGACACTTTACCTTGTTGCAGTTATACCCAAGGATTTCGGTTTGACCGCTCGCAATTCTGTGAACGGGCGAGTTTTTTGGTAAGGGTAGGCGCGGTCGCGCCGCCAACGGTTGATAATGGGACATCGCCCGCATCGTCCGCAGAACATCTACCGGCGGGTGTCTAATGAGGGGGTCCCTTTGGATATTATCGAGCTTCTAAAATCTGCCTTCATGGGCCTGGTCGAGGGCATTACCGAATGGCTGCCCGTTTCGTCGACGGGTCACATGATCTTGGTGGACGAGTTCGTCAAGATGAACGTGAGCGAGACGTTCTGGAATATGTTCCTGGTCGTGATTCAGCTCGGCGCCATTCTGGCCGTCTGCGTGCTGTTCTTCCACGAGCTCAATCCGTTCTCGCCTAGCAAGGGCAAGGAAGGCCGTCGCGACACGTGGGTGCTGTGGGGCAAGATTGTGCTCGGCTGCATTCCCGCCGCGGCGATCGGCCTGCCGCTCAACGACTGGATGGAGGAGCATTTCTATAACGCTCCCGTCGTGGCGCTGGCGCTTATCGTCTACGGCGTGCTGTTCATCGTGATTGAAAATTGGCGTGCCCGCAAGCGCGAGGAGATGGCCGTTGCCGGTTCGTTTGGTTCGCGTGCTGTGGTGTCGGGTGGACGTCCTGCCGGTGCACACTTTGCGGCGCCTGCCGCGGCTGCCACTGAGGACGAGGGCGATGACGAGAATCTGGACTTTGGCTCCATTGCCACGCTCGAGGATCTGAGCTGGAAGACTGCGCTGGGCATCGGCTGCTTCCAGGTGCTTTCTCTGGTGCCTGGTACGTCTCGCTCCGGTTCCACTATCATCGGCGGCCTGCTTTTGGGCTGCACGCGTTCGGTGGCGTCCAAGTTTACGTTCTTCTTGGCCATCCCCGTTATGTTTGGCGCGAGCGCCCTCAAGCTGGTCAAGTACTTTATCAAGGGCGGTACCTTCGGCGCTAACGAGATCGCCATCTTGGGTGTGGGCTGCGTCGTGGCCTTTGTGGTCTCGCTCATCGCCATCAAATGGCTCATGGGCTTTGTCCGTCGTCACGACTTCAAGTGCTTCGGCGTCTACCGTATCATCCTGGGCATCGTAGTGCTCGCATACTTCTTTGTCCTGGAGCCGATGCTCGGCCTGTAACTTAGTCGACGCTGCGCGGCGGCTAGGGCGACAACTTGTCATTCAAAGAGGGCGGCATGACCAAAAGGTCTATGCCGCCCTCTTTTTGGTGCAAAGGGGTCAGGTTACTTTGCACCAACTTGGTGCAGACAAACCTGGCCCCTTTGCACCAATTATTCGGCCACGGTGTGTTCGGGCTTGCGGCTAAAGACGAGCTTGTCTACTACGGCCTGCAGCGACATGCGACGGACGGTGTCGTAGGCTTCCTGCGTGCTGTAAGCGCAGTGGGGTGTGACGATGCAGCGCGAGTGCGCGATCAGGGCCTGGCTGGGTGCGGTTTCGTCGGCAAGCACGTCAAGCGCGGCGCCGCAGATGCCGTGCACGCCGCCGCTGGCAATGCCCTCGTCCAGCGCGGCGACCAGGGCATCCTCGTCCACAATGGGCCCACGGGCCGTGTTAATCAAAAACGCCGTGGGTTTCATAATTGCAAGTTCGTGCTCGCCGATGAGTTTTTCGGTCTCCGGAATCAGCGGACAGTGCAGACTGACGATATCGGAGGCGCCGAGCAGTTCGTCGAGCGTTTGAGCCCTGGCGCATCCGGCGGCGGCAAGCTCTTCTGCGCTCTTGGTTGGCGCCCACACCAGTACCTTCATGCCGAGCGTCTTCGCGATGGGCACCACGGCACGCGCGATGCTGCCAAAAAAGACAAGCCCCAGTGTGCGGCCCTGCGTGCGGTGCATGGTGTAGCCGGCAAGTGGATTCCAGGCGCCATCACGCACGCCACGGTTGAGAAACGTAACTTGGCGCATCAGGTCAAGCATCAAAGCGATGGCGTGCTGAGCGACGTCGTCCGAGCAGTATCCGGGGCAGTTGGTGACGGTGATGCCATATGAGGCCAGCCGGTCGACGGCAACGTGGTTCAGGCCGATAGACATGTTCGAGACAATGCGCATCCCCGCGGCGGCCATGACGTCGGCACACGTATCATCGACGGGACCGAACTCGCCGACAAAGCCCTCGCAGCCTGTCAGCTGCTCGGCGGTGGGGCAGACATTGGGCTCGTGCGCGCAGCCCACCAGCTCAATCTGGTCGCCGCCTTCGATTGTGTCGAGCACCGCCTGGCCCGCCTCGGTCGAACCGTCGACCATGTAATAGAGCACCCTATGCTTCACAACAGCCCTCCTGCCATGTGGGGATGGGGTAGAAGTGGTAGATATTCTATCCCCTCGAGCCAACATAAGTTGCGGTGGAATAGTTCCTGTTTGGGGGCCAGAAGGCCGGTTTCAGGAACTATTTCACCGCAACTTATTTGGGGTTGCTTGGGTGGTGGCGGTGCGCGGAGTCGTGGTGTGATTTGCGTCGGTGTCCGTGCGGCTCGGTATACTGGTACGGCTCAAACTATGGCGCTGCCCGCAGGCGCGCCGTCCGTCAGATGAGGAGTCGCCCATGACCCAGCCCCTGCCCTGGGAAAAGAACACTGCGGTACCCGTGTCGCCCGCGCCGGAACCCGTGCCGCTCGATGCGTACACCGCCCCCGCCGCGCCGGAACCCGAGCTCGTTCCGCTTGACATCTACGATGCCCCGGCTCCGGCGCTCAAACCCGCCAAGCCGCTCGTCGATATCGATAGCCTGAACCCCGCCCAGCGCGAGGCGGTCCTGACCACCGAGGGCCCGCTGCTGGTCCTTGCCGGCGCCGGCTCGGGCAAGACCCGCGTCCTGACCTTCCGCATCGCACATATGCTTGGCGACCTGGGCGTTAAGCCCTGGCAGGTCCTGGCCATCACGTTTACCAACAAGGCCGCGGCCGAGATGCGCGAGCGTCTGGCCGCACTCATCCCCAACGGCACCCGCGGCATGTGGGTGTGCACCTTCCACGCCATGTGCGTGCGCATGCTGCGTGAGGACGCCGACCTGCTGGGCTACACCGGCCAGTTCACCATCTACGATGACGACGACTCCAAGCGCATGGTGCGCGACATTATGCAGGCGCTTGGCATCGAGCAAAAGCAGTTCCCCATCAATATGATCCGCAGCAAGATCAGCTCGGCCAAAAACGCCATGATCGGGCCCGAGGACATGCTCAAATCCGCCGACAGTCCCAACGACAAAAAGGCCGCGCAGGTTTACTTGGAGTTGGAGCGCCGCCTGCGCGCCGCCAACGCCATGGACTTCGACGACCTGCTCGTGCGCACGCTCGAGCTGCTGCGCACCCGCCCCGAGGTGCTCGACAAGTACCAGGAGCGCTTCCGCTACATTAGCGTCGACGAGTATCAGGACACCAACCACGTCCAGTACGAGATCGCCAACCTGCTGGCCGCCAAGTACCAAAACCTCATGGTCGTGGGCGACGACGACCAGTCCATTTACAGCTGGCGCGGTGCCGACATCACCAACATTCTGGACTTTGAGAAGGACTTTAAAAACTGCAAGACCGTCAAACTGGAGCAGAACTACCGCTCCACGGGTCATATCCTGAGCGCCGCCAACGCCGTGGTGCGCCACAACTCGCAGCGCAAGGACAAACGCCTGTTTACGGCCGAGGGCGACGGCGAGAAGATCCAGGCCTTCCAGGCGAGCGATGAGCGCGACGAGGGTCGCTGGATTGCCGGCGAGATCGAAAAGCTGCACTCCAAGGGTACGAGCTACGACGACATCGCCGTCTTCTACCGCACCAACGCCCAGTCTCGTATCCTCGAAGATATGTTCCTGCGCGCGGGCGTGCCCTACAAGATCGTGGGCGGCACGCGATTCTTCGACCGTGCCGAGATCCGCGACGTCATGGCCTACCTCAAGATGATCGTGAACCCGGCCGACGAGATGAGCGTCAAGCGTGTCATCAATACGCCGCGCCGCGGCATCGGCTCCACCTCGATTCAAAAGATCGAGCAGCTGGCACGTGATAACCGCTGCTCGTTCTTCCAGGCTTGCGAGATCGCGACGGCCGAGACCGGCATGTTTAGCGCCAAGGTTCGCAACGGCCTGTCGAGCTTTGTGGCGCTGGTGCGCGAGGGTCGCCGCATGGATGGCGAGCTCAAGGACGTCGTCGAGATGATTGTCGACAAGACGGGCCTGCTGCAGGCGTTTCGCGCCGAGGGCACCATGGAATCCGAGAGCCGTGCCGAGAATATCCAGGAATTCCTGGGCGTTGCTGCCGAATTTGAGGAGACGCACGAGGATATCGAGGGTACGCTCGAGAGCTTGGAAGAGCTGCGTGCGGCTGGCGTTGCCGATGTGCCTGCCGGCGCTGAGCCCGAGCCCGTCGTGGTGAGTGCGCCCGCGCCCGAGCCTGGGCCGTCTGCGCCCGCGTCCTCGTTTGAGGCGCTCGTTGGCGCTCGCGATGCCGCTGGTTCCAATCCGCTCGACAGTTTGGCCGCCCCGGCGCTCTCGCCGCAGGATGCCCTGGCCGCCGCTATCGCCGGCAATGCCTACGCCGCGCCGACGGGGCTGCCGGCCGGCGCCGTGCATGCCGACGAGATCGAGCGCACTTATGGCCCGCTCACCTGCAAGGCGCTGCCGGCGCTCATGGAGTGGCTGGCCCTGCGCTCCGACCTGGACTCGCTTGCCGGCGAGACGCACGCCATCACCATGATGACGATTCACTCCGCCAAGGGCCTGGAGTTCCCGGCGGTCTTCGTGGCCGGCATGGAGGAGGGTATCTTCCCGCACGTGCACGACTTTGGCGGCAGCGACGATCCGGGCAAGCTCGAGGAGGAGCGTCGCTTGGCCTACGTCGCCATCACGCGTGCCCGTAAGCGCCTGTTCCTGACCTATGCGGCCACGCGTCGCACCTACGGCTCGACCTCTGCCAATCCGCGCTCGCGCTTCCTCAACGAGATTCCGTTTGAGGATATCGAGTTTAGCGGCATCGGTTCCGCCGGTTTTGAGGGTACGGGCTGGGAGAAGCGCGGCGACCGTCACGGCACTTTTGGCTCGGGCATGGGCTCGGATATGTATGGCGGCAAGGTGTTTGGCTCGCATACGCGCTCGACCGGCGGTTCCGGTTCGCGCGGCGGATCGAGCTTCGATGATTTCTTTGGCGGCAGCACGTATGGCACCGAGCGCCATCGCGGGGTTTCGCCCGACGCCGGCCGTGTTGCTTCGACCTTTGGCTCGGGCGCACCGCGAGCTAAAAAGCCGTCGTCCAAGGTGTCGCCGACGGTGGAGCGCAAGGTCGATCGCGCCAGCGCATCGCAGGACTTTGCCGCGGGCGATACCGTGAGTCACAAGACCTTTGGCACGGGCACCGTAATCTCGGTCGCCGGAGACATGATCGAGGTCCAATTCGAGAAGACCGGCCAGACCAAAAAGCTTATGAAGGGCTTTGCGCCGATCGTTAAGCTGTCGTAATCCCCGCGGACCTGGGCGGGCGTATAGGGCAACATCGCCTGCTCGGGCAGTCCTGCGCAAGACGGAGAGCACATTAAGTGCTCTCCTTTGCGTGCGGAACTCGCGACCGACGTTGCCCTATACGCCCGCCCAGGTCCTCAGGTAGCGCAGCTTGCGATCGGCACTCTGCTCGTTCGCTTTTTGGTCTGGAGAACCGGGTGGGCTGAATAATTAGACATGGCAAGGGGCTCCCCCGTTGATGAGCGGGAGTGCCCCTTGTTGCGTGTGGGTTGTTGCCTTGTGGTTTTGGTGATTGAACGTTTTATACTGTTCAGTATAATTTTAGATAGTAACTAAAACGTTGGTGAAATGAAAATGGTGATAGGGAGTGTTAATATCCTGTCCCCCGAAACGCATCTTCTCCTTAGAGCTCGCTATCGATCCAAGGCCGGTAGAGGTGCAGATTCCCCGTATGTATCTCGAGCGGTTTTCGCTTCATTTGGCGCAGCTTGGCACGTCTGAGCAAGGTGGCTTTATTGTTGCCGAGCCAAAAGAGCTGCCCAGTGTTATTTCGGCACGAAACATTGTTGATGCCGTGCGCAAGGTCGATGCTCGTCCGGTGGCAATTTGCTGGGACGCTATGGATATAGGCTTTATGCACGCGCTGTCTTCTGAGGGAATCGCGTATATCCGAGATGAGCGGAATGCGTTTCTGCCGTTTATGGGAGCCGTTATTTCCGATGAGGCGCTGGGTGCTTCTCCCGCAGCTCCGCTTTCGCCCCAATCTCAAAGAATCGTCCTAAATCTCATCGCGGGGCGATGGGTTGACTGCTCCGCCGGCGACTTGGCACGTCTATGTGGCAAAAGTGCGGCAAGCGTCAGTGGCTATCTTTCGGAAATCGCCGCTATTGCTCCCGGGCTTATCGTGCGGGATGGCAAAAAGCGCATGTTGTCCGATGCTGATTTGTCGACCGAGGCTCTGTTAAATGGATTCGAGGACTATCTTCGTACGCCCGTCGTTGAGCATATACGGCTCAAGAGGGCGATCGACAGAGCAGAATTGCGTGCCGTCGATGCCCTGCTTTCCGGCGTATCTGCTCTTAGTTATATGTCCGATCTCGCTCATGACGACTCCGCTTCGACCATTGCTCTCGAAAAGTATCAGGTGGATGCCTTAAAAGAACATTTGGGTGACGGATGGCTGGAGGCCCAGTGGTATGAACCAGCGGCAATTGAAATTGAGGTCTGGTCGTATCCCGTGGATGAACCGTCCGATATCAGTTTTGACACAACGGGTTTGCAATGTGTTGACCCATATTCCTTATACGTTGCCTGCGCAAAAGCGGACTACAAAGATGATCGCTTGTTTGATGCGATTGAGCAGCTCAGGAGGACGATATGTCAAAAGTAAGGGGAATAGAGCGATTTGCCGAAGCCATGAGCAATTGCAAGGGCGGCTACGTTCTTATTGGCGGAGGCGCTTGCAGCGTCTTATTTGACAGGGAAGGCGATTCATTTAGGGTCACTGAAGATCTGGATATCGTCGTAATCGTTGACGAAAAAGGCATTGAATTTGCCACTGCGTTGTGGTCATTTATCAAAGCCGTCGGATACGAGACCGGAAAGGTTGGCGATGGAAAGTGTACTTACTATCGGTTCTGTTTGCCCGAAGGGTCAAGGCGGGTCCTAGACTGTCCAGGTCAAATCGAGCTGTTTGCTCGGCATCCTGATTTTGTGCTTGAAGATGAAGTAAGCGAGGTGGCGCCCCTCTCCTTTGACGGGGCCGTATCAAGTCTCTCGGCAATTATTCTCGACGATGGCTACTACGAATTTATTCGCGACAACGCAACGAACGTAGAGGGCATTACGTTACTCGATGCGCTCCATATCATTCCCCTCAAGATGCGTGCGCACATTGATATCAACAGGAGCTATGAAGAAGGGCGTCATTGCAACGATATAGATAGACGGAAGCACCGTTCAGATGTTGCTCGACTTGCTGGCTTACTGTCACCCTCAGCCCGTTTGAAGCTATCGGAGCAAATGAGGGCTGATGCCGAGGATTTCCTTACGGACTTTGCTTCATATGTAAATCGTCAAACCAACCGTAAGGAAAGGGCGCGCCTTCAGGACACGTTATCGTTTCTCGAAAGGGTCTATTTGTAGGCACCTTGATTCGCCATGTATGGCAAGGGGCTCCCTCGTCGAAGAACGGGGGAGCCCCTTGTTGCGTTTTGATTGTTGTTGCTAGCCAGAGGCTTGCCGGGGTGGGGCGCGGGGTTTGGTCGATCGCGAGTTCCGCACGAGCCGGAGAGCACTTAATGTGCTCTCCGTGCGAGCAGGACTGCCCGAGCAGGCGATCAAACCCCGCGCCCCACCCCGGCAAGCGCTTGGGGACCGGTCGATTACATGTGGCTGATGATCAGCTCCATGGTGCCTTCGAGTTCAATCTTGTCCACGGTGGACGGCGCCAGCAGGTGGCTGCCTTTGTGGACGGGGTCGCCGCAGACGGTGCCTTCGCCGTCGATGACCGACAGGCACATGAAGGGCCAGCGCTGGTCGAGGGTCTTGCTTCCGTCGACGCGCACGCGATCGACGGTGTAGCAGGGGTTGGACTCGAGCTCGGTCACGCCATCGACCTCGGGCGCGGTCACCGTGCCGTCGGTTGGAGCCTGAACGTCAAAATCGATGCAATCGAGGCTCTGCTCAATATGCAGCGGGCGCAGCTTGCCGTCGGTACCGGGGCGGTCGTAGTCGTACAGGCGATACGTCACGTCGCTCGACTGCTGCGTCTCCAAAATCAGCGTGCCGGTCTTGATGGCGTGCACGGTGCCGGAGTCGATCTGGAAAAAGTCACCTTTGTGGATGGGCAGGACGTTGAGCATCTCGTCCCAACGGCCGTCCTCGATCATCTGCGCGGCCTCGGCGCGGTCGTGTGCGCGCTGGCCGACGATGATCGTGGCACCGGGCTCGCAGTCCAGTACATACCAGCACTCGGTCTTGCCCAGGCTGCCGTTCTCGTGCTCGGCAGCATACTCGTCGTTGGGATGAATCTGGATCGAAAGGTCGTCCTTGGCGTCCAGGATCTTAATGAGCAGCGGGAACTCCTTGCCCTCGCAGTTGCCAAAGAGCTCGCGGTGCTCGGCCCACAGCCATGACAGCGTGTGGCCGGTATACGGGCCCTCCGCAATCTGGCAGTCGCCGTTGGGGTGGGCCGAGATAGCCCAACACTCACCGATGGGACCCTCGGGAATGTCGTAGCCAAATACGGTTTCGAGCTGACGGCCGCCCCAGATCTTCTCGTGGAAAATCGGCGTCAGTTTAATCAAATCGGACATGTTCATACCCCCATGGTGTTGCGCGGCCGCCCACTCTAATCGAGTCATAACGAGCGCCCGCCTGACTACAAAAACCTATGCCAGCGTTACGTTGTGCAGCTCAAAGCGGTCGCCGACGTTGCGCGAAATCGAGTACTCAAAGGCGTTGCCGCTATCCAAAAAGCCAATCTGGTTGAGTTCGAGCAGGGGAGCGCCGGGCTTGGTGTCCAGGCGCTCGGCCTCTTCCTCGGTTGCCGCCACGGCACGGATGGTGCGGTGGAAGCTCGAAATCTTCAGCCCGCATTGCTCGCGGATAAAGCTATAGACCGATCCGTACAAGTCCTTCTTTTTAAGGCCCGGTATCAGCTCGAGAGGCATGTAGGTGTACTCGATGACGATGGGCTTCTCGTCGACCTGGCGCACGCGCACGATGTGATAGGCAAAGTCGTCATCGGCAATTCCCAGCTGAGTTGCGACGTCCGCTGGTGGATTGACAATCGAGAAATCGTAGACCACCGAGGTTACCTTCTCCCCGCGGTGCTCATACGAAAAACCCTGGGCGCGGTCGTTTTTGCCCTGGAAAAACGCCTGGTTGGGAAGACCTGCCGTGTCCTTAACGTAGGTGCCCGACCCGCGACGGCTGGTAACAAGACCCTCCTCGGTGATCTGCTCGATAGCTCGCTTGACAGTGATTTTGGAAACGCTATAGAGCTCGCAGAACTCAACGACGGTGGGTAGCTTGTCGCCCGGTTTAAGAGCGCCATCCTCGATGCTTCGACGGATATCTGCAGCTATCGCCTCGTATTTGGGAATCATGGAACCTCCTTTCTGACATATATAAATTCATATAAGAATACATAAGTAAGTATAACCCCCAACAAGGCACCCATATTACTTTTATATAAGAAGTCCGAGAAAGAAAAAAGAAAAAGACGCTTTACTTAATAAATTAGAGCGCTATAGTTGTAGGCAACGAACGGAGCCCCGCCGCCGGCAGGGCCGACCGTTTGGGGACGGATTTGTTTTGGCGGGCTGGATATCTGGATAACCGGTGCGCGCCCGCGCCGGATAACCTGCCAAAGCAAATCCGTCTCCAAACGGAAGCTCTAGAACACGAAAGTGAGGACTTGATGGCACAGTATCAGCTGCCCCGTGACTTCTTCTTTGGCGCCGCTATGTCCGGCCCGCAGACTGAGGGTCAGTGGAACCAGGGCGGCAAGCTCGAGAACCTGTGGGACACCTGGTCCATCCAGGATCTGAGTTCGTTCTACAACCGCGTTGGCTCTTATGCCGGCAATGACTTTATGGCTAAGTACCAAGAGGACCTTCGCATTATGAAGGACTTGGGCCTGGATACCTATCGCACCTCCATCCAGTGGAGTCGTCTGCTCGATGCCGACGGCAACCTTAATGAGGAGGGCGCCGCGTGGTATCACGAGCTGTTCCGCGCCTCTCGCGAGGCCGGCCTGGAGCCATTCGTCAACCTCTACCACTTTGACATGCCCACCTACCTCTTTGACCGCGGCGGTTGGGAGAGCCGTGAGGTCGTCGAGGCTTACGCTCATTACGCCGACGTTGCCTTCCGCGAGTTTGGCCAGGAAATCAAGTATTGGTTCACCTTTAACGAGCCCATCGTCGAGCCCGAGCAGCGCTATCAGGAGGGCGTGTGGTTCCCGCAGCTCCACGACTATAGCCGCGCTCGCACCGTTCAGTATCACATCTCGCTGGCGCACGCGCTGGCCGTGGCCAATTACCGTCGCGCCTATGACGAGGGCGCTATTCGCGCCGATGCCAAGATCGGCATGATCAACTGCTTTACCCCGGTCTACACCAAGGAGAACCCCAGCGAGGCAGACCTCGAGGCTGTGCGTATGACCAGCGGTATCAACAATCGCTGGTGGCTCGACCTTATTACCAAGGGTGAGCTTCCCGCCGACGTGCTCGACAGCCTGGCCGAGGGCGGCGTTAAGCTCCCGTTCCGTGCCGGCGACCAAGAGATTCTCAAGCAGGGCGTTGTCGACTGGCTTGGTTGCAACTACTACCACCCCACGCGCGTCCAGGCGCCGGCGAGCAAGATCGACCAGTACGGCCTGCCGCACTTTGCCGACGAGTACGTATGGCCCGATGCCGTTATGAACGAGAGCCGCGGCTGGGAGATCTACCCGCAAGGCCTCTACGACTTTGGCATGGACTGCGCTAAGAACTACCCCGATCTTGAGTGGTTCGTTTCCGAGAACGGTATCGGCATCATGGACGAATACAAGAACCGTGACGCCGAGGGGACCATTCAGGACGACTACCGCGTTGACTTTGTGCGTCAACACCTGGAGTGGGTCGCCAAGGCAATCGCCGAGGGCGCCAAATGCCGCGGATACCATTATTGGGCCGTCATCGATAACTGGTCTTGGGCGAATGCCTTTAAGAACCGTTACGGCTTTGTCGAGGTCGACCTCATGGACGGCTACAAGCGCCGCCTTAAGAAGTCGGCAGCTTGGCTCAAGCAGGTCGCAACGACCCACGTGGTTGACTAGCGACCGGGCAAACGCCCAGACCGCGCGCCGCCGCGCGCAAAGCATGGCACATCTGGTGGCAGAGGGCGACAGACCACCGTGCGCATAGGAAAAGGCCGGATTTGATAGTTAGGAGCAATCATGGCCAGTGACAACGGAAAGAGTTTCCTCGACAAGTTTGCCGAGGTCTCTGCGAAGGTGGGAAACCAGGTTCACCTGCGTTCCCTGCGTGACGCCTTCGCGACCATCACGCCGCTCTATATCCTTGCGGGTATCGCGGTTCTTATTAACAACGTCGTGTTCCCTCTGTTCCCGCTCGATGCGGCGGGCCTTGCCAACCTTCAGACGTGGGGTTCGGCAATTACGCTGGGCACCCTCAACGTCTCTGCCATTATCTTGGCCGGATTGATTGGCTACAGCCTCGCTAAGAACGAGCGCTTCGATAACCCGCTTGCCTGCGTGGTCGTCGCCATCTCTGCTTTCGTCATCATGATGCCGCAGCAGATCACCGCCACGCTTGCCGCCACGAGTCCGCTGCTCACCGACAAGATTACCTCTGCCGAGGTCACGGGCGCCCTTTCGACTGCCAACACCGGTACCAACGGTCTGTTCGCGGCCATTATCATCGCCCTGCTCTCCGTTACGCTCTTCATTAAGATTTCCGGCGTCGAGAAGCTCAAGGTCAAGCTGGGCGAGGGTGTGCCTCCCGCGGTCTCCAACTCCTTTAACGTCATGATCCCGATGCTGCTCAACCTCTCGATCTTCGCCATTGCCGCGGCTCTGCTCGCCGTGTTTGCCGGCACCGATCTGTGCACCATCATCTCCACGTGCATTTCCAACCCGCTCAAGAGCATCATGAACGCCGGTCCGTGGGCTGTTATTCTCATCTACACGCTTGCGAACCTGCTGTTCTGCGTCGGTATTCACCAGTCCACCATCTCTGGCGCTACTGTCGAGCCGATTCTGACCATGCTCATCGTCGACAACATGGCTACCTTTGCCGCCGGCGGCACCATCCAGCCCGATCACTACATGAACATGCAGATCGTCAACAGCTTCGCCCTCATCGGCGGCTCGGGCTGCACCCTCATGCTCCTGCTCGATACCTTCCTGTTCTCCAAGAACAAGGCTTCCAAGACCGTTGCCAAGATGGCTATCGTTCCTGGCCTGTTTAACATTAACGAGCCGGTCATCTACGGTTACCCCGTCGTGTACAACCTGCCGCTCATGATTCCGTTCGTGCTTCTTCCCGACCTGTTCATCGGCATCACCTATGGCCTGACCTGCGCGGGCATTATCAGCCCCTGCATCGCCCAGGTGCCTTGGACCATGCCTCCCGTCATTAACGCCCTGCTTGCCACGGGCTTTGACTGGCGCGCCGGCGTGTGGCAGGCCCTCGAGCTTGTCATCGGCATGGCTGTCTACCTGCCCTTTATGAGGATCTCCGAGAAGGCCATCGCCAAGCAGGAGGCCCTTGCCGAGCAGAACGCCTAAACGTTCTCTTTCCCTTCCATTGTTGCGGGCGCTGGTACGCGGTGCCGGTGTCCGCAGCTCTCCTCCTGCGTAAAGATGCAGGGGGTGGGTACAGTAGCCGCAAGGAATAAAACCAGTTGTCGTCTGCGCGCCGCGCAGTTATAAGGAGGAAACCATGAAGAAGATCATGCTTTGCTGCAATGCCGGCATGTCCACGAGCCTGCTGGTCCAGAAGATGCAGTCCGAGGTCGCGAGCCGCGGTCTGGACATCGAGGTCGAGGCTCGCCCCATGAACGAGGCTCACGATCACCTGGACGAGTGCGACATCCTGCTGCTCGGCCCGCAGATTGGCTACACCAAGGGCGATTTTGAGAAGGAGGCCGCCGGCCGTTTCCCGGTCGAGGTCATCAACATGGTCGATTACGGCCGTATGAACGCCGCCGGCATCATCGACCACTGCGTCAGCGTGATGGGCTAGGTGCGGCGCATGGAGGATATGAACGAGCTGCAGATGACCTGCTTCGAGATCATCAGCTATGTCGGCACCGCCAAGAGCATGTACATCAATGCCGTGCAAAAGGCCAAGGCGGGCGATTTTGACGCCGCCGAGGAGCTTATTAAGCAGGGTGACGAGGCTTACAACGGTGGCCACGATGTTCACATGGGGCTCCTTAAAAAGGAGGCCAACGGCGAGCGTAACGGCGAGGCCCCGCTGATTCTGCTGCATGCCGAGGACCAGATGGCCGGCACCGAGACCATGCGCGTCATGGCCACGGAGCTCATCGAGGTCCACAAGCAGCTGCAGGCGCTTAAGGCCTAGTCGGCGTTATTGCCGCCACGGACCGTGCGGTCCAACAGACAACGCAGTCCCTTTGACGGGCGCCGGGAGTCTCCGCCTTCCGGCGCCATTTTTCTATCAAGATTCAGATATTGGGGAGGTCGATAGTGAGACGGGGAATGGAGTACAACCCGCGTTATTACCAGATGCGCGAGTTTCAGCTCGAGCGCATGCTTGCAATCGTGCGCGCGAACCAGGACGCTAAGCCGGGTGGCGTGGTGTTCTTTGGCGATTCGCTGACAGAGTTTTGCGACGTAGAGCGCTGGTATCCCGGTATTGGCGCCTATAACTGCGGCATCGGCGGCGGCACCTCTCAGGAGCTTTTGTGGATGGTCGACGAGGGCGTGGTCAAGTATCGCCCGCGCGCCGTGGTGATTATGGTGGGCACCAACGACATGGGCAATACCCTCATGGGCTCGCCCAAAGACATAGCCTTCAACATTCGCGAGATCGTGGAAATGATTTTGGGCTGTCTGCCGGCATGCCGCATACTTGTGTGCTCGCCCACGCCCTGTATTGAACGCCTGGAAGGCAGGGCGAGCGGCAAGGATGTGCTGCGCTCTAACGACCTGCTGGGTCGGGTTTTGCCGCAGTGCCGCGATATGATCCGCGATGAGCGGGTGGTTTTTGTTGACGTGACGCCTGCGTTTTTTGACGAGGATGGGCGTCAGCGCGAGGAATTGTACCGAGAGGGTGACGGCCTTCATATCAACGATGAGGGCTATCGCGCGCTGACAGGGATTGTGCGTCCCGCGCTCACCGAACTGCTGGCAAAGACGGATATGGACTAGGAGATAGCTATGAAGAACATTTTGCTTTGTTGCGGCGGCGGCATGTCGACGAGCCTGCTGGTGCAAAAGATGCAGCACGAGGCGGAGGGCCGCGGTTTGAAGATCGATATCGAGGCGCTGCCGGTGAGCGAGGCGTCGGATCATTTGGACGGCGTGGGCGTTCTGCTGCTTGCCCCGCAGGTAGCGTATGCGCGCGTGAATATCGAGGGCGATCTGGAGCGCGCGGGCGTGAAGCTCGTGATGCTCGACATGCTCGATTTTGGTCGCATGAATGCGCCTAAGATCCTGGATCAAGCCATTGCTGCGATGGAGGGATAACGTCCCGAAACGGCCCGTGTGCGGATGATGAACGCGTGCGGGCCGTTTTTATACAAAAGTTGTTTAAACACTTACTAAAAATGTGCAAGCTTGGCGGCGCGTTTTGTATGTGCGAGCGGTACCATACAGGCAATGCGCGTGTCCGCGGTTCTATGCTGCGGATCCAATCCTCGAAAGGCGGGCTCCCATGGAACCTAAGCAGTACTACATCGGCATCGACGTCGGCGGCACTTCGGTTAAGGAGGGCCTGTTCGATGAGGACGGAAACCTGCTTGCCAAGGCCAGCGTGCCCACGCCTCCCATCGTTGACGCCGCGGGCTTTGCCGCGGTGACCGAGGCTATCGACCAGGTGGTCGCCAAGGCTCAGATTCCGCGCGCCTTTGTGGCGGGCATTGGCCTGGCCGTTCCGTGCCCCATCCCGGCATCGGGCGATGCCAAGGTTAAGGCCAACATTGCCATTAACCTGCCCGAGCTAAGAGTCGCCATTCAGGAGCACTGCCCCGACGCGGTCGTTAAGTACGAGAACGATGCCAACGCCGCTGCCATGGGCGAGGCTTGGCTCGGTTCCGCCAAGGGCGTACAGAACGTGGTGATGGTCACCATTGGTACCGGCGTGGGCGGCGGCGTTATCGTTAACGGCGACGTGGTATCAGGCGTCGTGGGCGCCGGCGGCGAGATTGGCCACATGTGCCTGAACCCGGCTGAGGAGCGCACCTGCGGCTGTGGTGGCCATGGCCATCTGGAGCAGTATTCCAGCGCCACCGGCGTGGTGAGCAACTACCTTGCCGAGTGCAAGAAGGCGGGTGTCGAGCCCATCGAGCTCACCGGGCCTTCTGATTCCAAGGACGTGTTCCAGGCCTGCCGCGAGGGCGACAAGCTCGCGCTGGCAGCTGCCGATACCATGGCCGATTACCTCGGTCGTGCCCTGGCACTCATCGCCAACGTGGTCGACCCCGAGATGTTCCTCATCGGCGGCGGCGCCTCCGCCTCGGCCGACGTCTATCTCGATGCGGTCCGCGAGCACTTTAAGCAGTACGCGCTTTCCGCCTCGCGCGAGACGCCCATCGAGGTCGCCTCGCTCGGCAACGATGCCGGCATCATCGGCGCCGCCTGCGTAGCCCTGCGCGCCGCCGGCAAATAGCTGGTGCAAGGGGTCAGGTTACTTTGCACCAACATGGTGCAAAGGGGACAGACTTGGTCCCCATGCCTGCCCCAAATTGTGCCGCGCCCCTTCCGTCTGCGAAGGCGCGGCACTAGCGTGCTACCATAGCTACGTCCAAGTACACATATCAAGTGGAGGATATCCATGGCAAACGTTCTTGTTTTTGGTCACCAGAACCCCGATAACGACGCCATCATGAGTGCCGTCGTCCTGTCCCAGCTGCTCAACCAGGTTGAGTATGCCGGCAATACCTACGAGGCTTGCGCTCTGGGCCAGCTTCCGGCAGAGTCCGCCAAGCTGCTCGCCGACGCCGGCATCGCCGAGCCTCGCGTGATCGAGTCCGTCGAGGCCGGCCAGCTCGTCGTCCTCACTGACCACAACGAGTCTGCCCAGTCCGTTGCCGGCCTTAAGGACGCTACGGTCTTTGGTGTTGTCGATCATCACCGCATCGGCGATTTCGAGACCGCCGGCCCGCTGCATTACATCTGCCTGCCCTGGGGCTCCAGCTGCACCATCGTCACCAAGCTCGCCGGCGTGCTCGGCGTTGAGCTCTCCGACGTCCAGGCCAAGCTGCTGCTCTCGGCCATGATGACCGACACGCTCATGCTCAAGAGCCCCACCACCACCGATGTCGACCGCGCCGTCGCCGCCAAGCTCGGCGAGCAGGTGGGCGTCGACCCGGTCAAGTTTGGCATGGAGGTCTTCCTCACCCGTCCGTCCGGCTCCTTCACCGCTGCCGAGATGGTCGGCAACGACATCAAGATGTTCGAGCCCGCCGGCAAGAAGCTGCTTATCGGCCAGTATGAGACCGTCGACAAGACCCGTGCGCTCGGCATGATCGACGAGATCCGCGAGGCCATGCGCGCCTATGCCGCCGAGAAGGGTGCCGACGGCATCGTCCTGTGCATCACCGACATCATGGAGGAGGGCTCGCAGGTCCTGCTCGAGGGTGAGACCGAGGCCGCTCAGAAGGGTCTGGGCATTGCCGACGAGCACGACGGCGTTTGGATGCCGGGCGTCCTCTCCCGCAAGAAGCAGGTCGCTGCCCCCATCATGGCCGCCTGCTAGGTTCTTTTGACCTAACACCGACGACCGGATCGCGGACGCTCCGCGCTCCGGTCGTTTTTTGTGCACGCGCCGCGTTGTCTCTTGGACAGGCGCGCCCGTGCCGTTGAGCAAATAATGTTCAACCTGTGGTTCCGCTTTTCGGCCGCGTCCGCACGGTATCTGTGCAGGGTAGGCTAGATGCAAGCGTAATACGTTAGAGCGCGGCGCCGCCACCTGGGCGGGCCGTGCTTTTTTAAGACGGGAGCCTTCCCGTGAAAGGAGCCGCCCATGGCAGCAACCGAGCAGCTGTTCAACGTTCGTGAGCGCAAGCGCTTTGAACGTCACGACATCTGGGAGCGCATCGCCGAGAACGGCACGATTTCCGCCGCGGTTATGGTCATCGCCGCCATCGCCGCCGTCATTTGCGCCAATACCGATGCCTACGAGGCCATCCATCACTTTTTGGAGACCCCGCTGTATGTGGGTCTGGGCAACCTTACGGCTGGTCTCACCGTTGAGCTTTTCGTCAACGACTTCCTCATGGCGATTTTCTTTTTGTTGGTGGGCATTGAGCTTAAGTACGAGATGACGGTCGGCGAGCTCAAGAATCCGCGTCAGGCCATGCTTCCCATGTTGGCGGCCGTGGGCGGCGTCGTCGTTCCCGCCTGCATCTACCTGATCTTTAACCATGCCGGCGCCCGCAACGGTTGGGCCATCCCCATGGCAACCGATATTGCCTTTGCGCTGGGCGTGCTGTCGCTTTTGGGCAATCGCGTGCCCAACGGCGTGCGCGTGTTCTTCTCGACGCTCGCCATCGCCGACGACCTCATCTCCATCGCCGCCATCGCCATCTTCTACGGTCAGAGCCCCAATCCGTTTTGGTTGGGCGCCGCCGCGCTTGTGACCTGCGCGCTCGTGTGGCTTAACAAGACGCAGCATTACCGCCTTGCCCCGTATTCGGTACTGGGCCTGCTGTTGTGGTTCTGCATGTTCAAGAGCGGCGTACATGCCACGCTCGCTGGCGTCATCCTGGCCTTCACCATTCCGGCCAAGTGCGGCGTCAAGCTCGATAGCCTCACCGATTGGCTGGGCGAGTGCCTGCCGCTGCTCGATGACCGCTACGACGACGAGGCACACATCCTGGGCCAGCATGACTTTACCGTCTCGACCACCAAGGTCGAGCGCGTCATGCACCGCGTGACCCCGCCGCTCATCCGCATGGAGCGTCTGATCTCCACGCCGGTCAACTTTGTGATCCTGCCGATCTTTGCGTTCGTGAACGCACAGGTTCGCCTAGTGGGCGTGGACATGAGCACGCTGCTCACCGACCCGGTGACGCTCGGCGTGTACTTTGGCATGCTGCTGGGCAAGCCGATCGGCATCTTTGGTATGACGTTTGCCCTGGTTAAGCTTAAGGCCTGCGAGCTGCCGCACAATGTCAACTGGCACATGATTGCCGGCGTGGGCATTCTGGGCGGTATCGGCTTTACCATGTCGATTCTCATCAGCGGCCTCGCCTTCCCGACGGCCCAGTTCGAGGTCCTGGCCGCCAAGGCCGCCATCCTTGCCGGTTCGGTCACCGCCGCCGTGCTCGGCATGATCTACATGAGCGTGGTCTGCAGACATCCCGCGTCCAAGGACGAGTAAGAGCGCAAAAACAGGGGCCGGACATGCCCCGGATACCCTCGTGTGCAAAAAACGCCGTTTGTGAGTACTGTCACAAACGGCGTTTCATTTTACGTGCGAAAAATAATGGACATAATCATGCAATCTGTACGTTAATGAGTAATCGCATGACTCGAATTTGGCGATAGCTGCTGCTTGGAAAGGAAATACAGGTGCAAAAATGCCGATTTGGGGCTTGAATCGCTGCTACTAAAAAGGTAACAGTACTCATATTTGCCCTTTTTTGCACACGGGCCCCAATGACTAGGTCGCGCGCGCAGACGTGGTGTAAGAGCGTCCTGAGGTCCGTCGCTGCAAATCC
>CALKKS010000015.1 GCA_937995345.1 uncultured Collinsella sp. | reverse complement strand
GTCGCAAGACTTGAAGAAGGGGGAGGCCTCGCGGCCTCCCCCTTTTTTGCGTTAATACATCACAATGTAGGTGCATTTCACCTGTAACCCGGTTGGGCTTATGGGTAATGAGCTTTTATTTAAAGACAATAAATTTAATCACAAGGGCAACTGTTACGACCACAATGATCAAAAGCAAGAATTGGAGTCGATGCTGCCTACGTCGTTTACTTGATGAAACGAAGATCGTTTTCCCTTGTTTTGGCGTCTCGAGATAACGAGCCGAATGCGTTAAGGTTTGCTTAGGTCGAGGACCTCTTTGATGCCGAGTTACGGGCTTTTTCGTCGGATCGTCATTGATTGCGCTGTTTTTTGATAATGGCGTATCTTTCAGATATACGGGATCGCCCGATGCGACGCCCATATGCTTACGCCCCGTTTGGGCATCCTCGAGCGTTCGATATCGATTTCTTGTCACATACTCGGGCTCTGGATCATTAATGGGCTCTTGCGAGATGTGAGGGCGATGGAACCGTGGCGGCTGCTTGGAAGTATCTTCCCCCTGCGTCGGCATAAACATATTGTTCTGGTTTTGGTCGTCCATGATGCCCTTTAGATCGTTACCAACAACGCGTATGCGCTCATTGTAAGCCCCTTGTTATTTGTAGCTGTGGACATAGTCGTAATTTAAGCTCTGGTTCAAAGAACCTTAACCTTCCTAAAACCTTAGTCGAATACACTTAGATATGCTTATAGTACTGGACTCAAAAAACTTTATAGTCGGTGTATATATGAGCACCGGGTGGGCATATATATGAGCGTCAAAAGAAGTCCCAGTCACCTAGAAGATGACTCGGCAGTCCTATAAAGGAGTGGTAAACATGGCAAGCATGGTTCCTTATCGTTCGGTTTTTGGCGTTCGTCCCTCTGCAAGCTCGTTGTTTGATCTGTTTGATGATATGAGTGATCTGGCGAACAGCTCTATTGCCTCTAAGGCGTTCCCCGTTGATGTTGAGGATAAGGGCGATGGCTATGAGGTCAAGGCTTATCTGACCGGCGTCGCCAAGGACGATATCGATGTCGAGCTTAACGAGGGCCGTCTGTCCATTAGTGTGAATGTCGAGGAAGACGAGGAGAACGAGGGCAAGAACTTCCTGCAGAAGGAGTTCAGCTCGTACAGCGCAACTCGTGGCGTGTATCTAAAGGACGCTTCGAGCGAGGGCCTCTCGGCTAAGTACGCTGACGGCATCCTGACCGTTACGGTTCCCAAGATCGTCGAGAAGAAGAACGTTACGAAGATCTCCATTGACTAACTTCGTTGGCGTTCTGTGCTATTAAGAGATAACAAAAGGGGCTGGGAAGCGATTCCCGGCCCCTTTTGCTGTCTAGGATAATCTAATGAATGGTTGCTGGCCGATGCTGGCTTGCGGGGCGTATCGAGAGTTTTCGCGATCCTTGGAAAAGGGTGGCGGAGCTGCCGACCTCGTCATCCAAGGTTGCGGCTAGAGCTTTGGCATAGCTTTTGACGGTAAGGCTCGGGCGATTATTATCTTGGCTGATATGCATGGCAATGAGCTGTTCGGTGCGATCGGTAACGAGTTCGCGCGCGGCTTCGGCGGCTTGGTCGTTGGAGAGGTGCCCCCTTGCAGACAGGATGCGCTCCTGAAGAAAGCGGGGATATTCTCCCTCGCGCAGCATGGTCACATCGTGGTTGCTTTCGAGCGCGAGGACTCGACAATCTTTGAGGGTGTTCATGGCTTGGCTCGATAGCTCTCCGGTGTCGGTGGCAAAGCCGATAGAATCATCGAGGGTGTCGAATCGATAGCCGACTGGATTGATGACATCGTGTGATGTTGAGTAGGTTTGCACGTGGATGCCGGCAATGGATAGGGTGTCACCGGGATCGAACTCCTCGACAGACAGATACGAAAGATTTTCTTTGCTCGAAAGTGTGCCCCTGCTGGCATAGAGGGGGCCGTGCCAGTGCTTGCACCAGACATCGAGACCTTTGATGTGGTCGCTGTGCTCATGAGTGATGAGAAGAGCCGAGACGTTGACTGCCGAGAGCCCCAGTTCTGCCATGCGCTTTAATGTCTCGCGGCGAGAAAGACCGTCGTCAATCATGATGAGCCCCCGGGGGC
Source organism: uncultured Collinsella sp. (assembly GCA_937995345.1). GTDB lineage: Bacteria > Actinomycetota > Coriobacteriia > Coriobacteriales > Coriobacteriaceae > Collinsella. The sequence continues at coordinate 138,046 of CALKKS010000015.1, read as the reverse complement.
CTTCGATGAGCGCGCAGTTGCCTTTTGAGCCGCTGCCAAGGATATGAAGGTGCAGACGAGACATAAGATTCCAAAGGATACAATGGGTGCGAACGAATAGAGGAGGAAGCAAATGCCAACGGTATCTCAGCATTATGGACACCATGCTGCATCGTGGGCTGATGATAGGGCCCTAGCAACGCGGCAGACGGCTGCTCCCGTGGTGCTCATGGTATCAGGTGGTGCGGACTCGACGGCTTTGCTCCTTATGGCATGCACATCAAAGTTGGATATTCTGGATGGGCGTGGTGTGGCCCCCATCGCGCGCGAGCGACTGCACGTGCTGCATGTGAACCATCATCTGCGCGGCGAGGCATCCGATGGCGACGAGGCCTTTGTGCGCGGCCTATGCGCACAATATGGCTTGCCGCTGTGTGTTGAGCATGCCTATTTTGATGATGAATCGGGCAATATCGAGGCGGCTGCCCGCGAGGTGCGCTATGCCGCGGCGCGAAGGTATGTTCGCGAGCTCTGCGCCCAGACGGGGGCACCGCGGACGGCGGCTCGTATCTGCACTGCGCACACGTCTTCGGATCGCGCGGAAACGTTTTTGATGAACGCGATTAAGGGTTCGGGGCCCGCTGGCCTATCGAGCATTCCTCGCCGGAGGAATATCGTGGTGCGTCCCTTGCTCGACCTGACTCATGATGAGCTCGTTGGCTATTTGCAGGTACATGGTCAGCCGTGGCGAGAGGACGAGAGCAACGAGGACGTGTCGTACTTGCGTAACTACGTGCGCCATCGAGTAATGCCGGTGGTAGCGCAGCGCAACGCGAGCGTCTGCAAGACGATTGGCGCCGCCTGCGAGATCTTAGGCGATGAGGATGCCTTTCTTTCCCAGCTTTCCGCACAGGCGTTTCGAAGCTGCCTGCGTAAGGAGGCGGCGGGTGCGCTGATCCTCGACGCTCGCCGACTGGCCGCGGCCGAGGTAGTGATTGCTCGGCGCATGGTGCGACTGGCAATTAAGCGTATCGACCCCGACGCTCGTCCCGAGATGCGGCATGTGGAGCGCGTGCTCGCCTGTGTCGCTGCGGGCTCGGGCTCGGTTACGCTTCCTGCGGGAATTGATGCCCGTGTGGAGTTTGGCACGCTGGCGTTCAAGGCCCCGGCGGCGCGCGAGGGTTTAGTGGCCGATTGGATCTCCGTTCCCGGTCGTCTGCCGCTGGGGGCGGGGCATATGCTGACAGCGGAGCCGATGGCTGTGGAGCCGGGGTGCGATATCGTGCACCGTGCCCGCGAGCTTGCTGCTGCCGGAAAGGTTGCGGCCTTGGTGGATGCGGCGGCCCTGGGGTTTGCCGACCGCGATAGCGAGCGGATGTTAGCCGGCTCGCGCGGGGAGATTCCCACCGAGGCACGATCGGCGCGCCTGTGGGTGGATAGCCCTGTGCCGGGAGACGTGATGTGCCCGTTGGGGATGAACGGCCGAAGCAAGAAAGTGTCAGACCTGTTAAACGAGGCGCGCATTCCTGTTTCAGACCGCTCTGGCGTACCCGTGGTAAGAACGGCTCCGGGAGGTGCCGTAGTATGGGTCGCGGGCGTTCGCGCGGACGAGCGTTTTAAATGCACGGCCGCAACGCGCGTGGCATATCTGCTTCGTGTGGTCGATGCGGAATAGCGCTTCGCGCCAGCTATTCTGTGCGACGTTGACGGTATTCCCGCGCTGATGGCGCACGTGCTGGTAAATATACCCCGTGCGCTGCTAGAATGTGTAGTTCGCGTCCATGCGGCGGTGCGTGGGCGATAAGCACAAGAAAGGGTTGTCATGGCTTCTCAACATCCGGATATCGAGAAGGTTCTGTTTACGCAGGAGGATATCGACGGTATCGTCTCTCGCCTAGGCGAGCAGATTACTCGCGACTACGCGGGTAAGGATCTGGTGCTGATTGCGGTCCTGCGCGGCGCCGTGGTCTTTATGGGCGACCTGATGCGCAAGATCGAGCTGCCGACCAACATCGATTTCATGGCTGTTTCGAGCTATGGCGACGGTGTGAAGTCCTCGGGCATCGTGCGTATCATTAAGGACCTGGATATCGACATCCGCGGTCGCGACGTGCTGATCGTCGAGGACATTCTGGACTCGGGCCTGACGCTCAAGTATCTGATGAAGAACCTCGAGAGCCGCAAGCCCGCTTCGCTGGAGGTTGCCGCCTTCCTGTGGAAGGACGTTGAGGACCGTACCTCGGCCGTCACGCCCAAGTATGTTGGAACCCATTGCCCCGATGCCTTTGTGGTGGGCTACGGCCTCGACTATGCCGAGCGCTATCGTAACCTTCCGTATCTGGGCATTTTGAAACCGGAGGTTTATTCGTAAGATGCCCGACGACCGTAACGATAACAATTCCCAGACTCCCCGGGAGCCTAAGATCCCGGGGATGCCCGGAGGCAAGAAGCCCACGCGTACGGGCTGGCTGTATTTTATTTTGGCTTGCGCGCTTCTGGGCTACGCCTTCTTTAACATGGGCTCCGGCTTTGCCAATTCCAGCAATACCGTAAAGCTCGCGACGAGCGAGATGGTCAACGCCATTAAGCAGGATCGCGTCGAAGATTTGACCTATACGGTTCAAGACGGAAGCGTGGCGGGTCATTACTGGAAGACGAAAAAGGACAAGGGTGACACGAGCGAGCTCAAGAGCTTCTCCTCGACCTATGTCGGCTCCGATTCGCTTGCCGAGCTTATGGCGGAGCACCCCGATACCAAGTACATCGTCAACACCAATGACCCCGATTTTTGGGGCGACTTGGCGATGAGCGTGCTTCCGACGATCGCCCTGATCGCCATCATGTTCTACTTTATGCGCCAGATGATGGGCGCCAACAACAGGAACATGCAGTTTGGCAAGACCAACGCCAAGACCAACGAGGCAACGCGCCCCAAGGTCAAGTTTGAGGATGTTGCCGGTGTGGATGAGGCAGTCGAGGAGCTCGAGGAGATTCGCGACTTTTTGAGCGATCCGGACCGCTATCGCAAGCTGGGCGCCAAGATTCCGCGCGGCGTGTTGCTGGTTGGCCCTCCGGGTACCGGTAAAACCCTGCTGGCCAAGGCCGTTGCCGGCGAGGCGGGCGTGCCGTTCTTTAGCATCTCGGGTTCCGACTTTGTCGAGATGTTCGTGGGTGTCGGCGCCAGCCGCGTGCGCGACCTTTTTAAGGAGGCCAAGTCTCAGGCTCCGTCAATCATCTTTATTGACGAGATCGATGCCGTGGGACGTCAGCGCGGAGCTGGCTTGGGCGGCGGTCACGACGAGCGCGAGCAAACGCTCAACCAGCTGCTGGTCGAGATGGACGGTTTTGAGGAAAGCGAGTCGGTCATCCTGATCGCCGCGACCAACCGCCCCGATATTCTGGACCCGGCATTGCTGCGCCCCGGCCGTTTTGACCGTCAGGTTACGGTCGACCGTCCGGACGTGAAGGGCCGCGAGCAGATCTTGCGCGTGCATGCTGAGAACAAGCCGATGGACGAGGACGTGAAGTTTGAGAAGCTCGCCCAGATGACCGTTGGCTTCACCGGCGCCGATCTGGCAAATCTGCTCAACGAGTCTGCGCTGCTGGCTGCCCGCCGCCATCGTTCCGTGATCTCGATGGACGAGGTCGAGGAGTCGATGGAGCGCGTGATTGCCGGTCCGCAGCGCAAGGGTCGTGTGATGACCGAAGCCGAGCGCACCACGATTGCCTACCACGAGAGCGGTCACGCCCTGGTGGGCCACATCCTGGAGCATTCCGATCCGGTTCATAAGATCTCGATCGTCAGCCGCGGTCAGGCCCTGGGCTACACGCTGCAGCTTCCGCAGGAGGACCACTTCCTCAAGACCAAGAACGAGATGCTCGACGAGCTTGCCGTGTTTTTGGGCGGTCGCGTTGCCGAGGAACTCATGTGCGACGACATCACGTCGGGCGCGAGCAACGATCTGGAGCGCGCGACCAAGATGGCGCGCGAGATGGTCACGCGCCTGGGCATGAGCGAGGAACTGGGTACGCAAGTGTTTGGTGAGGCGCAGCATCAGGTATTCCTTGGTCGCGATTACGCCGATCACCAGGATTACTCCGAGGAGACGGCGCGCCGCATCGATATCGAGGTTCAGCGCATTATGCGTGAGGCCCATCGTCGTGCGGTCGAGATCCTGGATGCCCGTCGCGATCAGCTCGACCTGATGGCCAAGGTGCTGCTTGAGCGCGAGACCGTCGAAGGTGACGCCGTGAACGCCCTGCTCGACAACGAGTGGGATGCCTACCTTGAGCGCGAGGGCGATATCCTGGCGGCCAAGGAGGAGCGCAACGCCAAGGCGGCCGGCATGCCGACCAAGAAGCGCTCGCCTCGCATGAGCGAGGAGGAGCTTGCGGCTGATGCTGCGGCCTTTGCGCAGGCGGCCATGCAGGAGGATGCCGAAGCCGCATCCGATGATGCCGGTGATGGCAATGCTGTCAACGCTGACGGCAACACCGACGCCGACAAATAGTTCTTGTAGCGAAAGCCTCTGCGGGGAAACCTGTGGAGGCTCTTTCTTTTGAGCGATATGTTGATTGGGGACAGACTTAAATGAGCGTTTTCACGCATTTAAGTCTGTCCCCAATCAACATTGCTGCGGCACTTTGCTCGACTAAAGCGTACAATAGCGCCTATGCGAAAGGGGAACAGATGATCAACGAAACTATGTATGCTCGCGGTGCGGAGAGCTCCATCATCCGCGAGATTTTTAGCTATGGCCTTGAGCGCAAGGCGCAAATCGGCGCGGAAAACGTGTTCGATTTTTCGCTGGGCAACCCGAGCGTTCCTGCTCCCGTCGCCGTCGCGGAGTCCATTAAAAAGGCGCTTGAACTGCCGAGCGAGCAGCTGCACGGATACACACCCGCTCCGGGCCTGCCGCAGTGCCGTACCGCCGTGGCTGAGTCTCTTAACCGTCGCTTCGGTACGAGCTATGAGGGCAAGGATGTTTTTATGACCGTGGGTGCGGCGGCTTCGCTCACCTGCACGCTCAATGCCGTTACGAACCCGGGTGACGAGGTCATTGTTATCGCCCCGTACTTCCCGGAGTATCGCGTGTGGATTGAGAAGGCCGGCTGTACGTGTGTCGAGGCGCTCGCCGATGTAGATACGTTCCAGCTGAGCGTGGATAACGTGCTCAAGGCGATTACCGACAAGACGGCTGCCGTCATTGTCGACTCACCCAACAACCCGACCGGTGCCGTGTATACGCGCGATACACTGACGCAGCTGGCCAATGTTTTACGTGAGGTCAACGCCAAGCGCGATCCAGAGAATCCGATTATGCTTATCTCGGATGAGCCGTATCGCGAGATTGTCTATGGCGCCGAGGTGCCTTGGGTGCCTTCGATCTACGAGCACACCATCGTGTGCTACTCGTATTCCAAGTCGCTTTCGCTACCGGGCGAGCGCGTGGGGTGGATCCTGGTTCCCAATACGAATCCTCAGGCAGCTCGTCTCATGCCCGCCGTTGCCGGTGCCGCCCGTACGCTGGGCTTCGTGTGCGCTCCGGCGCTCTTCCAGCGCGTGATTATCGATTGCATCGATGAACCGAGCGATGTCGAGGCCTATGCGCGCAACCGCACGGCGCTTACCGATGCACTGGCGGAGTACGGCTACACCTATGTTGAGCCGGATGGTGCATTCTACCTGTGGGTGAAGGCGCTGGAGCCCGATGCGAACGCTTTCTGCGAGCGCGCGAAGAAGTATGAGCTGCTCGCGGTGCCTTCGGATAGCTTTGGCATGCCGGGCTGGTTCCGCCTTGGCTACTGTGTGAGCTACGAGACCATCGTCAATTCGTTGCCTGCCTGGAAGCAACTGGCCGACGAATATCGTCGAAAGTAAAGCGCTCTGCTTACAATGTTTACGTGAAACGGGGTTTGGTGCTAGGCCAGACCCCGTTGTCTATGCCGTTGTGTGATTGGGATGAAGCAGTTTTACGACTGCCGAAAGCTATGCGTACAATGAATATACGCGACGGCCATACTGGATAAGGAGACCCGATGCCCTACCTTCTTTCTTGTGATATTCATACTCATACGATGTTCTCTGCGCATGCGTACTCAACCATCGAGGAGAACATCTATTGGGCGGCAGAGCGCGGCCTTCAGGTGCTCGGTTCCGCCGATCATTTAAGCTCGATGGTTACGCCTTGTCCCAATGACCTGCGCAGTTTCCAATTCTTTATTAACCAGGATATCTGGCCGCGCATTTGGAGCGGCGTGCTGGTGCTTCGCGGCGCCGAGGCCGATATCGTTTCGCTGGACGGCAGCTTGTTTGGCGAGGACATTCCCGTTTCGCTCGATATCGCCGGCGATTCGTACAGTCACCAGCATTCACTGTTCGATTTGGTGACGCGTAATTTGGATTATTTGGTGGCAAGCGTGCATAACCCGCAGTTTGCCGAAGGCGCGACGCTCGCCCAGGCGACCCAGATGTACATCAATGCCCTGGAGCACCCCAAGGTATTCATGCTTGGGCATACGGGTCGTTCGGGCGTGCCGTTTGATATCGATGAGGTACTGCTGGCGGCCAAGGCCAAGCACAAGATTATCGAGATCAATAACCATAGTCTTGAGCATGGCAACGATGCTGGGCATTGGGACGTGTGCCGCAAGATCGCCGAGCGCTGCGCCGAGTTGGGCGTGGGTATTGGCGTGTCGACCGATGCGCACATTGGCATGGCCATTGGCAAGCTCGATCATGCCCGCAAGATGCTCGACGAGATTCATTTCCCGCTGGATTTGATCGTGACACGCGACCGCGAGACGCTGCTTCGCGAGATGGCGGCAGCCGGCGTCTGCGACCTGCGCAAGGGCATGTAGCGGCGTTCATAAACCAAGTGAAGGGGGGCGGTCCAGACGGGCTGCCCCCTTCTTGTCCCAAAAATCTACCGGGGTGGATTAGCGGCGCTCGAGGACCGCGACAGTCTCGGTGTGGTCGGTATGAGGGAACATGTCGACCGGCGTGATCTTGAGCAGGCGATAGCCACCGTCGAGGAGCTGGTGTAGGTCGCGCTCCTGGGTGGTGGGATTGCAGCTGATATAGGTGATACGGCGCGGCTTAAGTGCGCAGGCGGCCTCAAGAAACTCGGGCGTGGAGCCGGCGCGCGGCGGGTCGATGGAGAGAACGTCAACGCGCTCGTTGTTATCGGCAGCGTCCAGGATGTAATCGGTGGCGTCGTCGGCCATAAACCAAGCGCTGCGGGTGAGGCCGTTGAGCTCGGCATTGCGACGTGCGTCGGCAATGCCCGCCGGGTTGCGCTCCACGCCAAGCAGCATAATGCCGACGCCCCTGTCCTGGGCATCCTTCGCGGCGCACAGACCGATGGTGCCGCTGCCGCAGTAAGCGTCCATGAGTACGTCGCTCTGCTGCAAATTCATGCCGTCAATCGCGAGCTGATAGAGCAGCTCGGTCTGCTGCGGATTGGTCTGATAGAACGCGGTAGGGGAGATATCGAATTCGCAACCGAGCAGCTGGTCGCGCATGCATTCGGCGCCATAGACAATACGAGTCTCCTCACCCAAGATGGCGTTACCGGGACGGCCATTGATATTTTGGGCAACGGTGACGATATGCGGATCGAGCGCCGCGACGGCATTAAAGAACTCCTGCGCATGCGGTAAGTCACGCTGGGCGGTCACAAGGGTGACCATGATCTGGTCGGTGCGCCAGCCACAGCGAACGACGGCATAGCGAAGCAAGCCAAGATGCTTGTCCTCATTAAAGGCGGGAATATGCAGCCGCTCAGCTTCGCGTGCGATACCGTTGAGAATCTGACGGGCACCCGGCGCCTCGACAGGACACTCGGGTACGGCGACGATTTTGTGCGTGCCGCGCACAAAGAAACCGCAACGGACAGTGCCCTCCTTACCGGGAGCAAAGGGAGTGGCAGCTTTATGACGAAAGCCACGCGGCGCAGGATATTTACCCGGGTCGCCCAGGGTGACGCCCATACCGCGAATAGGATCAACGGCGATACCCTCACGCTCGCAGAGCTCGGCAAACAGCTCCTCCATAGCAGCCTGCTTGGCCGCCAATTGCTTCTTATAAGGACGATTGAGCGCCGTGCACCCACCGCAAGATTTCATGATCGAACAGGGAGACTTGGGGTCCACAGTTTTACGAGTAGGCTTGGCCGAGTCTTTATAAGAACGCTTAGAGCGAGCTTCGAAATCTTTGGTTCCAGCCTGACGAGCACCAGAACGCTTACCCTTTGCCTTGCCCTTGTTAGATTTACCCTTCGCATCCTTAGACGACTTAGATTTCTTAGAAGATATCGTCTCCTCCGACCCCTCAGCCGCCTGGATCAAAGCACGCCGGGCCTTACGCTCCGCACGAGATTCTGCCATCAATAACCCCACTAATGTATGAATTAAAAGCCACAAGCATTGTACCGTGCATCTAAAGTGCTCGTTTGGAGGGGGAGCTATTTCAGACCCCGAGCACGTTGTCTCCCGGAATGCCGGCGGCCGTCGCGGTATTTAATTTGTCGCGAGTTCCGCACGAACAGGAGAGCACTTAATGTGCTCTCCGTCGTGAGCAGGACTGTAGAGCAGCAAATTAAATACCGCGACGGCCGCCGGCATTCCGGGCGCGCCAACCTTGTGCTCCATCACGCTAAAGTGTATGATTCTGAACGTTACATGACTCACTTTACCTAACTAAAGTGCTATCAAGGGGGAATACCATGAATGCCGATATGTCTCGTCGTCACTTTGTTGGTCTAGCCGGCTCGCTTGCCACGGTGCTTGGCCTTGGTCTTGTCGGCTGCGGCGGCGGTGCCGGCAAGGGCTCCGCTGCTGGCTCTGCCGCGGCCAAGGATGTGAAGGGCGCTGCGGAGTCCAAGAAGCTCGTCGTGGGCTTTGACAAGTCCTATCCTCCGTATGGCTTTGTGGGCGACGATGGCGAGTACACCGGCTTTGACCTCGACCTTGCCAAGGCCGTTGCCGACAAGCAGGGCTGGGACGTTGAGTATGAGGCTATCGACTGGGATGCCAAGGACACGCTGCTCAGCTCGGGTGCCATCAACTGCATCTGGAACGGCTTTACCATGGAGGGCCGCGAGGACGACTACACGTTCTCCGAGCCTTACATGCTCAACGAGCAGGTGCTCGTGGTCAAGAAGGACGCGGGTATCAAGAGCTGGGACGATCTTGCCGGCAAGACCGTGATTACCCAGACCGATTCCGCCGCACAGGATGTGCTCGAGGGCGACCAGAAGGATCTGGCCGCGACGTTTGCCACGCTCGATACCATCGGTGAGTACAACACGGCGTTTATGCAGCTTGAGAGCGGTGCGGTCGATGCCGTTGCCTGTGACCTCTCGATCGCTCAATATCAGCTTGCCGCAAAGCCCGATGCCTATACGCAGCTCGCCAAGCCGCTGTCCAGCGAGCACTACGCCGTTGGCTTTAAGAAGGGCGACACCAAGTCTGCCGATGCCGTGACCGAGTCGCTCAAGGCACTCTACGAGGATGGGACGGTCAAGGACCTGTGCGACAAGTACGCGAGCTATGGTCTTTCCTTCGACAACTGGGTTTTGAAATAGCCGCAGCACCCAACCTTGCGGCTCCAACCCTCCTCGCGTACCAAAGTACGCTTCGTCGGGCTTGTCGCTCGCAATCTTGGGCACTGTGCCTATTTCAAATAAGATTCGCTGTTCCGTTGCTTCGAAAGAGAGCATAGGTTGTCTATTCAGGTCATGATGCAAATGCTTGGCCAGGGATTCTTGGTCAGCTTGCAGCTGTTTGTGCTAACGCTGCTCGGGTCGATTCCGCTGGGAATCCCCGTGGCGTTTATGCGCATGAGCAAAATTGCGCCGCTCCGCTGGATTGCGCGCATCTACATTTCGGTCATGCGCGGTACGCCGCTCATGCTGCAGATGTTTGCCATCTACTTTGCCCCGTACTACGTGTTTGGCATTTCGCTCACGCCCGATTCCAAGTGGACGGCGTGTGTCGTGGCATTCATCATCAACTACGCCGGTTACTTTGCCGAGATCTATCGCTCGGGCCTGCAGTCCATTCCGCGTGGTCAATACGAGGCTGCCGAGGTGCTGGGCTACTCGCGCATGCAGACGTTTCTGTATATCGTGATGCCGCAGGTCGCCAAGCGCATTTTGCCGGCGATCGGCAACGAGATCATCACGCTGGTCAAGGACACGTCGCTGGCGTTCGCCATCGGCGTGGGCGAGATGTTCTCGACGGCCAAGGCGCTGGTCGCCTCGCAGGTGAGCATGGTGCCGTTTGCAATCGCGGCACTGATTTACTGGATCTTTAACTTCGTCGTCGAGATGCTGCTGGGCGCTGCCGAAAAGCGACTTGACTACTACCACGACTAGCCTGTTCCGTCGTGCTTTTCAAACACATGGAGGTTCCCGTGTCCGGAACGGTAATGAATATGGCGAACGCGCGCAAGGCGTTTGGCGGCAATGAGGTGCTCAAGGATATCTCGCTCGAGGTAAAGCGTGGCGAGGTCGTGGCGATTATCGGGCCTTCGGGCGGCGGTAAGTCCACGCTGCTGCGCTGTGCCACGCTGCTCGAGACGCTCGACGGTGGCTCGCTCTCGTTTGGCGACCTTGCCGTCGCGACGGATGCGGGTTCGGGCGCGGTGTACGCAAAGGGCGATGTGCCTAAACAGGCGCGCTCGCGGTTTGGTCTGGTGTTTCAGAACTACAATCTGTTCCCGCACTATACCGTGATGAAAAACATCACCGATGCGCCGATCCGCGTGCTTAAGCGCCCGCGCGAGCAGGCGGAAGCCCGCGCACACGAGCTTATTGCACAGATGGGACTTACGGGTAACGAGAACAAGGTGCCCTGCGAGCTTTCGGGCGGTCAGCAGCAGCGCGTGAGTATTGCCCGCGCCCTGGCGCTCGATCCGGAAATCTTGTTCTTTGATGAGCCGACCTCGGCACTCGATCCAGAGCTGACGGCCGAGGTGCTGCGCGTCATCAAGGATCTGGCTGCGCAGAACATGACGATGGTGATCGTGACCCACGCAATGCAGTTTGCGCGCGATGTTGCCGACCGCGTGGCCTTTATGGATGGCGGTCGTATTGTCGAGGAGGGTCCTGCCGAGCAGGTCATCGATCGTCCGCGCGAGCAGCGCACCCGTGAGTTCTTGAGTCGTATCGAGGGATAGGCTCAGCTATTAATTGAGGCGAAACCGCCGCAGGTCTTTTGGTCTGCGGCGGTTTTTATTCGCATCGGTGGGGCCCAACAATCGCCTTCCATGCCCGCTTTCTCCTCTCGCCGCCCGTATCCATACGCGTGCCGAAAGGTCTGCATGGACAGGCGGCTGCAAGGGTAGGGTGGTGGCATAGGACATTTGGAGGGTGAGTCGGCTCGGCTGCCGACCATGCTGCTCCCGGGACGGCACCGACCGCGAACTCTCCCCGTTGGCGTCGCGCATCGCGCGCGACCCTGCAAGGAGGTCATCATGGGTGCTCCCAAGACCGGCAACGTAAGGAACGTGGTGCTCGTAGGCCAAGGCGGGGTGGGCAAGACTTCACTCGCCGAGGCCATGCTCCACCTTTCTGGCAAGACCGCCCGCCTGGGCGGCCACGACGGCACCAAGCCCACGCTCGACTATGACCCCGAAGAGGTTAAGCGTGCGTTTTCCATCTCGACGACCATCGCGCCGATCGACTGGAAGGGCGCCCGCATCAACGTGCTCGATGCCCCGTGCTACCCCGATTTTATCGGCGACGCCTTTGCCGCGATGAGCGTCTGCGAGACGGCGCTGTTTGTGGTCGACGCCGAGGCCGGCCCGCAGCCGACGACGGTTAAGCTCTGGTATGCCGCCGAGGACCTGCGTCTGGCGCGTGCGGTATTCGTAAACCGCCTGTCGCGCTCCGAGGCCAGCTTTGCGACCACCATGGACCTGCTGCAGGAGCGCTTTGGTACGCGACTGGGCGCCGTGACTCTTCCCTGGGGCGAGGGCGAAGACTTTGACGGCATTATCGACCTGGTGCGCATGAAGGCGCGCCATTGCAACGGCACCGAAGCCGTTGAGTCGGAGATTCCCGAGGAGTATCGTGCCCAGGCCGAGGAGGCCCATGACCATCTGTGCGAGTTGGTGGCCGAGGCCGACGATGAGCTGATGATGAAGTACCTGGAAGGCGAGGAGACGCTGACGCAGGAGGAGCTTGAGGGCCTGCTGTCCAAAGCGATCGCTGAGCGCATCTTTGTGCCGGTCTTTGCGGGCGATTGCATTAAGGAGCAGGGCGTCAACTCGCTGATGGACGACATCGCCACGTACTTCCCGGCGCCGACTGACTACGGCGAGATGCCGCTCATCGATGGCGACTCGCTTAAGATCTCGAGCGACGATGACCGTCCGGTGGCGTTTGTGTTTAAGACCCTGGCCGACCCGCAGCAGGGCCGTATCAGCTTTATCAAGGTGCTGACGGGTACGCTTGAGCCGGGCCTCGAGCTGGTCAACGCGCGTACCCGCAAGAGCGATCGTCTGGCTCACCTGTATGTGATGTGCGGCCGCGACATGACCGAGGTCGGTCACGCCTATGCCGGCGACATTATCGTGGCGCCCAAGTTGGCGGCAGAGACGGGTGACACGCTCTCCATTACCGGTAAGGTCGAGGCAGCGGCGTTTAAGTTCCCCAACTCGCAGTACCGCATTGCCATCGAGGCCGAGAATCGCGGCGACGAAGAGAAGCTCTACACGTTTATCGAGAAGGCTTGCAAGGCCGATCCGACCATGAGCATCGACCGTGACGAGGAGACGGGCCAGACTATCATCTCCGCCGTGGGCGAGGCGCAGGTTTCGGTGCTGCTCAACCGTTTGGAGGATCGCACCAAGGTCGTGGCCAAAAGCGTGCCGATCCGCATTCCGTATCGCGAGACCATCCGCCGCACGGCAAGCGCCCAGGGTCGCCACAAGAAGCAGACCGGCGGCGCCGGTCAGTACGGCGACTGCTGGCTGCGCGTGGAGCCGCTCATTGGGCCCGACGGCACGAGCGACGGCTATGAGTTTGTTGACGAGGTTGTGGGTGGCCGCATCCCGCGCTCGCTCATCCCCGCCGTGGACAAGGGCGTCCAGGAGACCATGAAGGACGGTATTATTGCCGGTTATCCGCTCACGGGCATTCGCGTCGCGGTGTATGACGGCTCGTATCACAGTGTCGACTCCAACGAGATGGCGTTTCGCGCGGCGGCTCGCATCGGCCTGCGCAAGGCGTGCGCCGATGCCGATCCGGTGGTACTGGAGCCCATCGAGGAAATCACGGTGACGATCCCCGAGAGCTACGCCGGCGCCGTGATGGGCGACATCTCGGCCTCGCGCGGTCGCGTGACGGGCATGGAGACCGATGAGCGCGGCGACACCGTGGTCATCGCCCAGGCCCCGCTCGCCGAGCTGACGGATTACTCGACGCGCCTGCGCTCCATCACGCGCGGCACGGGCGACTTTACCATGAAGCCCGCCGGCTACGAGCAGGTTCCCTATGACGTTCAGGCCAAGCTGGTCGAGCGCTATGAGGAGGGCCGCGCCAAGTAGCGCGTGGCGTTGCCCGCAACATGCATGCCGATGCAAGGGCCGCTCTGGGCAATCCAGGGCGGCCCTTTTTGATCCCTGGGGGACGGAGGAAAACGGATCATTTTAGGTTTTGGGGCAGCTTGGTCGGCCCTAGTCCCCCGAGGCCTGATTGCGGCCGGTGGCGTAGTCGATCTGCACGTGCGGCTGCAGATTGTAGCAATATACGTGGAAGCAGAGGGTCTTGCCGTGGTCCTCGACCGATTGCGCCTCAAGGCGCACGCCGCGGCAGACGAGCTCCTCTTCGTTATACATAGGCGTGACGCGGTAGAGCACATGGTTGCCTGTGTCGTGGATGTAGTCGAGGATCTGCTCTTCAAACGGCAGCATGCCCGTTTCGTTGAGATAGCGCGTGCCGGTGAGCAGATTCTTGCGGTTGGCGTTTTCGCCGCAGAGCGACCAGGCGATAAGGTGGCAGCGGTTGTAGAGGCTCTGACCCGGAATAAAGTCGTAGCGCTGCTGGTGCCACCCGGCGGGATGGATACGCGAGATATCGCCGCGCTTGCCCTGACCGAGCGATTCGGGACCCACGCAGGCGAGTGCCTTGCGGGTGCGGCCCAGGCTATCGAGCTTGGAGAACTTCTTAAAGCAGCCCTCTTCGGTAGCTCGCTCGTATTCGTCGAGCGTGAATGATGGCGTGCCCAACGGGTGCGTGCTGTCGGCGCGCAGGGCGACATAGGGGTTGCCGGCGTAGTCGGGAATGCTGCTGAGATATACGCCGCGGGCGCGGTCGAGATCGGGGTTTTCGACCTCGTCGATGGGGGTGACGTTTGAAGAGGCATCGTCAGCGGTGTCGGTCGTGGCGGATTCAGAGCCATCGCCGGAGTCCTGATCATCTTCGGAGTCCGTGGAGCTCGCTGTTCCCGATTCGAGCCGGGCGACCAAGTCCGCTTCGTCGTCGGTGCGGTTGGGGCTCTCGCTTTGCTTCTCGGCCAGAGCAGCCGCCTGCTCATCGCTTTGCGGCGAGAGCAGCTTGGGCGCTCCGTCGAGCGACCCTGTGAACAGCGCAAACCCCAGCACCACGGCGGTGCCGATGGAAAGTACTTGCTTGTAGGCGGACTTGCGCGACATTGAGGCTCCTGGCTAGACGGTTGGGAATCTACCAGTCTAGCAGGAGCCGGCAGAGGTCGCTCCGCCGAACAAATACTCAAGATTTGGGACAAACACTACTGATTCATTTGCTTCATATTTGGCGTATGGCTAGATCGAGGTGGAATCGAGCCAATTGAGTTTGCACTCGAGAATACGCTGCTCGCCGGGTTCGCTGCTGCCGTCAAGTAGGGCGAGGAGCATCTCGGCTGCTTCGCGACCTTCCTGGTCGACGGGCTCGATGATGGTGGAGACGGTCGGCGTGGTGAGGTTGGTCCAGTCTTCGCAGTTGAGTCCCAAAAGGCCGATTTGCTGTGGGAGCAGATGGACCATGGGCTGAAGCGCCTTATAGACGCGCGGAAGTGCCCATTGGTTTTGCACGAAGATGAGCGTGCGCTTGGCGGGGTTGAACTTGTATTTAAAGTATTCGGTGAGCTCGTTGATTGACGGCTTGTTGTGGTCGATGGGGATGGCTTTGTAGAGCTGCCCATTCGCGGCCAGTGCCTCGGCATATCCCTGGAAACGCTCCATGCGGGTGCGCATTTCGGTCATATTGGCGGCAATGGAGAAAAAGTCCTCGTAGCCGGCGTCGAGAAGTGCCTGCGTGGCATTGTACACGCCGTCGTAGAGGTTGGTCTTGATCCAGCTCGTGCCCGGGCTGTAGATGGCCGCGTCAAAAAAGACGACGGGCTTGCCGGCGCGCCTGATGCGGTCGTGGACGGCTTTGAAATTTGCCGTGGGTTGGATGATAAAGCCATCGACGCCCAGCGAGAGCATCTTGTCGACGTACATGAGCTCGGTGTCGGGGTCGAAGTTGCTCGTGCAAACGACCGTCTGGTAGCCCGCGGGGAGCATGACCTGTTCCATGCCGTTGAGGACGAGGCCCGCCCACTTGTTGGTGTTATCCAAAATGATGATGGCGATGACGTGGGTTTGCTTTCCGGTGAGCGTCTGCGCTTGGGCGTTGGGAACGTATCCAAGTTCCTTAATGACGCGCGCGATTTTGTTCTGCGTCTTCTCGCTAAGCTTTTCTCGTTTGTCGTTGAGGTAATACGAGACGCTTGCCGTCGAGGTTCCCGCCTCTCGAGCGACGTCTGCGATCGTAACGCGCTGTTTTGCCACAGCGACTCCTTCCGACAGATGAGCATTTTCCAACATGATGACTTTGAGTCTTGGTGAAGGATACGCTTCGGTGAGCGGCTTTTTCCTTTCATATGAGTATGCAACAAATGCGGCATACGGGTGGGGTCGAAATTTGTGACCGGCATGCGCATCTGCCGTCTACCGAGAAAATCAAATACTTCTTGACTTTTGAAATCGAGGGCAAAATCGCAGGATTCATTTTTGGTTAAACGCATAACTAAATCGCATAACCAACGCTCTGACCTGCGCGTTTACCGAAATAAGCTGGCATTAAGAAAAACGAGCACCTATATTGTTCTTGTCGAAAAGACAGCAAGTCCAAACGGCAGGGGATGCTCCGGAGGCCTCCGCAAACGGTGTCTTGCGCACGCAACTCTATGAAAAGAGGGAAGCAATGAAGATCGTAGGCGTTGCCGCCTGTACTGTGGGTATTGCCCACACGTATATGGCCCAGAAGGCGATTCAGGATGAATGCGCCGCCCGTGGCATCGAGTGCAAGGTCGAGGCTCAGGGTGGCCTGGGTATCGAGAATGAGCTCACGCAGGAAGACGTGGACTCCGCCGACCTGGTCCTGGAGTCCGTCGACGTGGGTGTCGAGAACGAGGACCGTTTTGAGCAGAAGATGGCCGAGGGCAAGTTCCTGAAGGTCGGCACCTCGGATGTAATCGCCGATCCGGTAAAGATCATCGACCAGGCCATTGAGATCATCAAGGCGACGGGTGGCGCCGTTGACGCGCCCAAGGCCGAGGCCAAGGCAGAGAAGAAGGCCGTCTCCGCTGCCCCGCAGGCCCCGACACCGGCGTCCAAGCAGTCTATCTTTGCCGATCCTGGCAAGACGCTGCTCAATGCATTCAATACCGGCGTTTCCTATTTTATCCCCATCGTCGTTATCGGCGGCGTGTTTCTTGCCTTCTCGCTGGCATCCGGTACCGCCGGCGCCAACGGCATGGAGGTTACGAACCCGCTGATGGTGAGCCTTAACACCATCGGCATGGCCGGCATCTCCATGATGATCCCGGTGCTTGCGGCATACATCTCCTACTCGATGGCCGGCAAGCCCGCGCTCGCCCCCGGTTTTGTCCTGGGCTACCTGGTCAACAACGCAGTCGTTACCCCTAACGGCAACAGCGTTTCGACCGGCTTCTTGGGCGCCATGATCATGGCGGTCATCTGCGGCTAC
The DNA here is from genome assembly GCA_937995345.1 of uncultured Collinsella sp. Taxonomy (GTDB): domain Bacteria; phylum Actinomycetota; class Coriobacteriia; order Coriobacteriales; family Coriobacteriaceae; genus Collinsella. The sequence goes on along the minus strand of CALKKS010000015.1, from coordinate 121,064 downwards.
TTTGTCCGCTGGATGAAGACCTGGAAGGTCAACAACACCATCCAGACCATCATGCCCATCCTGATCATCCCGATTCTGACCTCGCTTGTCCTGGGCATGGCCTATATCTACATCCTGGCCACGCCGCTTGGCTTTGTGATGGACTGGCTCACCGGCGTGCTCGGCAGCCTGCAGGGCGGTTCCGCAGTTGTCCTGGGCCTGGTCATTGGCGTTATGACCGCCTTCGATATGGGTGGCCCCATCAACAAGACCGCCTCGACCTTCACCATGGCCATCATGGCCTCCGGTATCTACGGTCCTAACGGTATGTTCCGCGTCGCCGTCGCCGTTCCCCCGATCGCCTGTGGCCTCGCTGCGCTCATCGCCAAGAACAAGTTCGATGACGCTGACCGCCAGATGGGCATCTCCGCGCTGTTCATGGGCTGCATCGGTATTACCGAGGGCGCTATCCCCTTCGCGGTCAAGGACCTCGGTCACACCCTGCCCGGCATTTGCATCGGCTCTGCCGTGGGTGCGGCACTTGCCGCCTTCCAGGGCATCGACTGCTACGTCCCGCACGGTGGCTTTATCGTCGCCCTTGCCACCAACAACGTCGCGCTGTTCTGCCTGGACATCGTGATTGGCGCCGTGGTCGCCGCTGCAATCCTGATTGCCATGAAGCCCACGCTCGATAAGCAGGCCAAGTAAACCTTTATGGACTCCGGTTGTGCGGAGGGATGGATTTGACTCCGCACAACCGCCCCTACACAACAAAATCCATCCGTACTGATAGGGCCCACATCTGGGTCCCAGGGAACTTTTGTCAAAAATCCTCTGGAGAAGGAGAACAAAATGTCCAACCTTACCATCCGTCAGGCCGTTCAGGGCATGCTCAAGCTGCAGGATAGCGGCGATCACGCAACCATGGTCGGCATTGGCCCCATGAGCCCCAACCTGATTCAGGCCGTGTTCGAGCTTGCCAAGGACGAGGATTTCCCGCCCATGTTTATCGCCAGCCGCAACCAGGTCGATATGGACGAGATGGGCGCCGGCTACGTCAACGGTTGGGACCAGACGCGCTTTGCCGCCGACATCAAGAAGGTTGCCGACGAGGTGGGTTACACCGGTCCGTACTACCTGTGCCGCGATCACGGCGGTCCGTGGCAGCGCGACGAGGAGCGTAACGCCCACCTGCCCGAGGACGAGGCCATGGAGCTCGCCCGCAAGTCCTTCGTCGCCGACATGGAGGCAGGCTTTGACCTGCTGATGGTCGACCCCACCAAGGACCCCTATCAGATCGGCAAGGTTATTCCGCTCGACGTGGTGCTTCGCCGCACGATTGATCTTATCGACTACCTTGAGCAGTACCGTCGCGAGCATAACCTGCCCGAGGTTGCCTATGAGGTCGGTACCGAGGAGACCAATGGCGGCTTGACCTCTACCGATAAGTACGAGGAGTTCATTTCTCAGCTGCAGCCCGAGCTCGAGAAGCGCGGCTGCCCCATGCCCACCTTTATCGTCGGCCAGACCGGTACGCTCACCCGTTGGACCGAGCAGGTCGGCCATTACAACTTCAAGAATGCCCGCGAGCTCGCCGACATGGCTAAGCGCTACGGCGTGGGCCTGAAGGAGCACAACGCCGACTATCTGGACGACGCGACGCTGCTCGAGCATATCCCGGCACACGTGACCGCCTCCAACGTCGCTCCGCAGTATGGCACCGAGGAGACCCGCGCCTACCTCAAGCTCTGCGCCACCGAGCAGATCTTGGTCGACAACGGTCTGTGCGCTGACCCCTCCGACCTGTATCACACCCTGCTGGTCAAGGCTATCAAGACCGAGCGCTGGCGCAAGTGGATGACTGGCGACGACGTCAACCTGCAGGTCGACGACATCCTTGCCGACGATGAGCTCAGCCTGAAGATCCTGGATGTCTCCGGTCACTATGCGTTCAACGATCCTGAGGTCAAGGAGCAGGTCGAGAAGCTCTACCGCAACCTCGCCGCTCAGGACATCGACGGCAAGCGCTTTGTCATCGAGCACATCAAGCGCCCGATCAAGCAGTACGTCGTCGGTCTTAACCTCAAGGGCGTCACGACCCGCATCGAGGCCGCTCTTGCCGAGTAAGTAGCTTTTCCTACGCGACGCCGGGCCTGGGGCATGTCCCAGCTGCAGGCCCGGCACATGGGACAAAGGGGCAGTCCCTTTGTCCCATTCTTTTGAGTTTTAGCTTCCTTTGAAGGGGTTCACCATGAAGTTCTTTATCGATACCGCCAACCTTGACGAGATCGCCGAGGCCAAGAGCTGGGGCTGCCTTGCCGGCGTCACCACCAACCCGTCCCTGTACGCCAAGACCGGCGGCAAGCTTGCAGACTTTGAGCCCCATATGCTCAAGATCGCCGAGCTCTGCGAGGGTCTGCCCGTGTCTGCCGAGTCTACCGCCACCACGGCCGAGGGCATGATCGAGGAGGGCAAGCGCCTTGCCGCCCTCGCCCCCAACATCGTGGTCAAGCTCCCCGTCTGCGAGGCCGGCCTCGCTGCCTGCCGCGCGCTGGCCGATGCGGGAGTGCGTGTCAACATGACGCTCGTCTTCTCGCCGACGCAGGCCCTTATGGCCGCCAACGCCGGTGCCCGCTACATCAGCCCGTTTGTCGGCCGCTTTGACGACATCGCCGAGGACGGCATCTCGCAGCTCGACAATGTCGTGACCTGCATCAAGAACTATGACTGGACCGGTAAGAACGTCGACGACACCGTCGAGATTATCACCGCTTCGGTTCGCACGCCCAACCACGTGACCCAGGCGGCTCTTCTTGGCGCCGACATCGCGACCGTGCCCATGGCCGCTCTCAAGAAGTGCCTGCATCACCCGCTGACCGACCAGGGCCTTGCCTCTTTTGAGGCTGACTGGCAGAAGGTTGTCGCTCAGGCTTAACGAGTGGATTGCCCCGGCATCGCGTCATCCGGTGCCGGGGTTGTTCTCAAGAGAGGAATTCGTATGACCAACCAGGAGCTGGCGAAGGTCGCCAATGAGGTCAGGAAGGGTGTCGTGACTGCGGTTCATGCGGCCAAGTCGGGACATCCGGGTGGATCGCTCGGTGCTGCCGACATCATGACCTATCTGTACTTTGAGGAAATGAATATCGATCCTGACGACCCTCACAAGGCCGATCGCGATCGCTTTGTGCTTTCCAAGGGTCACGCGGCACCGGGACTGTATTCGGTGTTGGCAAATCGCGGCTATTTTCCCGTCGAAGAGCTCGAGACGCTCCGCCATATTGGCAGCCGACTGCAGGGCCATCCCAACATGAACGACACCCCGGGCATCGATATGTCCACCGGCTCGCTCGGTCAGGGCATCTCTGCTGCAGTTGGAATGGCGCTTGCCGCTAAGCACTGGGGCGACAGCTACCGTGTCTACACGTTGCTGGGCGACGGTGAGTGCGAGGAAGGCCAGGTGTGGGAGGCGGCCATGTTTGCCGGCAACCATGCGCTCGACAATCTTGTTGTCGTTGTCGACCACAACGGCTTGCAGATTGACGGCACGATCGATGAAGTCAACTCGGCCATGCCGCTCGCGGACAAGTTCCGCGCCTTTAAGTGGCATGTGATAGAGCTAGCCGATGGCAACGACATGGCGCAGATTGAGGCGGCTTTCGCCGAGGCCCGCGAGGTGACCGGCGCGCCCGTCGCTATCATCGCCGAGACGGTGAAGGGCAAAGGCGTCTCCTTTATGGAGAACCAGGTTGGCTGGCATGGCAAGGCGCCCAATGACGAGCAGTTTGAGCAGGCCATGGCCGAGCTCGCGGCAGCAGGAGAGGGGCTCTAATGGCAGAGGTCAAGAAAGTCGCCACGCGCGTTAGCTATGGCGAGGCACTTGTCGAGCTGGGCAATGAGCACGATGACTTTGTAGTGCTCGATGCCGACCTGGCTGCCGCTACGCAGACGGGTAAGTTTAAGGCTGCCCACCCTGAGCGCTTTTACGATGCCGGTATCGCCGAGAGCAACCTGATGGGTCTTGCCGCCGGCATCGCGACCACGGGCCGCGTTGCTTTTGCGAGCACCTTTGCGATGTTTGCCGCTGGTCGCGCCTACGAGCAGGTCCGCAATTCCATTGGCTACCCGCACCTCAACGTCAAGGTTGGCGCCACCCATGCCGGCATTTCGGTGGGCGAGGACGGCGCTACGCATCAGTGCTGCGAGGACATCGCGCTCATGCGCACGATTCCGGGTATGACGGTGATCGTTCCTGCCGATGACATCGAGGCTCGCGCCTGCGTGCGCGCCGCCTATGAGTTTGAGGGCCCGGTCTACATGCGTTTTGGCCGCCTGGCTACGCCGGTTATCAACGATCACGAGGACTATGAGTTCAAGATTGGTCGCGGCGTGGTCGTGCGCGAGGGTTCCGATGTCACGATCGTCGCGTGTGGCCTTATGGTTGCCGAGGCGCTCGAGGCAGCCGAGGCGCTCGCTGCCGATGGCATCGACGCCGAGGTCATCAACATGCACACGATCAAGCCGCTTGATGAGCGTCTGGTGGTTGCCAGCGCCAAGAAGACCGGTCGCGTGGTCACCGCAGAGGAGCATTCGATTGTCGGCGGTCTTGGCGAGGCCGTTGCCTCGGTGCTCACAGAGCAGCACCCGGTGCCCATGCGCCGCGTCGGCGTGCGCGATGTGTACGGCGAGTCCGGTCCTGCGGTCGACTTGCTGCATAAGTACGGTTTGGACGCCGACGGCATCGAAGCCGCGGTCAGGTCCGTGTTGTAGGGAGGGCTTTCCATGGGATTTGTATCTGCCAACCAAGTGACGATTGGCCACGCCGCCGCCTCGCGCGAGGACGCGTTGCATTATCTGTCTGAGCAGGCTGTTGAGCTCGGTTTTGCCGATGACGCATCTGCTGTAGAGGCGGCTTTTATTGCTCGCGAAAACGAGGCCGAGACTGGCCTTGTCGCCGGGTTTGCTGTTCCGCATGCCAAGAGCGACGCGATCCATGCGCCGGGCGTTGCCGTGCTCAAGCTGGCCGAGCCCGTCGAGTGGCCGAGCTTTGACGGCGTGCCCGTCGATGTCACGCTTGCGCTGTACGTGCCTGCCGGCGAAGCTGGAACCACGCATCTACGTCTGCTTTCAAAGGCTGCCGTGATGCTGATGGACGCCGGCTTCCGCGACAAGGTGCGCGCGAGCACCGATCCCGTCGAGATCGCGGAGCTTATTAACGCCGGGCTCGAGGGTTAGGTGTAACCCGCCCGCTCAATCAATTGATCCTTCTCCAAGGAAAAGGGCCGCAACGCCATGCGACGTTGCGGCCCTGTCTATGTTTCCCCAGATAAAACCTGCCAAAATAAACCTATGGGTTACGCCGTTTTACAAACGGCGTAACTGCTTGGCGCTGCGCGGGCCCCGGGCACGGCAATCTGACGTTCAACTTCACGGGCGCGACCAAAAGGTCAGCGCCCGCTTGTTTCACGTCACCTAGCCGCACCCGGAACCTGCTCGCTCACTTATGCTCAACCTGAATTAGCTAATTTGGGACGGGGCTTTTTTGCCTAGTTGGGCAACTAGGCTGGCGCAAATAGTCAAAAAGTCCCGTCCAAAAAGACCGATCTGGTGTCGCGCCACAAAAACGGCCTATCTACTACGTTTGACCCGCACCGGTCGACCATAGCCGTGTTTTCTGAAAATCGGCAAGCCGTCTACCTGCGGTTTTAATTTCGTGTTTTTCGGCATGGTCGAGGGTGGCCAGCGAAACGTAGTAAATAGGCCCATTTCGTGGCGAGCAGTCCGATTCACGGTTCAAGGCAACCGGCTTCGAATGATCATTTGGAAGTTGCGGTGAAATAGTTCCTGGATTTGCCCTTGGGGCTGCAGAGGGGGGGGTGCGGAAGTCGCAGGCTAGAGAGATCATGCCCGTCTCTCTAAATGTCTCTCTAAAGCGAAAGGTGGTTAGAGAGGTAGCTTCAGGTGGTCTACCAGCGGGTTCTAGTTATCTCTCTAAATATCTCTCTAAAACAAGATACTTAACTCTCTAAAGTTAGAGAGATGCGTTGCGTTTTAGAGAGACGAGCGTTTTGCGATGCTTCCCCAGATAAAACCTGCCAAAATAAACCTGTCCCTTTTTGGTAGGTTTATCAACGAAGTTGCGGTGGAATAGTTCCTGTTTGGGCGCAAAAAGCCGTTAAACAGGAACTATTTCACCGCAACTTATTGGGGCGTTGCTTATCGATTCATGGCTCCGTGGATGTAGGGGGTGACCTCGGGGGAGATGCGGGTGCAGCCCAGCTCGCGCAGCGCGGACTCTATGGCGGCGGGCAGCGGGGTTTTGCCTTCGGCGTCGACTGGGGCGCCACCGAGGGCGGCAATCTTGGCGACGTCGGACGGGGCTGCTTCGATATGCATGCAGCCGCCGACCAGGCGCGCGCGGACCTGCGAAAGGTCAAGGTCGTGCAGGTAATCCTCGCAGGCGCGAATCAGGTCGACCTTCTCGCGTGTAAGCTCCTCGCCTGTGGGGATTCGCGTGGCGAGACAGGCGCCGGCGGGCAGATTCCAGACGGGATAGCCCCATGCGCGCAGCAGCTCGCGCTCCTCTTCCTTGGTAAAGCCGACCTCCATAAGAGGCGAGCGCACGCCGAGTTCCTCGGCGGCACGCATGCCGGGGCGGTAGTCGCCGCGGTCGCTCGCGTTGCTGCCGTCGATGACGGTGGGGAAACCCAGTGACTTGGCGTGGTTGACGATGGCGGTGAAGCCGGCGCGCTTGCAGTGATAGCAGCGGTCGGCGTCATTGCGGGCAACCTGGGGAAGCTGGAGCTGGTCAACCGAAAGATTAAGCACCGGAAGCTTAAAATGCGGGCCCTCATCGGCTTGTCTGTCAACAGATCGCTCAAACGAAGCCTGCTCGGGCGTGCCGATGAGCGGCGTGGTGAGATGGACGAGAAGGGTGTTGGCGGGCATGATGCGGGAGCAAACGGCGGCCAAAAAGCTGCTGTCGACGCCGCCGGAAAAGCCGATGGCGACGCGTCCATATGCCAAAAGCAGCTGCTCGAGCGCTGCGAGTTTGTTCTGAAGCTCCTCTGCGGGTGCGGTGGTGTCTGAAAGCATGAAACGTTCCTTACAGTTGAAAGCTCGGACGAAACTATAATCCTACCGAGCCGCTCGCCATAAGACTTCTATCTATGTAACGAAAGTGCAATATGTATATACGTTATATACAAGTTCGTAAAGTGCGGTAGAGTAGCGGCAATGCAAGCCATTGGGGGGACCGAAATGATCAAGGCTGTCATTTTTGATATGGATGGAACGCTGGTCGACACCGAGCGACTGGGTATTAAGGCGTGGAAGGCGGGCGCTGCCGAGCTGGGGCTCGCGATTGATGACGCGCTGATTCATCAGTTTATCGGCCGTACGCTGGTAGATGTCATGGGCATTCTCGAGGAGCACTACGGTAGCCACGAGACCGCCGAGGCGATTTATGTCCGCCACAAGGAGATTCGCGACGAGATGGTCAAGACCGAGCTGGAGCTTAAGGCCGGCGCTGCCGAGTGCATAGACGAGCTGCTGGCTGCGGGCTATCACGTGGGCCTAGCGACGTCGTCGCGCCACGTTACGGCCGAGCGCAACCTTAAGATGGTCGGCCTGTTCAACAAGTTTGAGACGGTGACCTGCGGCGAGGAGGTCGAGCATGGCAAGCCCGACCCCGAGATGTACCTGCTGGCCTGCAAGCGTGCGGGTTTTGCTCCCGAGGAGTGCGCTGTGGTCGAGGACTCGCGCAACGGCTGCGTCTCGGGCATCACGGCGGGATGCCATGTCTTTGCCGTTCCCGACATTGTGCCGCTGCCGCAGGATGTGGTGGACGGCTGCGAGGCCGTGCTCGATTCGTTGTTCGATCTGACGGCGGCGGTCAGGGCCGTGCACTAGCGTTTGCACACGAGTCGCCATGCCCCGCGCCCGATCCCGCGGGACGGTGACGGCAACGGCGCCCGCGTGGAGGCGCTGACGCAGTCAGCCCCTCTTATCACGCCAAGATTGCTGTTTTGACCGATAAGAGGGGCATTGTGCTTTAAGCGACTGGGGCTGCGGCCTTGGTAAGGAGCTGGCGGAGGGTTATGACGCTACAAGTTATTCCAGGAGCCAGTCGATCACGTTGCGCTTGCGGACTCCTTCGTAGTTCGCGTCCGCAAACAGCGTGTCGAGCGTAAGAAGTGTCTTGGGGTAGTTGTCTCGGACTTTCTTAAAGGGGGCCAACTCTCGATTGAGGGTGGTTTCGTCGAGGGTTGTGGCTGAAACCTGAAAATAGGCTGTCTCGTCTGAGTTTAGGGCAACAAAATCGATTTCCCCGCCGTCGATATCGCCCACGTAGACGTCGTATCCACGGCGTAGGAGCTCGAGATAAACAACATTTTCGAGGATATGACCGATATCGCTGCTTTGGGTTTTGACAAGAGCGCCTCTAAGTCCAAGGTCAACGGCATAGTATTTGCCGTTTGTTGTAAGAAACTGTCGACCGCGTACGTTGTAGCGCGGCGCTGAATACAGCACGAGACTGTCTGTTAAGCCTTTGAGGTACTTGGCTACGGTTTTCTGGTCGGTTTTGTTGCCGTTGGACGAGAGCGTGTCGGAGATTTTTTTAATCGAGATCCGGTTTCCAATGCTATGGAGTAGGAACTTGGTGATATCGCGCAGGGTCGAGACGTCCGAGACCTTCAGGCGTTCGATAACGTCGCGTATGACTATGGTGTCGTAGAGGCTCATAAGGTAATCGCGCACCTGGGAGCCTTGGATACCCGTTTCGGCGATAAAGGGAAAGGAGCCCCGGGTGATGTACTCGTCAAACAGCTGGGTAGGAGCCTTTCCGCCATTGGTTTTTGCCGAGCAAAACTCTTTAAAGGAGAGGGGCAGCATCTTGAGCTCTACGTAGCGACCGGATAGTAAGGTTGCCAGCTCGCTCGAGAGCAGATAGGCGTTGGAACCGGTTATGTAGAGATCGACATTGTCTTTGATAAACAGGCTGTCGACGGCTTTTTCGAAGTGCTCGACATGCTGTATCTCGTCCAGAAAAACGTAGTTCATCTTATCGGGGACGAGTCTGGCGGAAACGTAGTCGTAGAGTGCTCTATACGACGTAAGAGACTCGAACTCCAGATCTTCAAAGTTGAGGGATATAACCTGGGCATCTGTGGTTCCATGGTCGCGCAGGTAGCTACGGTAGATTTCGAATAGCTTTGATTTGCCGGACCTTCGCACGCCCGAAACGACCTTGATGACGTGTGAGTCTTCCCACGAAATGAGCCAGTCGAGGTACTGTTTGCGATCAATCAGATTCATGAAACCCCTTTCTTGGCGAGAAAAAACTGGAGCAAAATCAATACTTATAGGAAATATCTAAAAATATAGAATTGAGTCTATTTTAACAAAAAAGTTAATGAAAAATGGATTACATTCCATAAATATCCATAGCCGCAGGTCCGGCTAAACGGGGAGGGCGCATGGGGCCAGTAAAAAACGCCGCAGCGGGCCTGTTTCCGTTGCGGCGTTTTTTTGTTACAAGTAGGCGCCCAGGTTGATGTCGGTTGTCGGGACCATGGGTTGGCCCGTCGGGTGCGGCTTGGCATTTTGGGTACTTACGCGCTCGAGCAAGAAGGGACGCACGAGCTCCTGACGGTTGATGTCCTCGATGGCTGTGACCGCGGTGACGGTGCGCGCGGCAGAGCCGATGCGGACGCGCTTGGTCTTCGCCGGCGCCTTGTTCTCGATTTGCTCCATGAGCAATTGAACGCCCTTGCGGCCAATCTCGTAGCCTGGGGGTGCCACGGTGGTGAGCGGGACCGCCCCGCTCCAGGCGAGTGGGTTGCCGTCGCAGCCGGCCACGCGGACCTGCTCGGGGACGGAGATGCCTTTATCGACCAGCGCCGAGATGACGCCCGAGGCCAGTACGTCGGTGAGGCCGACCACGAAGTCGGGGCGCTCGTCCGCGGGGCGCTCGGCGATTTGGGCACCGATGCCGTAGCCGTCGGCAGCGGTATTCCATTCGCCGGCGTCAATGACCTCAATTATGATATCGGGATGCAGGGCGAGGGCCTTGTGAATGCCAAGTACGCGCAGGGTGAGCTGCATGAATGCCGCTCTGCCCACAACGGTGATATGGTGCGCGCCGCGGGCGATGGCGAGCTCGGCGATAATGCGCCCCTGTGCCTCGTTGTCGGCGGCCACGTAGTAGCCGGGCTCGGAACAGTGGATGTCCAGATGGACGATCGGCACGGGCATCTTGGCCATGGCGGGGTGCCAGTCGGGGGACGCCATGGGCTGAACCATGACGCCGGACATCTGCGTGCCCATAAAATAGCGCAGGTAATGATCCTCGAGAATGTCGTCGTTATCGGCATTGGCGATGAGCAGGTCATAGCCGTGCTTGCGTGCCTCGTTGTGGGCACCGCTGGCAATTTGGAGCGAAAAGCCGTGGTCGAGGCGGGGGAGGACGAGGCCAAAGGACTTCGTGGTGCCGCCTGCCAATTGACGAGCGCTTTGGTTGGGCAGGTAGCCCAGGCGATTGATGGTCTCGTTGATGAGCTTGAGGGTCTCGGGGCGCAGCTTTTCGGGGTGGTTGAGCGCGTTGGATACCGTGCCCAGCGAGACTCCTGCCTCACGCGCGACGTCGCTGATTTTTACCTTTGCCATAGCGGCCCCTTTGATGCGTTTCAAGTACAAGCCAGATTGTAGCATCGCCCGCCCCCAGGGTGTCAAAACCTGCCAATTAGGGACAGGTTTATTTTGGCAGGTTTTATCTGGGGAAACGCCGTTGCCAGCGCGACCACCACAAAGGGGACAGGCACCTTTGTGGTGGCTTGAGCTGCCCGGGCCTTCAATTGTCTCGATCTGTAACATCTGGACGGCAAAACCGGCTCTACCTGTTACAGATCGAGACATAGTGCAGGGGCCGAACCGTAATGTCTCGACCTGTAACACTAAGCCGGCTAATTGCGGCCCAGATGTTACAGATCGAGATTTTTCGCCGGGACAGAGCGCCGCCCCGGTCCAAACCACCACAAAGATGCCTGTCCCCATTGTGGTGGTTTGGACCGGCTAGACGTGTGTGCATCGGGTGGTATCGCGATTAAGATACCAGTTCTGGTATATCAGCTTGCGCTTGCGTGAGTACAATACTCGAACGTTATACGTCTCAGCGCCCCCTGTGCGTGGACGTCTTGCAGTCACGCGAACGAAGGGATTTATCCTATGTGCGGAATTGTCGGCTACACCGGCTCTGATATTGCAAAGAACATCCTGGTCACAGGCCTTAAGCGCATGGAGTATCGCGGCTATGACTCCTCGGGCGTCGCGCTCGAGGTGGGCGAGGGCGCCGCGGCGCACCTCGACGTCATCCGCCGCGTGGGCAAGGTCGCGGGTCTGGAGAGCGAGCTTTCCAACATCGACAGCGACGCTACCTGCGGTATCGGCCACACCCGCTGGGCTACCCACGGCAAGCCCTCCGTCGTTAACGCTCATCCCCATACCAGCTGCGACGGTCGTATCGCCATCGTCCACAACGGTATCATCGAGAACTTCGCCGAGCTGCGCGAGGAGCTAGAGGGCCGCGGCCACCACTTTAAGAGCGAGACCGATACCGAGGTCTTCGCGCATCTGATCGAAGAGGCCTATGCCGAGACGCACGACCTGATGGCCTCCGTGCGCGAGGCTTGCACCCACGTGGTAGGCGCCTATGGCTTGGCCGCCGTGTGCGCCGACGAGCCTGGCGTAATCGCCGTGGCCCGCAAGGATTCCCCAATCGTCGTCGGCGTGGGCGAAACCGGCTCCTATGTTGCCTCCGACGTGATCGCGCTCATCGACGCCACTCGCGATGTCGTGGTGCTCGAGGACGGTCAGTTTGCCAGGCTCACGCCTGCGGGCGTCGAGTATGCCGACGAGGCCGGCAATGTCATCGAGCCCAAGGTCACCCACATCGATTGGGATCTGGACATGGCCGAAAAGGGCGGTTATCCCGACTTTATGCTCAAGGAGATTCACGAGCAGCCGCGCGTCGTGCGCGACACGTTGGTCGGTCGTATGACGCCGGCCGGCGAGCTCGACATCGACGAGCTGGGCCTTTCGCTCGAGGAGCTCAACGACATCGATCGCGTCTACGTGATCGCCTGCGGCACCAGCTATCATGCCGGACTCATCGCCAAGAACCTTATTGAGGGCTGGGCTCGCATCCCTACTGAGGTTGAGGCGGCCAGCGAGTTCCGCTACCGCAACCCCATCATCACACCGACGACGCTCGTCGTTGCCGTGTCCCAGTCGGGCGAGACGGCCGATACCCTCGCCGCCATTCGCGACGCGCGTATCAAGGGCGCCAAGGTCTTCGGCATTACCAACGTGGTGGGCAGCCCGGTGGCGCGTGAGAGCGACGGCGTCATCTACACTAAGGCCAACAAGGAGATCGCGGTCGCCTCGACCAAGAGCTTTATCGGCCAGGTTGTGAGCCTCACACTGCTGGCGCTGCTGCTGGCGCAGGTCAAGTACCGCCTGACCACCAAGCAGGCGCGCATGCTGTTCCGCGAGCTTTCCGATACGGCCGAGCAGATCCAGTGGATTCTGGACACGCAGACCGAGGCCGTGCACGAGGCCGCCCTGCTGTGCAAGGACGCGCAATCGGCGCTGTTCGTGGGCCGCGGCATGGGCGCCGCTATCTCCTACGAGGGCGCGCTCAAGCTTAAGGAGGTCAGCTACCTGCACGCCGAGGCCTACGCCGCCGGTGAGATGAAGCACGGCCCCATCGCCCTGATCGACCCGGGCTTCCCTGTCATCGCCGTGGCCACCAAGAGCGCCACCTACGACAAGACCGTGTCGAACCTTATGGAGTGCAAGGCACGGGGTGCCAAGGTCATCGTCGTTGCCACCGAGGGCGACGAGGAGATCAACAAGATCGCCGATTGCATCATCCGCGTGCCGGCTGTCCGCGACGTGTTCAGCCCCATTACGGCGAGTGTTCCGCTGCAGTTGCTTGCCCGCGAGGTAGCCATCCTGCGCGGCTGCGACGTTGACCAGCCCCGAAACCTCGCCAAGAGCGTGACAGTCGAGTAATTGTTGTTCCGGCGTTTTACCAAACGCCGGAACTGCTCGACGTTGCGCGAGCCGCATTTGCGCCAATCTGACGTTCAATTTCGAGGGCGCGACCAGAAGGTCAGCGCCCTCTCATTTCACGTCACCTTGGCGCAAATGCGGCTCGCTCGCTGTTGGTGACTGACATCAGGTGCTCCGTTGTCGAAACGCGCTAACAAGAAGGGCCCGGCTCCGTTGTGGCGGAGTCGGGCCTTGTTGCATTTGCCCAGATAAAACCTGCCAAAATAAACCTGTCCCTTTTTGGCAGGTCAGCGGAGCTTGCTGGTCTCGAAGTACTTGGGATATTGGTCCAGGACCTCGGTCTGGTTGCGGAACATCATATGCAGGTGCTTGCTGACCAAAAAGCTCGCCTCGATGGGGTCGCGACCGGCGATGGCGCGGCGGATTTTCTTGTGCTCGTTAACAATCTCCTGATTGTCGAGCCTCTGCGTGGCGGCGCGCAGCCAGCGGAAGCGCTCCAGGTCGGCATTGGTCGCCTCGAGCCACGACCACACGGTGCTGCGGCACGCGATGTTAAAGATCATGCGGTGCATGAGGTTGTCGCTTAAAAAGAAGCCGATGCGATCCTCCTCGGCCATGGTCTTTTCCTGCAGCGCGATGGCTCGGTCGAGCTGCTCGATACCTGCCGAGGTGGCGCGGGCGCAGCACTCCACAATCACCTGCTTTTCCAGGTGCTCGCGAATGTAGCAGGCGCTCTCGGCAAGAGTGAGGTTGATGGGCGAGACATAGGTGCCGCTTTGGGGCACGGTGCGCACCAGGCCCTCTTGCGCCAGACGCACCAGCGCCTCGCGCACGGGGGTGCGCCCCATATCCAGGTCGTCGCAAAGCTGCTTGACGCCCAGCTTTTCGCCCGGCTTGTAGTCCAGGTAGACGATTTTGCGTCGAATGGTGTGGTAGGACTGGTCCTGTAGGCTCGTTTCCTGCTCGCCGACGTGCATCGATTCTTCCATAGTGCCTCGCAACCGTTCTATCACACTGATATGTCAGCTGTTAATTATGCCGCGAATCGGCTCTCCGCGGTGGGTAATTCGGCTGTTGCCCAAGAACTATTGCGGCATCTTGGTCTGTATTTGCGCAAGGCTGTGCCCAATGTTGCCGTATCATAAGCCGTCGCAAACGTGAAACAGAAAGAAGGAATCCCCTATGCAACTGGCGAATATCGTACGCGAGCGCTGGAAAGGCGTCCTGTTCTGCCTGATCGTCGCCATCCCCGCGACGTTACTCGGCAAACAGATTGAGGTGATTGGCGGGCCGGTATTTGCCATCCTCATCGGCATGGTTCTGGCGCTTGCCTTTCCCAAGGATCGTCGCGAACCGCTCGCTGCCGGCGTCACCTATACATCCAAAAAGATCTTGCAGTATGCGGTCATCCTGCTTGGCTTTGGCATGAACCTCTCGCAGATTCTGTCCAAGGGCGCCCAGTCGCTGCCGATTATCGTGGCGACGATCTCAACCTCGCTTGTCATCGCTTTTGTGCTCTGCCGCGTCATGAAGGTTCCGAGCAAGATTGCGACGCTCGTGGGCGTGGGTTCGTCGATTTGCGGCGGTTCTGCCATCGCCGCGACCGCGCCCGTCATCGATGCCGACGATCGCGAGATTGCCCAGGCTATTTCGGTCATCTTCCTGTTTAACGTTATCGCGGCGCTCGTGTTCCCGACGCTCGGCGGCATGCTCGGCCTGACCAACGAGGGCTTTGGCCTGTTTGCCGGCACCGCCATCAACGACACTTCGTCGGTAACGGCTGCGGCGAGCGCCTGGGACAGTATGCATCCCGGCGCCAATGTGCTTGAGAGCGCCACGGTGGTTAAGCTCACCAGGACGCTGGCAATCATTCCCATCACGCTGGCGCTTGCTTGCTGGCAGATGCATCTGGCGCGCAAGGCCGGCGGCGACGCCAAAAGCACGTTCTCGCTTAAACGCGCGTTTCCCATGTTCGTGCTGTTCTTTGTGCTGGCGAGCGTAATCACCACGGTGTTTCAGCTTCCTGCATCCATTACGGCGCCCATCAAGGAGCTGTCGAAGTTCTTTATCGTGATGGCCATGGCGGCTATTGGCTTTAATACCGATATCGTCGAGCTGGTCAAAAAGGGCGGCAAGCCCATCGCATTGGGCTTTTGCTGCTGGATTGGCATTGCGTGCATGAGTTTGGGAATGCAGCACGTGCTGGGAATCTGGTAGAGAAGTAGCTTATCTTGCGTGCTGCGTGCTGGCGAGCGCATACCTGCGGTGGAGCGATAGGAGCTCTTGCGGGTATGGCTTGTCCGCAGGTTTATAGGTCCCGAAGAGCTCTTATCGCCCCGCCAGGATGGCGATGCGGGGCAACTCATATACTCGCAGGACGGCGGCTTCTGGCCTATAGTGTTTGGTGGGCAATATCGTTCAATTTTGAAACACTCGCCCGCGCGGCCGTCGGTGGCGGCGTGGCGCCGAGGACGGGGCGCAATATGAACAGTGACGCCAAGCTGCAAATCTTGATCGAGGCCCTGGCTGCTGCCGGGGCCTCGGCGTTGGCAATCGATGGGCATGGGCACGTGGCGATTTCGACCATGGATGATGTCGCGCTCGAGCAAGATGTCGCGGCATTTGTCGCCGAGCGCCTGGGGCGCGTGGGCAACGGCGCGCGCCTGGTGATGGGGCGTGCGGGAGGGCGCTTGAGCCTCACGGTGCGTCCGGTCGCCAAGGAATACGGCGCGCTTTGGGTGGTCGTGGTCCGCGAGGTGCACGGTGTGGCGGCGCACGCGGGTATTGAGTGGCTTAACGCAGATGAGGTCGAGGCACGCTACGAGGCAAGCGCGTATGGCATTGTCGAGGGTGCCGCTGCGGTCGCTGGCCCCGTCTGCGAAAGCTATGCCCGCGGCGTGCCCCTCATGTTGGAGGGCGAGCTGGGTGCTGGCCAGTCAGAGATTGCAAAACGCCTCTATCTGGATGGGCCGTTCGCTGACGAGCCCTTTGTTTCCGTGGCGCTCGATGAGCTCACGGACCGCGGCTGGCGCCATCTACTCAAGAGTTCAGAATCGCCGTTGTTTCAAACGGGGCTGACCCTTTGTATTGGCGGCTGGCATGCACTTTCGCCGCAGCGTCTGCGCGAGCTTGTCTCTACGATGACCGACACGGCGCTGGCCGCGCGTTGCCATGTGGTTCTGACGGCAAACGATATGCCGGGCGGTGGCGAAAGCGATCAGGCTGCTTTTGTAACCGAGCGCTTGGCGTGCGCAGTAAGTGTGGCGCCCGCGATTGCCGAGCAGGGCGGCGCATCGAAAAAGGTTGCGCAGTATTTGTCATATCTGTCAGATGTCTTTGGAACTGCCGCTCCGAGTATGTCCGAGGAGGCCGCCTCGACGCTCAACGGCTATCGCTGGCCACGCAACTATCTGCAGCTTCGCGAGGTCTCGGAACGGCTCTATATATTAGTAGGGTCGGGTGTGGCGGAGCGCGCGGTGGCGGAGGAGGTGCTCGCCCAGGAGGACGTCATCAAAACCGCAACCTTTGGCGCTCCGACGCTCGACAGCGACCTGTATATCCTGCGTCCACTGGCCGACACCGAACGCGACATTGCGCGACTGGTCGTAGGCCACCTTCAGGGCAACCGGACCCGTGCTGCCGAGGTGCTGGGAATAAGCCGCACGACCCTGTGGCGCTTGCTGAAGGACGATGACCGCTGAGCGAGGCGCCCGTGACCGCATGCGGCGCGTGTGCTACAGTCCAAAGCAGTAATGTTTCGATTGTGTTACGGCGTGCGGGGGCGTATGGCGGAGACTTCAAAACCAAACCGGAATAGACGGAGCACGGCTCCAGTTAACCGCCGCACGACGTCCCGGACGTGGGGCAAGCACGCGTCGGGGTTCGACGGTTCGTTCAAGCGCACCAAATACGGCTACCCTTCGGCAAGCGCCCGCTTGGCCATGCAGGCCGAGTCATCGCTGAGGGGGCGCAAGCGCGTGGTGGGCTCTAAGCTCAAGCACGACGGAACGCTGGGCTATATCAGCCGCGGTGCGGCTCGCCGCAGTGGGCTCAATCCTGCTGGTTGGCATCGTTACGTGCCGATTGCAGTTGTTGTTGCGGTGGTTGTCATCGCACTTGCCGCACTCGGCTACGCTGGCGGCGGGGTCGACCTGAGTGCGATGTTCAAGTCTGCTGAGCTCGCGCATGCCGGCACGGAGCTTGTCGAGGGCGCTCAGGCACAGACGGGCGTGGCGCCTCAGCGCGGTATTGTTGCCGCTGCCGCAACGATCGCCGATGCCCAAAAGGGCGAGGATACGGACAGCGAGGTTAGCGAAACCAGTGTAAATGGCGTGGGTTCGCAGGTCACGTCCGTAACGCAAGGCCAATAAGTCACAGAACCATCACGCTAAGTCGCTGTTTGGGGCCAATGAGTGAACAAAAAAGCAGCAATGTTGTTTCATATAGAACTCATGAGTCACAATTTACAAAAAAGGGCTATACTACTAGGCACTTAAAAGTCCACAAGCTGCAAGTTGAGGAGTACCTAACATGAAGAAGAGATTCATGGCAGCACTGAGCGTTCTCGCTCTTGTCTTGGCTCTGCCCGTGGCTGCTTTTGCTGCCAACAGCCCCGAGAAGGTCAGCAGCCAGCCCGTCACGTCCAATGGCGTGACCGCGAATGCTACCGGCGTTGTCGCCGGCAGCGATGCATGGCTTAAGGTTGCCGGTTCCGGCACTGCCGCCAGCAACGTTCCCTCTGGCTCCAATGTGGTCGCTTCTTTTGAGGTCACCCAGCAGAACACCACTGGCCCTTACAGCTTCACCTTTGCTCTTGGTTCTCAGTACGCTGGCGCCAAGGTAACCGCCTATATCCAGCATGATTCTGGTGTTACCGATGTGAAGGAGCTGACTGCTGATGCCAACGGCAACGTTTCCTTCACGATGAATGAGCTCTGCATCATCTCCCTGGTTGCTCAGCCCACGAGCGGCGCTTCTGCTGCTGCTAGCACGACCGTGACTGCCGACAAGGGCGCTAAGTCCCCGGCTACCGGCGTGAACACCACCGCTGTTGCCGCCGTGGCTGCTGTTGCCGCTGCTGGCGCTGCCTGCGCTTTTGTTGCTCTTCGCAAGAACAACTAGCACACATACGGTTTCAACCGTAAGATTTGAGGACCCGTACTTGTGCGGGTCCTTTTTTTGACCGATTTACAGGGTGAGGGAATACCATGGCAGAGCAGCCGCAGGGCAAGCATATGAGCAGCAAACACATGGATGACTCGGATAAAAAGCGTCGCGCCACGATACTCAAGGGCGTTATCGCGGTACTGCTGCTGATCGCAGTCGCATGCGGCGGCTACGTGCTCTATATGAATCACCTGGAGCAGCAGCGTGCCCAGGAGATGAGCGCGACGGGCAAGCCCGCCACCAAGGTCGAATCGAAGGACAAAGAGCTGGCAGACAATCCCATTGACTTTGCCTCGCTTATCAAAGAAAACGCTGACATTTACGCCTGGCTCTACATTCCGGGTGCGGATATCAACACGCCCTTGCTTCAGAGTGCGACGGACGACCTGTTCTATCTGGACCATGACAAGGACGGCAAGTACGACCCGTATGGCACCGCGTTTAGCCAGATGGCCAACGCGCGCGACTTTAGCGATCCTGTCACGGTGATTTACGGTCATGTGAACGGCGGCGTATTCCACAACTTGCATAACTTTGAGGACGCGGACTTTTTTAACGAGAACACCGAGTTCTTTATCTACACGCCCGGCCATATCCTGACGTACAAGATTGTCTCGGCCTATCAGTATGATGACCGCCACATTCTTAATTCCTTTGACTTTACTGACGCCACGGCGCGCCAGAACTACTTTAATTCGGTCTGCAATCCCGATGCGCTGCTCAAAAATGTACGTGACGGCGTGACACTTGATGCAGATAGTAAGATTGTGCAGTTGAGCACCTGCATGCTCGATAGCTCGCAGGGCAACTCGCGCTATATTGTTAGCGGTGTGTTAACAAACGACCAGGAGACAAAATAGTCATGAACCCCCGTGGCAAGCACTTTATCGATGCGGTGGATCCCGATGAAAATCAAGTAAACAATACCGAGCAGCCTACTCAGGATGCGGCGGAGCCTGTTGAGCCTCAATGGGAGGCCGAGACGGACTCGAAAGCTCAGCCTGACGAGAAGACCCAAGACAAAACTGGGGCTTCGGCCGAGGCTCCGGCGAAGGATACCGATGATGTGACTGAGCCTGCCGACGAGGTGGAATGGCCCACGCTCGACGAGACGGGACCGCAACGTCGCCGCCGCTCTAAGGAATCAATCAAGCGCATCAAGCGTCGACGTCGTATTCGCGTGCTGGTGATTGTGCTGCTGGTAATCGCTGCGATTGCCGCTGCCGGCTGGGGTTTCGTAAACCACAGCGTGAGCCAGGGCAAAAAGAAGATCGAGGAAAAGACCGAGAAGGTCATTAAAGCCAAGGGCGATACCATTACCTATAACGGCAAGAAGTACGCGCTCAACAAGCATATGGCAACAGTTGCATTCATCGGTTTCGATAATCGTGCGACCGACGATGGCGCCAAAGAAGGTCAGTCGGATACCGTTATGGTTGTAGCGCTTAATACCGATACCGGCGAGGCCCGTGGCATCGTTATTCCGCGTGACAGCATGGTCGCCGTCGATACGTATGCGGGTGGTTCGTTTTCGGGCCAGGTGACCGAGCAGCTCTGCCTGCAGTTTGCCTATGGCACCGATGGAGATAGCTCCTCGGCGCTCACGGCGGCTGCCGCTTCGCGCGTACTCGACAACATTCCGGTCGACTATTACTACACGCTCAATATCGAGGGCGTGGCTCCCATTAACGACTCCATTGGCGGCGTGACGCTGGTGCCTACGCAGAGCGTGCCGGGCACCTCGGTTGTCGAGGGCCAGGAGACCACGCTGTTTGGCAAGACGGCCGAAAAGTACGTGCAGTGGCGCGATACGACGAATCTGACGTCTTCGCTGGATCGTACGGCGCGCCAGGTGAGCTACGTGCAGGCGTTCGCATCGAAGGTGCTCAGCAGCGCCAAGGGCAACCCCGCCATACTCATTAACTTGTATCAGACCATGGGCGATTATACGTGGACGAACTTGGGGCTGGACGAGTTCAGCTATCTGGCAACCACGATGCTCGAGCACGGCCTGACTTCGTTTGATGTCGTGACGCTGCAGGGCACCATGCAGCAGGGCGACACTTTCGCTGAGTTCTATCTGGACCAGGACAACGTAAAGCAAACGGTCGTCGATACCTTCTACCACCCCGTTAATTAGCTGCCTACGTGCCGGATGCCAACAGTGGCTCACTCGATGTCAGGCACCAACAGCGAGCGGGCCGCATTTGCGCCAAGGTGACGTGAAATGAGAGGGCGCTGACCTTTTGGTCGCGCCCTCGAAATTGAACGTCAGATTGGCGTGAATGCGGCCCGCGCAGCGTCAACGGGTCCGCCGTTTGTTAGAACGGCGGAACATACACCACGTTGTCGCGACGCGGCTTTGCCTCGGGAAGCGTGCCCTCGGCGTAGCCCAGAATGCAGTTGCCCACACCGCGCAGGCTTCCGTCGGCGGGCAGACCCCACTTGGCCAGCAGTTCCGGTCCCTCGGGCGAGTCAAAGACCTCGTGCGCGCGGTGGATCCAACACGAATCGACGCCCAGCGCATAGGCTGCGTTGAGCAGGTTGCCCATGGCGAGCGAGCCGTCTTCCAGGTGCGTGGGCACGCTGCGGTCGACGAGCACCACCACAACGGTCTTGGCGCCGTAGAAGGGATCTCCCTCGCTACCCATAACTTGGGCGTTGAGCTGCGAGAGGCGCTCAACGGTTGCGGGGTCGGTGACGGCGACAAACGTGACCGGCTGACGTCCCATGCCGCTCGGCGCGTACTGGCCAGCTTCGATAATGCGTGCGAGCTTCTCGGTCTCGACGGGGCGATCGCTGTATTTGCGGCAGCTGCGGCGGTGGATGAGCGCTTCGATGGTCTCCATGTGTCCTCCTGACGTTGGTTTCGATGCCTCGTTCTTACCCGCCGAACCAAAACCGTAATCGCGCCGTCGGCCCCAAACAATGCAAGCTACCAAGTGGAAAAGTTGGTTTGCATAAAACTTCAGCCAGAATGTGACAAACCGATGGGATGATTAAACGTTTTATCCCGTCTACCCTGCGGTTTTTTACCACTTGCCTAAATGATGCGCGCATAAGCTCTGATAAAGGTTTTACTAAAGGAGTACCAACGTTTATCAACGCGCCATGGTGGCGCCGGGCCAGGAGGTAACATCATGTTCCAGGCTGGAGATGTCGTCGAGACCGACTTCGAAGGATTTCTGAAGCTGCTGCGTTCCAAGACGCGCGCTTTCGTGTCGATCAACGATCACGAGTACTACATCACGCACACCGATGGCTATTGGCGTGTTCAGGATTGCGAGGCCCTCAACGATAAGGGCCACTTTACTGACTGCTCCGAGCTGGTCAACACGGTCTGCGAGGTCGTCGAACTGCCGTGGATCTGCGGCAAGAGCCTGCACGACAGCTTCTCGGGCGCCACGGTCTACGAGGCCGTCGCTGCGTAACAGCCAACAATCGATATTCTCTCGCAACCGCCGGCGCCGCCCCCGCGCCGGCGGTCTTTTTTGTCGATATGTTGCATAGGTCGCACGTCTTGTACGGCCGCCCTTGACGATAGTCAAAACTCGGACTAACCTGAAACTCTAATTAGTCAAAACTTGGACTATCGAATGGTGGGAGAGATGGATTGCGCGGTTACGTTGGTCGATTTTGACCGGATGCTCAACGGGCTTGATCGCATCTATTCGGAGTTCGCGCGCACCTGCGGTCTTTCGGACTGCGCCTACTGGATGCTCGTCGACACGAGTGCAGCGGGCGGAAGCGTTGCCGTGAGTCGGCTGACAAGTGAATGGTTCTACAGCAAACAGACCATCAATTCGGCGATCAAGACGCTTAGGGCGCGAGGGCTTGCGACGTTGGAGTTTGCCGAGGGCAGTCGTAAGAACAAGGTTGTGCGACTGACCGAAGAAGGTATGCAGTTTGCCAAGCGCTACGCGTTGCCGGCGCAAAAAGCCGAGCAACAGGCATTCGAGGCGCTCGAGCCGTGGGAACAGCGCGAGATTATGCGCTTGGTCGGTAAGTTCTCCCATGTTCTTAATGAAGAGTGCGAGGCATTTAAACGGCAAGTGGCCGCCGAGAACGAGGCTGACGATAAGGGCGAAGGGGAGACATGCGACTCTTAATGAGGTTTATGAGGCCGTATCGTGGGCTGATTACGGTGACGCTGCTGGTGCTGCTGATAGACAACGTCGGTACGCTGCTCGTGCCCACGATGTTGGCGAACATGGTCAATACGGGCATTACGACGGGTGATGTCGACTACATCCTGCGCAACGGCCTTTACATGCTTATCGCGACCGGCATGGCCAGCGGCGGCGCGGTGCTGGGCTGCTATCTTTCGGCCCGTCTGGCGGCCAATGTGGCCTGCGACATCCGCAACGCCGTCTACGATAAGTCGCTCGAGCTGTCCGCCAGCGACTTTGAGCGCTTTGGCACGGGTTCGATGATCACACGCTCGCTCAACGACATCAACGTGATTCAGCAGGCAATCCTGCAGACGATTCAGTTGGTGCTGCCGGTGCCGTTCTTGGCCGTGGCGGGCATCATCTTCGCCTGGTTTATCGATCCCGCCATGGGTACGCTGCTGGGCGCAGTCGTGGCGATCGTGCTGGTGGCGGCGGTCTTTACGGTGGCTAACGCCGCGCCGATTTTTATGCGCCTGCAGAGCTTTATCGACCGCATGAACGTGGTGCTGCGCGAGAACATCGTGGGCGTGCGCGTCATCCGCGCATTTAACAAGGAGCGCCACGAGGAGCAGCGCCTGGACGAGGTGTTTAGCGATTACGCGGCCAATGCCATCAAGGTCAACCACCTGTTTGTGGGTCTCGACAGCTCCAGCTTCTTTTTGATGAACATCGCGGAGGTGGCGGTGCTGTGGGTGGGCGGCAACCGCGTGGGCGTCCATGCCATGCAAATCGGCAGCATTTCGGCCGTGCTGGAGTACGCGCTTCTGATCCTTTTCTTTGTGATGATGGCGCAGATGGTGGTGCTGACGCTTCCGCGCGCTGCGGCGTGCCTCAACCGTGCGCAACAGGTGCTCGAAATCGAGCCGAGCATCGTGGACGGCAAGGCCACGCTGGGCGATGGGGCGCCTGAGTCCGCAGACGGTGCCGACGCGGTGGCCGTGTTCGACCACATGTCGTTCCGTTTTGACGATGCCGACGAGGACACCCTGTGCAACCTGAGTTTTGCCTGCCGCCGTGGACAGACGACCGCGATCGTGGGCTCGACGGGATCGGGCAAGTCAACGGTGGCCAAGCTCTTGCTTCGCTTCCACGATGCCACGAAGGGCACCATTCGCCTGAACGGCATCGATCTGCGCGACCTTTCGCAAGACGACATCCGCGGGCGTATCGCCTATGTGCCGCAGAAGGCATGGCTGTTCTCGGGTACGGTGGCAAGCAATCTGCGCTTTGGCAACGAAGACGCGACCGAGGCCGACATGCTCCATGCGCTGGAGGTTGCCCAGAGCACCTTTGTGCTCGACCAGCCCCAGGGGCTCGATACGCCGGTGGCCCAGGGCGGCACGAACTTCTCGGGCGGTCAGCGCCAACGCCTGGCGATCGCCCGCGCGCTCATGAAGCATGCCGACCTGTATATCTTCGACGACAGTTTTTCGGCCCTGGACTTTAAGACCGATGCGGCACTGCGCCATGCGCTGCAGGACGAGACGTGCGATGCCGCGGTGCTCATCATCGCCCAGCGCATCTCGACTATTTTGCATGCCGATCAGATCGTGGTGCTCAAAGACGGCGGGGTCGTGGGCCTGGGCACGCACGACGAGCTCATGGAAACCTGCGAGGTGTACCGCGCTATCGCGGAATCGCAGATGAAGGGAGGTGAGTAGCATGACCGAGGAGCTCAAGAGGCAGAGCATCGCCGATGACGCCGCGGCTGCAGAGACAGTCGAGGAGACGGGCGCCATGCCCGTCCTGGACGAAGCCGCCAAGACGGCGGAGCGCGAGGCTCGCCGCCAGGCACTCTACGAGGAAAACGAGCGCGCCGAGGACGAGCGCGCCCGCGCCGAGGCGGAGCGCATGCGCGACGTTGACGACGAGGACGAGGACGAGACGCCCCGCGATACCTGGGCGACGGTGCGCCGCCTGTGGAGCGAGGCCGCCGGCGACCATTGGCGCTTCTATATCGTGTTCGCGAGCATCGTGTTCTATGCCATCTTTAACACCGCTGCGCCGGCTTACAGCGCCCGCGTGATCGATGAGCTGTGGGGGCACATGAAGGTGGCGTTTGCCAACAACACTACCTTCAGCATTACCTGGGAGAACTGCGGCAGGACCATCTTCATCTACTTTATGATTTGGACCGCCGCCGCCTCGTTCTACGCACTCCAGAGCTTTTTGATGTCGAGCGTTGCCGAGCGCCTCAACCTGCGCCTGCGCAACCGCATCGCACAAAAGCTCAACCGTCTGCCGCTTGCCTACTTTGACGCGCATCGTCCCGGCGAGGTCGTCAGCCGCGCGACCAACGACTTGGACAAGATGTCCGAGAGCATGCAGCGCGGCTTGCTGCAGCTTCTGGTGTCGATCGGTACCGTGGTGGGCGCCGTGAGCGTGATGTTCGTGTTTAGCGTGCCGCTCACGCTCGTCTTTTTGTTCTTTACGGCGCTTTCGCTGCTGGTGACGAAGGTCGTGTCGCACCGCACACACGATGTGACGGGCGAGCGCCAGGAGTGGGTGTCCAAGATTACGAGCGCGGTCGAGGAAGGCTACTCGGGCCGTCTGGTGATCCGTGCGTTTAACCGCGAGCGCCAGAGCTCTGCCGAGGTACACGAGGCTTCGAAGGAGCTGGCGCGCGTGAGCACCAAAGCCGACTTTATGATTAACGCCGTCGGCCCCGCGGTGCGCTTTATCGGCCGTTTGGCGCAGATCGTGATCGCACTGGTGGGCTGCAGCATGCTGGTTGCCGGGCATATGACCGTCGGCGTGTTCCAAGCGTTCTTCCAGTTTATCTACGAGGCGTCCGAACCCATGACGCAGCTGTCGTTTACCTTTAACTCGCTGCAGAGCGCGCTGGCGAGCGCCGAGCGCGTGTTCGACCTGCTCGACGAGCCCGAGATGGAGGCCGATCCGTTGCCGGCGGCCGCCGTCAAGCTGTCGGGCAAGGTGGAGGGCCGAGTCGCTTTTGAGCATGTGCGCTTTGGCTATGCGCCCGACAAGCCGCTTATGCGCGACGTGTCGTTTACCGCCGAGCCGGGTCAGAAGATCGCCGTGGTGGGAACCACGGGTGCGGGTAAGACCACACTCATCAATCTGCTCATGCGCTTCTACGAAATCGACGGTGGCCGCATTACCCTCGACGGTGCGGACACGAGCCGCATGGACCGCGGCGAGCTGCGCCAGCAGTTTGGCATGGTGTTGCAGGACGCCTGGCTGTTCGATGGCACCATTGCCGAGAACATCGCCTACGGCTGTCCCGAGGCGACGCGCGACGAGATCGTGGCGGCTGCACGCGCCGCGCAGGTCGATTTCTTTGTGCGCACTATGCCGCAGGGCTACGACACGCGTGTGGCTAACGATGCCGAGAGCATCAGCCAGGGCCAACGTCAGCTGCTGACCATCGCGCGCGTGCTGCTCAACAACCCGGCGATCCTCATCCTGGACGAGGCGACGTCGAGCGTGGACACGCGCACCGAGCTTGCCATCGGCCGCGCCATGGACGCGCTCATGCGCGGGCGCACGAGCTTTGTGATCGCGCACCGTCTGTCGACGATTGTCGATGCCGACCTCATCCTGGTCATGGATCACGGCAATATCATCGAGCAAGGTACGCACAAGGAGCTGCTGTCTGCCGAGGGCGCTTACGCCGACCTCTACCTAAGCCAGTTCGCATAAGGTGACAAAGGGGCAGCCCCGCATGTCACATCGAAAAGAAGGCACGCCGGGGGCGGATTCCCTGGCGCGCCTTTTGTGTTGGCGTTCATGCTGTGGCGGCTGCCCACGGCCCTAGCGCTCGTCCACGAGCTTGGCGACGAGGGCTTTGAGCTCGGCCACCTCTCGCTCGAGTTCCTTGACGCGACGGGCGTTTTCGTTGATGCCCTGGCGGTTGAGGGCGCTCTGCTCGGCGGCATCGTCGGGCATGTACTCGCGATGCTGCTTGGCGTCGAAGCTCTCCTCGAACACGCGGCAGCCGTTGCGCTTGATGATGCGGCCCGGCACGCCCACGACGGTGCAGTTGTCGGGCACGTCCTTGACGACGACCGAGTTGCCGCCGATCTTGACGTTGTTGCCGATGCGGATGTTGCCGAGCACCTTGGCGCCCGTGCCCACGGTGACGTTATTGCCCAGGGTGGGGTGGCGCTTGCCGGTCTCGTTGCCGGTGCCGCCGAGCGTGACGCCCTGATAGAGCACGCAGTTGTCGCCCACAATGGTGGTCTCGCCGATGACAACGCCCATGGCGTGGTCGATAAAGAAATGTTTGCCGATCTGCGCGGCGGGATGAATCTCGACGCCGGTGATGTGGCGGGTGATTTGCGAGAGCACGCGGGCGAGCGAGCGATGGCCATGTTCCCACAGCCAGTGCTCGGGCACGTGGTTCCACTTGGCGTGCAGGCCGGGGTAGGACAGGAAGATGACCAGGCCATTTTGCGCAGCGGGGTCTTGCGCCTGGACGGTCTTGATGTCCTCGCGAATGGTATTGATAAAGCTCACCGGCCGCCCTCCCTCAGCGCCATGGCAATGCGATTCAATAAAGTATAGCGATTCGCTAGGGATTAGGAAGGGCGATCTTGCTTTGCTTTGGGCGACAGGTGTCAGTTATGCAAACTTGCTGGTAATGGAGTCATGCTTTTGTGGGGTTGCGCACGAGGGGGCGCCGCAACCGTATACTGGTCAACTTGGACGTGTCCGCGCCCACAACTGAGAGGTTTTACTTCATGGGTTTCATCAATTTTATCGCCGAGTTGCTTAAGGATCCACGCACCGCGATTGCCAGCTGGATCGCCGCCGGCCCGCTCATGGCCTACGGCTGCGTGTTCCTGATCATCTTTATCGAGACGGGCGTGGTGTTCTTCCCGTTCCTTCCCGGCGACTCGCTGCTGTTTGCCTCGGGCTTCTTTGCCCACAACGGCGGCTTTAACATCGTGGCGCTTCTGGCCACCGCATGGGCCGCAGCCATCCTGGGCGATCAGTGCAACTTTATGATCGGCCACTTCTTTGGCCGCAAGATCATCGCCTCGGGCAAGGTAAAGGCCATGACGCCCGAGCGCATCAAAAAGTCCGAGGATTTCCTGGATAAGTGGGGCCATCTGGCCATCTTCCTCGGTCGCTTCTTCCCGTTCATCCGCACCTTTGTGCCTTTTATCGCCGGCATGGGCGGCATGCACTGGCGCAATTTTGTCATCTTTAACGTGCTGGGCGGCATTACCTGGTCGACGGTCTTTACGCTGCTGGGTTACTTCTTTGGCGGCATCCCCTTTGTGCAGGAGCACTTTGAGCTGCTGATTATCGGCATCGTCGCCGTGTCGATCATCCCGACCGTGGTCGGTCTGGTCAAGGCTAAGCTCGGTAAAAAGAACGCCTAGTCCGAGCTTGTTTTCGGACGTTAATTCCAAGGCCCGTCATCGGATTCGATGGCGGGCCTTTTGTGTTGAAGGCAAATGAAAATACTTTACTTAGTTAAAGAAAAGCGTTTTATCCAAGGCGTGCGGGGAGTACAATCACCTGCATGCGAATCGACGCGCCATCGGCTTTGATGCTGCCCGCGTGTCCCGTCCGGCTCTACGCTCCGGGCGTGCGACGTTGCGACGCGGCCGGCTTCGGTCCTTGCGTGCGGGTTCGCGAGTATGCAACCGTGTATGTAAGGAGCGACATATGACTGTCGAGAAGAAGGATATCGATTGGGGTAGCCTCGGCTTTGGCTACATGAAGACCGATTACAGCTACGAGGCCCATTGGAAGGATGGCGAGTGGGACGAGGGCGGCCTGACCACCGACCACACCCTGCACGTCTCCGAGTGCGGCGGCATCTTCCACTACTGCCAGGAGGTCTTTGAGGGCCTGAAGGCCTACACCGCCGAGGACGGCAGCATCGTCTGCTTCCGTCCCGACATGAACGCCGAGCGCATGTATAACTCTGCCCAGCGTCTGGAGATGCCCCCGTTCCCCAAGGATAAGTTTGTCGAGGCCGTCAAGCAGGTCGTCTCTGCCAACGCCGCATGGGTTCCGCCTTTCGGCTCTGGCGCAACCCTGTATGTGCGTCCGTTTATGATCGGCTCCGGTGACGTGATTGGCGTGGCTCCCGCTCCTGAGTACACGTTCCGCATTCTCGTGACCCCGGTCGGTCCGTACTTTAAGGGTGGCCTTAAGCCCGTCAAGCTGCGCGTTTCCGAGTACGACCGCGCCGCACCGCACGGCACCGGCAATATCAAGGCCGGCCTCAACTACGCCATG
Source organism: uncultured Collinsella sp. (assembly GCA_937995345.1). GTDB lineage: Bacteria > Actinomycetota > Coriobacteriia > Coriobacteriales > Coriobacteriaceae > Collinsella. The sequence continues at coordinate 92,457 of CALKKS010000015.1, read as the reverse complement.
TCCCTGAAGCCCACGATGGAGGCTCACCGCGAGGGCTATGCCGAGAACCTGTATCTCGACTCCGAGTCCCGCACCTATGTCGAGGAGACCGGTGGCGCCAACGTCCTGTTCGTGAAGGAGGACGGCACGCTCGTCGTTCCGCAGTCACACACCGACTCCATTCTTCCCTCCATCACCCGCCGTTCGCTCGTTCAGGTTGCTCAGGACCTGGGCATGACCGTCGACCAGCGTCCCGTCGAGTGGGCCGAGGTCAAGGCCGGCACCTTTGTTGAGTGCGGTCTGTGCGGCACCGCTGCCGTTATCTCCCCGGTGGGCGAGATCGACAACAAGGTCTACGGTGCCGACGAGACTGTGACCTTCCCGGCTGGCTACACCGAGATCGGTCCTGTGATGAAGAGGCTCCGCGAGACCCTGACGGGCATCCAGTCTGGTGCTGTTGAGGATAAGCACAACTGGGTTTACACCGTCGCGTAAGCTGTCTTAGCTGTCCGGCCCGAGGGCGGCCTTCCTTTTCGGCGCGTCCTCGGACATGAAAGAACCCCCGCTGCGCACTATGTGCGGCGGGGGTTCTTTCGTCCTGCGGAGTGCGCCGGAAAGGAAGGCCGCCCTCGGGCCTGCGTTACCTCGATATCGCCGTACGGGCAAATATTAATCTGAATTAAAGATGGTGCGCGGCCTTTCGGCCGCGCTTTTTATAAAGAAGGGGTCCAGGGCGATTGCCCTGGACCCCAAGAATCAATGTGCTGGCGGAAGCTCGGCCGTGTCTACTAGAACTTGACGGTCGGTGCCTGGCGGGCGGCCTCGACGGCCTCGAAGCCCTGGCGCTCCTTAAACTGGAAGATGCCGGCAAAGATGACGGCCGGGAAGGTCTGGATGGCGTTGTTGTAGCTAAGCACGCAGTCGTTGTAGCTCTGGCGCGCGTAGCTCACCTTGTTCTCGGTGTCTTCGAGCGTGGCTTGGAGCTGCGTAAAGTTGGTGTTCGCCTTAAGATCGGGGTAAGCCTCGGCCACGGCGAAGAGCTGGCGCAGGGCGCCGGTCAGCACGTTGTCGGCTTCCATCTTGGCTTCGGGCGTGGTAGCGCTCACGGCGGCGTTGCGCGCGTTGACCACAGCGGCAAGTGTGTCCTGTTCGTGTTTGGCGTAGCCCTTGACGGTCTCGACTAGGTTAGGGATCAGGTCGTTGCGGCGCTGCAGCTGCGTGTCGATGTTCTGCCAGGCGTTATCAATGCGATTGCGCTTGGTGACCATGTTGTTGTAGATGCCGGCGATGGCGCAGACAATCACAACGACAACAACGATACCGATGATGACGGGAATCATGGTGTCTCCGTTTCGAATGGCCGCGGCGTCTTCCGCCGGCTGCCGTTGGTGTAACGCTACTAGTATACCCGCAACCTTTGGCGATACCGAACTTTCCGGTAAGCGTTATGTTTCCACCAAGGTGAGGCCAATTGCCAGGGGGCGGGCGATACAGGTGTAAGATATGCGACAGATTAGTGAGCGCTGTCTTTTCCTTGAGGAGGGCGATACGTATGGACCTTCGTATCAAGAAAACCTATCGGGCCCTGTTCGAGGCCTTTACTGAGCTGCTCGAAGAGCATCGGTTTGAGGACGTGACGGTTGCCATGCTGTGCGACCGCGCTATGATTCGTCGGACGACGTTCTACAAGCACTTCCGCGACAAAAACGATTACTTTGCTTTCTATATCGACGAGCTCATGTCGGGCCTGCCGCAAAAGCGGGCCGATGCGGATGGCGCGGAGGGCGCCGAGGACGTGCGCGCGCTTCGCCACGAAGTGTTCGCCGATGCCATGGATCTGGTTCTGGCACATGAGCAGCTCATGGATAACATTTTGGCGAGCAGTATGTCGGGTATGCTGACCAGCATGATTTGCGACCGCATCGCGCGCTCCATACGCGGGCGCGTGATGAGCGCGCTTGACGAGGACGCGCTCGCGCCCGTATCGCTCGAGACAACGTCTGAGTTTGTCGCCGGCGGCATTATTCGGCTCTTTACCATGTGGTGGGAATCGGGCCACGTACTAGAGCGCCGATCCGAAATCGCCGACGTGGTCGATGCGCTGTTCGAGCGGACCATGACGCCGGTGGGTCACTAAGAGTGGCGGAGAGAGGGGGATTCGAACCCCCGGAACGCTCTCGCGCTCAACGGTTTTCAAGACCGCCGCATTCAACCGCTCTGCCATCTCTCCGTGTGTCGTAATGATAGCATCGTTTTGGATTTGCAACAGGGGAGGCGAACGATGACGAGCACCGGAATCGATGAGAAGTTCATGCGCGAGGCGCTCGCGGAGGCGCGTGCCGCGGCGGCGGTGGGCGAGGTGCCGATCGGTGCCGTGGTAGTGCGCGCGGGTGAGATCGTCGCGCGGGCGCATAATCGCCGCGAGCTCGACCAAGACCCTTCGGCGCATGCCGAGTTTGCGGCCCTATGCGCCGCCGCGCAGTCGCTCGGTCGCTGGCGCCTTTTCGATTGTACGGTCTACGTGACGCTCGAGCCCTGCTGCATGTGCGCGGGGCTTATGGTTAACGCGCGCGTGGGGCGCTGCGTGTACGGCGCAACCGACGCCAAGGCGGGCGCGTTGGGATCCCTATACGATTTGAATGCCGACTCGCGCCTGAATCATCGGTTTAATGTGACCGCCGGCGTGCTGGCAGATGAGTGTCGTGAGGTGTTGAGCAGCTATTTTAGTGGGCTGCGTGGCACCGATGGTGCTGGCTGCGGTTGTGGGGCCGATCTTGAGGCGCATGCCGCTCATGCTGAGGCGCTCGCGTGTGCCGAAGATATTGCCGTTGAGGCGGTCGATTTTGGTGCCGCGTGTCGCCGGCCCCGCCGTGTGCTGTTGGCGATCGATTCCTTTAAGGGCAGCGTTTCGAGTGCGCAGGCGGAGGAGGCCGTTGTCGAAGGCGTGCGCCGTGTGTGGCCCGATGCCGAGGTGCGCGCATTGCCGCTGGCAGATGGTGGTGAGGGAACGCTCGATGCCGTTGCCGCGTGCGGCGGTGAGGTCGTGGCATGTGAAGTTGCAGGCCCCTTGGACGACCGCGTGTCTGCCCGGATGCTGGTGGACGGCGAGCACGAGTCGGCTGTCATTGAGATGGCCGAAGCCGCAGGCATCGGGTACTCACCTTGCACGGAATCGGCGGCGCTTGCGGCTTCGACCTATGGCGTGGGCGAGCTGATGCTCCGTGCGGTTCGTGCCGGGGCAAAGACTATCTATATTGGCTTGGGCGGCAGCGCCACCAACGACGGTGGCGCCGGCATGTTGCAGGCGCTGGGCGCGCGTGTGGTCGATGATCAGGGCTGCGATGTCGCGCCGGGGCTTGCGGGCCTTGAGCAGGTGGCGAGCGTTGATTTGGCGCCAGCGCTGCAGGCTTTGGGCGGCGCACGCATCGTCGTGCTGTCCGATGTCGAGAATCCGCTCGTGGGGCGTCGCGGGGCACTTGTGGTGTTTGGCGGGCAAAAGGGCCTGCCGACAGACGATATCGAAGCGCTGCGCGGGTACGACAGCTGGATGGTCGGCTACGGACGCCTGCTCGATGCTGCGATTGCCGGAGCTCGAGCCCAGGGGTTGTTGCGCACATCCGAGGGTGCACGGACATTTGGCTCGGTGCTCGGTGTGCCCGGTGCCGGTGCCGCCGGTGGTCTGGGCGCCGCGCTGCTAGCGCTCGGTGCAGAGCTACGCTCGGGCGTGGAGACGGTGCTTGATCTGATTGGGTTTGACGAGCACGTGCGCGATGTCGACCTGGTCATAACGGGCGAGGGCAATATGGACGAGCAATCCGCCGCCGGCAAGGCGCCGGTGGGTGTGGCCCGCCGTGCCAAGCGCTATGGCAAGCCGGTTGTTGCCGTCGTAGGTGGTCGTGCCGACAACCTGGATGCGGTGTACGAGCGGGGCATCGACCTGGTGCTGCCGATTTGTCGTAAGCCTATGCCCCTCGACCAGGCGCTCGGTGTGCAAGAGGCCACAACCAACCTCATCTGCGCCGGTGAAGCAGCCGCCCAAGCCTACGACCTCGCCCGCCTCTAAAACCCATCCCCTCGATAAGTTGCGGTGAAATACGGAGTGTTTTTGCCTTTAAGGTGCCAATTCAGTCCGTATTCCACCGCAACTTCGTGAATGGTCATCCGAGGCTGGCCGCCTTGTGCCTTGGGTCGGACCGTCCGCCACGAAATGCGGCCATCTACTACGTTTAACCGGCCACCCTCGACCATCTCGGAATTTGCAAAAATGAAACCGCAGGTAGAGAGCTTGCCGATTTTCGAAAAAGCCGGCTATGGTTGACCCCTACGGTCCAAACGTAGTAGATAGGCCACTTTCGTGGCACAGCGTCAGACCAGTCTTTTTGGAACGGGGCGATTTTGACTACTTGCCGATCCGATTGCCCGAGTAGTCAAAAAAGCCTCGTCCCAAATTAGCTACCTTGCCCCATCGGGCGGGAGCGGGTAAGATATATCGAGCGCCTAGCGCGTTCGATGGGTTCGGATGACGACATGTTCCGAATCTGGTCAGGTCCGGAAGGAAGCAGCCATAAGGAGCCTCTGTCGGGCATCCGAATCCATCGAGCGCACGGGCGCTTTTTGGTGCCGCGACATGGCCCGGCCGGCGACGAGGTATTTGGTGTCTCGCTGGTTCTCGGCTGCTCCTGCGGGATCGCTCGACTACCAAATACCTCGTCGCCGGCCGGGCCCCGTCGTCCAAAAATCACCCGTAAAGGCGCGTTTATCTGAACAATTCAATCCCGCGCTTAGTGGAACTCGCTGGCGTTGCCAAAACATCGGCTGCTACGTGCCTTGGGCGCTAGTGGCCGTTGCCCTTACATCTGTAACGAGTTGCTAACGCATCTCCAGGGTTCTCCGTACTATCATGAATCAGATTGAATAGAGATGATGATAGGGAGCGCCTTTTTATGATTGAGTTGCTCAGGCGTTTTGGCGGCAAGTATCGCCGGTGTATGGTGATTGGTCCTGCGTGCAAGTTGATCGAAGTGATCTTCGACTTGCTTACGCCACTGGTCATAGCTCAAATGATCGATAAAGGCATCGGCGCACACGACGTGGGTGCCGTCGTCCACTACGGCATGGTGCTCGCCGCCATGGCCGTGATCGGCATCTCGTTTACGCTCGTCTGCCAAAAGATGGCGGCGCTCACCTCGCAGGGCATGGGCACCGATATTCGCGGCGCGCTCTATGGGCACATCAATAAGCTGAGCTATGCCGAGCTCGATCGCTTTGGCACGCCGTCGCTCATCACGCGCATCACCAACGACGTCAACCAGGTGCAGCTGGCCGTGGCGTTGGGCGTGCGCATGCTTATCCGCTGGCCCTTCCTGGCGGTGGGCTCCATGGTCGCGGCCCTCGCCATCGACCTTAAGCTTGGCATCATCTTTTTAATCTGCACGCCCGCCATCGGCCTGGTGTTTTGGTTTGTCATGGCGCGCTGCATCCCGTACTACAAACAGCTGCAGGCAAAGCTCGACCGCATCGCGCTTATCTGTCGCGAGGGGCTTTCGGGCGCTCGCGTGGTCCGTGCATTTGTGCGCGAAGACCACGAGCGTGAGCGTTTTGCCCAGGCCGCCGATGACCAGGCCAATACTGCCATCGCGGTGGGCAAGCTCTCGTCGATTCTCAACCCTGTTACGTTTCTTGTGATGAACCTGGGCGTGTGCGCCATCCTGTGGGTGGGCGGCATCCAGGTCAACGTGGGCGAGCTTACGCAAGGCCAGGTCATGGCGTTCGTCAACTACATGACGCAGACCCTCACCTCCATCGTGTATGTCGCCAACCTGGTCGTGGTCTTTACCAAGGCGAGCGCCAGTGCGTCGCGCATCAACGAGGTGCTCAATTGCGAGCCGAGCATTACCGACGAGGGCAATCAGCCGGTTGCGCTGCCCGAGCCGAGCGCGATGGGCAACGCTGTTCCGGTTCCCGCGCTGAGCTTGAGCCATGCGAGCTTCTCCTTTGGCGCGGGCGCCGCCAATGCCGTCAATGACGTGACCCTGGAGCTGCCGCTGGGCAAAACGCTCGGCATCATCGGCGGTACGGGCAGCGGTAAGTCGACGCTCGTTTCGCTCATCCCGCGCTTGTACGATGCGGGTGTCGGCAGCGTGGGCGTAATGGGTGCCGACGTGCGCGCCTGGCCGCTCGATCAGCTGCGCCATGTGGTCGCGACTGTTCCGCAGCGCGCGTCGCTCGTGAGCGGCACGATCCGCAGCAACCTAACCTGGCGTGACGAGTCGGCGACCGACGAGGAGCTTTGGGCGGCGCTCGATATGGCGCAGGCCAGCGAGTTCGTGCGCAACAAGCCGCAGGGCTTGGATGCCCCGGTCGAGGCGGGCGGCAAGAATTTCAGCGGCGGTCAGCGTCAGCGCCTGACCATCGCGCGCGCCCTGGTCGGTTCGCCGCAGATCCTGATTATGGACGACTCCGCCTCGGCACTCGATTTTAAGACCGACGCAGCACTTCGCCACGCCATTCGCGAGCGCAGCGCGCGCGGTGCCGCCGAGGGCGGGCTGCCGCTGACCACGGTCATCGTGAGCCAGCGCGTCTCGACTGTGCGCGATGCCGACATGATCTGCGTGCTCGACCACGGCTCGGTCGCGGGCCTGGGTGCGCACGACGAGCTGTACGCAAACTGCCAGCTCTACCGCGAGATCTGCCAGTCGCAGCTTCGCCGCGAGGAGCTCGAGGGCCAGCAGGGGAGCGCGACGTCCGCTTCGGGCTCCGCTCCCACGTCCGTCTGCGCAAAGGAGGGCTGCTAAATGAACCCGTATACTTCTTCCGGCTCGGTCGCCACAATGACGGCCAATGTGTCCGGCAACGATAACCTTAACGATCTGGGCGATGGCCCGCGCCAGCCCGGCGACCCCGAGCGCTATCCCGTGGGCGCGGTGACCCGTCGCCTGATGGGCTACGTGCGTCCGCATCGCATTTCGTTTGTGGCGTCGTTTGTGAGCGCCGCCATCTCGGTGATCTTGCAACTCTATACGCCCATCCTTATCGGCGAGGGCATCGACCTCATCGTTGCCGCCGGGCGGGTGGACTTTGACGCGCTGCTGCCGCTCGTCACCAAGCTCGCGCTCGTCGTGGTGGATGCTGCGGCATTCCAGTGGCTGCAGGGCTACTGCGTCAACCGCCTGTCCTACGAAACGGTGCGCGATATGCGCGTGGAGGCGAGCGACAAGCTCAGCCGCATGCCGCTCAGCTTTATCGACAGCCATGCCCACGGCGACCTTATGAGCCGCGTGGTCAACGACGTCGATCAGGTGGGCGACGGTCTGCTGCAGGGCTTCACGCAGCTCTTTACCGGCGTTATCACCATCGTGGGCACGCTTGCGTTTATGCTCTCCATCAACCTGACCATGACGCTTGTGGTGGTGCTCGTCACGCCGCTTTCCATCTTTGCGGCCGGCGCCATCGCCAAGCTCTCCAACAAGAGCTTTACGGCCCAGCAGCGCATTCAGGGCCAGCTCGGCGGCCATATTGAGGAGTATGTGGGCGAGCAAAAACTCGTGGACGCGTTTGCCTATGGCCCAAATGCGCAGCAGTGCTTTGATGCCCTCAACGCCGAGCTCTACACGGCGGGTGAGCGCGCGCAGTTTATGGGTTCGCTCTCTAACCCCGGCACACGCTTTATCAACAACATCATCTACGCCGTGGTGGCCGTGATCGGTTGCGTTGGCGTGATTACGGGCGTGCCTGCGGCGCTTACGGTGGGTGGCGTGCAGATCTTCCTGTCCTACGCTAACCAGTACACTAAGCCGTTCAACGAGGTCACGAACGTCATCACGCAAATCCAGACCGCGTACGCCTCGGCGCGCCGCATGTTCGCGTTGCTCGATGCGCGCGAGCAGGAGCCCGACGCTGTGGATGCCATTGAGCTCACTGCCCCGAAGGGCGAGGTTTCGTTTGAGCATGTGGACTTTAGCTATGTGCCCGACCGTAAGCTGCTGCAGGACATCTGCATCGATGCCAAACCCGGCATGCGGTTTGCCCTGGTCGGTCCCACGGGCTGCGGCAAGACGACGCTCATCAATCTGCTGCTGCGCTTTTACGATATCGATGCCGGGCGCATCGTGGTCGACGGGCACTCCTCGCGCGACTACACGCGTGAGAGCCTGCGCCGCGCCTTTGGCATGGTGCTGCAGGACACCTGGCTGTTCGAGGGCACGGTGGCCCAGAACATTGCCTACGGTTGCCCCGACGCCACGCGCGAGCAGATTATCGAGGCCGCCAAGCGCGCGCATGCGCATAAGTTTATCGTGCAGCTGCCCCAGGGCTACGACACGGTGATCGGCGAGGACGGCGGCACGTTTAGCCAGGGCCAAAAGCAGCTGCTGTGCATCGCGCGCGTCATGCTCACCGACCCGGCGATTCTGCTGCTGGACGAGGCGACTTCGAGCATCGATACCCGCACCGAGCTGCAGGTGCAGGCGGCGTTCGACGAGCTCATGGCCGGTCGTACGAGCTTTGTCGTGGCGCACCGCCTGTCGACGATTCGCAACGCCGACTGCATTCTGGTCATGCGCGACGGCCAGATTATCGAGCGGGGCACACACGACGAGCTGCTGGCGGCAGACGGCTTCTATGCTGAGCTTTATCGTAGCCAGTTTGCCCAGTAGGGCCCAGTAGGGGCTGCCGATTAGCGGCAGATGGTTTACATCTGCGTCGATAGTACTAAGATATGCTTTTAATAAATTGCATTAGTGGCTTTAATTTTGGGGGAAACGAGGCAACGTGACTATGACGTGCTCTTTGGTGGTCAACAGCAAGAGCGGTAATACCAGGATGGTTTCGGGCGCGATTAAGCGCGCTCTGCAGGCTGCGGATGTTGAGTTTGTCCATGCCGCGGCGTTGAGCGACGATGCGGACGCAGATCAGGTTGCGCTCGAGGCACAGGGCGCCTGTGCGGCCGATACGGTGCTCGTCGGTTTTTGGTGCGACAAGGGCGCATGCACGCCTTCGGTCGCGGCGTTGCTCTCCGCCTTGCACGGCAAGCGTGTGTTCCTGTTTGGCACCTGCGGCTTTGGGGCCGACCAGAGCTATTACCAGCAGATTATCGACCGCGTAACTTCCAATCTGGCCGAGGATGCCGAGCTTGCGGGCTGGGCGATGTGTCAGGGCAAGATGGGCCCTGCGGTCAAGCAGCGCTACGAGGCTATGCTCGAGCAAGATCCCGACAACGCGCGATTTAAGATGCTGCTCGACAACTGGGTTGCCGCGAAGGACCATCCCACCAAGGAAGATCTGGATAACATGGCGGCGGCGGCCAAGAAGGCCGTGCTGGGCGAGTAGCTTGCCGCTCGTGGTGTCGAGCGCTCCATAATACAAGTGTGAAAGCCTCGAAATTCTCGAGGCTTTTTTCTTGACAGGTGAACGCGCCGTGTCAAAATGAACAGTGTTCACATTGGAGGTGAGGGCATGAATAACACAGCGACGTCTAAGGAGGAAATCCTGAAGACGAGCCGTAAGCTCATCCAGGAAAACGGTTGGACCGGCGTCAACATTCGCTCGGTTGCCGCGGCATGCGGCGTGTCGGTCGGATGCATCTACAACTACTTTGATTCTAAGACAGCGCTCGTGGGCGCGACCGTGGCAAGCGTGTGGGGCGACATTTTCCATCACCCCGATGACGAGGCCGTCTTGGAAGACACGCTCTCCTGCATCCGCTGGATGTATCGCCAGATGGAGTACGGCTGCCAAACGTATCCGGGCTTCTTTACGCATCACTCGCTGAGTTTTATGCAGCAAGACACTGCGGATGGCAAGCGCCGCATGCATCATGCCTGGCAGCATATCCTCGATCAGCTTTGCATGGTGCTCAGGCGCGACCATCGGGTGCGCCCGGATGCCTTTACCGATCAGTTTTCTGTCGAGCAATTTGCCGAGGTCCTGTTCTCGCTCATGCTCTCTGCCGTGATCCGGCAAGATTTTGATCCGAGTGCCGTGCTCGAGATTACACGTCGAACCCTCTATTAAAAGGTCCCCGCGCAAGGCGGGGATTTTTACGGTAAGAAAGTGAACAGCGTTCATGTTATGGAGGTGATGTCCGGCACCGGGAAACCAAACCGTACTTTGCAACCATTCTTTTAAGGAGACATATATATGCGCGCTATCTTCGAAACGCTTTTTGACATCGTGTATTTGGCGACGGTCATCACCATCGGTATCCGTATGATTCGCGGCAGCAAAGGCAATCGCCAGTTCCAGCTGTTTGGCTGGATGGCGGTCGTTTTGGGCGCCGGCGATTCGTTCCACCTGGTCCCTCGCGCACTGGCGCTTTGCACGACGGGCTTTGACGCTTATGCCGTGCAGCTGGGCCTGGGCAAGTGGATTACCTCGATTACCATGACCGTCTTTTACGTACTGCTCTACTACGTGTGGCGCGAACGCTATCAGGTTAAGAATCACATCGGAACGACCGCGGCGATCTTTGCGCTAGCCGCCATGCGCGTCGCGCTTTGCATGCTGCCGCAAAACCAGTGGCTCACCAACCAGACTCCGCTTGCGTGGGGCATTTTGCGCAACATCCCGTTTGCCATCATGGGCGTGATGGTCATCGTGCTGTTCTACCGCAGTGCGAAGGAAGATAACGACGAGGCCTTCCGCTGGATGTGGCTCACCATTGTGCTGAGCTTTGGCTTCTACATTCCCGTGGTCCTGTGGGCCGAGGTTGTCCCGGCTATCGGCATGCTTATGATTCCGAAGACCTGCGCGTACGTCTGGACCGTGCTGATTGGCTACAACGCCATGAAGAAGGAGTGCTAGGTCCATCTTCTAAATGCTTCGCCCGCCCGGCGGAGGCATATAAGGTTCATCGCGAGTTCCGCACGCAAAGGAGGCCACTTAATGTGGCCTCCGTCTTGCGCAGGACTGTCCGAGCAGGGAACCTTATATGCCTCCGCCCGGACAGACGTTTCAGTTATGAACTCGCAGCTGGTCGCTACTTGATCTTGGTCGTACCCGGCGCCAGGTTGGGGTCGGTCTCGTTGGCCTCGGTCTGGAAGTGCTCGGTGTAGACATTCTTGCCGTCGCGGAACATCTCGTAGTACTGCATCTTGGCGTAATCCTCGCGCGCCTTGGTGGCCGCCGCGGCAACGGCGTCGTCGCCGGTGACGTTGGAGGAGAGCGCCCAGCGCAGGCTGGCATCCTCGTAGCCCACGGAGTTGATGGCGGGCAGCGACTCGCGCAGCGTCATGTGCGCCTTCTGGTAGTCGGAAAGCGGGGCGCCGATCAGCTGCATGAGCTGGGTGGACAGGTAGTTGGTGGACAGGTCGTCGACCTCGCTCGTCTGGTCGCAGCCGGCAACGTCGTAGTTGGCCCAGATGATGTAGTCAGTCTGCCACAGACGTTCCTGGTGGGTGGCATCGTCCTCGCCGGTGAACCATTTATCGTTGAACTTGGACGGGAAGAACGGCTGGTGGTCGCCCCAGAACACCACGACCACCTTGCGGTCGAGCTTGCTCAAGGCGTTGAGGAAGTAGCGCAGCGCCTGATCGGACTGCTCGATGCACGAGACATACTCGTCGACATCGGAGAGCGTGCCGTCCTCGACGGTCTTGGCGTCCAGGTCGGTCGTGTCGATGTTCAGGTGCATCTGCTTGTCGACCGGCAGCAGGCCCGTGTCGTAGCCCGAGTGGTTCTGCATGGTCACGTCGAAGATAAACTGCGGATCGGCGTTCTGGTCGAGCAGCTCGAGAATCTTGTCGTAGGTAGCCTGGTCGGTCACCATGCCGCGCAGGGTATCGGCGCCCTGGAAATCGTTGATGGACAGGAACTGGTCAAAGCCAAAGTCCTTGTAGACGTTCTCGCGGTTCCAGTTGGTCGCGTGGTTGGGGTGCATGGCCGTGGTGGAATAGCCGAGCGATTTGAACTGCTCTGCCAGGTTCCCGGTCGTCTCCATGTTGTAGATGGTGTAAGGGTACACGCCCGAGCCCAGGTTGGCCATGGAGTTGCCGGTCATAAACTCAAACTCGGTATTGGCGGTACCGCCGCCGTAGGCGCTCACGTAGAGCTTGCCGCGGCTGAGGCAGTTGGACAGGTTCTTAAAGTACTGCGGACCCTCGTAGCCGGCGCGCATGTTCTGGTAGATCGACAGGTCCGAGAACGTCTCGTTCATGATGGCGATGACCGTGGGCTTCTCGCTGTCGAACTGCTCCTGGGCGGCGGCGCGCTCGTCACTCTTGGCGGCGTCGGACTTGTCGTAGGCCTTGGCGTACTTTTTGAGCGTGGCCTTGGCGTCATCGACAGAATAGTCGGCGGGTTTGGGCGGCTTGATGGACTGTGCCGCACTAATAAAGGCAGGCAGGTAGCCCTCGCGCCAGTAGCTCTCGAGCGGACGCCAGGTGTAGACGGTGATGCCGAGGGTGTTGTAGTAGTCGATGAGCGTGACATGCGCGGTCACGCCGCCCAGGCATAGCACCGCCACGAGCAGGTTGGTGAGCAGCATGCGCTTGGCGTTGGCGGCGCCCTTCTGGCGGTGCGGTGCCACCAGGCCGGCGTACTCGCACAGCAGCATGGCGATGGCGGTAAAGCCCATGGACAGCACGCAGAACAGCGAGATGGAGAAGGTGTAGCCGTTGCCGGCGACCGCGGCGGCGGTGGAGATGGCCGAAAGGTCGCCCGGCTGGATGGGCATGGATTTAAACGTGATGACGAAGAACTCGGCAATGCCCAGGATAAAGAGGGCAAAGGCCAGGACGGCGGGGGCTGCGCCGTGGCGCTGGAACAGGAAGAACAAGCCGGCCATGAGCGTGGTGATGATGGCCCACTCGAGCAGGATACACAGGGGGTAGACCCAGGTAAAGTCGTGGTTGGACGAGACCTCCATGCCCAGCAGCGCAAAGACGCCGGCGAGCAGCAGGCACAGGACGGCGGCGACGAGCGGTTTGCCCACAAAGGCGCCGCGCAGGCGGGCGAGCTTGCCGGTGGGGGCGGGGGCGTCGGGCTCGGCGAACGCAAAGACGCGCGGGGCGATGCGGTCGCGGGCGATGCTGGCCCAAGCGCATCCGGTGAGGATGGCGTTGGTCAGGATGAGCATCACAAAGGCGAGCGGCTCGTTTTGGGCGACGAGGCCAATGGCACCCCAAATGGTCAAAAAGAGCTGGAACAGGCCGAAGGCGACGCTCCACCCAAGAGCGCTTTTGGCAACGGTGCCCGACTGAGCACGAATGGCCTTGGCCTCGCGCAAGACAAGGTAGACGGTCGCCGCAAGACCGACGAGCGAGATGGCGGCAGCGAACATGCTGAGACTCCTCACAAACTAAAACCTACAAAAGCGGGGGTTTACCCGATTGTTACCAAGATATGCGCTGCATTTGGTGACTGCGCACAACAACCAGCCATAATAACGCGCGTGCGTGGCAGTGTTGCGCAATGGAGTGTCGACCTGCGCGATAATGGACGGGAATTACACGGAAACGTAAAGGCTTCTTAAAGAAATGGCGAGGGTAGGGCGATGAGCGAGCAGGTTTGCAAGGCGGACATGGGCGGCGATGGAGCGGCGGTCGATACGTGCGGCTATCCGGTCGAGACTACGGGCAATGCGGTGCTGGACATCTTGGAGCACCGTTCCTCTACGCGTGCCTTTGCGCGTGATGACAGTGACCGTCCCGTAGCGGTGACCGACGAGCAGCGGGCGGCGATCTTGCATGCGGCGAGCCGTGCGCCGTCGGCAGGCGCCATGATGATGTATTCCATCGTAAGCATTCGAGAGCAGGCCACATTGGACCGTCTTGCCGACCTGTGCGATCACCAGCCCATGATCGCCAAGGCGCCCTGGGCACTTATATTTGTGGTCGATTATGCCAAGTGGATCGATTTGTTTGAGCACGTGGGCTGCTTTGAGCCCGAGTTTGCCGAGCGCACGGGCAAGGCGCCTCGCCGCGCGCCGGGTTTGGGCGACTTTGCGATCGCGGCCCAGGATGCCGTGATCGCCGCGCAAAACGCCGTGGTTGCCGCCGAGGCCCTGGGGCTGGGGAGCTGCTACATCGGTGATATCGTCGAGAATGCCGAGGAAGTCGCCGAGCTGCTCGATCTGCCGCCCTATACCATGCCGCTGTCGATGCTCATCATCGGCACGCCCCGCAAGGAGCGTCCGGCGATCGCGCATCCCGTGGTGAACCTGGTGCACGAGGAGCGTTACTGCCGTGCGGATGCCGCGACCATGGATGCGCAGGTGACCGAGATGGATGCGATGTTCCGCCCGCATGCCCGCGAGGTGGGCGAGCGCGTGGTGGATATCTACACTCGCAAGCACACGAGTCCCTTTATGGCCGAGATGAGCCGATCCATGGAGTGGTGGTTCAAAAACTGGCTCGGCAAGTAACGGATGTGACGGATGTGACAAAGGGGCCGCCCCTTTGTCACATTGCATATCGCGGCGGTGGCATAAAGGCCGCATAAATGTTTATCTAGCTGGGTAAATGGCGTCTGGTCAACAGGTCCCAAGCACCTATAATCCCTTCGAACATTAAAGTTGGGAGGAAACCGGCTTATGGAACAAAAGGCCAAGGAGGCAGCCTCGCACGCTGCGATTCCTGTGAGCATCTCGGCGATGCTCGTCACGCTGGGCGTGGTGTACGGCGATATCGGCACCAGCCCTATGTATGTAACCAAGGCGCTCGTTGCCGGCAACGGCGGCATCGGAAGCGTGACGGAGGAGTTCGTGCTTGGCGCGCTCTCCCTTGTCGTGTGGACGGTCACGCTGCTGACTACCATCAAGTATGTGCTCATCTCGCTGCGCGCCGATAACCATGGCGAGGGCGGCATCTTTGCCCTGTACAGCCTGGTCAAGCGTTGCGGCAAGTGGCTTATCATCCCCGCCATGCTGGGTGGCGCCGCACTGCTCGCCGACGGCATCCTGACGCCGGCCGTTACCGTTACCACGGCCATCGAGGGCCTGCGCACCATCCCGGCGGTCCATGCCGTGCTGGGCGATGACCAGGGCCGCGTCGTCGCCATTACGCTCGCCATCATCATCGTGCTCTTCTTGGTGCAGCGCATCGGTACGGCCAAGATCGGTCACGCCTTTGGCCCCATCATGACGCTGTGGTTCCTGTTCCTGGGCGGCACGGGTCTGTTCTTTGTCTTCCAGCACCCCGCCGTGCTGCTGTGCCTCAACCCGGTGCGCGGCATCGCCTTTTTGCTGAGCCCCAACAACCACGCGGGCATCATGATTCTGGGCAGCTGCTTCCTCGCCACCACCGGTGCCGAGGCGCTCTACTCCGACATGGGCCACGTCGGCCGCGGCAACATCTACGCCACCTGGCCGTTCGTTAAGTGCTGCTTGCTGCTGTCCTATATGGGCCAGGGCGCTTGGCTTATCAACAACGCTGCCAACCCCGAGCTCATGGGCATTGCCGACCTCAACCCGTTCTACCAGATGCTCGCCCCGGGCCTGCGCCCGTTTGCCGTCGGCCTTTCCACCGTCGCGGCCATCATTGCCTCGCAGGCGCTCATTACCGGCGCGTTTTCGCTGGTGTCCGAGGCCAGCCGTCTGGACCTCATGCCGCACATGCAGGTCTTCTACCCTGCCGAGACCAAGGGGCAGCTCTACATCCCCATGGTCAACAACGTCATGCTCGTGGGCTGCGTCATCGTGGTGCTGCTGTTCCAGAACTCGGCGCATATGGAAGCCGCCTACGGCCTTGCCATTACGCTGACTATGATGTGCACCACGCTGCTGCTCTTCTTCTACCTGCACGAGGAGCGCAAGCTCAAGGTTGCTCCGTGGATCTTCGCGGCCTTCTTCCTTTTGCTCGAAGGCTTCTTCTTTGTGAGCTCGCTCACCAAGTTCTTCCACGGCGGCTACTTCACCATCCTCATGGCCGCGCTCATCATGGGCATCATGGTGTGCTGGTACAACGGCACGGCGGTTGAGCAGCGCCAGTTTACGCTGCTGCCGCTGCGCAGCTACCTGCCGCAGCTCAAGCGCCTGCGCGATGACGATCGCTACGAGCGCCTGAGCGACAACATCGTGTACCTGACCAAGGACACCCATACCGATTACATCGACCGTGATATCGTCTACTCGATCTTGGACAAGCATCCCAAGCGTGCTCGCGCCTGGTGGTTCGTGAACGTCGAGACCATGGACGAGCCGCATACCTTTGCCTATTCGGTCGAGACGTTCGGCACCGACTACGTGTTCCGCGTGCATCTGTACCTGGGCTACAAGATTAACCAGCGCGTCAATGCCTACCTGCGTCAGGTCGTTCAGGACCTGGCTGCCACCGGCGAGCTGCCGGCGCAGACGCATGACTACTCGGTCTACAAGGATCCGGGCAACATCGGTACGTTCAAGTTCGTCCTGATCCGTAAGCTTCTGGCGCCCGAAAGCGATGTGGAGCCGAGCGAGCGTACGGCCATCACGCTCAAGTACATCATCCGCCGCGCCGCCGGCACGCCTGCACGCTGGTACGGCCTGGAGAACTCCAACGTGAGCTTTGAGTACGTGCCGCTGTTCACCAAGTTCAAGGCCGTGAACAAGATGCAACGCCTGGCTCCCAACGAGCGCCCGTAGGCGCCGACAGGTTGCACGGAGTTGGTTTTCGATGGACAAGATTGAGACCGGGGAGGCAAACATGGATGCAAAGATGCTTGATGGCCGCGAGGTAGTTGCCGAGCTGGTACGTGAGGCACGTGCCGACGCCGCCGAAGATCGGTTTTTGACGAACCGCTCCAACATGGATATGGCCGATCGCGTAATTTCGATCGTGGCACTGGTATTTGGAGCGGTGTGCGTGTGTGCCCTGCTCGCGCACGTGCTGTTTGTCTAGCGACCGCCGGTTGCAAAGGCTATACACTTGGAACCACCACAAGGGGAAACCACCACAAAGGTGCCTGTCCCCTTTGTGGTGGTTTTTGTTTTTGAGAGAGGGGCGGGGCGCTGATGGACGTCCATGCGGACGGCGATATTGCCGAGAACTTTTGGTGGCGGCGCACGACGCTGACGCGTCGCAGCCCTCTGTATGACGCCTGCGTATCGGCGGGGCTGCTGGTCGCGGCGACGATTGTGGGCGCGCTGCTCGACCATCCGGGTCTCGCGCCGAGCATCATGATCGTCTATGTGTTCGCCGTGCAGCTGTGCGCGTTCTTTACCTGGAGCCGCCTGTATTGCTTGCTGAGTTCGGCTGCCGCCGTGGCGCTCTACAACTTCCTGTTTGTCGACCCGCGCTACTCGCTGTCGTTTATCGACCGCGTCTATCCCGGCATGTTCTTTATCATGTTTGCGGTCTCGCTCGTGTCGAGCTCGATTGCGTTGGCCCTGCGCCGTGCCTTAGCGCAGGCCGCCGCCAGCGACCGGCGCACGCAGATGGTGCTCGAGACCAACCGTATGCTGCAGCGCTGCGCCGATCAGCAGCAGATTGTCCATGCTATGGCAACGCAGCTGGCGCGTCTTTCGGGCTGTCCTGTCGTGTGGTACAGCGCCGACGCCGAGGGCGATGACCTGCTGCCGCGTGCGACATACACGGCCGTGGGCGATGTCGCGCCGGTGCATGAACTGGCGCCGCAGATGCCGCCGCGGCTCTCGGCGTCCGCCTATGTGGGAACGCCGCTCGATGCCACCTACGGCGGCTCGGCGTTCTACGGCATCTACCTGACCGTGCGCTCGGGCGATACCATGGTGCGCGCGGGCGATCCCGCCTCGGTGGTGGGCGTGCTGGCTATCGTTGCCGAGCCCGACGTGCTGACGCACGAGGAGCGGACACTTGCCGATGCCATCGTGAGCGAAGGCGAGCTGGCACTCGATCGCGCCCGCGCCATGGAGGCCCGCGAGGAGGCGGCGGTGCTTGCCAAAAATGAGCAGCTGCGCGCCAATCTGCTGCGCTCCATCTCGCACGATCTGCGCACGCCGCTTACCAGTATTTCGGGTAATGCCGACGTGCTGCTCGATCAGGGTTCGACCGGCACCGCGGTGCTCGATGCCCAGACGCGCCGCGGCCTGCTGCTATCCATTCGCTCGGATGCGCTGTGGCTCAACGCCACCGTCGAGAACCTGCTCGCCATCACCAAACTCGAGGGCGGCGGCATGCATCTGTCGACCACGCTCGAGCTTATGGACGATATCGTCGAGGAGGCGCTGCGCCATGTAAATCCGGCCGTGCGCGAGCACGACCTTAAGGTGGTGGCGAGCGATGAGCCGGCGCTCGTCAATGTCGATGCGCGCCTGATGGTGCAGCTCGTGGTGAATCTGGTGAACAACGCCATCACGTATACGCCCGCAGGCTCGCATATCGTGATCTCGATTGACGCCGGCGATGGACGCGTGGCGTGCTCGGTGGCCGATGACGGCCCGGGCATTGCTCCCGAGGACCGCGAGCGTATCTTTGAGTCGTTCTACACCGCCAACCATGGTTTGGCCGATAGCCGACGCAGTGTGGGCCTGGGGCTTTCGCTTTGCCGCTCCATTGCGCTGGCGCATGGCGGTAGCATAGAGGTTGCCGCGGCGGACCCGCACGGCTCGGTCTTTACGATCGAGCTTCCCGCCGCCGACGTTTCGTTTGATAAGGAGTAGCGCTGTGCCGAACTCTGCCGTGAAACCGCTCATCTTGGTCGTTGAGGACGACCCCGCCGTCCGCAACCTTATCGTCGCCGCGCTCGAGGCACACGGCTTGCGCCATATGGCTGTGGAGACCGCCCATGCCGCCATCGCCGCCGCCTCGTCGCAGGCGCCGAGCATTGTGCTGCTCGATCTGGGCCTGCCCGATATGGACGGCGTCAAGGTGGTGGAGTCGGTGCGCGCATGGTCGGGCATGCCGATCATCGTGGTCTCGGCGCGCAGCGAGGACGCGGACAAGATCCGCGCGCTCGATGCTGGTGCCGACGACTACCTGACCAAGCCGTTTTCGGTCGAGGAACTGCTCGCGCGCATTCGCACGACGCTCAGGCGCCTTTCGTATGCGCAAACGGGCGGCGTTGCCTCCGAGGGCTCGTTCGATACCGGTGAGCTGCATATCGATTTTGATGCCGGCATTGCCATGATGGATGGCGAGGAACTGCACCTGACGCCGATCGAGTACAAGCTCCTGTGTCTGCTGGCGCACAACGCCGACAAGGTGTTGACGCACCAGTTTATCCTGCACGAGATTTGGGGCACGGCGACCAAGAGCGACCTGGCGAGCCTGCGCGTCTTTATGGGCACGCTGCGCAAGAAGATCGAGTCCGACCCCGCGCATCCGCGCTATATCCAAACGCACGTGGGTATCGGTTACCGCCTAGTGACGCAGCCGTAACGGGGCGGGAGTAAGGGGTATAAGGGCATGAAGCTCGAGCTTGAAGTAAACGGACTGACGTACGATGCGTCCTTTCGCGATTGCGATGTTGAGGACGTTTTCAAGCCGTTGTTGACTGAATGGGCGAGGCTGCGTGAGTCGAACTCGCAGGGGCGCATCGTCATACTGCTTGCCGCGCCGCCCGGTACGGGAAAGACGACGCTTGCCCTTTTCTTGGAAAGGCTCGCCTCGACGATGTCCGATATGCCCAGGGTTCAAGCAATTGGAATGGATGGGTTCCATTACTCCAATGCCTATCTCGACAGCCATGTTGTTGTTGAAGATGGAGAGCGCAAAACGCTGCGATCTCGTAAGGGTGCGCCGTTCACGTTTGATGTCGAGGCGTTATCCCATTCAATTTCCGACCTCCGCCATGTGGCGCCTTCTCCGTGGCCGGTCTATTCGCGAGAGCTCCACGACGTGGTTCCAGGTGTGATCAATATCACGGGTGAAATCGTCCTCATCGAGGGCAATTATCTTCTCCTCGGCGAGCCCCGATGGCGGGATCTCGCCGCAATGGCGGATCAGACGGTCTTTCTTTCCGCGGATGAGCAGATGCTCCGCAACCGCCTCATCCACCGCAAGGTGATTGGTGGCGCGACGCGTTTGGAGGCGGAGGCTTGGTACGAGATGAGTGACGGAAGGAATGTTCGGCTGGTTCTCGACTCCCATGTTCCCGCAGACATCGAGCTCGCGCTCGATGCGCGTGGTTCGGTGAGTCGCGTGCAATAGCGCACCGTGAACGACCGTCTGTCGACTCTGTTGGGCTGTTACAGATTAAATTGTGTCGACAAGTCGCCGCCTTGGCTACAATCGTGGACATCCGAACGGCTCACGGAGGTTTGGCATGATTTCATACGACACCAAGGCGGAAGTGCTCGAGAGGCTTGACAGGCTTACGCGGGATCTCGATGCGGACAACATCCGTACCTTTACGACGGCGAACATCGCCTCCGAATGCCATGTGAGCCGTAGCCTTGCCAGTCAGTATCTCAATGAGCTGGTGCGGCAGGGGCTGGCCATCAAGGTGAACGCGCGCCCCGTAATCTTTCTCCATCGCCATGCGGCGGAGCGCTTTTTTCGGCGCAAGTTCGATAAGTTCGAGTTCGCCACGATGCAAGAGCTGCTCGAGACTGTCGGAATGGACGAGGCCCACGATTTCGACAAGGCGATCGGGTTCGAGTTGAGCTATGGGACGTGCATCGACCATCTCAAAAGCGCGATCCGCTACCCGCCACATGGGCTTCCGGCACTGTTGGTCGGTGAGCACGGTACCGGAAAGCGACTTATGAGCGAGCTGACGTTCGAATACGGCGTCAACAGCGGTGCCCTGCCCCAAGGCGCCCGCTATGTCCACATCGATTGCGCGTGCTATGAGGGGCGCGATGCCGATCTCGAACGCGCCGTCTTCGGTGATGGCGGTCACGGTGGTGCTGCGGCGGAGGCTCGGAGCGGCGTGATCTATCTCAGCTGCTTCGACCATGTGAGCCCGGCGGTTCGCGAGCAGATTCTCCAGCGTATCGGGAGCGGGGATGACGGCGACCGGGCCGATGTCCAACCGCCGCGCTTTCTCCTGTCGACCAATCGTCCGTCCGATAGCGAGGTCGTGCGCGCCATCGCGCGATACGTGCCGATCCTGGTGAACCTTCCTCGCCTCGCGGAGCGCGGCATCGAGGAGCGGACGTCGCTCGTCATGCATTATCTTCGCGTCGAGGGTCGCCGGGTGGGCGCCGATATCGCGATGAGCCGCGGTGCCCTGAGGGCGCTCGTCAACGCCGATTTCAAGGACAACATCGACGGCCTTCGCGCGTGCATTACCAACTGTTGCGCCAGCGCCTATCTCAACCGCGACAGCGAGATTCTCACCATCCAGACATACAATCTGCCGTCGAGCGTGATTGGCCATGCGGAGCCCGAGCCCGATGATGACCAGATCATCAGCGGCGACAAGGACGTCAACGATCCCTCGGCTCGCGTAATCAGGCTCTTCCAGAAGATCATCGACCCGGTCGATGCACTCGATGCGGTAGATATCAGCTTCACGGAGTTCTTCACCGGTGCGACTATATCGGTGCACGCCTACGATGACTACATGAACTTTGAGAATCAGAGCGCCAATCCCCGTATCGGCTCATATGAGCAGCTGCTGGGGCCGGTGGTCGAGGAGGTTAACCGTGCATACGGTATCGAGCTAACGCGAAAGATAACGCGCTCGATCGCGCAGTCGCTCTTCATGCAGCTATGGGGTGGGGTCAACCTCACCAAATGGCGGCAGCTCAACGCGGGGCGCATCAAGCGTGCGCTCGGCCTGCTTGCCAAGAATCAGCCGGGCACGGCGACGGTCGTCGAACAGGTCGCAACCAAGACCAAGATCGCCCTCGGCATGGAGCTCGATGACCTTTCGCAGCTGATCCTGTTCATCGAGGTGGGGGACGCGCTGCGCGCGACGGGCGGACCGAGGGACTATCTGGGCGTAATCGTCTGCCATGGCTACTCGACCGCCACGAGTATCGCCGATGCTGCCGACCGCATCCTGCGGACGCACGTGTTCGAGGCGATCGACATGACGTACGACCAAGATGTCACCGAGATCGTAGGGCAGCTGTCGCGGCTGCTCGAACGCTACGCCCATTGTAAATCCATGGCGATTCTGGTTGATATGGGCTCGTTGGAGAAAATCAACGATGCCATTAGCGGGCTTACCGCCTGCGACATTCATATCGTCAACAACGTGTCGACGGGGCTTGCCCTCGAGGTGGGCAGCGCGCTCATCGCCCATGCAGATCTTTCCGGCGTGCTCGACCGTGCCGCCGAGGTGTGCGCCCCGGGCTACAGCATCGTGCGCGGTTCGCGCGAGAACGATGCCGTCGCGTTTTGCTCGGAGTCGGGGATCGACGCGGCGGACAAGATTCGCGGCATCGTTCAGAACAGCCTGCCGGGAAGGCCGAACGTCCAGCTCATCACGTGCGACTATTCGAATTTGGCGCAAAAGGGCGACGCTGCGCCCCTGTTCGACGGATACCGGGTCAAGGCGATCGTGGGGACAATGGATCCCGGTGTCGCCTCCGTTCCTTTCGTCGGGCTCGAGGACATTCTGTACCAGGGAAGTTCCGATGCGCTCGATCGGGCGCTTTTCCCGCTCGTCGATCCCGAGGGGGTCGCGGAGTTCCATTCGAACCTGCTTCGCAACCTCACGCTCAAGAGCGTTATCGAGTCGATCACGATCCTCAACCCCGAGATGCTCTATATCGAGGCCGACCGGGCCGTGAAGAGGCTGGCCGAGCTTTCGGGCGAGGAGATCGATGCACGCCGCAGGATCGGTGTCTACGTGCATCTCTGCGGTCTGATCGAGCGCCTGGTCACCAAGAATTTTGTGGATACGGCGCCCGATACCGAAGAGTTCGAGCGCGAGCATGCCGACTTCATCGGGTGGTTCAGGGAGGCGTTCGTCGACATGACGAGGCGCTATCGTGTCGAGATTCCCGTATCCGAGATTTCCTACGTGCACCATATGCTCCACGTCAAAATGGGTGACGCCAAGGGCCGCGCGACGATCGCGGGGATGATCCTGGAGGACGAATAGCCTGCCGCATACTGTTGTGCTCCGGCCCCCGTACCGCTCGACACTGTTGTCGACTGTTCGCTTTGGGAGTGTCGACAATTTCACAATTCCTGTTTATCGGCGCCCCCTGGTTGTTGCAACTCGGGGGCGCCTGTCGATTCGGCGTGCCGCCGATCGGCAAGGGGCCTTACGCCGCTATCTTGAGTTCAGCAAGAGATGAGGGCGACGCGGCCACCGCCGGTGCCCTCCCAAGGGAGCGGGTCCCGGACTCGCAGACACGGAAAGGAAGGGTTGCAATGAGCATCGTCGCAGGGCGCATCGATTATCGCCTCCTGCACGGCATCGTTCAGGGCTTCTGGTGCCCCACCTATGCCACGCAGCGAACGATGATCATCGACGACGCTACGGCCAATGACGAGGTACGGAAGGCTGCCATGAAGCTTTCCAAGCCCTCGGGCCAAGCGCTATCGATCATCACGGAGGAGAAGGCCCTCACCAATTTCAAGGCCGGTAAATACGACAACCATACCGTGTTCACCATCGCCCGCGACCCGCAGACGTTCCTCGACCTGATCGAGGCCGGGCAGAAGATTCCGGTGCTCACACTGGGCCTGACGGAGCTCCCGCCCGAGGGCACCCCGGGCGTCCAGGCGGGGCGTCGCGCCTTCATCAAGGAGGAGGACATCCCCGTCTACCAGAAGATCGGGGCATCTGGCACCAAGGTCGAGGTCCGCTACATGACGACCGACAAGCCCGTGCCCATCTCAGAGTTCATCTCGTTGTAAGGAAAGGTGATAAACGTGGAAGTCAACGCGCCCCAGTTTGTCCTCATCGTCCTCCTCGCGGGTTTCCGCGCGGTCGATATGTATTCCACCCAGGCGATTCCCTTCATGCACGCGCTTGTGTGCTGGCTCGCCGGTATCATCCTGGGTGATCCCAACACCGGCCTCATCGTCGGCGGCACCATCCAGCTCATGTCCATGGGCGCCGCGGGTCTGGGCGGCTCTTCCGCTCCCGACTACGGCATGGCCGGTATGGTCGCCACGGTCACGGCGTGCGTGACCGGCAACGGCGACGTCTCCGTCGGCCTTGCTATCGGCGTCGTCGTCGCTATGCTCTACGTCCAGCTCGATGTCATCTTCAAGATCTACAACTCCTGGGTCTTCAAGGTCATCCGCGGCTATGCCGTCAAGCGCGACTACAAGAAGATGCTCGCCTCGTGCTTCCTGTCCCATTTGTGGCTGTTCCTCCAGGGTGCGCTCCCGATGGTCATCGTGCTCGCCTTTGGTAAGTCCGCCGTCGAGGCCATCAACGCCTTCATGCCCGCTTGGTTCACCGGCGGCCTCTCCATCGCCGCAGGCGTCCTGCCCGTCACCGGCTTCGCGATCTTGCTGACGTTCATGCCGGTTAAGAAGTTCTACGCGTTCCTGATCGCCGGTTACGTGCTGGCCGCGTACCTCAACCTCTCCGTCCTGCCCATCGCGCTCCTTGGCGCCGTCGTCGCCATCGAGTATTTCCGTCTCAAGTCTGAGACCCCGGCCGTCGCCGCCGCTACCGAGATTGGAGGCGAGCTCGAAGATGAGTAACTTCTTCAAGCCCATAGATTTCAAGGATTTCGATGAGGCACCGGAGCGCAAGCCGCTTCCCGACGGCTCCTATGAGCCCGTGCTGACTGACGAGGATCTCAAGATCTGCTCCCGTCGCATGTGCCTCATGGACACCGTGTCGTACTCCTACGCCACGCAGAACGCCCCGTGTGCCATGTTCGCCTCGTACTACGCGCTCCGCAAGATCTACGGTAATGACGAGGATGCTTTCAACACCGCGATTTTGAACCAGCTTGACTGCGTGTTCAACGCCACGCCGCCGGTCTCCGGCCTGCTGCTCGGTGCCGGCCTCGCCATCGAGGACAAGGGTCACCTCAACGGCATGAATGCCGAGAACGATCTCAAGGTCGGCCTCATGGGTCCCATCTCGGGCATCGGTGACGTCTTCATCTGGATCCTGCCCATGACGATCCTCGGCTCCATCGCCGGTTACATGGCCCAGCAGGGAAGCCCCGTCGGCATCCTGCTTTGGCTCGCTGTGTGGATTGCCCTGTACTTCTGGCGAATGCAGAACTACGTCCAGGGCTACAAGGCCGGCGCCTCCGTCGTCACCAAGATGGGTGATAAGCTCAACGTACTGACTGACGCCGCCTCAATCCTCGGCCTCACTGTGGTGGGTTCGCTCATTTACAGCGCCGTTAAGATCTCCACGCCGCTCACCTTCACCTACGGCGAGATTTCACTCGGCATCCAGGAGGGCGTGCTCGATCAGATCTTCCCCAACCTCCTCGCGGTTCTGCTCGCGGTGGTCGTCTACAAGCTGATCAAGAAGGGCGTCAAGCTCAACTGGATCATCTTGGGCATTCTGGTCGCGAGTTGCGTCTGCGCCGGTTTTGGAATTCTCGCCGCCTAGGCGCCTTCCGTCTGCTTCCTTCCTTTTGCCGGGAGACCTTTCCCCGGGCCTCCCGGCATGCTGCGGGCGCCATCCCGCGGCAACGGTTCGTATTCGAACCGTTCCATCGCAGCCGCCGCATCTTACCTACACGCCGCGGCGGCTGCTATGGGATGATTCGTCTAGAGGGCACCCATTGCTGCTTGGTGCTGCCTTCTTCGATTCAAGGAGATAGCTTATGAGACACGTCGTGCTCGCATCGCATCATCGGTTTGCCCAGGGGCTTGCCGACACGCTTGAATTCCTGGGTGCAAAATGCGACTTTCACGTTATCTGCGCCTATGTCGACGAGCGACCGCTCGAGCCCCAGGTCGCCGCGGTGTTCGAGCAGTTCGGCCCCGAAGACGAGGTTCTCGTCTTGACCGATATCCTCGCCGGTAGCGTCAACCAGAAGTTTATGCCCTACGTGGGGCCCAACATCTTTGTGGTCGCTGGTGTGAACGTGGTTCTCGCCATGGAACTCTGCCTGGCGCCTGCTCCGCTCACGGCCGAGGGCATCGAGGAGGCCATCGCGATGGCCGGGGCATCCATCAAGCTCATCAACACCCTCACCGTCGAGGACGACGAGGACGACGAATAGCTCATCTTCGGGCGCGGTCGGTTTGGTTCCGCGCGCCTTTTTCTGTCCCTGTGGATTGAAAGGAAGAGACCATGCTCATCAGCGAGGTTATCCAGCATGTCAAGGACTATTGCGGCGGCATCGATTCATTCACCGGCAAGCCGATCGATGAGGAGACCACCCGCGACAAGGTGCTCTACGGCGACACCGACCAGGAGTGCACGGGAATCGTGACGTGTATCTGGCCCACGGTTGACATCATCAAGAAGGCGCGTGAGCTCGGCGCCAACTGTATCATCAGCCACGAGGCCATTTT
The DNA here is from genome assembly GCA_937995345.1 of uncultured Collinsella sp. Classification (GTDB taxonomy): domain Bacteria; phylum Actinomycetota; class Coriobacteriia; order Coriobacteriales; family Coriobacteriaceae; genus Collinsella. The sequence continues at coordinate 66,235 of CALKKS010000015.1, read as the reverse complement.
CTGGAACCACGGCGACCATCAGGATGCGGTGGGCGGCACGGCGGTGTTCAAGGCCAAGAAGGAATTGCTTGACGACTGGGGCGGAGCGGTCTGGCGCTGCCATGACTTCATCCATTCCCGCGTGCCCGTCGATACGGATGGCGCCATGGCGGACGGCATCTTCTACGGCCTGGCCGCCAAGCTCGGTTGGCTCGACTACCGCGTGGGCGATGATAAGGGCTTCTGCCTCGAGTATGAGGTCCCGGAGACGGATGCGACCGAGCTGGCCCGCGAGCTGGTCGCGAAACTCGATCTCAACGGTACCCGCATCACGGGCGACCCGCATGCCCGCGTGCGCCGTGTGCGCATCCCGATGCATGTGACGGGCGAGGCCAAAAGCGACACGCACGAGATCAACGAGACGGACGCCCGCGGCGACGATTGCCTCATGACCATGGAGTTCATCGATTTCACCACGTGCGAGTACATCCGCGATGCGGGGATGCTTGGGCAGAACAGGTGCGCCATCACCATCGGCCACTTCAACCTTGAGGAGCCGGGGATGGAGTATATGGTGGGTTGGCTGCCCGACGCGCTCGGGACCGACGCGGTGCCGGCGACGTTCGTGCGCATGGAGGACACGTACCGCTACGTCGTCGCTTAGCGGATGGGAGAGCGTGCCCGGGCGGCTTTGCAGCCGATCCGGGCTTTTTTGAACGGAGGAAGCTATGAGGGCTGCAAGTGTTTCCGTCGATATCACGCCCCAGGGTAAATTTTGGATGGAGGGCTATATCCATCCCATTCGAAAGGAGCCCGGACTCGGCGTACACGATATGCCGCGAGCGACGCTGCTGCTCGTTGAGGTCGCTCATCGCGAGGCCCTGTTCGTCTCAATCGACGTCTGTATCCTCACGGCCGGGACGACTGACGCGATGAGGAAGGGCTTGTCGAGCTTGCTGGGAATTGAGGCGGAGTGCATCGTCATCAACTCGATCCACACGCATTCCGCCGCCAACGGGTTCGAGGGCGATGGGGCCATGGGTATACCGACGACGCCGGGCTACGTCGAGTATGCGACCGGTCTGGTGCTCCAAGCTGCGACGCGGCTTCGCGACCGCGAGCATGAGGTCGAGGCCCAGATGCTCTTGCGTCATGTGCGCGGCTGGTATTCGAACCGCAACGATACCGAGCTTCCGTTCAATGACGAGGCGTTTGTACTGCGCTTTGTGGATGCGGGCGGCTCCGTGGTGGGCGCGATGCTCAATTTCAACTGCCATGCGACGGTGGTCGGCCCCGCCAATCGCTTGCTCACGACCGATGTCCAGGGCGGCGTGCGCGACGAGCTCGTCGACTGGATCGGCTGCGTGCCCTATATCTTCACGGGCGCCTCGGGCGACTTAGGCAATCGTCAGTTCCGCCAGGGCAACGATTTCGCCGAGCTCAGGCGCATCGTCAACGGTATCGCGGGCGAGATCATGAAGGGCTCGTTCGAGCCGGTCGAGCTCTCGGCTCCCGAGGTGAGCCGCTTCGAGCATCATGTCCACTACAACAACGAGCAGTTCTATCCCGGGTACCAAAAGCAGCTGGATGAGGTGCTCGAGGTGCTTGCCAACAACCCCACGTTCGACGAGAAGAAACTCGCCGACACCGAGAAAATGATGCTCGAGGGGCAGCTGACCCGCCATGAGATGGATTTTACGGTCGAGATGACCACGCTCGACTTTGGCGGCGTGGTGTTCGTGACCTTCCCGGGCGAGCTGGCAAGCGAGCTCGGTGGCATGATCAAGGGAGCGTTCGAGGACACGGGAAAACACACGGTGGTGATCGGCTACGCCAATGATTATCAGGGCTACTTCGTTGCGGCGCATACCTATGGCGGCACGAGCTACGAGAGTTATGTGACGCAGATGCCCAAGGGTTGGACCGAGGAGATGCTCGAGGCCTATCGGGAGCAGTTGTGACGGTGCAGGGTGCGATGGGACTGCAGCCGGGCGAGCTCGCGGTCGGATTCTTCGATGTCGACGGAACGCTCGTCTATCGCGATCCGGAGACGGGCCCCGGTAGCGTTCCGAGTGCGCGGGTGTGCGAGGCAATCCGGGCGTTTGCCGATGCCGGTGGGATTCCCATCATCGCGTCGGGACGTGCCATGCCCGGGCTCGTCCAGCTGTTCGACCTGCTGCCTTTCCGTGGTTGCGTGAGCTTGGACGGCGCGTATGTCCAGCTCGACGGCGAGGTTATCGCCGACCGGTGCTTCGACCGGGTTACGTTGGAGCATATGGTTTCCGAGATGCTCCGATGCGGTATGGCTGCCTTTTTCGAGGGGACGGACGGATGCGTGGAACTCTCACCCACAGGACAAAGCCTATATGATTGGGGTGAGGTGGCACGGGGTCTGGATGGCATGGCGCGCGCCAACCCGACACTGCGCTTCGGCAAGGTCGATTTCACCGATGAGGCCATGCCGGCGTTTCAAAGGAGTGGGTTCCTCCAGCGTGAGTTCGGCTATTACGATGTGGGCGACGGCTGCCATGAAATTGTGATGCCGGGTGTCGACAAGGGGTCGGGCTTGCGGCTGTTGACGGAGAGAATCGAGTCCTGTTTGACGGATGGGTTTCGAGGGGTTCGAACGTATGCGTTCGGCGACTCGGAAAACGACCTTGCCATGCTCGAGGCGGCTGATGTTGCCATCGCAATGGGACAGGCTGCGCGGCATGTTCAGGATGCCGCGGATTACGTGACCGATACGTGCGCCGACGACGGTGTGGCGACGGCGCTGAAGCATCTCTTCCTTATTTGAGAAATGGGACAACAACTCCGAGTTGTTTGTCCCGTTTTTTGCGGCTAGCTGCGGTGTTTTGGCTTGCTGGCGTAGAACTTCTTCTTGGGCCTGCCGGCGGGGGAGGGCTTGCCGTTGCCGCTCGGCCTGTCGCCGGCGTGCGCGTGGCCAGACGCCGCCGCACGGGGCTTGCGGGCCTCGGGGTTACGCAGCTCCTCGACGCGCTCGGCAATTTCCTCGGCGCTAAAACCGACCTCGGCCATGGCGTCCTCGATGGGCAGGCGGCGCACAATATAGCAGTGGTGCACCTTTTGGTTGCGCGCGAAGTCCTCGGGGATGGTCTGCGCCGTAATGTCCTGTAGCACCACGCCCGCACGCGCGAGCTTGCGCGTCTCGGGGCGGAAGCCACGCAGGTTGCAGCTAAAGATGGCATGGCCGCTCTGCGTGAGCAGGCGCGATACGCCGGCCAGCAGCTCAACGTGGTCGCGCTGGACATCCCAGGTGCGGCGGCCCATCTTGGACGAGTTCGAGAACGTGGGCGGGTCGACAAAGATTAGGTCCCAGCGGTTACGTGTCTGGCGCTGGTCGCGAATCCAGGCGAGCACGTCGTCGCGCACAAAGTGATGCTGCGGGCCCACAAAGCCGTTCTGGCGCATGTTGCGCTCGGCCCAGTCCAGGTAGGTGTTCGAGAGGTCGACCGTCACGGTCTCCTCGACGCCGCCATCGGCTGCGTAGCAGGTAGCGGTGCCGGTGTAGGCGAACAGGTTGAGGAAGCGGCGGGCCTGCTTGGCGTGCTCGCGTACCAGGTCGCGGGTGACGCGGTGGTCCAGGAAGATGCCGACGTCCAGGTAGTCGTCAAAGTTGACGGCAAAGGTAAGGCCGCCCTCCTCGATGAGGGGCAGGCGCCGGCGCGCGATGTTGGCGCGCTCGCCCGAGCCGCCCTTGCCGGCGCCCTGCTTGCCGTACTGCGAGCCGCCGCGCGAGCGCATGCGGGCCTTGGCGTGCACATGCTCGGCCGGAACATCCAGGATACGCGGCGCGATGGCCAAGATGTCGAGCATGCGGGCTTGAGCCAGCGCGGGATCGATGGTCTTGGGCGCGGCGTATTCGGCGATGACGAGCCAACGGCCCGGTGTCTGCGGGCAGCCCTCGTACAGGTCGATGGCGGCGGAGTAGTCGGGCAGGTCGGCATCGTAGACGCGGTAGCAGCTCACGCCCTCGCGCTTGGCCCACTTGCGGCGCAGGCGGGCGTTCTTGCGCAGGCGGTTGGCGAACTGCTCGGACTCGGGGATGAGCACGGGCAGTGGCTTGCCGTCACCCAGGTCGAGTGTGGCGGCGGGCTCGGGCATGGCGGGCACGGCACCGGTCTCGTCGTCGGCGTCGCCGGCATCTGCGGCCTCGCCCACGGCATCCGCGCTGGTCGCGGCTTCAAACGCCGCGGCGGCGTGGTCGAGCGAGGGCCAGACCTCGATAGCTGCTTCCTCGTTATTGGGCATGACGGCGATGGAGCGCTCGGGCTCGGCGTGGAGCGCGCGGGCCATGAGGCCATCGCGGGTGAGCGCGGCGACCGGTGCCGAGGCGAGCTCGGGCGCTCGGCGCAGCTCACCGATGAGCGTCATGGCATCGTGCATGAGCGAAAGCGGCGTCTCGGTGGTGTCCGCGACCACGGCGGCGCCGGCGACAGCGCCCGCGTGATCCAGCACGGTGGCAGACTTGGTGGCGCAAAAATCGACAAAGCGCTTGTAGCCGGCGCACTTGACCATGCGCTCGGCGGTCTTGCGGGCGGCTGGATCGATGTCCACGGCAACGATGCGCGCCTGGCGCTCGCGCGCGGTGGCCTCGCGCCCGCGCGCCTCGGCAAGCATCTGCTCCCACAGGGCGGCATCGTGCAGCTGCCAGCCCTCAAAACCCCAATGCTCGCGGGCAGCGCCCGGCGCACGGTCAGTCAGGATATTCACAGCCTCCAGCAGCAGGCCGCCGCCGGCGCACGAGGCGTCGATCAGCGTGGGCAGGGCCTCATTCTCGTAATCGTCGGCCGTCAGCTCGCGCTCGCACAGCGCGGTCCAGCCGACCTGCGCCAGCACCAGTGCGGCGTAGTCGGGGCGCAGCACGTGCGTGCCCTCGCCGGCGCGGGTCGCAGCGGGCGGCAGGCGCTTGAACAGCGGATCGCCCGAAAGGTCCAGGCTGATGCTCGCGCGACGCTGACGAAGCGAAAGCAGCAGGTGAACGTCGGGGTCGGCGGCGTCGACGTCGGCGCGACGGCCCGTGGTCTCGGCCAGACGGTCGCACAGCGCGTCCTTGGCGCGCAGGGCCGAGAAGCGCGTGTTGCGCAGCTGCTCGGTCACGCCGCGGGCGGTGATGGCGATGGTGGCGTGCGCGCGGACGATGTTTTCCCAGGCGATGTCGTAAACGCTATCGTACAGCTCGTCGGCATCCTGCGCCTCAAAGCGCCCAAGCACCACAAACACGCGGCTGGCCAGGCGCGACCACAGACAGGCGCGGTAGCCTTCTTCGAGCTCGCCCTCAAATGTAGCGCGGCCTTTCAGGCGGCGGACATGCGAAAGCCCGAGCCGTTTTAGCTCGTCGGCGAGTGCGGACTCAAAGCCCTCGGGGCAGCTTGCATAAAATTCCATGGGTGACCTCTCTGGTTGCGTCGCTCCATTATATGATGGATGCTTCGTTTGCCCTCGCCCTCGAAAGGAACCCATATGATTGATGCGTGCCCCGATTCCGCCGTGCTCTTTTTTGACGTGGACGGCACGCTGACGTCGTTTGACCCCGACAACATGACCGATAAGGATTTTTCGGCGGTGCGTCCCTCGCAGGCAGTCATCGAGGCGTTTCACCGTCTGCGCCACGCGGGGCACAAGGCGTTTATCTGCACGGGACGTCCCCTGTGGCTCATCGCCGATAGTCTGCGTGCGCTCGACCCCGCGGGCGTCGTTGCCATGGCGGGCGCCACGCTTGAGGTCGAGGGCTGCGTGGTGCATGAGGACTGCTTTGACGAAGACATTGTTGAGGAGCTCGCACGTCGTATTACTGTGGCGGGCGGCGAGGCTTTTTTCGAGGCCAACGCTGCGACCTTTGCGCTGGAGCCCGCGGGCGCTGAGCAGTCGTCTTTGATCGGTGCCTCTGTGGTGCATAGCGCCGGGGAAATGCACGTCGACGGTCGCCTGCGCGTGGGCAAGGTGTGCCTTAATGCGCCCAACCTGGCTCGCGTGGCCAACGACGACGGCTTTATCGAACGCAACTTTGAGCTGTGTAACACCGGCGGCCAGAATCGCGAGCTGAGCCCCAAGGGCATCGACAAGGGCGTGGGCGTGGCGCGGGCGCTTGAGTATCTGGGCCGTTCTGGCAACGCGCGCACCTTTGGCTTTGGCGATTCAGGCAACGACCTGGGCATGCTCGCTGCCGTCGAGACGGCCGTGGCCATGGGCAACGCCATGCCCGAGGTCAAGGCGGTCGCCGACTACGTGACCGACGATGTTGCACACGACGGCACCGTCACAGCGATGCAGCATTTCGGCCTCATCTAATGAATCTCGCCTTCTGACGTTTGCTCAAACTGCGACTCTTTGCTTTTGCATGCTCAATCGATTTATCAATCCAAACACTGAGGTGTTTATACCGTTCGCCGAGAAGATAAAAACCTGCAGTTCACGCCTTGATAAACATAGGTAAAGTGTTTAGCAGTTTATCGGCCGTATGCTAACGAAAGGAATCAGGCAGATGGCAATCAAGGTGTTCGCTGACGGTGCAAACCTCGAGGGCATGCTCGACATGTACGAGAACGGCAACGTTCAGGGTTTCACGACCAACCCGTCCCTTATGAAGAAGGGCGGCGTGACGGATTACCGCGCGTTTGCCAAGGAGGTCCTGGCCCACATCACCGATGTGTCGGTGTCGTTTGAGGTCTTTGCCGACGACGTCGAGACCATGGAGATCGAGGCCCGCGAGATCGCTACCTGGGCAGATAACGTCTACGTCAAGATTCCGTGCGTGACCACCAAGGGTGAGTCCACCGCCGAGCTGGTCCGCAAGCTTTCGGCCGACGGCATCAAGGTCAACGTTACCACCATCTTTACGCCTGCGCAGGTCGACGAGATGGTCGAGGCCGTTGACGCCGAGACGCCGTCAATCATCTCGCTCTTTGCCGGCCGCATCGCCGACACCGGCGTCGACCCCATTCCGTTTATGACGGAGTCGGTCAAGAAGGCCGCCACCAAGCCCAACTGCGAGGTCCTGTGGGCATCCACACGCGAGCTTATCAATATTTACCAGGCAGAGGCCTGCGGCTGCCAGATCATCACGGTGCCCAACAGCATCCTGGCCAAGCGTAAGAACATCGGGCGCGACCCGTACGAGGTCTCGCTCGACACCGTCCGCGGCTTTGCCAAGGATATCGCCTCGCTCGGTTTCCATATCCTGCCGTAACGCGAACGCTGGCTACATCGCGGGTTGTTCGCCCCGGCCTTTCCTTTCCCCATCGCTCACGCGCTTCGTGAGGGTCGCGCTAGGCAAAGGAAAGGCCGGGGCTGCCGACACGAACTTGCCAGTAGGTTGGTGATTGGCTTCCATATTCTGCCGTGGACAAAGGTACCCCCTGCAGCGACGTGCAAAATCGCGAGTATTCAGCAAGGTAAAGGCTTTTACCAGCTAGCTGAAGCACGGAACAGCCCCCGTTTTGGCTCTAATGTCGCTAAAACGGGGGCTGTTTTTGACTTTATTTCCTCTGAGGGGCGTTCGGGGCGGCGGAATTTGCAGAATACTCGCGATTTTGCACGCTGCTACAGGGGGTACCCTTGCTTTGGCGGTTTACTTTCCCTGCACCATGGTGAGGGAGATCTTCTTTCGGTCGCGGTCGACCTTTTCGACCCATACCTTCACCGTGTCGCCGACGCGCACCACGTCGCTCGGGTGCTTGACGAAGCGGTTGGCGAGCTTGGAGATGTGCACGAGGCCGTCCTGGTGCACGCCCACGTCGACGAAGGCGCCAAAGTCCACAACGTTGCGCACCGTGCCCTTGAGTTCCATGCCGGGCTCCAGGTCGTCGATCGAAAGTGCCGAGCGGCTAAAGACCACCTCGGGCGCGTCGTCGCGCGGGTCGCGGCCGGGTTTCTTGAGCTCGTTAACGATGTCGATGAGCGTGAGAGTGCCGCAGTCCAAGTCGCTTGCCAGCGCCGAGATGCTGCCCAGACGGCGCTCGATATCGGGCACGCCGCCGCGGCTGAGCTCGCTGGCCGCCACGCCGGCGCGCTCCAGGACGGATGTCGCCACCTCGTAGCTTTCGGGGTGGACGCTTGTGGCGTCGAGCGGATTCTTGCCGCCGCTGATGCGAAGGAAGCCCGCGGCGTTGAGGTATGCCTTGGGTCCCAGCTTGGGGACCTTTTTGAGCTGACGGCGATCGGTAAAGGCGCCGTTTTCCTCGCGGAAGGCCACGATGTTCTTGGCCACGCTCGGCGTAATGCCCGACACGTAGCCCAGTAGGCTCGCGCTTGCGGTGTTCACGTCGACGCCCACGCGGTTGACGACGTCCTCCACGACGTGACCCAGGGTGCGCGAAAGCTCGGCCTGGTCAAGGTCGTGCTGGTACTGGCCCACGCCGATGGACTGGGGCGGAATCTTGACGAGCTCCGCCAGCGGGTCCTGCAAGCGGCGGCCCAGGCTCATGGCGCCACGCACGGTGACATCCAGGTCGGGATACTCCTGGCTCGCGAGCTCGGAGGCGGAGTACACCGACGCACCGGCCTCGTTCACGATGGTGTAGCGCAAGCCGGGCGCCTGCTCGGCAATGAACTCCGAGACGACTTCTTCGGTCTCGCGGCTGGCGGTGCCGTTGCCGATGACGATGGTGTTGACGCCGTCCTTTTTGACGAGGCGGGCGAGCTCGCGCTTGGTGCCGGCGACGTCGTGGCGCGGCTTGGTGGGGTAGACCACGCCGTGGTCGAGCAGCTTGCCGGTCTCGTCCATGACGGCGACTTTGCAGCCGGTGCGGTAGCCCGGGTCGAGCGCGAGCACGCGGGCGCCGCGGACGGGGCGGGCCGAGAGCAGACCCTCGAGATTCTTGGCAAAGACGTTGATGGCCTCGGTCTGGGCGCGGACGGTGAGCTTAGCACGGGCTTCACGCTCAAGCGAGGGGGCCATCAGACGCTTGTAGCCGTCGGCGATGGCGGCATCGAAGACCGGGGCGAAGACGCCCTGGCGGCGGGGCCAGCGACTGCCGAGGCGCGCCGTGGCGGCAGCGCCGTCGACGTTCACGCGCACGCGGAGCTTACCCTCGCGCTCACCGCGGTCGATGGCCAGCACTCGGTGGTTGGGTATACGGCGCAGCGGCTCGTCAAAGTTGTAGTAAGGCTCGTAGGGAGTCTTCTCCGCGGGGTCGGTCGCCTCGACGACGATATCGGCGGTGTTTTGCGTAAAGGCGCGTAGGTCGGCGACGTTCTCGGGGTCCTCGGCCACCGTCTCGGCCACGATGTCGGCGGCGCCGGCGAGCGCCTTTTCGGGCGTGTCGAAGCCGGCTTCCTCGTTGACGTATGCCGCGGCGGCGTCGAGCGCGCTGCCCTTGGCCGAAGCCTGCATGATGATCATGTTGGCGAGTGGCTCCAGGCCGGCCTCGCGGGCCTTCTGCGCGCGAGTCATGCGCTTTTTGCGGTAGGGCTTGTAGAGGTCCTCGACACGTTGGAGCTGCGTGGCCTCGCGAATCTGCTGCTCGAGCTCGGGCGTGAGTTTGCCTTGGGCGTCGATGAGCAGGATGACGTCCTCCTTGCGCTGCTCAAGGTTGCGCAGGTAGGACAGGCGCTCATCGAGCGCGCGCAAGGCGACGTCGTCCATGCCGCCCGTGGCTTCCTTGCGGTAGCGCGAGATAAAGGGGATGGTGTTGCCCTCGTCGATGAGCTTGACGGCCGCTTCGATGTTGGCGGCCTTAAGGTTGAGCTCGCGGGCGAGCTGGGCGATAAGATCCATGGGACTCCTTGCGTTTAAGGTGCGTTTGCAGCACAGGGCTACCAAGGATACCACCCGTCCCAAAAGGCTGTTTTGGGGCCGCGCCACGAAAGCGGCCTATCTACTACGTTTGAACCGTGTGGGTCGACCATCCCCCGGTTTTCCGAAAATGCGCAACTCGTCTACCTGCGGTTTTTATTCCGCGAAATTTGGCATGGTTGAGGGCGATCGGTTAAACGTAGTAGATAGGCACATTTCGTGGCGAACGAACCAAGCTGAGGCGCAAAAAGGCCCCCCGCCTCAGAAAAATCGTCAGCGAAGTAGCAAAATGCCCCGCGGGCAGGAGGCTGCTCGCGGGGCAAAGAAGAGGGGCTTATTTGTGGCGGACCGAGGGACTCGGCATGGGGTTTCTGCCGCGGCCGCTCTTAAGGCATTACAGCTCGACGAGCTGGCCGGTCTCGGCGGCCTCCTTGATGGCGTTGAGAAGCGTGAGCGTCTTGACGTTATCGGCGGGGGTTACGACGGGCTCAACTTCGCGGCGGACGACCTTCACAAAGTGCTTGAGCTGCATCTTGTGCGGCAGCGCCGGGTCGACGGCCGGAATCTCCATCTGCAGCGGCTTGTGCCAGTTGGAGGCGCCGTCGTAGGAGAACTGATGCAGGCGGGGCAGCGAAAGGGCACCCAAGGTTCCGCCGATAAAGTAGGCGTCGGCGTCGAAGGGGCGGTACTGCGGATCCTCGCGAGCGGTGGCCTCCCAGTTCCAGGGGCTGGCGGTGGCGTCGGAGATGGTCATGCTCGCAAGCGCGCCATCGGCAAAACGGACGTTGACCACGGCGGAGTCCTCGGTCTCAAAACCGCGGGCGGCGCTGGACTGCATGCCCTGGACGGCGACGGGCTCGCCCAGCAGGTAGCGGAGCAGGTCCACGTCGTGAACCAGGTTGACCAAGATCGGTCCGGCACCCTTCTTGCGGCGCCACTCGACATCGAAGTACTCGTCATTCTTATAGATCATGTAGTGGAAGCTCGACACGGTGAGCTTGCCCAGCTCGCCGGACTCGATGATCTCCTTGGCCTTGTTGACGAAGGGGTTGTGGCGACGGTGCTGGCCCACGAGCACGGGCACGCCGGCGGTCTCGGCCTCGGCGGCGAAAGCCTGGGCATCCTCGAGGTCGTTGGAGATCGGCTTTTCGACCAGCGGCACGATGTTGCGCTTGATGGCCTCGCGGGCAACGCCCAGGTGCAGGTCGTTGGGGGTGGCGATGATGACGGCCTCGGGCTTGACCTCGTCCATCATCTGGGCGGGATCGGTAAAGAACGGCACGCCGGCAGCCTCGGCCGTGGCGCGGGCGCCCTCAAAGGCGTCGGCGATGGCGACGAGCTCGGCCTCGGGCTCCTCGGTGACAAAGCGGATGTGGTTGCGGCCCATGGCGCCGGCGCCGATGACGGCAATGCGGACGGGGTTGAGCTCAGACATTTCGACTCCTTAATGCTGGTGGCTGGTGGAATGTGACAAAGGGACGGTCCCTCATGTCACATCGGTAAAACTAAGCGGACTTCTTCTTGCTGTCGGAGACCATCATGTAGACGGTGAGTACGACGGCGATGGCGGCAATCACGATGGCGCCGTAGAAGGACTGCTGGTAGGCGGCGCTGCCGGCCTCGGCGTGATACAGCACGGCGGTGATGGGCTGGCTGATCCAGGTAGAAGCGGCGTAGCCCAAAAACATGATGCCGTAGTTGACGCCGATGTTGCTGGTGCCAAAGGCGCCACCGGTGAGCGGCGGGTAGATGACGAGCAGGGCGCCAAAGCTAAAGCCGAGCAGAGCGAGCGCCACAAAGAACATGCTCTGCGTAAAGCTCATCGACATGATGACGAGCGCGACGATGGTGACGACAAGGCTGATGAGCAGCGACTTGTAGGCGCCGAGCTTGTCGATGATCTGGCCAAAGGACAGACGGCCGACCAGGTTGGCGCAGGTGTTGACGGAGACGACCACGCCGCCGAGGGCGACGGCCGCGGCGCTCGTGGGGTCGGCGAAGAGCTGGACAGCGGCGATGGAGGCAACCTTGCCCACGAGCAGGGTGCCCGCGGTGGCGGCGAAGGCGAAGGTGGCGATGAGGACCCAGAAGCGCGGGGTTTTGACCATCTCGCCCGGGGTGAGGTCGCCGAAGGTGCCGGCGTGCGCGCCGCCCTTGGGGGCCTCGAAGCCCTCGGGCAGCCAACCGGCCTCGGGGGCCTTCAGGAACAGGGCGGAGGCGGCGATCGTCACAAAGAAGATGACGCCGAGTGCCTTAAGGGCGCCAAAGATGCCAAGGCTCGGGATGAGCAGCGAGGCGAGCACCGGGGACAGCACGGCGGGGCCGGCGGTCGAAGCGGCCAGGGTGATGCCGGAGGCGAGGCCCTTTTTGTCGATGAACCACTTTTGGCCGGTGGTGAGCGCGGGGTTGTAGCCCAGGCCGTTGCCGATGGCGGCGACGAGCGAGAACCACAGGTAGAACTGCCACGGCTCGGTGACGGTGCCGGACATGAACCAGCCCACGCCGTAGCACACGGCGGCAGCGATCACGACGTTGCGCGGGCCGATCTTATCGGAGATGCGGCCGGCGAAGATGCCCGTCACGGCCATGATGGTCTGGAAGACCGGGAAAGCCCAGGTAAGAGCGCTGGACCACTCGGGATAGACGGCGAGCAGGTTCTTGCTCACAACGGAATACAGCGCGATGGAGCTGATGAAGAACATGGTGACGCACGCGGCGGAAAGCACGACGGCGCGACCCTTGTTGGAGTTGGTGGAAGCCATTGGACTCTTTCTAATCGATACGGGGGAGGGGAGGGGCAAACGCCGCTGAGGTGCTTGCCCCGCGCCCCTTTCTACCGGGCTGGTTTACTGGTCAGTCGGCTTTGCGACGCCGGACTCGTCGGACCAGAGCTCGACACCCTTGTTCTTGAGGTAGTTGTCGGCAAAGGCGCGGCGGCCGCCGGGCTTGGCGGTGAGGTCGCCCATCATGTTGGAGAAGCCGCCGTCGACCTTGATGGCGTCGCCGGTGGTAAAGTCCGAGCGCTTGGACGCCAGGAACATGACGGCGTTGGCGATATCGCTGACCTCGCCGATGCGGCGCGTGGCGATGAGGCGGCTGCGGCTCTTCTCGACCTCGGGATCGGCGTAAAAGCTTGCCGACATGGGTGTCTTGACAAAGCAGGGCTCGACGCAGTTGGAGCGCACGCCGTAGGGACCCCACTCGGCAGCCAGCATCTTGGACATCATGTTGACGCCCGCCTTGGTGGAGCTGTACACGCCCGAGAACGTTTCGGGGGAGTGACTGGCGACGGTGGAGATGTGAACCAGGCGGCCCTGGCCGGCCTTGATCATCTCGCGACCAAAGCGCTGCGAGGTGATGAAGTAGCCGGTGAGGTTGACGTTGAGCACCTGCTCCCAGTCGCTTAGCGGCAGGTCCTCCATGGCGGCGAAGCGCAGGATGCCGGCGGTGTTGACGAGAACGTCGACGCGGCCGAAGTTGGCGATGGTGGCGTCGACGGCAGCCTGAACCTCGGCCTCGTCGGTGGCGTTCATCTTGTAGCCCTCGGCGTGGATACCAAACTCGGCGGCGAGGTCGGCGGCTGCTGCCTTGACCTTCTCCTCGTCTAGGTCGAGCAAGACGACGTTGGCGCCGTTGCGGGCGAACTCGCGGCAAATCTCGACGCCCATACCGCCGAGCGCGCCGGTCACGGCGCAGACATCGCCCTCGAGCTTAAGCCAATTGCTCATAGGAACTTCCCTTCTTGTGCCTCCCGGTGGGTCGCTCCCATTAATCGACCCACGTGGTTTTCGCTGGTTATCGTATGCTTTGCATTTGCGCAGGTGAATTGCATATTTGTTAGAATGGCGTTAACCATAGGTTTACACTGTGCGATGCAGTTTATTCTCAATTGAGCGCATGACCTGCGAAAACAACCTCCTGTGGCACCATGTGGCCACGGGCGCGAAAACGGGAGATTGACGTGTACGATCGACGACTTGAGGCCATATCGGCCGCCGCGGAGCTGGGAAGCTTCTCGCGCGCGGCGGCAAAACTACGTGTGTCGACCCCGGCTCTCGTCAAACAGGTGTCGGGGTTCGAGGCCGAGTTTGGCATCACGTTGTTCGAGCGCTCGCATTCGGGCGTTAAGGTGACGCCGGCGGGTGCGCTGCTGGTAGACGATGCGCGCTCGATCATGCGTCAGTCCGAGGATGCGTTGCGCCGTGCCCGACGCGCAGCGGGCGATGGCGGCGCCGTGCGTCTGGGCGTGTCGATGATGTGCCCGGGGCGCCAAACGCTGTCGATGTGGCCGAGTGTGCACGAGCTGGAGCCGTCGCTGCGCTTTGAGATTGTGCCGGTGAGTGACCTCTACGATGAGCGCGAGACCGTCATGCGCAGTCTTGGTCGCGAAGTGGATGTAGTGCAGTCGAGTTTTTCGACCCCGCGCTGGGGCGACGCCTGCCAAAAGCTCCTTATCGTCAACGTACCGTTTTATATCGATGTGCCACGCACGAGCCCGCTTGCGCGCAAGAGCCGTATCACGGTTGCCGACCTGGAGGGCATGCGCCTGCGCGTGCTGCGCCACGGCAACGACGCCATGGACAGTCTTCGTATCGACCTTTTGGCCGACGGCGGTGTGGATGTCATCGACGTCGATAGCTTCGACTTCGCGCTCTTTAACGATGCCGAGGAAAAGGGCGACGCGGTGCTCACCTGCGGCGCATGGTCGGGCGTGCATCCAGCCTTTGTGGGCGTGCCGTTTCTATGCGGCCGCGAGGTACCGGTCTACCTGCACTACCCGCTCGAGCCCACGCTCCAGGTGCAAAAATTCGTCAACGCCATGGCCCAACTCCTCAAGTAGCTCATTTCGCGCGGGGCTTTTTTAACTACTCTCGCTGTCCTAGAAAAATCTCAGCAAACAAATGAGGTCCCGGCCATAAGGCCGAGACCTTACATGCTTCACCTTCAGTTTTACGTTTCGAGCGGAGCGGCGCAGGAGGCTGGGGCCACGGGGTATAACCTCCGCGCGTAGTTGCGCAGCGAAGCGAGAATGTTTGAGCACGGAGGTTATACCCCGTGGCCCCAGCCTCCGGTGGGAGCTACTCCAGCTCTACACCGGAGCGTTTGAGCTGGAGTAGCTCCCACCGGAGGACCCCCCGTCAAAACACGACAGCTTTTTCTAATGACATGAAAGATGCCGCTCGGGACATATAAGATGCCGCTCGGTAAACTCACCGCAGAGCACGGTTGTCTTTTCGGGGGGGGGATACCATTTCTTCTACACGTACGTAGAAAAGGAGTGTCTATGCAGTGCTATTCAAGACGGCAGATCGTTAAACATATGGGATTGGCTGCAGGATGTTTGCTGCTATCCCCCTTGAGTGGCTGCTCAACAAACGACAGGCCAATCGATTCCGCAGATAACACTGCATCAGATAAGGAGCAGTTCGATTGGCTTGAAGCGACGGGGACGTATACGCCCTCCGACGCTTTCAAACAAAAGGGGCTTTGGTTCACTTTTGGTAATGACTATGCAGACGGACGTGAGAGCGTTGCTAAAGACACATCGATAACGGCAATCTTTGAATTTTACGGAGACGGAACGGTTACATGTTGGAATGTATACGACGAAACGGGCTCTTCGGTGATTCGATTTAGGGACCTTGAAGGTCTTTCGGATAAAGAAGTTCTCTCGATGGCTAAAGAGCATTGGCCCATATCGCAGGACGAATTTGAAAGCAAAAAGCAAAATGTGATCGATGAGCTCTCTTCTAGTTACGAGGACCTAAAGGCCGAGGCAGCGGATAATCCTGACTTGAATGTTGAAAATGCCTACTTCTCGCGTTTTTTTGAAGACCTTAAATCTATGTCGTTGCCAAAGGAACCAGAGGGTAAATCCTATTCGCTTAAGGTTCAAACAGACGACACAGGCAACAACACGGAATATGAGAAAGTATGCTTGCCGACATGTGGATATCCTGGGGTGCTTAGCCTTAGCGGGGGAGGTGCCGCAGCATGGGGCAGAAAGGAGCTCTGGTATTCACTCCTTAGAGCCGATGACGATACTAAGTACGAATCCATATCTAACTCGTACCTCAGCTGCTACGTCAATCGAGAGGTTAATCTCATCGAAAGCGACACCAGCGATGATGTATACAGCTCAACTTATCAAGGATTTGGCGGAATAGTTACCCGAACAGGTGGCTCAGCATCTTTTGTTCTTGATGAGCCAACTTCCGATGAAGTCGAAGCTGACTGATTATAGGCATTTCCTCTTTGCTCAAGCAGCTCCAGGGTTTCACGTTAGAACTAATATTTAATCTACGTCAATTAGTGCTCATTGCCACACAGGCAATGAGCACTTTGATTAAAGGCTTTAGCCTGTGCGTCGCGCGCAGCGCGGCGCATCAGAAACCACCCGCTATGCGGGTGGGGCCAAACGGCTTTACAAAGCCGCCCCCTCGCCGGACACTTGCGATTGTTCAGGCCGCAAGGAATCCGAGTCGAGAGGGCGGTGGTGGCGTATGGCCCAGAAGGCCTACAGCCTGTCGCACACGAAGTGGATGTGCAAGTACCACGTCGTGTTCACGCCGAAGTATAGGCGCAAAGTCATCTACAACCAAATAAGGTCCGACCTTGGGGAGATCTTCAGGAAGCTCTGCCAGTACAAGGGGATAGAGGTCATCGAGGGGCACCTGATGCCCGACCACGTCCACATGCTGCTGGCGATACCGCCGAAGTACAGCGTGTCCAGCGTGATGGGCTACCTGAAGGGGAAGAGCTCGCTGATGGTATTCGACAGGCACGCGAACATGAAGTACAAGTTCGGCAACAGGAAGTTCTGGGCCGAGGGCCACTGCGTGTCCACCGTCGGCCTGAACGAGGCCACGATCGCGAAGTACATCCGGGAGCAGGAGAAGGCCGACATCGCGCTCGACCGGCTGAGCGTCAAGGAGTACGAGGACCCCTTCGATAGGGGGCCGGGGCGCAAATAGCGCCGGTTTGACCGGCCCGTCACGGGTCAATCTGCAGTGCGGCCCGAACCCCGTGAGGGCCGGCGCCTTTAGACGCGTGCCGGAAATCCAAGGGTTATACCCTAAGAGCAAACCACCCCTTTTAGGGGTGGTTTTGATTTCCAAAGACTTTGCATGACAAAGGGGCGTTCCTTTGCTGCGTCCACTGTTGACGGCTACACTCAGAGAACGTCCCAAATTAGCTATCATTTTATTTGGCAAGCAATATCTGCAGGTAATCGCGCTTTCTGTGGAGGACGCGGTCGATATAGACCTTCTGGTGATAGCGGTAAAACGCGAGATAGTTGTCGCAGACCACGAACCGGTAATCGGAGCGCAGGGGATAGATCGAGGATAGTGGCGTACCCGACTCCGGGAAGCTGGATAGCAGGTCTATCCGAGCGAGGATACCTTCTACGATTCTCTCCGCTGCTGTGGGATTGTCCTGTTCGACGGCAATGTAGTCCCAGATGTCGTCGAGATCTTGCAGAGCCAGCGGAGAGTAAACGACCTCGCAACTATGCATGGCTTGCGGCCTTGCGGCGGAAGTGTGCGGCGACGTTGTCCGACGAGACCCATCCGCTCTCATCACCCGAGCTGCGCCCGCGCTCAAGCTCCGACATCAGCGTGCTGATGGCGCAAAACCGGTCGTAATCTTTCATGTCGAGCACCGCGTAGCAACCGTGCCCGTTTTTGGTCAGGAACACCGGGGAGCCCTCGTGGACATCGGAGAGCACCTCGTTGTAATTGCGTAAATCGGAAACAGGCTTAATGGCAGGCATGTAAGGCTCCAATCGATGTACAGGAACTTACGATAAATTATACGAATAATATGCAGTACCTGCCAGCCAAAACACCCACACAAAACGAGGTGCGGTCGAGTCGCTCCTAGAGCTCCGCTCCAAAGACTGCGCAAGTTCGAGGCTCTTGGTCCATTATGGTAGAGTTTGCCTCACGTGAATTTCAGCACACTGCGTGCCACCAGAGCTTTTGCCATTTTGGGGAGTGAACTTGTGAATACTATTGTCGCCAAGAAGGCCAGCCGGGCGCTGCGTCTGCTCATGATGGTGCTCACGGCAGCTCTCATCTTCTTTTTCATCAACGTCATGCTGCTCGTCTCCGATATCCAGGGCACGGCGCGCGTGGTCAACTACGCCGGTCTGGTGCGCGGCACGACGCAGCGAATCGTTAAGCTCGAGGACGCGGGCCAGCCGCAAGATGACCTGCTCAAGGCCGTGGATTCATACATTAATGGTTTGCGCTACGGAAGCGACGACCTCAATCTCGTCCGTCTCGATGACGATGAGTATCAGGCAAAGATGACCGAACTCGCGAGCTATTTTGACAAGCTTCGCACCGAGATTGCCCGCGTGCGCGAAGTCGGCTACGAGAACACCAACATCATCTCCATGAGCGAGGAGTTCTTTGGCATTTGCGACGATGCTACGCGACTCGCAGAGGACTACTCTCAGGAGAAGGCGTCGGCGCTCAACTATCTCGAGGGCTTGGTGATCATCGACATCGTGGGCTTGGTGGCGACCTTTGCGGCCGAACTTGTTCGCGCGCTGCGAACTGCCGCGCTCAATCGCGAGCTGCAGAACAAAGTCTATCTCGACGAAGCTACGGGACTGCCCAACAAGAACAAGTGCGAGGAGATCTTGGGGCGGGAACAGCCTGTCTCCGCGGAGGCGCCCGTTGTGGTGTGCGTCTTCGACCTTAACAATCTGCATACGGTCAATAACAGCTTTGGCCACGAAAGGGGCGACGAATACATCCGTTCTTTTGCCCAGCAGCTGGGGTGTGTGGCGTCCGAGACCTGCTTTGTGGGCCGCGACGGCGGCGATGAGTTTATCGCGGTTCTGTGGGATGCCGATCGAGCTGCCGTGGAGTCCTGTCTCGCTCGGGTTCGTGCGAACGTGAACGAGTATTCCGAGGCTCACCCCGACATGCCTATCAGCTATGCGGTGGGCTACGCGCTTTCCAGTGATTTTGATGAATCGCCTACGATGCGCGAGCTTTTTTCCCAGGCCGACAAAAACATGTACATCGACAAGAACCGCGTAAAGACAGCTGAGGCAGCCGGGCTGCAACGCGAGGAACGGTAAGCTTGTAACAAAGGGCATAGAGAAGCCCCCGCAGCTCGTGTGTGCTGCGGGGGCTTTATTCGTTGCGGTGCATTGAGTCTGGGTCGCTGAGATGAGTCGATTTGCCCCGAAAGAAGAGGGCATTGACCTTGGGGTCATGCCCGACGAATGAGCGGCAAATCGGCCATCTCGGCGAGCCGAACTACTCCAGCTCAAACGCGCCGGTGTACAGCTGGTAGTAATACCCGCGCTTGGCGATCAGCTCGTCGTGGTTGCCGCGCTCGATGATGCGGCCGTGGTCCAGACAGATGATTGCGTCGGAGTTGCGCACGGTGGAAAGGCGGTGCGCGATGACAAACGTCGTGCGGCCCTCCATGAGCTTATCCATGCCCGCCTGCACGATTGCCTCGGTGCGGGTGTCGATGGAGCTCGTGGCCTCGTCCAGGATCATTGCCGGCGGATCGGCGACGGCGGCGCGCGCGATCGAGATCAGCTGGCGCTGACCCTGCGACAGCTGTGCGCCGTTGCCGGTGAGCATGGTGTCGTAGCCGTCGGGCAGGCGGGTGATAAAGTCGTCGGCGCCCGCGAGCTTGGCAGCCGCGATGCACTCCTCGTCGGTCGCGCTCAGGTTTCCGTAGCGGATGTTGTCCATCACGGTGCCGGTGAACAGGTTCACGTCCTGCAGCACCACGCCCAGCGAGCGACGCAGGTCGGACTTGCGGATCTTGTTGACGTTGATGCCGTCGTAGCGAATCTTGCCGTCGGCGATGTCATAGAAGCGGTTGATGAGGTTGGTGATGGTCGTCTTACCGGCACCGGTGGCACCGACAAATGCGACCTTCTGGCCCGGCTTGGCGTACACGGACACGCCGTGCAGCACCTCGTGGTCGGGCGTGTAGCCAAAGTCGACGTTGTCCATGACCAGGTCGCCACGCAGCGGCACGTACTCGATCTCGCCAGTTGCGCGGTGCGGGTGCTTCCACGCCCACATGCCGGTGTGGTGGTCGGCCTCCTCGAGCTGCCAGGTCTCGGGGTTCACCTGCGCGTTGACAAGCGTCACGTAACCCTCGTCGGCCTCGGGCTCCTCGTCGAGCAGCTCAAAGATGCGCTCGGCACCGGCAAGGCCCATGACCACAGCGTTGATCTGCTGCGAGATCTGGCCGATCTGGCCGCAGAACTGCTTAGTCATGTTGAGGAACGGCACCACGACGGCGATGGAGAGCGCCATGCCCGAGATGCTCAGGTTGGGTACGCCCAGCGCCAGGAAGATGCCGCCGGCCAGCGCGACCAGCACGTAAAGCAGGTTGCCCAGGTTCATGAGGATCGGCATCAGGATGTTGGCGTACATGTTGGCCTTCTGCGAGACCTCGAAGAGCTTTTCGTTGCGCTCGTCAAAGTCGGCCTCGGCGGCAGCCTCGTGGCAGAACGCCTTGACGACCTTCTGGCCGTTCATGACTTCCTCGATATGGCCCTCGACCACGCCGAGCTCGGTCTGCTGTGCAATGAAGAAGCGCGCGGAGTTGGAGCCGAGCAGCTTGGTCATAAAGGTCATAAAGGCGACGCCGGCGATGATGACCAGGCACATCCACACGCTGTAATACAGCATGATGAAGAACACGGTGACGATGACGATGATCGTCATGAGCAGGTTGGGCAGCGACTGGCTGATCATCTGACGCAGCGTGTCGATGTCGTTGGTGTAGTGGCTCATGATGTCGCCGCGCTGGTGCGTGTCGAAGTAGCGTATCGGCAGGTCCTGCATGCGGTTGAACATCTTCTCGCGCAGCTTCTCGAGCGAGCCCTGCGTGATGACGGCCATGGCACGGTTCCAGAAGAGCGAGGAGGCGACGCCCACGGCATAGATGCAGCCGAGGGTGGTCACAAGCTTCAAGATCTTGGGTTGCGCGGCCGTCCAGTCGCCCGACTGCCACGATTCGCTAATGACCTGCAGCGCGCTCTGGAGGAATGTCGCACCGATGGAGTTGATGATGGCGCAGAGTACCACGCCGGCGACGACGAGGGGCAAAAGCACCGGGTAGAAGCCAAAGAGCATCTTGATCAGGCGCGTCATGGTGCCGCCCTTGCGGTTGTGCGCGCGCTCGGCGGTAGTGGCCTTACTCATGTGCCTCGCCTCCTTCCTGGGTCTGGGCTTGCGGTGCGGATGCCTCGGTGTTGGCTGCGACGGTCTCGGCCGTCTCCTCGCCCTCGGCACTCATCTTGTTTTGCGAGGTAAAGGTCTCGCGGTAAATCTCGCTCGTCTTGAGCAGCTCGTCATGGTTGCCGATGTCCTTGATGCGGCCGCCCTCCATGACGATGATGCGATCGGCATCCTGCACGGAGCTGATGCGCTGGGCGATGATGAGCTTGGTCGTGTTGGGCAGATAGCTCGCCAGCCCTTCGCGGATCTTGGCGTCGGTCTTGGTGTCGACGGCGCTCGTGGAGTCGTCCAGGATCAAGATCTTGGGGCGACGCAGCAGGGCACGCGCGATGCAAAGGCGTTGCTTCTGGCCGCCGGAAACGTTGGAGCCGCCCTGCTCAATCCAGGTGTCGTAGCCCTTGGGGAAGCCGTCGACAAACTCGTCGGCGCAGGCCAGGTGTGCGGCCTCGCGGACTTCCTCGTCGGTGGCGTTCGGGTCGCCCCAGCGCAGGTTCTCGGCGATGGTGCCGCTAAACAGCACGTTTTTCTGCAGCACCATGGCGACCTGGTGACGCAGCGCGTCCAGGTCGTAGTCGCGCACGTCCACGCCGCCCACGCGCACAGCGCCTTCGGTGGTGTCGTACAGGCGGGCGATGAGGTTAACGAGCGTGGACTTGGCCGAGCCGGTGCCGCCGATGATGCCGATGGTCTCGCCGCTCGTAATGTGCAGGTCGATATCGTCGAGCGCCTGGCGCTTCGCATGCTTGGAATACTTAAAGCTCACGTGGTCAAAGTCGATGGAACCGTCGGCAACCTCGAGCACGGGCTCGGCGGGATCGGCGATCGTGGGCTCGGCGGCCAGCACCTCGGCAATGCGGTGTGCCGATTCGTCGGCCATGGTCACCATGACAAAGATCATCGACAGCTGCATCAGGCTCATGAGAATCTGGAAACCATAGGTAAAGGTCGAGGAGAGCTGGCCCACGTCGAACAGCGTGCCCTGGCTCGTGATGATGAGCTTGGAGCCCAGGTAGATGATGACGACAAACGCGCCGTTGACGCAGATGTTCATCATGGGGTTGTTAAAGGCGAGCAGCTTCTCGGCGCGGGTGAAGTCCATCTGGACGTCGCGCGCGGCGGTCGCGAACTTCTCCTTCTCAAAGTCTTCGCGCACATAGCTCTTGACCACGCGCATGCCGGTGACGTTTTCCTCGACGGACTCGTTAAGGGCATCATACTTGTGGAACACGCGCGAGAAGATGGGGCGCACCTTAAAGATGATAAAGAACAGTCCAAAGCCCAGCAGCGGAATGATGACCAGGTAGACCATGGCGACGCTGCCGCCCATGATAAACGCCATGGTAAAGGCGAAGATCAATACCAGCGGCGCGCGCACGGCGATACGGATGATCATCATAAAGGCCTGCTGCACGTTGTTGATATCGGTGGTCAGGCGCGTGACGAGCGAGGAGCTCGAGAACTCATCGATGTTGGCAAAGCTGAACGTCTGGATCTTGTAGAACAGGTCGTGACGCAGGTTCTTGGCGAACCCGCAGCTCGCATGGCTGCAGGTGACGCCGGCCGCGGCGCCAAAAGCAAGCGACGTCAGCGCGATGAGCACCAAAAAGCCTGCGGTGGGAAGCATCTCGGCTACGGTGGCGCCGTCTTTGATAGCGTCGATCAGGTTGGCGGTGATAAATGGAATCAGCATCTCGCAGAGCACCTCGCCAAGCACGAGCAGCGGCGTGGCAACAGTGACTTTCATATAGTCGCGGATGCTTCCCATGAGGGTTTTAATCATCCAGTTCCTCCCAGGTTACGCGGATTTTATCGAGCATTTCGGCGAGGTCCTCGCGCTCGTCGTGGGTGAGCGCGCTAAAGGCCCGTTCTCTAAAGCGGATGCGGGCCGCCTGCTCTACGTGGGCCTTTTCCCATCCCGCTTCGGTCAGGCGAATGGTGAGCTGCCGCCGGTCTTTGGGATTGCGGCTGCGCTCGATAAGGCCGGCGCATTCGATCTTGGAGAGAATCTCGGAAAGCGAACCGGGCTTAAGATCAAAGTGCAGGCCTAGTTCCTGCTGTGACATCTCGCCGTTTGGCTGCTTGGCGAGCAAACAGACGATGGGGGCCTTTCCCGAGGCGCCGCCGCCGTGAAAGTGCAGAAAGTGGCCGCAGAAGCCCAGCCCGTTTAGGATGTGCTTGGCGAGCGCGTCTGATTGGGACTGTGCCGCGGGCGCATCTGCGGGTTCATGGGGGTCGCCGCCCGGCGTGTGGGGGCAGAGGCCGATGTGGTCATCGCACATGGTGTCGCTCCTTTCTTTAGTTAGGTAGTGAAATTGTTTTGTGCCTAACTAATTTAGGAGTGCAAGAAATAAATGTCAAGGTACCAAACTTATTAAGTTACGGCGTTTTACCAAACGCCGTAACCGCTCGACGCTGCAAACGCTCCTAAGCGGCAATCTGATCCCTTGGGGACGAAGGAAAAGGTATCGTTTTGGGCTGCGATGATGCCTTTCGAAGCGGCCTTGCCAAAAACTATGCCTAATTACTACGATGAATCCAGCATCGCTGACCACAACAGCTGTTTCTGAAAAAACGCAAGCTATCTACCTGCGGTTTTGTTGGAGAGAAATTCGTTGTGGTTGGAGGCGGGCGGTTAAACGTAGTAAATAGGCATAGTTTTGAAATGGCGCTATATGAGTAGCATCAACTAGGCCGCTATGGAGCAAACAGCCCCCATTTCCGAAACCTTTCCGCAACAATTTGCCCTTCGTACCGCTCGCCTCCGCCCACAACGCCTCCTGCGCTACACTTAGTCGCACTGTGGCGCTGCTGCGCTGTGCCCGAAACAAGGGAGACCCTCATGAAGAACACTCAGCTGCTGCTGATCAACGATATGTGCGGTTACGGCAAGGTCGCGCTTTCCGCCATGCTGCCGGTGCTGTCGCACATGGGCTACCGTATCCATAACCTGCCGACGGCGCTTGTTTCCGACACGCTCAACTACCCCAAGTTCTACATCCACGACACCACCGAGTATGTGCGCCAAAGCCTCGCTATCTGGGAGGAGCTCGGCTTTGAGTTCGACGCCATCTCGACCGGCTTTATCGTGACCGAGGAAGAGACGCGCATCATCTCGGACTTTTGCCACCGCCGCGGGCAAAAGGGCACCAAGGTGTTCGTCGACCCCATCATGGGCGACAACGGCAAGCTCTATGCGGGCGTGCCCGAGTCCACGATCGGTCTCATGAGGCACCTGCTCGAGTGCGCCGATTACGCGGTGCCCAACTACACCGAGGCCTGTCTGCTCACCGATACGCCTATTGCAGAGCAGATCACGCCCGATGAGGCCCGCGCCCTTGTGGACGCCGTGCGCGAGCTGGGTGCCAAATCGGTGGTCATTACGAGCGCCGTGGTCAATGGCACGAACGCGGTTATCGGTTACGACCATGTAGCGGGGGAGTACTTCACGATTCCCTTTGAGCTCATTCCGGTCTATTTCCCGGGTACGGGCGACACGTTCTCGGCGGTGCTCGTCGGCCGCGTTATGGCAGGTTGGAGTCTGCAGCGCGCGACGTCCGATGCCATGCGTGTGGTGGCTGAGCTTATCGAGCGCAATGCCGACCAGGAGGACAAGTCGGCCGGCCTTCCCATCGAAGCCTGCCTGGATGTGATTGACCATGAGTAACGCTGGCGAGGGCGGCGCCAAGCCTGCGGGCGGGGGCAAGCCGCTCGGCGCGCCGCGGGGCAAACGTCCGCGTATCCGCGTGAGCTGCGTGGACCAGCTGGGAACGTGCCGCTGCCATCATGGTCACAAGCCGGGCGACGTTTTTGACTTCGACCGAGACCGCGGCAAGATGTGCGCCATGGCCTGCCATGTGGGCTTTCCCTATATCGATATCCTGCGCTATGGCGGAACCGTGCCTGGCAACGAGCCCGGCACGGCAAAGTTCTGCTGTCCCGAGGTCGACACGTTGAACGTTTGGCTCGCCGAGATCGTCGACGAGTAACCGAGCGAGGATTTTCTCCCGTCGAGATATCGAGCGTGGATTATCCCCCGTTTTGGGCGCAATTTCGCACTCAAAGTGGGAGATAGTCCTCGCTCGATTTGTATGCGAGAATCCCGACCTCACTTATGCCCATGCTTAGGCGCACGTGTCGTTGTTCTGTGCGCGAGTAGGCTCAAATTTCTGCATTTCATCAAATATCGGTACTAAAAATCTCTGCATTTCATCGATAATAGTCGATATAAATATCTGCATTTCATTTATCGAGGCGATGGGAGAGCTTATGTTGCGCAGGAAAATCGCTGATGAGCTTGATTGTTGGCAGAGATCCATTGAACGAAAGGCGTTGTTCGTCACGGGTTCTCGCCAAATCGGTAAGAGCTACTCGATTCGCGAGTTCGGTAAGTCAAACTACGCAACCTATATCGAGCTCAATCTCGCGGAAAATCGCCAGGCAAAAGATGCTCTTCTCGAGGCACGGGATGCCGACGATTTCATCAGCAGGGTGACGCTTCTCTCGGGAAAGCCGATAGCACCGGGCAAAACGCTCGTGTTTATCGATGAGGTCCAAGAGGCCCCCGACATCATGACGATGGCAAAGTTCCTTGTTGAGGACGGGAGGTGCCGCTGGGCGTTTTCGGGGTCAATGCTCGGGACCCAGTTCAAGGGCGTTAGGTCCTATCCCGTGGGATATGTTCACGAGCTTAGGATGTTCCCGCTCGATTTCGAGGAGTTTTGCTGGGCGATCGGGGTGAGCGAGGGAGCTCGCCAAACGATACGCGACGCGTGTATCAGCGAGAAGCCCATTCCTGATTACATTCACGACGCGATGATGGCAAACTTCAGGACCTATACCGTTGTCGGTGGAATGCCAGAGGTCGTGCAGCGTTTCCTTGACACGCGGGGCGACCTTGCCTCTGTTCGTCAGTTACAGTCAGAGCTCAACGAACAGTACCGGCGGGATATCTCCAAGTATGCAAGCGGGCGAGCCCTTCAGGTGCAGAGCATTTACGATCAGCTCCCTATTATGCTCGAGGGCGAAAACAAACGCTTCGTGCTCAATTCCATTGACCCCAAGGCGCATTACGACAAGTACCAGCGAGATTTTGTCTGGCTTGTCGATGCCGGCGTTGCTCTCAAGGCGGATATCGTAACCGAGCCAAAGTCGCCCCTGCTCAAGACGGCACGGCCATCGCAGTTCAAGCTATACCAATCGGATACGGGCATGTTGATGGCGCGCTACCCCGTTGGCGTCGCCCAGGCGGCGTATCTTGATAGCAAGGAACCCAATCTGGGCGGTATTTACGAAAACGTGGTGGCCCAGCAGCTGACTGCCCAAAATCGCCAGCTTTACTACTATCAGACAAAGAAGCGCGGCGAAGTGGACTTTGTGGTCGACGGACCGGATGGAACGGCTGTTCCGATCGAGGTTAAATCGGGTTCCTATTACCACGCGCACGCCGCGCTCGGTCATGTGCTTGATACGGCCGAATATGGCGTAAGGCTTGGGATTGTTTTCTCGAGAGGCAACGTTGAACGCAGCGGAGCTGTTCTTTATTTGCCGCTATATGCGACCTGGGCCCTTTCGGATGTTTTGGGTGACTCCTGTGCCGAGGGGATAAAGCTGGAGGTCAAGCCGGTCTAGGGACAGTCCCCGATGCGACAAAGGGATAGTGCCTTTGTCGCATCCGCTATCCGAGATAATGAGCGTGGATTTTCTCCCGTCTAGAGCGCACTTGAATGCTCAAAGTGGGAGAAAATCCACGCTCGATCTGTATGCCGATGACGCGGCTCGCGAGGTTCGTGCGCCCGCGAACCTACATCTGCTCGAGCATGGCAGTGCAGCCGGCGAGCACATCGCGGTAGGTGGCATCGAAGTTGCCGGTGTACCAGGGATCGGCCACGTCGCCGGGGCGCTCGGTCCAATCGAGCAAGCGCGTAATCTTGCCGTCGGGGTCGTCGCCGAAGATGCGGCGCAGGCCGCGCGCGTTCTCGGCATCCATATAGACGATGTAATCCCAGTCGCCATACTCCGCGCGGCGCACTTGGCGTGCACGGTGCGCAACCACGGGAATCCCAACCTCGCGCAGCTTGGCAACCGTGCCATGATGCGGCGGGTTGCCAATCTCCTCGGTCGAGGTCGCCGCGGAATCGATGATAAACTCGCCCGCGCGCCCAGCGCGGCGCACCAGCTCGGTAAACACCGACTCAGCCATCGTCGAGTGGCAGATATTGCCATGACAGATAAACAGTACACGTTGCATAGAACGATACCTTTCATATAAGAAGGCTGCTAAAGAGTCGAAGCCGGGCGCATGCAGAGTTTCATTTCCTGGCCAGTTTGAAGTAGCGCTCAAATATCAATTCGAAAACGTAAAAGAACATCAATCGACTGTCGAGGTCCATGCTGCCCAAGCGGATTTCTTTTTGCACGGTGTAGATAGGGTAGTCGGCTAGTTTCGAGAGAGAATTCCGAGAAAAGCCGGTGAGTGTGACAACCTTGCATCCGCGCGTTTTGGCTATCGATGTGGCGTCAATAGACACCTGCGTCTCGCCGCTTACGGAAACGCTGAAGACCAGGTCGTTTTTGCCAAGCAGTTCGGCGTAATGCCTCATGACGTGGCGTTCACTGAGCGTATCGGTGTTCTTGCCCATTATTTTGAGCTTTTCAGCCATCTCGAGGCACGGGTATTTCGAAAAGCCCGAGCAGAAGAACACGATATGCGAGGCGTCCTGGATAAGACTCACAACCGAATCGATGACCCGGTCGTTAAGCAGATCTTTGGTCTGTACGAGCTGGGTGTCGAGCGGAAGCGTTTCGATAGTGAATCGATTGCGGTCGAGCGAGGCGGAATACGATTGTTTGAGCTCCGTAAACCCCGAGAAGCCGAGCTTATGGGCAAGCCTGACGATTGTATTGGGAGCGACGAAGAACCGTTCAGCAACGCTCTTAAGCGTGACATCGTCAATATCATCACGCAGCTCGATGATGTAGCGCATGATCTCGCTTTCAAGATCGTTGAGCTTGCTTTCGCCAGCTCGCACATGATCATAAAAAGATTCTTGATCTTTCATAAGATGTTTCAGCCCCTCACACCTCGCCGTACATATGGTACCGCTTTGTGTAGCCAGGTGAGAAATCGGTAATCGGTCAAGATTGCCTATCGCCCATGAACTGGGCAAACGTGCGTGTCTGCCTACACATATCTGTGTCGTGAGCGAAATCATGTGTCCCCGTTTCGCGTTGGCCCACACGGGGGCTCGCAAATGACCTCATGTCGCAAAATATCAATCGAAACGAAGCAAGCCGAGGACAACCGCGGAGCCCAAGGTCTTCGAGAACACCGATCAGCCAACCCTGGAGGGACGGAACATGAAGGATAAGCTCAATATTGTGATCGTTGGCGGCGGCTCCACGTGGTGCCCTGGCATTCTTAAAGCCCTGACCAAGCACATGGACATTCTGCCGCTGAACCGCGTGATGCTCTATGACATCGATGCCGAGCGCCAGCGTCCAATCGGCGAGTTTGGCAAGATCCTCTTCGCCGAGGAGGAGCCCGGTGTGGAGTTTGGTTACACCACCGATAAGGACGAGGCTTACACCGACGTTGACTTTGTGCTCTGCCAGATTCGTACCGGCGGCTACGAGATGCGCAGCAAGGACGAGAAGATTCCGCTGCATATGGGAATCATCGGCCAGGAAACGGTGGGCCCTGGCGGCATGGCTTACGGTATGCGCTCCATGCATGACATGGTTGAGATCGTCAACGACGTTCGCGCTCATAGCCCGGAGGCGTGGATTATCAACTACACCAACCCGGCTGCTATTGTGGCATATGGTCTCGAGCGCGTCCTGCCCGATGAGCATCGCGTCCTCAACATCTGCGACCAGCCCGTCAACCTCATGCGCTCTTACGGTCGCCTGCTCGGTCGCGATATGAGCAAGACGGAGCCCGTGTACTTTGGCCTTAATCACTTCGGTTGGTTCAAGCACATCTACGATGAAGAGGGACATGACCTCGTCCCGCAGATCAAGGAGTACACAGAGAAGAACGGCTTCCTTCCTGCCGATGCCGAGCAGCGTGACCAGTCCTGGCTTGATACCTACGCCATGGTCAAGGACATGCTCGAGGACTTCCCCGACTATCTGCCCAACACTTATTTGCAGTACTATCTGTATCCCGAGTACAAGGTCGCTCACCTCGACCCCGACTACACTCGCTCCGACGAGGTTATCAACGGTCGTGAGAAGCGCGTGTTCGCCGAGTGCGAGCGTGTTGCCAAAGTCGGCACCGCAAAGAACTCCTCGGTTGTGCAAAACGACGCTCATGGCGATATGATCGTGGAAATCACCTCGGCCATTTATCGCAACACCAACAAGACCTTCATTGTCATCGTGCCCAACAACGGCATTATCGAGGGCATGCCCGATGACGCCATGGTCGAGGTCGCGGCAAGCGTGGGCGCCAATGGCCCGCAGCCCTATGCTGTTGGCAAGATCGGTACCTTCTATCGCGGCCTTATGGAGAACCAGTACGCCTATGAGCGCCTGACCGTTGAGGCTTGGATGGAGGGTTCCTACGAGAAGGCTCTGCAGGCACTCACGCTTAATCGTCTGGTCGGTGACGCAAAGAAGGCTCGCAAAGTGCTCGACAAGCTCATCGAGGCCAATAAGGATTACTGGCCGGAGCTTAAGTAGCTAGTTCCATAGCGCTTGATAACTGTTATGGGGCGTGTGGGCTGTAGAGCTGCACGCCCCGTTTCTTTAAGAGGGGTATCCCATGAACAAAGATGAGCTGCTGGCAAAGTTCCAGCGCCTGGGCAAAGTCCTCATGACGCCTGTCTTGATCCTGCCAATCGCCGGCATCCTTCAGGGCTTTGGCAATGCTTTTACCAGCCCCACCCTTACGGCAGCTGTTCCCTGGCTTGCTGCTCCGGGCTTTGCGATCTTCTTTTCGATTCTCAAGGCCGCAGCCGGCATCGTTATGAACAACATCCCGGTTATCTTCTCGATTTGTCTCGCCTATGGCTTCGCCAAGTCCGAGAAGGCTACCGCGGCGCTTTGTGGCTTTTTGGGCTACATGTGCATGAACTCCGTGATGGGCACGTTCCTTACGGCGACTGGCGTTATCGATCCCGCGAATCTTACGACGGGCCAGAGCACGATCCTCGGTATCACCACGCTCGACACTGGCGTTATCGGTGGTCTTCTGGTAGGTGCAATCGTCGCATGGTTGCATAACCGTTACTACAAGATTGAACTGCCTGCCGTGTTCTCCATCTTCAACGGCACGCGCTTTATCCCGGCGGTGACGCTGCTCTCATGCAGTATCCTCGCATTGGTCATGTCCTTTGTTTTCCCGTTTATTCAGAACGCTCTCGGTGCGCTGTCCGAGTTCATCAAGACTACGGGTGCCTTTGGTGCATTTGTCTACGGCGCCGGCGAGCGCATGCTCCTGCCTTTTGGCCTGCATCACTTTGTCTATTTGCCGTTCTTCTTCACGTCGCTCGGTGGCGTCGAGACCATCGACGGCCAGACTGTTCAGGGCGCTATCAATATCTACAACGCGATCCTGGGCTCTCCCAGCACGCCGTTTAACATCGAGGTCAGCCGTTTTGTCATGAACGGCAAGGTTATCTTCGCCATGTTCGGCCTGCCTGGCGCTGCACTCGCCTTCTACAAGACGGCGCTTCCCAAGAACAAGAAGAAGACCGCAGCGCTCATGATCGCCATCGTGGTGCCTTGCATCCTCTCCGGCATTACCGAGCCGCTCGAGTACTCCTTCCTGTTTATCGCGCCCATCCTCTACGTGTTCCACGCTCTCATGGCTGGTCTTGCCTATGCGCTGACCTATATTCTGCAGTTCAACGTGGCCGGTTCCGCGTCCTTCGGCGGCCCGCTCTTGTCGTTGATCTTTAACGGCATTATGGGTGCAGCCAAGGGCTCCAACTGGCAGGTTATCCTGTTCCTCGGCCCCATCTACTTCGTGGTGTACTACTTCGTCTTCAAGTTCATCATTCTTAAGAAGGACCTAAAGACCCCTGGCCGTGAGGAAGAGTCTGACGATGAGGCCGCAAAGGCTCCCAAGACTGTGATTAGCGACCTCATTCCCGCCATCGTTGAGGCAGTGGGCGGCGACAACAACATTAAGTCTGTCGAGGCCTGCTTCACCCGTCTGCGCATCCAGCTCAATGACTGTGACAAGGTGGTTGATGACGCCGAGTTTACCGAAAAGCTCGAAGCGCGTGGCATCGTGCATGTCAACGGCGGCGTGCAGATTGTCTACGGCAATATGGCGTCCAACTACGCTACGCAGATGCGCGAGCTGCTGGGTATGGAGTAAACGACTCAAACACACAATCAAGATTAATACAGGTTGGCGTCCGATCCTCCAATCGGGCGCCAACCTGTGCTGTTTTGGGGTGAATGGGCAAGTACATGACGTGCTCGCTGCTCTCTTTTGGCGCTGCCTATCGTGTATTCGGACGCCTTGCGACGGTGAGGTGCGTTCTTTTCGGTTCTAGCGTGTTTGCGGCTAGCGCTGCGCCCGAAGTCGATTTGCACAGCTGATATACAGAGCGTTAACCGCGCTTTGTAGGCTCATGCCCTCAACCAAGGCGGTTGAGTACTCGCTGAGTGACTCCGCGCTCACGGGTAGTAAGAGCTCGCGCGCCCTGTTGTTATCGAATGCCATGTTGCTCGATATCCAAATAACGCGGCAGCCTCGCCGCTTGGCCTCAACGTAAAGATTGAGGATGTGGCTCGTCTTCCCTGAGAACGATACAAAGATGGTTAGATCGTCGGGTTGGAGCAGACAGAGTGACGTCTCCTGTCCCTTGACGGAGCCAAATGAGAAGCACAGTCGGTTTACGCGGCTCAGCTTTTCGCAGAGTGAGCGGGCGGCGAGATTGGAGAATGAGCTTCCGTATACGTAGACATTTTGCGCATCGAGAAGCCAGTCAACGGCCTGCTCGAGTCGATCCTCAGTGAGCAGGCGTTTTGTTTCAAGCAAAGAGGTCTCTACGATATCGAAATACCAGGGTATATCGATTTGCTTATGAGCCCTTGCCTCGGTTGTCTCACGCTGGAGCCAAGCGTTGAAGTCGTCAACTTGCTCTTTGAACGATCGAAAGCTCGAGCCGTTTACGCGCCTGCAGAAGCGCGAGATGGTCGCGGGCGATGTATTGCACGCGCGGGCAAGTTCTTCTATTGAGAGCTCTGGGACCTCGTCGTGATGGGAAAGGGCGTAGAGTGCGATGTGGGCGTCAAGGCTGCCGCCCTTCTCGACGTCTTCGATACAAGACCTGAGGTTCGAATAGACCTCGTACATCGACATTCAAATCACTCCAAAGAATAATGCCCCGGAGCGGATATGCCATCTCCGGAGCATTGTGGTGAAGCTATGGGACGGATTTATTCCATGCCCAAGTATTCTCTCATTTCGACTTTGTAGACAGAAGCTTTATTGCCGTAAACGATCTGAACACCGCCGCCAACATGCACGATGGCGCTGGCGCCGAGGTCTTTGGTGAAGACACTATCGTCCTTGACCAGGGCGGTGTCTTTGAGGCTGAGCCTCAGGCGAGTGAAGCATGCGTTGACACCCGAGATGTTATCGGCGCCGCCCACGGCTTCCACGATCTGCGGGATGAGCTCGCTTACCTGGACAGGTGCTTTGGAGTCGATGGCCGACGTGTCATCCGCTGCCTGCGTGTCATCATCCTCGCGGCCCGGGGTTTTGAGGTCAAATTTCTTGATAAAGGTGCGGAACAGCACGTAATAGATCCCGAAGTAAGCGATGCCGAGCGGAATAAGCCAGAACCAGTTGGAGCCTTTATCGGCGTTCATGATGCCGTTGAAGATCCACGAGAGGAGCGGTCCGCCGAAGGCGGAAGGTCCGGGCACATTGAACTGTACCAGGTAGGTGAGTACATACGCGATGCCGCACAGCAGGGCGTGGACCACATAGAGTACGGGCGCTACAAAGAGGAAGGAGTACTCGAGCGGTTCGGTTATGCCCATGATGGCGGCCGGGATAACGGCGGCGATCATGAGGGAGCCGACCTTCTTTTTATTCTCGGGACGGGCACAGTGGTAGATGGCGAGCGCCGCCGCGGGCAGGCCGCACATGGCGAACAGCACCTTGCCGTTCATGACGTATTTTGAGATGTCGATGTCGTACATCATGCCGGGCGTGTTGAGCATGGCGTTGTAGATGTTGACAGCACCCTCGACGGTCTGGCCGTCAACCTGGATGCTACCGCCCAGAGAAGTGAAGAAAAACGGCAGGTAGATGAAATGATGCAGGCCGAAGGGCAGAAGCATGCGCTCGGAGAAGCCATAGATGAACGCGCCAAACACTCCGGTGGAATCGATGAGTGTCGAGGCGGCCTTTAGGCCGGTTTGCACAAACGGAAACACGAAGGCGAGCGCAACGCCCACTAGGCTTGCGAAAACGACGGTGAGGGCGGGGACGCAGCGCGTGCCGTTGAAGATGCCGAGCACCGGCGGAAGCTGCACCTTATAGAATCGGTTGTGGATCCACGCGACTACCAAGCCGATGATGATGCCGCCGAATACGCCGGTGTCGAGTGTAGTTACGCCCAGGATGGCGTTCTGACCGGTCTGCAGGTTGGCGGGATCGATGGTGCCCAGCAGGATAAGCAGCTGACCCATGATCGTGTTCATGGTCATGTAGCCGATGAAGCCTGAGAGTGCGGCGGTCGCCTTCTCGGCCTTGGCGTAACCGTAGGCGATGCAGATCGCAAAGAGAACCGAGATGTTACCATTGATAACGTTGCCGGCTGCTTTGATGAGCGTGCTAAAGATCACCATCGGCTCGGTGCCCAAAAACGGGCAGAGCGAGATGAGGTTAGCATTGGAAAGGGCGGAGCCCAGACCGACCAAAATGCCGGAAACGGGCAGGAGGAGGACCGGCGCCATGAGCACCTTGCCGAGTCTCTGAAACTCGCTGTAGAGCTTGCTTTCTTTCATGATGTTCCTTCGATGCGCGGGGAGTTAGGACAGGGTCGGCCAATAATCGCCGTTCGCTTCGATCAGGTCGTCGAGGATTTGGCGCGCGACGGTAGTCGAAGGGACGGTCTTGTTGATTGCGATGGCTTCGAGCGCCTTCTGGTAGGAATGCTCGTAATATGCGTCGACGGCGAGCTTCTCACTGGCATTCTGCTCTTCGATAAGCCCCTTGTAGAAGGTGGGGATAGCAGGCTGGCTGATGGGTTCGGGGCCCCAAGAGCGCAGGTAGGCGGGGACCTCGACCATGGCGTCGTCGGGCAGATTGGGGATGGCGCCGTTATTCTCGACGATTACGAGATAACGTTCGCACTTGTTGTAGGCGATAGAGGCGGCTGCGTCGACGATAAAGTCGCCAAAGACCGTGAAGCTCTGTACGGGGCTCTTGTAATTGGCGGGATCTGCCAGGTACTTGTCGTGCTCGGCAAACATCTCCTTCTCGCGTCCGTTGATGACGTTGTCGGCGCGCGTCCAGTTGGGGTCCATGTCATCTGCCATGTCTTTGGAGTACAGGTAGTACTGCAGGTAGCTGTTGGGCAGATACTCGGGATAGTCCTTCACAATCTTGACGTATTGACCCCAGGTGTGCATCCAGTCCTTGTCCTTGTGATGCTTGTCGCTCACGGCCATGCCGTGCTCGAGAATCATCTGGCGGAGCTCCGGCAGACGATCGCGCCCCTGCTTGTCGTAAATTTTGGTAAACCAGCCAAAGTGATTGAGTCCAAAATACATGGGGTCGATATCGCGCCAGCTGGGAAGTCCGAGCATCTTAGAGTACGAGAGCAAGATAGCCGTGGGCATATCGCAGATGTTAAGGATATGGTCGTTGCCAAACTCGCGACGTGTGGCCTCGGCGACAACTGCGGCGGGGTTGGAATAGTTGAGGATCCAGGCGTCTGGACTGTATTTCTTGGCGTAGCGTACGAGGTCGAAGACGCCGGGGATGGACCTGATGCCATAGGAGATCGAGCCGCCGGCGCCGCAGGTTTCCTGTCCCACGCAACCGTACTTGAGAGGGATGCGCTCGTCCTGGCGACGCATCTGAAGGCCACCCTGGCGGATTTGCGCGAAGACGAAGTCGACATCGGTGAATGCCTTTTCGGGATCGGTCGTCACGACAACTTCGATGTCAGGAGCTTCCTGCTCGATGAACTGCTTCATGATGTCGTAGACGAGATGCATGCGCTTCTCGTCGATGTCGTACAGGGCGAGTTTGCGCAGCGGTAATTCGTTTTTCTTCTGCAACAGGCTCTGGATGATGCCGGGAGTGTGGGTGCTGCCGGCTCCGGCGATTACAACTGCTTTCTTGTCCATGTGGTAAACCCCTTTCGTGTGGATTGACCACTTCAGACTACGAAAGCTCTACCTGCGATTCCATCGATTTTCAGATTGCGAAAAACGATAGCGATAATCTTAACAGGATACGTTTTGCGTGGTTAAATAGCGCCGGGAAAGATGCTGACTTGGGCGGCAGACGACGTGTTGCATGGCTGCAGGAGCGAACGCCAGGCGGTCAAAAGATGGTGGGCGGTGCTGCGGCTTTTGGCTGCAATTGCGCTACCCGCGGTGGCGCTCCCAGCGAGCCAACTTAATCGTCACCAGCGTGAGTGCCCAGGCCACAAGCGAGAACGCAGCGCCCACGGCGCCCACGTAGGCAATGCCAACGCTGCTTACCACGGCGCCGCCCACCGCAGTGCCAAACGAGATGCCGACGTTAAACGCCATGGGCTCAACCGAACTCGCGAGCACCATCGACTTGGGATGGCGGCTGCGCGCCACGTCCATAAAGTGTGTGATGCACGACACCGAGAACAGGTACATGAGCATCGCCAAGCTAAAGACAAAGACCAGCGCGAGCGGCATGGTGCCGCCCACAGCAAACAACCCGAGTAACGCCACAGCCTGCAGCACAAACGTCACGAGCAGCGCCTTCATGCCAAAGCGCGCATCAATCCATCCGCCCAGGATGTTCGAGATCAGGCAGAACGCGCCGTAGGCCATGAGCGTGGTGCTGGCTTCGACCGTGCCCATGCCCAGCACCTGCTCCAGATAGGGCGTCACATAGCCGTAGAATACATAGACCGAGCCCACGCCAAACAAAAAGATAAGCATGCCGGTGATGATGCTCGGTTCGCGTAGCAGACCCGCCTGCTCGCGGAAGGTAGCGGGTTCGTCGGTCTGTCCGGCGCGCGGCATAAACGCCACGAGCGCTCCGCAGATCAAAACGGCAAAGGTCAGCGTACCGTACATGGCCACGTGCCAATCGAGCGTGTCGGCCACAAACTTGCCGATCGAAGTGACAAAGACCATCGCCACGGAAAACGCGCCGTACACGACCGAGATGGCAAGCGAAGTTTGCTGCGGGGACAGCAGCTCGGGGATGTACGTCACGCCCACGGCGAGCAGCGCGCCCGAGACGGATCCCAGGACAATGCGCGAGATAAACAGTACCTGGAAGTTGGGCGCCAACGCCATGACCAGATTGCCGAGCACAAAGATAATGCTGTAGCACACGAGCAGCTGGTAACGACGGAAACGCCCCGTGCTGAGCGCAAGCACCGGCGTCGCGATGGCGTAGACCAGTGCAAAAACGCTGATGAGCTGGCCCGCAGCGGCAAGCGATATGCCGAGTTCCGTCGCCAAGTCACTTTCGATGCCGATGACCACGAACTCCGAGCAGCCGAGCGAGAAGCCCAGCAGCACGAGCAGCGCCAGGCAGAGCCTGGTGCGCGCGGGGGAGAGCGCGGCGGCGGTTGACTTACTTTTAGGCGTGGTTGCGGCGGTCAAGGTTGTCACTCCAATGTCGCATGAATAAGCGGGATTCAATCCCTGCAACTCTAACAGAATGTGTCAGGTGCCTGCCTCCTTTGTCGCAGGCTGCGCTTGCCTGTATAGTCGCAATACAGGCGAAGATGGTCTCAGGTACATTGCGGGCGACAGGAGATCCCATGGGTATGCACACAACAAAGGTTGTAGTGGGCGAGGGCAAGTTTGCGCTCGAGGCCCAGTTGACGGTGACGCCGCGAGGCATGGCGGTGTACGCCTGCTCGCCGGAGTTTGCGCACCTGGGCGCCACGGCGCAGGCCATTCCTCGCCCCGAGCCCGGCCGTACGGCGACGGTGAGCATCCTGGCCGTTCCGTGCCATCGAGACGAGATCCCGGCGCACGATATTGCGGCGGCGCTGGCCACGCGCTTTGGCGTGCCGGTAGTTGCAAGCACGGGTTTTCATGTGGAGAACGCGACCGCGGACGACTTGCGGCGCATGCTCGATACCACCAAGGAACTCATCGCCGCGCTCGAGGAGGCCGCAGCCCGCATTCTGCGCGCCGGCTGGGATGAGGGCGACGTAGGCGCCGAGGTCGTGGCGGTCGATGCCGCGACCGGCGAGGCGCTTGGCCCCGTCGACCGCATCGAGGCCCATACCGGCGAGGGAATCCTGCATCAGGCATTTCTGACGCTTCTGGTCGAGGGCCAGGGCGAAGACGCGCGCCTGCTGCTCTGTCGTCGCAGTCCGCTCAAACGCCTGTGGGGCGGGGTGCTGGCCGATGGCTGTGCCGGCCATCCGCTCCCCGGGGAGGACGTTGTCGCCGCGACGGCGCGCCGCATCAACGAAGAGCTCGGCATCACGCGCGCACCCGACCAGCTCGAGCACCTCGGACACGTGGTGTACCGCGAGGACCACGGCGACGGCCGCTGCGAGTGCGAATGGTGCGAGGTGTTCGCAGCCCATGTTGAGCCGAGCGGGCTGCATATCAACCAAGAGGAGATCTCAGAAGTGCGCCGCGTGGCCCCGTTCGAGCTCGACGGCTACCTGCAGGGTCACCCCGAGCAGCTGGCCCCCTGGCTCCGCGAGGCCCTCAGCGACCCAACCATCCGCACGGCCCTCGCCATGTGATCACTGCCCAAACCGTCCCAACATTCGATGAAAAACTCGAAATCGAGGAAAACCATCGAATGTTGGGACGGTTTTCCTGTCTGCGCCGGCGAGCCCCCGTACTGTCTGGGGGTATAAGGCTAGCAAGTGTTTATTTGCGAGGCTTAAGGGGCGCCCCGTATGGATATCGATAACTTTGAATGGTGGTATAGCGAGGGCGAGGCTCCGGACGAGGAGTGGGACGAGCCCGCGCCGCGTGACATGTCGAGCGACGAGGACGAGACCGGCAACGATACCGCTGTCGAGCCTGACGCCGCCTCCGATGCAGCCGAGCCCCTGACCTTCGAACAGGCCTGGGCCCAGGCCGAGGCCGACGAGGCAAAGGCCGATGCCACAGCAACACTGGGCGAGCCAGCCGACATGTCCATCTCGCCGGCAAAGACCCCACAGCCGCGCCACACCATCGATCCCGACAGTACTGCGTCTTTCAGCATCCTCGACGTTCCCGCGCAGGGTGCCCAGGCGCCCGCCCCCACGCATCGTCCCAACCTGGCTCGTGAGGAAGACGCGGGCCGCCGCTCGCCGCTCGGGCCCATCCTCATCGCCTTTATGGCCGGCGTCATTGCCTGCTCGGCGATCGGCAATGTCTGGGGCCATGTCGAGCAGCAGCGACAAGACGCCGCCAAGGTCGAGATGTCTGTCGAACAATCGCTCAGCCGCACGCGTTCGGTGCACGTGTCGGTTGAGGTCAAGGACGGTGCGACATGGGACACCGCCCGCGGCGACAGCCAGATGCTCATCCATATCGTGGGCCGCACGCTCAAGGGGCGGGCGGTTGACGAGTATCAATATGTCAACTCCGCTGGCGACGGCATCGAACTCAAACCCGGCGACTACGAGCTTACGGTCGACGAGCCGCCCGTCGCCACCGATGGCACGCGCTTCCGTGCCTCAAAGCGCATGGTTCCCGTGAGCTTTAACTCGCAGGCGCCCGATACGGTCGACAGCACGCCGCAGGGCGGGTTCGACCTTTACGCAATCGCTCAATAACTGCGCCTGCCGCTTCTCCTTGCCGCCAAGAGTGGGACAATAGCCATCAACACTGTTGTTTACTTTTGGAGGAAGTAGCATGTCCACCGTCACCACCATCAAGCGCGGCGGCCTTACCGCGGCCATCGATTCCATGGGCGCCCAGCTCACGAGCCTTGCCCTCAATGGCAACGAGTATCTGTGGCAGGGCGACCCGGCCTTTTGGGGCAAGCACGCGCCCATTCTGTTCCCCATCGTGGGATCGCTGCGCAACAACACGGCGACATCTGCGGCCGGCACCTGCGAGATGCCGCGCCACGGACTCGCGCGCATCGTCGAGCACAAGCTGGTCGAGGTTTCGGAGGACGGCTCCTCGGTAACGTACGAGATCACCGACACGCCCGAGTCGCTCAAGGCTTTCCCCTTCCACTTTAAGCTCAACATGACCTATGCCCTAACCGGCGACGCCACGCTTACCCAGACCTTTGCCGTCACCAACACCGGCGACGTGGACCTGCCGTTCTCGGTGGGCGGCCATCCTGCATTTAACGTGCCCGCCCCCGGTGCCGAGGACGAGACGTTCGAGGATTACGAGCTGGCATTTACCGAGGCTTGGACCAACGAGGCACCCATCATCACGCCCGACGGCCTCATGACGTTCGAGGGCAGCTACAAGGCTCCCGATAGCTCTGACGTGCTGCCCATCACGCACCGCAGCTTCGATAACGATGCCATCATGTTCACCGATACCCCGTGCTCCACGCTCACGCTGCGCGGTCGCAAGTCGGGCCACGGCGTCAAGATCGACTTTGAGGGCTTTAAGTACATTGGCGTGTGGTCTGCCGCCAACGACGCCCCGTTTGTGGCGCTCGAGCCTTGGACCGGCCACACCACGATGGACACCGAGGACGACGTCTTCGAGCACAAGGTCAACACCATTACGCTGGCGCCGGGCGCTACCGACACCCGTTCCTTTAGCGTCACCCTGCTCTAGAGGTTCCGCCGTTCTAACGAACGGCGGACCGGTCGACGCTGCGCCCTTAGGTTCCGCCGTTCTGACGAACGGCGGGCCGGTCGACGCTGCGCGCCACCCAGAGCGACAATTTGCCATTCAAAAGGCACGGCATGACCAGAAGGTCTATGCCCTGCCTTTTTCATGCCAACTTGTTCGCTCTGGGCGGCGCTCGCTGGCATTGCCAAAACATCGACGTTCCCAATGACTACCGTGTGTCTATTAATTTTTCGAGCTTGTGCTGCGCTGCTGGTCGCTGGCGTATATCCTGTTAAGTCGTCAGCATACGATTCAACAGGGAAGGCAGATTATGCATTCTCCCCATCAACGCGACGCGCATCCACAGCTGGTGTGCAGCCGTCGCATCTTTTTGGGTAGCGCTCTCGCTGCGAGTGCTTCCGTCGTCGCCGGCGCGCTCGCCGGCTGTCAGCGCCCGTCCACGCTCAAGGTGGTCCAGCCCACGACGGTCAGCGGTCGCGACGACCTGTCCGATTCCGTGATCGGTAAGGACAAGATCCGCATCGGTATGGAGGCGGCCTACGCTCCGTACAACTGGCAGGTCTCTGAGGCCAGTGAGTTCACGATCCCCATCGATAACGTGCAGGGCGCCTATGCCGACGGCTACGACGTGCAGATCGCCAAGATCGTCTGCAAGGCCCTCGGCGGCGAGCCTGTTGCCGTCAAGCAGAGCTTCTCGGGCCTTATCGATTCGCTCAGCAACGGCCAGATTGACCTCATCATCGCCGGCATGAGTGCCACGCCCGAGCGCGAGGAGTCCGTCGGCTTTTCCGACCCGTACTTCATTGGCTACTTTGGCCTGTTCGTAAAAGAGGGCTCGCCCTACCAAAACGCCACCAGGCTCAGCGACTTCAGCGGTGCCACGGTACTCGGCCAAAAGGACACCATGCTCGATACTGTCATCGACGAAATCCCGGGCGTCGTCCACAAGAACCCGGTCGACTCCGTCCCCACGGTGTTCTCGAATCTGCTGCAGGGCACGTGCGACGCCGTGACCTACAACACCGAGAACGAGAAGGGCTATATGGCCCAAAACCCGGGCATTGTCCCCATTCATTTTGCCGAGGGCGAGGGTTTCAAGCAGGAGGTCACGGCAAACGTCGGCTGCCGCAAGGGTTCGGACAAGCTGCTTAAACTCATCGACAAGACACTCAAGGGCATTAGCCAAGAGGAGCGCGACCAAATGTGGGACGCGTGCCTCGACCGTCAGCCGGCATAGGGAGGCAGCATGAAAACCATCAATCGCTTGGCCTCCTTTATCAAGGTCGACCACCGTTATGTATACCTGGGCACGAGCGTTATCGCGGCGCTCGGCCTGGCATTTAGCCAACGCAACCCCACGCCGCTGAGCTTCTTGGCGCCTACGGGCGTGTTCCAGGACTGCCTCTGGGCAATCCTTTGGGCCTGGCTCGTCGTGTCGGCGGCGGCGCTCGTCACCAAGCTCATGCACTGGAACGACTATCGCGAGAAATCTCCGTTTGCTTCCGAGCGCTTCCGCCGCGGCGCGCGCCTGGGCAGCTATGTCGTCGTTGCCATTGCGGCGATCTTCTTTATCGACCGCTGCGTCATGTCGTTTATCGACCTGGTTCAGGTGAGCATCGTCTCGGACTCCAACCCCAGCGACTTTTTGTCGAGCCTGGTCTACATGACCTACAAGAGCGGGGACTTCTTTATCCGCGGCATCGAGATCACCATCGCACTTGCGACCTTCGGTACCGTCATCGCTTTTTTCCTTGCGCTGCTCTTTGTGTTTTTGCGCATTCAGACCTTCGATCGCGTGGACAACGACTTGGTGCGCTTCTTTAAGAGCATTGGCCGAGGCTTTGCGACCATCTACTCCACCATCGTGCGTGGCACGCCCATGATGGTCCAGGGCCTACTCATCTATTACGCGGGCTTCACCGTTTTGCGCGGCATGGGCTTCGAGACCGCCCAGGCCAACCAGATCTGGAGTACCTTCACTGCTGGCCTCGTCACCATCTCGCTCAACTCTACCGCCTACATGATGGAGGTCCTGCGCGGCGGCATCGAGTCCATCGATCCCGGCCAGGCCGAGGCTGCGCGCTCGCTGGGCCTGTCGCAGTGGCAGGCTATGCGCAAGGTCGTGTTCCCTCAGGGTATTAAAAACGCGATCCCGGCGCTCACCAACGAGCTCATCATCAACATCAAGGACTCGTCGGTGCTTTCGGTCATCGGCGTGTTCG
Organism: uncultured Collinsella sp.; assembly: GCA_937995345.1. GTDB lineage: Bacteria > Actinomycetota > Coriobacteriia > Coriobacteriales > Coriobacteriaceae > Collinsella. Next base: position 24,113 of record CALKKS010000015.1, on the reverse strand, counting down.
ACCTCATGTACGCCACCACTACCGTCGCCGGCGTGTACTACCGCCAGATGGAGGTCTACTGCGTGGCGCTCGTGGTCTACCTGATCCTGACGCTCGTGGCGAGCCGCCTGCTCGAGGCCTTTGGCAAAAAGCTCGGCGCCGAGGCTCCTGCCACGCTGCCCAGCTCTAACTAGGCTTAAGACGAGGAGAATCATCATGGCAGATACCGCCACTACCGGCACTGCGGCAGCCGTGCAAAACCAAGAGCCGCTTATCCGCGTCGAGGGCCTGCGCAAGAGCTTCGGTTCGCTCGAGGTGCTCAAGGGCATCGACCTCGCTGTCAATCCCGGTGAGGTCGTTACCATCATCGGCGCCTCGGGCTCGGGCAAGTCGACCTTCCTGCGCTGCCTCAACCTGCTCGAGACCCCGGACGCGGGCCACATCTGGTTCCACGGCCAGGACCTCACGGCCGAGCGCTGCAATATCAATAAACTGCGCGAGGACATCGGCATGGTGTTCCAGGGCTTCAACCTGTTCAACAACATGGACGTGCTCGACAACTGCACGCTCGCGCCCGTCACGCTCAAAAAGATGAGCAAGGTCGAGGCCGAGAAGGTCGCGATGGAGCATCTGACCAGCGTGGGACTCGAAAAGTTCGCGCACGCCGCCGTGGGTCGCCTGTCCGGTGGTCAAAAGCAGCGCGTGGCCATCGCTCGTGCCCTGTGCATGAATCCGCAGATCATGCTGTTTGACGAGCCGACCTCAGCGCTCGACCCCGAGATCGTGGGCGAGGTGCTCGAGGTCATGCGCAAGCTCGCTGCCGACGGCATGACCATGGTCGTCGTCACGCATGAGATGGCCTTTGCCCGAACCGTGTCCGACCGCGTGGTCTTTATGGACAAGGGCGTGGTACTCGAGGACGCCGCGCCGGCCGAGCTCTTTGGCAATCCCAAACACCAGCGCACCCGCGAGTTCCTCTCGCGTTATCTCGAGGACAAATAACCGATTGCAAACGCTTATGTGGCAGGGCCGCTCCGGTGGGGCGGCCCTCGTCATCACAATCGAAAGGATGTCATGGCCGAGGTTTGGCGCTTCTTTGCGCATGAGGATGATTTTGCCGATATAGACGAGGCCGGCGCGTGCGAGCGCTTGGGCCGCGTGCTGTCGTTTCCGACCATTTCGAGCATGGATGCCGAGGCGGTGGACTGGCAGCCCTTCGACGACCTGCGCGCCTATATGCAGCAGGCCTGGCCGCGCGTGTTTGCGGCGGGCGAGGTCGAGCTTATCGACCATTCACTGCTGGTGACGCTTGCCGGCAGCGATCCGGCCCTTAAGCCCGTTATGCTCATGGGCCACATGGACGTGGTCCCCGTGGTGCCGGGTACCGAGGCCGACTGGACGCACGCCCCCTTTAGCGGGCACGTGGACGACGCCTACATTTGGGGCCGCGGTGCCATCGACATGAAAGACCAGGTCGCAGGTATTCTCGAGGCGGTTGAGTATGCGCTGGCGCACGGTTGGCAGCACGAGCGCACGCTGCTCCTGGCCTTTGGTCAGGACGAGGAGACGACGCAGTACGGCGCAGGCGCCATCGGCCGCGCGCTCGAGGAGCGCGGCATTGAGCTTGAGTACCTGATCGACGAGGGCGACTACCGCATCGTTCCGGCTGCCGAGTACGGCGCGGGCGAGGGCTGGCTTATGCATGCCGATCTCGCGGAGAAGGGCTACGCCGATATCGTGTTGAGGACGCGTAGCGAGGGCGGACATTCTTCCAACCCCTACGGCGGCACGTCGCTCGAGGTGCTCGGCCGTGCCATCGCCGCAATCTGCGATATCGAATGGCCGACGCGCGTCACGGACCTGCTTGTCGCACAGCTCGTCGAGCTGGGACTCTGCACGGCCGACGAGATTGCCTCCAACAAGGACGCCATCGTGCGCGAGTGCCTTGCCAGCAAGAAGCTCTATCCGCTCGTGACCACCACCTGTGCACCGACCCAAATCGAGGGCGGTAGCACCGGTGCTAACGTGATGCCGCAGGATATGTGGGCCAGTATCAATTTCCGCATGCTCGAGGGCACGAGTGTGGCCGATGTCGTGGCCTGCTGCCGCGTCGCCGTTGCCGAGGCGGGGCTCGCCGACCGTGTCGAGATCGAGCTCGGTCCTGGCAGCTCCGAACCCTCGCCGTCCCCGTGCATCGGCGGTTCCGGCCTCGAGGTCGTCCGCGCCATCGCCGCCCGCTATTTCCGCGATCCAAAGGGGACGGAGGAAAACGGATCATCGGCGACGGGCGGAGCTCCTATCGGTATCGTTCCCTCGACCGTGATTGGCGCGACCGATGCTGCCAACTACCAGCGCATTTGCCCCGAGTGCATTCGCTTCTCGGCCTTTGTGGTAGACGATGACGAGTGCGAGCGCGGTGTCCACGGCACCAACGAGCGCATCACCCACCGCGCCTACCTCCAGGGTGTACGCTTTTTCATCGCTCTGCTTCAAACGCTCTAGAATGTGACAAAGCGACGCTTCCTTTGTTAGCTGTTGGGGACGTTCTTAAACGACTAGCCGTTAAGGAACGTCCCCAACGGCTACGTCCACTCATTCCGTGCGGGTTATATGCAGGTTTGCCTGCGCACGCTATCATGTATGGGTTAGACCGCAACTAAGTACCCCATACGCGAAGGGATGCGCATGTATCTGAAGATCGACATGTTCTAGCCGGGCTTACCCCCGCAGTGGCGCCGTGCGCCCCATCAGCTCTGCCGATTTTCACCTTCACGCATATAAAGGAGTCCCGCCATGCGCGACAAGCTCGAAAAGATTATCAAGGCCTACGAGGAGCTCGAGAAAAAGCTTTCCGACCCGGCCGTCGCCTCCGATATCAAGGAGTTCACGCGTCTCAACAAGGAGTACGCGCACCAGTCCGACCTCATCGCTGCCTCGCGCGAGTACATCGGCGCGCTCGATGACATCGAGGCTGCCAAGGAAATGCTCCACGATACTACCGATGCCGATGAGAAGGAGATGCTCCAGATGGACATCTCCGAAAACGAGGCCAAGCTTCCCCAGCTCGAGGAAGACATTAAGTACATGCTCATCCCGAGCGACCCCAACGACGACAAGAACACCATCGTCGAGATTCGCTCCGCCGCCGGTGGCGACGAGGCGGCTATCTTTGCCGGCGATCTGTACAAGATGTATCAGCGCTTCTGCGAGTCGCGCGGCTGGAAGACTACCGTGCTCGACTCCAGCCCCAGCGAGGCCGGCGGCTTTAAGTCCATCGAGTTCAAGGTCGAGGGCGACCGCGTCTACTCCGTCATGAAGTTCGAGTCCGGCGTGCACCGCGTCCAGCGCGTTCCCAAGACCGAGTCCCAGGGCCGTATCCAGACCTCCACGGCGACCGTCGCCGTACTTCCCGAGGCCGAGGAGATCGACGTCCAGATCAACCAGTCCGACCTGCGCATCGACACCTACTGCGCCTCCGGTCCTGGCGGTCAGTGCGTTAACACCACTTATTCCGCCGTGCGCATCACCCACCTGCCCACCAACACCGTGGTGCAGTCGCAGGAACAGCGCTCCCAGATCCAGAACCGCGAAGTCTGCATGCAGATGCTGCGCGCCCGTCTGTACGAGATGGAGCTCGAGAAGCAGCAGGCAGAGCTCGGTGCCGAGCGCCAGAGCCAGATCGGCCACGGCAACCGTTCCGAGAAGATCCGTACCTACAACCAGCCCCAGGACCGCGTGACCGATCACCGCATCGGCTTCAACTCCACCTACAACGGCGTCCTTCTGGGCGACCAGCTCGGCACCGTCATCGAGGCACTCGCCGCCGCCGAGCGAGCCGAGAAGCTGGCACAGGCAGTCTAAGTTCCGCCGTTCTACCGAACGGCGGACCAGCCGACGCTGCGCGCCGTCCAGAGCGACAATTTGTCATTCAAAAGGCAAGGCATGACCAGAAGGTCTATGCCTTGCCTTTTTCATGCCAACTTGTTCGCTCTGGACGTCGCTCGCTGACATTGCCAAATCATTGGCGTTTCCTTGGTTGTCAAATGATCCGTAGGGAGTCATTGGTGACATTGCCTTGATATTTTATTCAGTCGGCTGTGATGTCATTTGAGCTGCTTACCTGCTTAAGGTAATTGACGGCATAAGTCCGCTATCGAAAATATTGCTCAAAATATCGTTCAAGAAGTCGCGGAGCGATTTTTGATGGGTCGTGCGTCAAGCGATGTGGCAAGTTCTTGGTTAGATATTGGTCAGTTTTGGGGCAACCTTGCCAAAAGCTTGACGGATGCAGATTTAGACGTCGACGAATGAACACTCTAGGCAGGCTCCAAGCAAAATTCTGGGCTGATTCTCGATAATCGCCTTTAATCGCCCCTTGCCAAGCGCTGGCCTCGCTTACAATCTGCTCCGACATTCGCGCGCCGTCCGGCGCTTAAGAGGGGAGGGCCCCATGGCAAACGAGATTTGGACCATCAAGCGTTGTCTCGAGTGGACCAAGGAGTACCTGGCCGAGCGCGGCGAGGAGCATCCCCGTCTTTCTGCCGAGTGGCTGCTGTGCGCGGCCACGGGCCTGGCGCGTATCGACTTGTATATGCGCATGGACGAGACGCTTAACGCAGCCCAGCTCGAGACCATGCACGCGGCCGTCGTTCGTCGCGCCAAAGGCGAGCCGCTGCAGTACATCACGGGCAGCACGCAGTTTCGCATGATCGACGTCGCGTGCGCCCCCGGCGTGCTCATCCCGCGCCCCGAGACCGAGATGCTCGTCGAAGAAGTCCTGAACTATCTGGATACCGAGGTGCTGAGCCCCGAGGCCGCTGCCCGTCAGCGTGTTGAGCTGCCTTGGAACGATGAGGTCGAGCAGGCCCGCAAAGCTGAGGCGGCGCTGGCCGACGAACGCGCGACCGCCGAGCGCCGTGCTGCCAACCTGACGGCCGCCGATGAGGCTGCGCTGGGTAGCGACGTGCTCGGTAGCCGCGCCTATGCCGAGGAGCTTGCCGATCGCGAGGCCGAGGAAGCCGCCGCGCAAGCAGCAGAAGCCGAAGCCGCAAAAGCCGCCGAGCCCGAGCTCGACGAATACGACATCGCCATCGAGGGCGCCGACCAGGAGACGGTTTCAGCTCAGGATGCCGCTGCGCCTGCCCCAGCCGAGCCCCGCACTGCCCGCGTTCTCGAGGTCGGCTGCGGCACGGGCTGTATCTCGCTCTCGATCGCCTGGGAGCGTCGCGGCCACGTCACCTGCACTGCTACCGATATCGAGCCGCGCGCCATCGACCTTGCTACCAAAAACCGCGATGCGCTTGGCCTCACGTCCGACGAGGTCGCCTTCAGCCTCACGAACCTGGTGAGCTCCATTCCCCGTGAAGAGTGGGGCACCTTTGACGTACTCGTCTCCAACCCGCCCTACATCCCCACCGATGTCATGCGCTCGCTGCCGCACGAGGTCAAGGACTTTGAGCCCGACCTGGCGCTCGAGGGCGGTGCCGACGGCCTGGACATCTTCCGCCGCCTGCTCAATGCGGCACCCTATATGCTGCGTGCCGGCGGCCTGTTTGCCTGCGAGCTCTACGAGGGCGCGCTCGACGCCGCGGCCGAGCTCTGTCGTCAAGCAGGCCTTTCGGACGTGCGTATCGTCCACGACCTCACCGATCGCCCCCGCATTGTCCGAGCCATCGTCACCGAGCCCAAGCAACGCCAGTAATATTTATTAACTGGTTAGCAAAAATTATAAAGTAGTTTATAATTAGGACGGCTGAAAGAGGTCGGCCCATGCAACCTCCTACCTTTCGGGAAATCATTGCCCTACTCAAGCACGATGGATTCGTGAAGGTCGCGCAAGTCGGTAGTCATGCTAAGTATGTTTCTGGTGACCGCGTTGTCACCGTGAACGGCTCTGGTGGTGATCGACCAAAGAAGGGCACGTGGGCAAGTATTCGTCGCCAAGCTGGATGGTAGTTGGAGGCAAAATGAGGCAGCGATTTACCTATGACTGCGTTCTCATAAAAGAAGACGATGGTTACTGCGCTAGCTTCCCGCAGATTCCCGGCGCCTTTGCCGATGGCGATACGCGCGAAGACGCGATTGCCCATGCCACCGAGGCACTGATGGCGTTTTTGGCCGACGACCTCAACAACGGTTTGACTCCGGCGGGGTACGAACGCTCGGCCGAGGTCGTGGCCCTTTCAGTCGAAATCGACCACGAGGACGCTCGGGAAGCGGCGTGCCGAACATTTAAAGACGCAGCGCTGGACCTCAAAGTCTCCGCTCCGCGGATTACCGCGCTGGTCAAAGCCGGAAAGCTCGATGTTGAACTCGTCGACGGCCGTCGGATGATAACGATAGACAGCATCGAGCGCTACGCCGCCCAAGAACGCCACGCCGGCAGGCCAAAGAAGTTCGTCGCAGTCCAATAACCCCCTCACTTTCACCGACTACTAGAGCCGCTCACCAAACCAACATGCGCTCTGGGCAAATAGGTTGAACGTTTCGTGCGAGAATGCCCCACAGTAAACAAACTTGCACCAGAGCGTAAGGGGCTGGCATACACATGCAGACGGTCTATCGGGTATACGAGGGAACGCGCGAGCCGCATCGGCTTGCCGTCGAGCGCACGGCCGAGGTGCTCGGCCGCGGCGGCCTGGCTTTGATCCCGACCGAGACCGTCTACGGTGTCGCCGTGGCAGTCAACGCCTTCTCGGACGCCGTGCCCCAAGATACAAGCGAATTCCCATCGTGGCCGCGCGATCCGCAGGCTGCCGTCAATGGCGCCGCAGTTCCTGCGCTCGGCACCGGCTATCGCCGTATCTTCACTCTCAAGCAACGTGAACTCACGCAAACCGTCGCTTGGCTGGTCGATGGCGTCGAAGCACTCGACCGCTATGGCGTGGATATCCCGGAAGATGCCCGCATACTCGCGCGACGATGCTGGCCGGGAGCCCTGACTATCGTGGTCAAGGCAGCCCCCTGCGTGCCGACCTTTATGCGCGCTGCCGACGACACGGTGGCACTTCGCGCTTCGGCCTCGCCCGTGGTGCAGGCGCTCATTCGCGCCTGTGGCAGCCCCCTTGCCTGCACCAGCGCCAACACGCATGGCGCGCCCGCGCCGGCAAGTTTTATCACGGTGGAGGGTCGCATCCTGGAGGGGGTCGATGTTGCCGTCGACGCCGGTGAGACCCCGTGTCGCGACGCCTCGACCATCGTGTCGTTTCAGCACGGCGAGCTCCAGATCCTGCGCCAAGGCGCACTTCCCGCATCAGAGATCGAACGGGTCCTGTCCGACCCGATGCAATAGAAAGGTTTAAGCGATGTCGTTGAATCTGGGCAGCCTGGGCATGGAAGATGCCTCGTTTGACTTTGGCGGTTCCTACATCATGGCGCTCGACTGCGGCACCACCTCGGTACTTGCGACCATCGTCGACGAGTACGGATGCATCGTCGCGCAGGCGCGTCGCAGCGTCAAAACCAGCTTCCCGCGTCCCGGCTGGGTGGAGCAAGACCCCATGGCGGTCCTTGCTAGCCAGATCGCCGTCATGATGGAAGTCCAGTTTAAGAGCGGTATCCACTCCGACCGCATTGCTGCCATCGGCATCTCCAACCAGCGCGAGACCACGGTGGTCTGGGATCGCGTGAGCGGTCAGCCGATCTATAACGCTATCGTATGGCAGTGCCGCCGTACCGCACCTTTGATCGACGAGCTTGTCGAGCAGGGCGCAGAAGGGCTGGTGCGCTCCCGCACGGGACTCACGCTCGACCCGTATTTCTCGGCCTCCAAGGTGCAGTGGATTCTCGACAACGTCGACGGCGCACGCGAAAGCGCGGCGGCGGGCGACCTCATGTTTGGCACCATCGACACCTGGCTCATCTACAACCTCACCGGCGGCCAGGTCTTTGCCACCGACTACACCAATGCCAGCCGCACGGCACTCTTTAATATCCATACGCTCGATTGGGACGACGACCTGCTGGCACTCTTTGACGTTCCACGTTCCATGATGCCCGAGGTTCGCTGGAGCTCGGGCGACTACGGCCGCGTCGCGAGCGACATCATGACCAACATGCCGCCCATCATGGGCGTGGCGGGTGACCAACAGGCGTCGCTGTTCGGCCACTGCTGTTTCCGTCCCGGCCAGACCAAAAACACCTATGGCACGGGTTGCTTTATGCTCATGAACACCGGCGACGAGATCGTCGAATCCAAGAATGGCCTGGTCTCCACCATCGGTATCGCTGCGGACGGCAAAGTCAGCTATGCGCTCGAGGGCTCTATTTTTGCCGCCGGCTCAACGATGAACTGGCTTCGCAACAACATGGGCATCATCTCGAGCGTGAGCGAGTCGGCACAACTCGCCGCTTCGATTAGCGACAACGAGGGCTGCTACTTCGTTCCGGCCTTTGCGGGTTTGGGTGCTCCCTGGTGGGACCCGCATGCTCGCGGTATCGTGTGCGGTCTGACCGGCGCCTCGAGCCGTGCGACCATCGTACGTGCCGCCTGCGAATCCATGGCCTATCAGAGCTACGACGTGCTGCGCGCCATGGAGCAGGACGTGGGGCTTTCGATTGAGCGCCTGTCTGTCGATGGCGGTGCCTCGCGCAACGAGTTCATCATGCAATTCCAGGCCGACCTGCTGGATATCCCCGTGCTGCAATGCGAGACGGTGGAGACCACGGCAATCGGTGCCGCGTACTTGGCGGGTCTTGCCGTCGGCTATTGGGAAGACCTGGAAGAGCTGGAGCAAAATGCCCAGATCGTTAGGACCTTCCTTCCCCACATGTCCGCCGAGCGCCGCGAGCAAAACCTTGCGGGCTGGCGTGATGCAGTCAGGCGCTCGCTCAGCACCTCACAGTAGGGCTGCGATGGGCTGCTCGATACAACAAACCGCTAAACTAATGCATGGCGTGCGGCGGCAACATTGCTGCGCGCCTTGTCAGCAAGGCCGTTTTGCGGCCGCAACGAAAGGGGCAATCAACCCATGACCGTCACCTACGATGCGTCCCGTGTGACGCTTGTCGATCACCCGCTCGTCCAGCACAAGCTGTCGATCCTGCGCGACAAAAACACCGGCACCAACCAGTTCCGTCAGCTCGTGCGCGAACTCGCGCTTTTTGACGGCTACGAGGCCATGCGCGACCTGCCTATGGAAGACGTCGAGGTCGAGACCCCTATCACCACCGCCACGTTCAAACAGCTTGCCGGCAAGAAACTCGCCATCGTGCCCATCCTGCGTGCGGGCCTTGGCATGGTCGACGGCATCCTCGACCTGGTGCCCTCCGCTCGCGTGGGCCACATCGGCATGGAGCGCGACGAGGTCACCCACGAGCCGCACGAGTATTACTGCAAGATGCCCAAGGATATCGACCAGCGCATCTGCCTGGTCGTCGACCCCATGCTCGCCACGGGCGGTTCGGCCGAGATGGCCATCAGCTACCTGCGCGAGCGCGGTGTCAAGGACATCCGCATGCTGTGCATCGTCGCGGCCCCCGAGGGTCTCAAGTCGCTGACCGAAAAAGACCCCGACGTGCATATCTATACCTGCGCCATCGATGACCATCTCAACGAGGCCGCCTACATCGTCCCCGGCCTGGGCGACGCCGGCGACCGCATTTACGGCACGCTGTAGTCTCTGGGCCTTGTCGGCTACGGTCACAAATACGAAGAAACGGTGCGCGCGGGCGAGCAAAAGACGCCCACGCGCGCTCCTGTTAACGGACGTTTTGCCCTGCAGGGTTCGAGAAAAACGTATTACCGTAGCTGCGGGATAAAGAAGGTCTTAAGAAAACGTACAGCTGCGTATTAACCGATGCTTTTTCGGTTGTACTTTAACGATTGGCTCGTACAATAGTCACCAATGTTTGGCGGGAACTGTTCTGTGAAGCGTTAAAAGGAAAGCGAGGATGCCAGTGTTTCAGATAGCCGATCTGCTCGCTATCGTTGCAGGCGCCATCGCGGGCGCAATTGCCTTCCTTCCCTTTGTCTTTACGCTCAAGCCGGTTCTTGACGATAAACAGAATGCGGACATGCTCAAGGGAATGGTGAGTCTGGCGGTCTCGGCAATCGCCCTGCTCGTCTTTACCTTGGTTGTGTTTGCGTTGTTCGGAGAGGCGTTTCGCATGTTCCTCCTGGGCGAGGCGATCGGCTTCGTGGCCTTTATGGCCGCCTGCACGGTTCGTGTCGCCAAGGCGCTGCGAGATCCTCATGAGGTCGAAAGGTAAGTCGTGGAAATTTTTGAAAAGCTGCCTGATGAGATTAATCATCTGGTCAGCGAGTTCAGCTCCACCCCTGTCGTGGGCGATCTGAGCTGCGGCATCACGCAGTACTCGTTTTGGCTGATCGTCTCCACGATCGTGCTCCTGATCGTCCTGGCCGTGTTCAAGAAGAAGCAGACCCTGGTTCCCAAGGGCTTCTTCGTCAACGGTTTCGAGTACATCATCGAGTACGTCGAGAACGATATCGGCAAGGGCGTCGTGGGTGAGAACTGGAAGAAGCACTTCCCGTTCCTGTGCTCGCTTTTCCTGTTCATCCTGATCAATAACATGATCGGCCTGATCCCGGGAATGAAGCCCGGCACCGGCGCAATCGGCTCCACCGCCGCGCTCGCCATCTTCGCCTTCGTGTACTTCATCTACTACGGATGCAAGGCCCACGGCGTGATCGGCTATATCAAGAGTCTCGCCCCGCAGGGCGTGAGCTTCCCGATGAACGTGCTCGTGTGGGTTGTCGAGCTCTTCTCGACCTTCCTGCGCCTCATCACGCTCGCCGTCCGTCTGTTCTGCAACATGTTCGCAGGACACGTGGTCATGGGCTCGTTCGCCATCATGGCGAGCATGTTCATGCAGCCGCTGCTTCAGCAGGTTTCCGCGGCCCACGCCGTCGGCGCCCTGCCTTCGCTGGCGTGGCTTGCCATCCTCATCCTGATCTATGCGATCGAGCTTGTGGTCGGCGCCATCCAGGCTTACGTCTTCACGGTCCTTACCGCCGTGTATGTCTCCGAGGCAGAGGAGGTCGCGGAGGAGGAGTAGTCTTCCGTTCGCGCCTTAAAGGTAAGACAATTCGTTAAACCGCCGGTGCCCGTACCCATGGAGCCCGGCAGTTATAAAAAGGTTATCCTGCGTGAAATAAGACACGCACGACAAAGGAGGAATCGTGGGAGTTATCGGTTACGGTCTCGGTGTTATCGGCGCTGGTCTTGCTATCGGCCTGTCTGCTCTGGGTGCTACGGGTGCTATGGCCCGTCAGCCTGAGGTCCAGGGCCGCGTGTTCACCGTCTTCATCATGGGCTCTGCCTTCGGCGAGGCTCTGGCTCTGATCGGCTTCGTTGTCGCGCTGATCGTTAAATAGCACGGAGCGTCAAGTATGAATCTTTCATCCCAGAAGAGCGCGATCGCACTCTCCGCGTCCGCGGCCGCGCTGCTCATGCCGGTTTCCGCGTTCGCCGAGGACGGCGCTGCCGGTGCGGACATCCTCATCCCTAAGATGGCGGAGTTCATCCCGGCGCTTATCGCCTTCCTGATCATCTGGATCGTGCTGGCCAAGGTCGCCCTGCCGGGCATCATGAAAACCATGGAGGAGCGCGGCAAGAAGATCGAGGAGAGCCTCGACGAGGCCGAGAAGACCAAGCAGGAGGCTATCGCCAAGCGCGCTGAGTCCGACTCGATCGTCACCGACGCCCGTCGTCAGGCTGCCGACATCGTTCTCGAGGCCCGTAAGGACGCCGAGTCCGAGCGCGCCCGTATCATCGAGGCTGCTCACAAGGAGGCCGAGGAGATCATCGCCAAGGCCCATACGACCGTCGAGGACGAGCGCAAGTCCATCTACGCCGGTGCCGCGAGCTCCATCGCCGACCTGTCCGTTGCCGTCGCCACCAAGATCGTGGGCGAGGCACTCGAGGACGAGACCGAGCAGAAGAAGCTCATCGAGCGCTACATCCAGGAAGCAGGTAGCCTGAATGCCGACTAGCCGCTATCAGGACAAGGTGCTCGAGACCTACGCGCGCTCCCTTCTGGAAGCCGCTAAGGCCGAGAACCATGTGTTCGAGGACCTCGAGATGATCGAGCGCCTGGCTAGCGCCAGCCCCGAGATCGTCGCCGTGCTCGACACCATGTCCAAGCGCGACCAGCTCGACCTTCTTCCCAAGGTGGCAGCTGCCTTTAAGTATGTTGCCGAGGAAGACGAGGATGTAGTGGGCGTGACCGTCACCACGGCGATCCCGCTCGACGACGAGCTGCGTCAAACCATCACTAAGAAATGCGAGCAGGACTTCGGCCGCAAGGTATTCCTTATCGAGCAGGTCGACCCGTCTATCGTGGGCGGCCTGGTGCTCGAGGCCCGCGGTGAGCGTCGTGACATTTCCGTCAAGACGCAGCTGCGCATCGCGCAGGAGACCCTCGCAAACTCTGCTAATTCGTACGGAGGTGAAGCCTAATGTCCGAAACCCTCAATGCCCAGGATATCGCCAAGAAACTGCAGGAGCAGCTCACAAGCCTCTCCGCGACGGTCGATACGCATGAGGTTTCAACGGTCGACGAGGTAGGCGACGGCATCGCGCGCGTCTCCGGCCTCAAGAGCGCCATGGCAGGCGAGCTTCTGGAGTTCAAGAGCTCCGATACCGGTGAGACCGTCTTCGGCCTTGCCCAGAACCTTGACCGTGACGAGGTCGGCGCCGTTCTGTTCGGTGCCGTCGACTCCATCAAGGAAGGCGACGAGTGCCGCACCACTGGCCGCATTATGGATATCCCCGTGAGTCGTGCCATGCTCGGCCGCGTCGTCAATCCGCTCGGCCAGCCCATCGACGGCCTGGGCGACATCGTCGCCACGCACCGTCGCCCCATCGAGTTCAAGGCTCCCGGCGTCATCGATCGTACCCCGGTGTGCGAGCCGGTTCAGACCGGTCTGCTCGCTATCGACTCCATGGTGCCTATTGGCCGCGGTCAGCGTGAGCTCATCATCGGCGACCGTAAGACCGGTAAGACCGCCATCGCCATCGACGCTATCCTCAACCAGCGCGGCAAGGGCATGGTCTGCATCTATGTCGCCATCGGCCAGAAGGCCTCCACGGTTGCCAACATCCGCGAGACCCTCGCTCAGCACGGTGCGCTCGACTACACCATCATCGTTTCGGCCACCGCTGCCGATTCCGCCCCTATGCAGTACATCGCGCCTATGGCCGGTGCCGCTATCGGCGAGTTCTTCATGTACAACGGCGAGGACGGCAAGCCCGCCAGCGAGACCAACCCCGGCGGCCACGTGCTCGTCATCTACGACGACCTGTCCAAGCAGGCTGTGGCCTACCGTCAGATGTCGCTGACGCTGCATCGTCCGCCCGGACGCGAGGCCTATCCTGGCGACATCTTCTACCTGCACTCTCGTCTGCTCGAGCGTGCCGTCAAGATGTCCAAGAAGAACGGTTACGGCTCCATGACGGCACTGCCGATCATCGAGACCCAGGACGGCGACGTCTCGGCCTACATTCCGACCAACGTCATTTCCATTACCGATGGTCAGATCTACCTGCAGTCCGAGCTCTTCTTCCAGGGTCAGCGCCCGGCAGTCGACGTGGGCATCTCCGTGTCCCGCGTCGGTGGCGATGCGCAGACCAAGGCCATGAAGCAGGTCGCCGGCAACCTCCGTCTGGACCTCGCTTCCTATCAGGAGCTCGCTGGCTTTACGCAGTTCGGCTCCGACCTCGACGAGGCTACTCAGAAGCAGCTGACCCATGGTGCTCGCATGACCGAGCTCCTGAAGCAGCCGCGTTACAAGCCGTTTGAGGTTGGCGAGCAGATCGTTACGCTGTTCGCTGGCAACGAGGGCTTCCTGGATGACCTGGAGATCGCCGACGTGCTGCCCTTCCGTGCCGAGCTCATCGAGTACATGGACAATGGCTTTGGTTCGCTGCTCGACAAGGTTCGCGCCAAGAAGATCGATGATGACACCAAGGCTGAGCTCTTGCGCGTCATCGGCGACTTCAAGCAGCAGTTCATGGCCAAGCACCATTCGGATGTTTCTGGATCAGAGGAGAACTAAGCCCCATGGCCAACCTTCGCGACATTAAGAAGCGAATCTCCTCGGTTACCACGACCAAGCAGATCACGCGCACGATGGAGATGGTCTCTACGGCCAAGATCCGTCGTGCCCTCGATCGCTCCAAGCAGGCCGAGCCCTATAAGGAGGCGCTGACCGACGTCATGTTGACGGTCGCCGGCGACGCCTCCTGTTCGGGCACCGATCCCATGCTGCAGAAGCATGAGAGCGTCAAGCATGGCCTGATTGTCGTTATTGCCTCGGACCGCGGCCTTGCCGGCGGTTTCAATACGACGGTGGAGCGCACGGCCGAAAAGCTCGCCGCTTCTTGGGCGAACGACGGCATCGAGTGCGAGATCATCGCGTGCGGGCGTAAGCCGGCCACGTATTTCCGTGACCGCGCAAACGTTGTCATGCACTTTGAGGGCAACTCCTCTGAGCCCGATTTCAATCAGGCCCGCATGATCTCCTCTCATATCTGCGATGCGTATCGTGCCGGTGAGCTTGACCGTGTCGAGCTTGTCTACCACCACGCCAAGAACCGCGTGGATCAGGAGCTTCGCGTCGAGCATCTGTTGCCGCTCGACCCCGAGATGATCGCTATGGCCCACGGTCCGCGTAAGAACGAGACCGACGCCCCTAAGCGCATCTCGTCCACGTTCGAGTTCGTGCCCTCTCCCGAGCATGTTCTCGGCAAGCTTGTACCGTCGTATATCCTGACGGTCATCTACCAGGCCCTGATCGATTCGGCGGCCGCCGAGCAGGGTGCACGCCGCAAGGCCATGCACTCCGCGACGGAAAACGCCACCGCGATCATCTCGACCCTTACCCGCACGTATAGTCGCGTGCGCCAGGCTTCGATCACGACCGAGATTAACGAGATCGTCGGCGGAGCCTCAGCATTGGAGGAACAGTAATGGCTAATAACACCGTAAAGCTTGCGGTCGAGGAAGCCACCAAGAAGACGACTGCCGGTGATGGTCGCATCGTGCGTATCATCGGCCCTGTCGTCGACGTCAAGTTTGACGGTGCGGTGCCCCCGATCTACAACGCGCTCACGGTCGAGGCCGAGACCCCGATCGGTCATCTGAGCACGATCCTCGAGGTCGAGAGCCAGCTTCCGGGCGGCGTCGTCCGCACGGTCGCCATGTCCTCGACCGACGGCCTGCAGCGCGGCCTCATCGCTACCGATACCGGTGAGCCCATGAAGATGCCCGTTGGCCCCAAGACGCTCGGCCGAATTTGGAACGTTATGGGCAAGCCCGTCGACGGCAAGCCCATGCCCGAGGTGGAGGAGTTCTACCCCATCCACCATGCAGCGCCCCGTTTCGACGAGCTCACCACCAAGACCGAGATCTTCGAGACCGGCATCAAGGCCGTTGACCTGCTCGAGCCCTACATCCGTGGCGGCAAGACGGGCCTGTTCGGTGGCGCCGGCGTCGGCAAGACCGTTCTGATTCAGGAGCTTATCAACAACCTCGCCCAGGAGCACGGCGGCACCTCGGTGTTCACCGGCGTCGGCGAGCGTACCCGCGAGGGCACCGACCTGTTCCTCGAGATGAGCGAGTCTGGCGTTATCGACAAGACCTGCTTGGTCTATGGTCAGATGAACGAGCCGCCCGGAGCGCGTCTGCGCATCGGTCTGGCCGGCCTTACCACCGCTGAGTACTTCCGCGATCGCGGCCAGGACGTTCTGCTGTTCATCGACAACATCTTCCGCTTCTCCCAGGCAGGTTCCGAGGTTTCCGCACTGCTGGGCCGTATGCCGTCCGCCGTTGGTTACCAGCCCACGCTGGCAACCGAGATGGGCGACCTCCAGGAGCGCATTACCTCGACCAAGACGGGCTCCATTACCTCCGTCCAGGCTGTCTACGTCCCCGCAGACGACCTGACCGACCCGGCGCCTGCCACGACGTTTACGCACCTCGACGCCACCACGGTTCTTTCGCGTAGCATTTCGTCGCTCGGCCTGTTCCCGGCCATCGACCCGCTCGCGTCTTCCTCCGACGCCCTCGATCCCTCGATCGTCGGCGAGGAGCACTACCGTGTCGCCGTCAAGGTCCAGGAGCTCCTGCAGGAGTACTCCGACCTTCAGGACATCATCGCCATTCTGGGTATGGACGAGCTGTCCGAGGAGCAGCGCCTTACGGTCAACCGCGCCCGTAAGATTCAGCAGTTCCTCTCGCAGTCCTTCCACGTCGCCGAGAAGTTCACCGGCAACCCCGGTGTCTACGTCCGCGTCGAGGATACCGTCCGCTCTTTCGCCGAGATTGTCGACGGCAAGGCCGATGACCTGCCCGAGCAGGCTTTCCGCTATGCTTCCACGATTGAGGACGTGCGCGAGCGCGCCCGCAAGATGGGGGAGAAGTAGGTTATGCGTATCCGCATCGTGTGCCCCGTGAGCTGCGCCTATGAGGGCGACGCTGCGTTTGTGTCGATTCCGTCCACGGATGGCGAGTTTGGCGTCCTGCCTGCTCACTCCAGCGAGATCTGCACGATCGACCGCGGTTACGTTCGCGTTTCCGATAAGGCCATGGGCACTGTCGACCACACGTTTGCCGTGGCCGGCGGCTATGCCCAGGTTGCGGACGATGTCGTGACCGTTCTCGCCGAGCGCGCTTGCGATTTGGCGACCGTCGATGCCGACAAGCTTAAAGCTGATATTCAAGGTTTTGAAGAGAAGCTGGGTAATTTGTCGGAGGATGATGCACGCCGCGCCTACCTCTATAATGAAATCGCATGGTGTAAGCTCAAGCTTGCCCAATAGTCAAACGATTTAGCGTTCGACCATTTGCGAACACATCATGCCCGGGATGGCCCAGCCACCCCGGGCATGCTTTTTGAAAGGGTAGACCTTGGATATTATCCGCGTTGAGGGTGGCCACGCCATCGGAGGCTCCGTGCCCGTCTCGGGCGCCAAGAACTCCGCGCTCAAACTCATGGCGGCAACGCTTCTGGCGCCGGGCAAGACGACGCTGCAGAACGTGCCCGATATTTCCGATGTCCACGTAATGGGCAAGGTGCTCAAGGGCATGGGCGCTACGATCGATGTTCTCGACGAGCACACGCTCGAGATCGATACCTCCCAGGTCGATTCTTGGGAGGCGCCCTACGAGCTCGTTGCCAAGATGCGCGCTTCCACTGCCGTGATGGGGCCCCTGCTGGGCCGTTTCCATCGCGCCAAGATTGCCATGCCCGGCGGCTGCAACCTGGGCGCTCGCAAGATCGATATGCATATCTTGGGTCTTGAGGCCTTGGGCGTCGAGTTCGATACCGCCCACGGCTATATCAACGCCAATGCGCCTCAGGGCCTGCGCGGCACCACCGTCACGCTCGAGTTCGCCAGCGTCGGTGCGACCGAGAACCTCATCATGGCCTCCGTGCGCGCGCAGGGTACCACGGTTATCGATAATGCCGCCCGTGAGCCCGAGATCGTCGATCTCGCTAACATGCTCAACGAGATGGGTGCCAAGATTGTCGGCGCGGGTACGCCTGTTGTGACCATCGAGGGCGTGGAAGAGCTGCATCCCGTTACCCATCGTGTGGTGGGCGACCGCATCGAGGCCGGTACCTTTATCGTTGCCGGCGCGTTGATGGCCGACGATCGCGGTGTTGACGTTACAGGCTTTTGCCCCATCCACTTGGGAATGGTGCTCAAGAAGATGGAGCTCATGGGCATCGATTGCGAACGCATCGAGGATGGCGTTCACGTGAATCGCGTCGAGCGCATCAAGCCGGTCGATATCCAGACGCTCCCGTTCCCCGGTTTCCCCACGGACATGCAGGCGCAGATTATGGTGCTCTCCGCCCTGGCCGACGGCAGTTCCGTTATCACCGAGAATATCTTCGAGAATCGCTTTATGTTTGCATCCGAGCTGGTGCGCATGGGTGCCGATATTCGCATCGAGAGCCATCACGCTATGATTCACGGCGTCAAGGGTTTCTCGGGTGCGCAGGTTACCTCGCCCGATTTGCGCGGCGGCGCAGCTCTCGTTGTCGCCGGTCTGATCGCCGATGGCACGACCGAGGTATCGGCGATCCATCACATCAAGCGCGGCTATGAGCAGTTTGTCGAAAAGCTGCAGGCGCTTGGCGCTCACGTCGAGCACGCCGCTGTCCCCGATCCCGTCATCTACTAATGCAGGTTGCCTATGTTTAAGAAAAAGCCCCTTGCGGAATCCCGAAGACCTTCGACCGGCGCACAGGCCAAGATCTATAGCCGTGATAACGTCGCCCGCTATTCCGAGCGCGCCCGTCAGCGCCGTCGCGGCCATACGGTTCGCCGCGTCGCGCTCATTGCCGTGCTCGGTGTGCTGCTGAGCGCAACGACTGCCGCCGGCCTGTGGTTCGCCACCATTATGGGCAAGCTCGGCGACTCCAACGTCATTACCGACAACCTGCGCCAGATTCTGGTTGATACCGACGAGGCAAAAGACCCGTTCTACGTACTGCTCCTTGGTACCGACGGTCGCCCGGGTGAGGATACGTATCGCGCCGACTCGATTATCCTGGCACGTATCGACCCCACGCAAAAGCAGGCGACGCTCATCTCCATTCCGCGTGATACCAAGGTCGTCTACAACGGTTCGACCATGAAGATCAACGCCTGCCATACCTACGGCGGCGCCGAAGCTATGGTCCAGGCGGTCAACGAGCTGTGCGGTGTCCAGATTTCACACTATGCCGAGGTCAGCTTCGACGGCATGCAGTCGCTCATCGATTCGGTCGGCGGCATCGACATTAACGCAACCGACGATGTCGACGACCCCGAGCATCTCGACATTAAGATCACCGCCGGTCAGCAGCACATGGATGGCGCGACCGCACTTACCTACGCCCGCTGCCGCTACACCTATGCCGATGGCGACTACACGCGCATGCGCCATCAGCGTCAGGTACTCGGCGCCCTCGCCAACCAGATTCTCAACAACTTCGATGCCACCAAGGTCTTCGACCTCGTCAATTCGCTGTCCGACATGCTCGTGACCGATATGAGCGTTCAGGACATCGTCTCTACGGTCAATGCCATGCGCGGCATGGACGTCAATGGCATCTACTCGGCTAACCTGCCTTCGTATGCCGATGACAGCACCATGATTGATGGCGTAAGCTACGTCTTTGTCTACGAGGACGAGCTCAAGGAAATGATGGAGCGCGTCGACGCTGGTAAGGATCCCAAGGGCCCCAATACCATGGGCCTGTCCGATGGTTCTAGCTCCACGATTGGCGACCTTAACAGCAACACGTCCGACGATTACGCCAACGGCACCGCCACTTCGTCAGGCAGCTCCGACGATTCGGAAGGCTCGGGCGATTCGAGCGATTCGGACTACTACGAAGAGCCCACTGGCGACGGCAACGGCTACTCCTATTAGTTACGGCGTTTTCCAAACGCCGTAACGGCTCGACGCTGCGCGCCGCCCAAGGCGACAATTTGTCATTCAAAAGGCAGGGCATGACCAGAAGGTCAATGCCCTGCCTTTTTCATGCCAACTTGTTCGCCTTGGGCGACGCTCGCTGACGTTGGCTCAACCTGCGATGTTGTGTAGTCGTTGTCGGTGCCAAAACATCAAATTAGTCGTTCGGGACGTTCTTGTTTGACTGGTCGTTTAAGAACGTCCCCAACGACTACCTTCTGCACCAAAAATCGCCCCGTTCTCGGTTTTGAGAACGGGGCGATTTTGTTGAACGGGATTGTTCGAGCGCCTTATGCGAATCGGGCGACGAGTTCCTGGAGGACGTCGGTCATCTTGACGAGCGAGCTGACCGGGACAAACTCGTTAACTCCGTGGTAGCAGTAGCCGCCCGTGGAAAGGTTGGGGCAGGGCAGACCGCGGAACGACAGCTGCGCACCGTCGGTACCACCGCGAATCGGCAGCACCTGAGGCTCAACGTCGCAAGCAAGGTAGGCTTCCTTGGCGGCGTCGATCAGCTCGGGGTAATCGCACACGATCTCGGCCATGTTGCGGTACCGCTGCTTAATCTCCACGGTCACGCGCTCCTCGCCCAAACGCTGGTTGAGCATGGCGGCGGCGAAATCAATCAGATCGAGTTTCTGCTGGAACTTCGCCGCGTCGTGGTCGCGGACGATATAGCGCGCCGTAGCGTGGTCGACGGTAGCAGACACGCCCTCAAGGTGATAGAAGCCCTCGTAGCCCTCGGTGTATTCCGGGCGCTGCACGTAGGGGAGCAGGGCATTGAAGTCGCAGAACAGATTGCCCGCGTTAACCATGCGGCCCTTGGCGTCGCCCGGGTGGATGGACTGGCCCTCAAAGCGAACGGTTGCCTCGGCGGCGTTGAAGCACTCCCACTCAAGCTCGCCGATGGGGCCGCCGTCGACCGTGTAGGCGTACTTGCAGCCAAAAGCGTCGATGTCCAACAGCTCGGCGCCGTGGCCGATTTCCTCGTCCGGGCAAAAACAAATGCCGAGTGCGGGGTGGGGCAGCGAGGGGTCCTGAGCGATGCGCGCGACAAGCGCCATGATCTCGGCGACGCCGGCCTTGTCGTCGGCGCCCAGCAGGGTGGTGCCGTCGCTGCAGACCAAGTCCTCACCCACAAGGTCGTTCAGGGCGGGAAGCTTGGCGGTGCTCATTGCCACGGGCTTGCCGTCAACGGTACCGCAGACCAGGTCGCCGCCTTCGTAGTGCACAATGTGCGGCTTCACGCCGGCGCCCGGCGCAACCTCGGTGGTGTCGAGGTGTGCGATCAGACCCAGGGCGGGCTTGCCCTCCGCGCCCGCGCTCGCAGGAATATGTGCGCAGACGTAGGCATGCTCGGTTACATGGGCATCGGCCGCGCCAAGCTCGCGCAGCTCCTCGGCCAGGATGTTGGCAAGGTCAAACTGAACGGTGCTCGAAGGCACCTGGTCGCAGTTTGCATCCTCGGATTGCGTGTTGATTTGGACGTAGCGAAAAAAGCGCTCAAGGACGTCGGGGTTCGTGGTGTTGTTTTCCATAAGGACCGCTCCAATCTTGGTCGTCGTGTGCAACAAGAACTCTAGCACGGTATGCCACGGCATACCGCGACGCTTGGATGGGGTAGAATCAGCCTTTGAACGCAGAAGGGACGGAAGGTCATGGATACGACAAATAGCTCGCGCGAGCTGCACCTAACGGTGGCGAACGAAGACTACTTGGAGTGCATGGTTCGCATCGAAAGCGAAGAAGGGGAGACCAGTGGCGTGCGGTCGGTCGACATCGCGCAGCGTCTTGGTGTCTCCAAGGCATCGGTCAATAAGGCGGTTTCGGCGCTTAAGGCGTCCGAGCTTGTCGAGCAATCGCATTACGGCAAGGTCATCCTGACCGACCGTGGTCGCGAGGTCGGCACGGCTATCTGGTACCGTCATCGCCTTGTCCGCACGTTTTTGGTCCAGGAGCTCGGCGTCGATTTTGAGCGGGCCGATTCCGAGGCGTGCATGATGGAACATGCGCTTTCCGAGGACACGATGAGCCGCTGGCTCGCCTATCTCGAAAAACAGGGAATCAGCGTCGAGGAATAGCGAAACACATATATGGATACGAGTTATTACAACCGCCCCGGCGGCGAGGAACTTATGCGCCGCATGTCGAGCGAGACCCTGTTGACGCAGGGTCCCATGGGCAGCGTGCTAATGAGTGAATACGACGCTGCCGACATCCCACCGGCGTTTTGGAACCTTGCCGAGTCGCAGACTGTTTCTCGTATCCATCGCCTGTATGTCGCCGCCGGTGCGCAGGTGCTCATTACCAATACCTTTCAGGCATCAAGCTATGCCCTCAAGCAAGATCAGATTACGCCGTCCGTGGCTGAGGTCAATCGCGGTGCCGTCGACGATGCGCGCCAGGCGCACCCTCAGCTGCTGCTGGGCTCGATGGGCCCGATCGGCATTGAGTGGTTTGCCGAAGACTCTGCCGAGTATCGAGAAATCCGAGGCATTTCGCGAGAACAGGCATACGCCCTGCTCAATGCTGGTGTTGACGGTCTGCTGATCGAGACAGTGACGTCTATCCGTAATTTGCAGCCCATGCTTGCCGGCGCCCAGGATGCCGCCGACGGCATGCCTGTTTTGGTGAGTTTTGTCGTTGACGATAAAGGCGACCTGCTAGGCGATGGTCTCAACATCGAGGCTGCCGTTTTGTACGCCGAAAAGCACGGCGCAAACTCGGTTGGGGTTAACTGCTGTTCACTTGCGGCCGCGAACGTGGCGGTGCCCAGGATGGTTGCATCGGCGACTACGCCCGTCACGGTACGCCCCAACGTGGGCGATCCGGTCCAAACTCAGGATGGTCCTGTGTGGCGCGAGAACCCCGAAGCCTTCGCGCGCGCTTGCATCGAATGGAGGCATGCCGGTGCCGCAATGGTGGGCAGTTGCTGTGGAACCACGGCGATCACCACGGCGGCGATGGCCGAGGCGCTCGATATATAAAGGTCAAAACCGCCCCATACG
This sequence comes from uncultured Collinsella sp., assembly GCA_937995345.1. Taxonomy (GTDB): domain Bacteria; phylum Actinomycetota; class Coriobacteriia; order Coriobacteriales; family Coriobacteriaceae; genus Collinsella. The sequence goes on along the minus strand of CALKKS010000015.1, from coordinate 1,695 downwards.
GGGGCGGTTTTTTTAATTGCTTGCACATCGCTGGTAGCATTTGCCCAAATGGTGAATGCCGGTTTTGGCAGGTTGCTGGGCGAGCGTTGCGGGTATACCCCATGCGTATCATGATCCAAACACTGTGAGGTGTCTGCGCGTGTGCGCGATAATTCATTTTGGAACTGACGGTTGGCGCGCCCGCGTCGACGACGACTTTACCGCCGACAACGTTGCCCGCATTGCCGATGCCGTCGGCGAGTTGTGGCAAAAGATCAATCCCGGCAAAACAGTATATATAGGGTTCGACACCCGGCCGCAGGCGCGCGAGTTCGCCGAGCTTGCGGCAGGCGTGCTTGCGGCTCACGGATTGGACGCAGTGCTCGCATCTCGGCCTGTCCCGACCCCCGCCCTTACGTGGGCGGCGGCGTATGACGGCGAGGCCTGCGGTGCGCTCATGGTGACGGGGTCCCATCATCCGCAGGGGTATCTGTGCCTTAAACTACGCATGGGAGATGGCTCGACGGCCAATCAGGATGTCATCGAAGAACTCGAAGAGATCATGGCCCCCGAGCCGATGGGGATCGAGGAACGCTGTCGCACCGCGGATATTATTCCTGACTATATACAGGCGGTGGCATCGTTTGTCGATGCCGAGGCCATTAGAGCCGCTCACCTGCGTGTGGTAGTTGACCCCATGGGCGGCGCGGCCCAGGGATATCTTGCCGACCTGCTGCGGGAGCTAGGCGTCGAGGTGCACGAGATTCATGCCGGACAGTCGCCCGATCAAGAGGACATTTGCCCCGACCCTGTTGAGCCATGGGTGGACGCTTGCGAGCGTGCGGTTGTCGAGGACGGGGCGTGCGCGGGCCTGGTGACCGACGGCGACGCCGATCGTATCGGCGCGGTCGACGAACGCGGTAGATATATACATCCGCATCAAATCATGGCGCTTGTTTTGGGCGACCTCGTTCAATTCCGCAATTTGGAGGGGCGTGTCGTCGTCAACCTCTCGTGCTCGACGCTCGTGCGCCGCATCGCTGAGGCGCTTGGCTGCCGTGTGACCGTTAAGCCGGTCGGTTTCAAATATATAGCTGCAGAGATGAAGAAGGGCGGCGTCCTCATGGGAGGCGAGGAGGCCGGCGGTATCGGCATCGCCGCGCATATGCCCGAGCGTGATGGAATTCTTGCTTGTCTGATTCTGTGTGAGCTTATGGCAAAGACGGGCGCGCCCTTGGGCGTTTTGGTCGATCAGCTCGAGGCCAGTTTTGGTAAGACGAGCTATGGGCGTCGCGATTTACGCCTTGAGGCCGAAGACGCCGAATCGCTGCGAACGTTGCTTCCTGGCATGAATCCTAAATCGATTTGCGGCAAGGCGCCGCAGGCTGTAAGCCATATGGATGGTTTACGCTTGGCATTCGAGGATGACACCTGGCTGCTGATCCGCCCCAGCGGGACCGAACCGGTGGTTCGCGTATACGCCGAGGGGTTCTCGGTGGAGGAACGCGATGAGTTGCTCGATGCCGGCTGCGCTTTGGCAAAGGGAGCCTATCAGCTTTAGCCATATGACACTTCACTATAAAGAGGCCCTCGGTGAGCGGTAGAGAACGGCTGGCAAACGTAAACAGGGTTTCAATATGTGTAGGAAATGTGTACCCCCAGATTCCCGCCCCCGGCGCCCCTCCGGTCTGGCAATATATCTCCTTGCCGCGCGGC
>CALKKS010000014.1 GCA_937995345.1 uncultured Collinsella sp. | reverse complement strand
CCGTACATGTACGGATGAATGTGGGGAGTGTTCGGATGAAGTTGATAATCAAGGCGATTGCGGGGCTTCTTGACTCGTCTTGCATCGCTTTCCATTTATTTATATGCTTGTCCTAGAATTTGGTCGTAAGGCTCGACCAACGGAATCAAAAGAAAGCCTATCGAGAAGATCTTGGTCGCAGGGCGCGACCAACGCAATCTAAATAACGCTCGCGGAGAAGGCGCCTTCAATCTTTCTGGTTGAAGGCGCCTCTATTTTGACTTATAAGCTACAGTTTCGTTTCAATGCCTTCAAAGCCCAAGGCCTGCGCTAGCGGTGTGTTCCCCACACTCGCCAAAACTGCCGACAGCCACTGGATTGCAATGTTCTTGGGGCCCACGTTGGTCGAAAGCGCGTCATGTGTTCGTCTTATCGCAAGTAAACGTCCTTCAGCACCTCAACTGAGTATTTGCTCGCTTGAGCACTGCTGAATATCGCGAAACAGCACCGCCGTTATTGCGTCTGGGCACCGGGGCCGGCGCCGGCCCCGGTGCCTATTTGTTGCTACCGGTCTATCCGCGGCGCTGTCGCATGTTGGCCTCACCCATGTCGACCCAGACCGCGTTGTGCACGATCCTGTCCATGATGGCGTCGGCGTGCACCCCGCCGCCGAGCCTCGGGTGCCAGTCCTTCTTCTTGAACTGGGTGCAGAATACGGTCGAGGCCGTGCCGTACCTCAGCTCCATCAGCTCCAGCAGCATCGACCTGAACTCGGTGTCCGGCCTGTCGAGCAGCCACTCGTCTATCACGAGCAGGCCGAACGCCCCGTACTTGCGGACGAGCTTGCGCTCGCCGCCGGGCCGGTCACGGCTCTCGCGCCAGAGGTCCTCGAGGTCGGGCTGGCGGACGTAGCACGACCTCACCCTCCTGGCGCAGGCGGCCTTCGCGAGCGCGCAGGCCAGGTAGGTCTTGCCCGTGCCGGTGAGGCCCTGGAGAACCACGTTCTCGCCGCGCCCGACGAACCCGCAGGTCGCGAGCTCGGCCACCGCCACCCTGTCGAGGCCGCGGCCCTCGAAGAAGTCGACCGAGCGGACGTCGGCCTCGGGGTACCTGAGGCCGGCCCTCCTCGTCAGGTTGCGGACCTTCTGCGTGATGAAGTCGGAGTGCGCCTCGTCCACCGCCATCTGGACGCGCTCGGCGAACGCCATCCCGGCGCACACAGCCTCGTCCTGGGCGGAGAGGGCGGCGAGCAGCTCGGCCGCCCCCATCTCCCTGAGCTTGCGGGCGGTCTCCGCGTTGACGTCCATGCTCACTCCTCCCCGTAGAAGCCGGCGCCGCGCACGTAGCCGCAGTCCCCGGACGCCTCGCCGGCTGGCGCCCTGTCCTGCCCCGACCTCAGCACGGGCTCGACGTCGCGGTAGCGCGGCGACCTCTTCCCGGTCGCGAGCGCCATCCCGCACGCCCGCTCGAGCCTCGCCGGGGTGTAGCTCCTCGACAGCCTGAGCACGGCGAGCGCGGCGTTGAAGCCCTGCTCGTCGAACTCGTAGCAGGCGAACACCCTGTCCACCAGCTCGGAGCAGGAGGGCCCGACCCTCGAGGCCCAGGCGCGGATGCGCGGCGCGTCCCAGTCCGACCACGCCCTGCCCTCGGGCATATCCGAGCCGCGCGTGGAGTAGCGGTTCCTCGCGTAGGACGGGAACCTGGGGTGCGTGGCCACGCGCTCGCCGCCGGAGAAGACCTCCACCTTGCCCTCGGTGACGCGAAGGTCGACCGTCGAGCCGACGAGCAGGTGGCTCACCGAGTAGTAGTTGCGGGCGTACGCGACGTGGCAGTTGGCCTGGACCTTGCGGCCGTAGACCCACTCGCACACCTCGAAGGGCTCGGCCGGTAGGGGCCTCAGCAGCGGGCGCTCGACCTCCTCGAACACCTCGCGCCTCGAGCCCTCGCGCTTGGCGAACGGCGCGTCGTTGTGCTCCGCGACCCTCCGGGCGACGGCGGCGCGGAGGGCCGCCATGTCGGTGAACACCTCGTCGCGAAGCGCCGCTATCACGTAGGTCGCGGCGGCCCAGACCTCGTTCTCGGCGCTCGGCTTGTCGCGGGGCCTCCTGACCCTCGCCGGGATCACGGCGGAGCCGTAGTGCGCGGCGAGCTCCTCGTAGGCCGCGTTCAGGACCGGCTCCCCGGCCCTGGGGTGGGCGGTGACGCCGGTCCTCAGGTTGTCGGGGACGATGCAGGGCGTCGCGCCTCCCAGGAAGGAGAAGGCGTGCACGTGGCACAGCAGCCATGTATCCTGCTTCATGTCGAGCGTCGGCTCGACGTAGCTGTACCGGCTGAACGGGAGGCAGGCCACGAACAGGTACACCTTCCTGACCTCGCCGGTCGCGGGGTCCACGAGCCGCATCGTGGGCCCCGACCAGTCGACCTCCATGTTCCTGCCCGCCTTGTGCCCGACGCGGCTCACCACGTTGCGCGACACCGTGTACTGGCGGTAGCGCTTGCAGAACCTGTCGTAGGACATCGACGGCGCGCCGGCCTCCGCGCACCCGTCGGCATACTCCGCGTGCAGGAGCTTGAGCGTGACGCCGGTCCTCGCGAGCTCGCGGTGGACGCGTGCCCAGTCGGGGTCGGCGTGCACCGGCCCGGCGTCGCCCCTGCCGGGGAACAGCAGCGCGTAGGCGGCCTCCTCGGACATCCCCTCGACGTCCTCCCAGGAGACGCCCCGCTCCCTCGCGGCCTCGAGCACGTCCTGGACACTGTGCTTCGAGACGTGGGCGGCGCGGGCGATCGCGTTCTGCGACAGCCCGTTCACCGACCTCAGTCTCAGGACCTCCCTGGCCCTGATCCTTCTCGCCATGTGGAACCTCCTCGTTCACTCGACTGCATGGCAGCCCGAGCGTAACGGGGATACGCGGGAGGACGTTTAATGGCGGTGCCGAACGGCAATATTCGGCCGGGTGGACGGCGGTGCTGATTCGCAATATAGGTGGTGCCGAAAGGGCCTAGGACTCAGACTAGATCGAGATCTTTCGTTGCCCTGAATTTTTGCCCGACCTCGCCGAACAGCAGGTCGCAGGCTCCGCCACCGATTAGGACATATTCGCCCTCGCGGCCCGTGAAGCGTTCCCTGAACTTATCGATTCCCTTCATAATCAACCCCAAGCACTCGATTCAAGACGTACTCGATCTCGCCCGCGACGCGCGGGTCGTCCCTCACATCGTCGGGAAGGGATAGTATGGCGGAAAGCGGGTCGACAATACACCCGGGCGCTGGCTCGGGTTCGTAGCGCAGCACCTGCACTACGCACGCGGGCTCCTCTGGTTCGTCGAATCCAACGTTACGTGCGCCGGTCGCCAGCCCTAGGACGCGCTCTTGCGCTTTGGTCGCGGTGAAAGTTGGCCAGGGGTCGTCCTGCAGCATCGAGATCTCACTCAGCGCCGAAACTCCTCCTGGTGGAAGGCTCACATCGGGTACGCGGGTCAGGCGATGCTCCCTTGCGACCGGACTTGCCATGTATGGTTCCAGCCGCCGCCACAGCGCCATCTTATTCCGGTCGGGGCGTAGGACCCGTCGGCGCCCTTCGGACACGATGATCGAGGGGTCGACAGCAGCGAGTTCATCGAACGCGCGCGAGACGGTCATCTTTGCTACGGCGAGAACGTTCGCTGCCTGAGTTACGTTGGCTCCTTCGAGTTCACCGTAGAGCGCCATGATGGCGAGACGCTGCGCCTGGGGCGAGAGCGTCTCGACGCTCACCTGCTTACGGTCGCCCGCATGGCCCTTGCCGCCATTCAGAGCGACTCCCAGGAACGGCAGGTACACCTGCTTGTCTGTAGTTACGAAGGCGAGGCCGGCCTCAAGCATTCGCTCGACCCTGTAGCCCGTGGCGCTCTCGAGAGCAAAAGCCACGGGAATCCCCAGAGCTGTCTCCAGCGTGTTGCGGTGTTTCGCCATGGTCTTCACCGTCGCACTCTCGATGGGGGAGGCCATCACGAACGGCACGCCGAAGGCGGTCCACCGCTCAAGGGAGTACAACCCCCTCAGATACAGGGGAAGCCCCGAGACGTCAATGGGCTCACGCTCGACCCTCGAATGCAGCATCTTCTCAACGAATTCCCGCATGTTTCGCCTCCTTTTGTAACATTCTATTTTGAATGTAACATTAAAAATGTTACACGGCAAACGCTTTAGTTACATTTAAAGATGTCCTGTGCATACTTCCGTTTCAAAGCCGCAAAACCCAAAGCGAGCGCAAGCGGCGTGTTCTTTACACTCGCCAAGACCGCCGACAGCTACGGGATTGCCATCTTGCTCTTTGAATACAGGTATCGCTCTGGCGATAGCATGCTATACTATCGCCAGAGCGATACCTGTTAGGAGGCTCAAGTGGAACTATGGCATGGTTCTCAGAAAATTAATGAGACTCCCCAGCTTGGCCTGGGGAAAGTCCATAACGACTATGGACAGGGATTCTATTGCACAGAGAGCCTCGACCTTGCAAGGGAATGGGCATGCTCGCGTGATGCCGATGGCTTTGCGAATCGCTATGAACTCGATATGGCCGATCTCAAGGTACTCGACCTGCTATCGCCGCAGTATTGCGTCCTGCATTGGATTGCGTTGCTTGTAGAGCATCGTTCTTTTCGCAAGGACACCGCTATTGCCGTGGGGGCGTGCGAATATCTCCACGATCATTTTCTACCTGACACGAGCGCTTACGACGTGATAAGGGGATGGCGTGCGGACGACTCGTACTTTAGCTATGCCAGAGCTTTTGTGAACAATACGATTAGTGCCGACCAGCTTGGTCGATCTATGAGGCTCGGCAACCTGGGAGAGCAGATTGTGCTCAAAAGCGAGCGCGCGTTTAAGAGCATTCGTTTTGCTGGATTTGAACGTGCACCGCAAGCTCTGTATGGCCCATTGGCCAAGGAGCGAGATGAAGCGGCAAGGGCGCAGTATCGGGAGCTACTTGCCGAAAATCCGTTTGAGGGAATTCGTATCGTCGATATCATTCGAGAGGGGATGACGGACGATGACCCACGCCTACAGTGAGATGTATCTTGAGGATGCCATGAGAACGCTGGGAGAGGCGGTCGACTTTGCCCTCTGTGATCAAGGGCTGACTCCAGCCGAGTTGACGGCGATCCTGTCGAACGCTTTTGAGATGAAACAGTTTGAGCGCGGTATGCCTCGCGTCGTCTGCGGCATGGCGGGCGACGAGCTCGCACGCGATATTATCGCCCATGCGGGACTAAGCCCCGTCGAATGCAGGGAGACCTATTCGTTCGACCGTTCGCCTCAGTATTGGGCGGGCTGGGTTTTGGCCTATGTGCAATGGATCTGCAGCCTGGGCTTTAATGAGCTACTCGAAGTCGCTCCGCTCGATTGGATCATCGGCTCGTACCATCCGCTCCACGAGGCCTCCGAAGACAAATTCGCCCAGATTGTCATTGATAAATGGAACAACGCCCAGGCAGACAAAAAGGGCCTCAAAGCGGCACGAAAGGCCGCCGGCCTAACGCAAAAACAGCTCGCCGCCCAATCGGGGGTTAAACTTCGCGCCATACAACTCTACGAGCAGAACCAGCTCGACCTACGCCGCGCCTCGGTCTCCTCGGCATTGGCGCTCGCAAACACGCTCGACTGCTGTATTGAAGACCTCATCTGGCAACCGATCGTTCTGGAGTACGACTCCTAATGCCACCGTGTTGTGCTCCCCGGTATTGCATCCCACGTATAGAATCAAAGCATCCGCACGCCTGCCATTATCTTGATTGGAAGCCATATGGAGATTCCCAGCGCCCTGTGCAGCAATGTGTACGACTTCGCGTTTTGCCCCGAGCCCTGTTACGACCGCCTGGTCGACCTTGCCGACCCCGAGGACTGGGGTCCCAGCAACCGCATCCTCAAAAACTACCTGTCGTTTTCGTTTGGCCGCGCGGTGTTCCTGACCGAGCGCGACGTAAACCAGACCGCGCCGTCCAACCTGCCGCTGGTGTTCGACGACGACCGCTGCCTGTTCAATACCGGCTTGTACACGCGCCGCTACGAGACCATCTACTGCCTGTTTGAGCCCAACACCAAGCCCGACGCGCGCCAGCGCTGGTTTTTAAAGGGCTTCTTTAAGGAAAGCGACCCCATGCTGGTCTCGTTTGAGTACCTGCCGTGCCGCGTGCGCTTTGCCGAGGACCCGTCCGAGCTGGTTTTTGACTATCGACTGCCCATCCGCTCCAACATCGACCACATTCTGGGCGACGAGGAGAACCTGACGCGTATTCCCGCCAGCCTGATGGGGGAGGGCAACTCGCTGCTGCTGCGCCGCGCCTTTGAGGGCGCCGTCGTCGAGGCCGCCCGCCGCGCCGCCGCCAACTACACGCTTGCCGTGCCGCAGTTCTACGGCAGCCGGATCCAGCTGCTGCTGCCGCTGTGCCTGACCGGCGACAAGCCCGAGCTGGCGCTGACCATCCAGCGCGAGGACGGCTTCTACGCCGCGCGTACCTGTCTCACGCTCGACATGGCCTACAACAATGCGCGACTCATTTGCCGCCCCGAGACTTCGTGGATTAAGCGGTAAAGGTAGGTTTAGCTGTTGTTTTGCCGATTGATTTGGTTGCTTTGGCTTGGCTAGCACCCACGAATTTAAAATCGAGGGCAAAAAGTTCTTGGTAAACCACGCGCGGCTATGATAGTATCTCTTTTGCCGAAAGGCGACGGGCGATTGGCTCAGGGGTAGAGCATATCCTTCACACGGATGGGGTCACAAGTTCGAATCTTGTATCGCCCACCATCAAAAGCGAAGGTCAGAGATGTTAAATCTCTGGCCTTTTTCTTTTTGACACCAAGAGTGACACCAAAACTGACACCAAATTTTAGATTTTTATTAAAATGGGGTCCCGTTTTTTATTGATCATGTCCCCTTCACAATTCCTACACATTGAATATTACTTCCGTTCGCTGACTAACATTAAGTGACGTCATTGGACATTTTGAAAAAAGATCACGCGCTCTTTCAGTGAATTCTTTGCATGATTCATACGCAATTGTGGAGACAGAGACCACTGGCTCACAGCCTGTACCAGCACATTCACGCCTCGTGACAACCTTTCAACACTTCCCATCCATTTTTTGGTCAGCGTTTGGTCAGCTTCCGGTACTTACCCGCATGATGCCCCAGTAGATAATCGGCGATGTCCGCAATCCGCACGGCCTATGGCCGATACCAGGAGAGACGCAAATGGACGAAATCGTCTGCGCAAACACCGCATTCCGCTACTGGCGCTGCCCGCCTCAGGTGCGCGATCTCTACCCGCGCCTGCCCAACTCCGAAGAAGGCTGGCGAGCCCTGTCCCAAGCCCCTTTCGTAACCGAAGTCCTCAAGACGCCAGTCATCACAGCAGCATCAACACGAAGCAACCTGCATTCCGAGACAAGACGGACCATTCGATGGAACAGCGCCTATACAGAGAAGGTTTCCATCGACACGGGTATGGGCTTTAGCGTCACAGACCCTCTTAATACACTATTCACCATGACTCGAAGCGTTTCTTCATGCGACCTGGTTCTGGCCATGTACGAGCTCTGCGGATGGTTTTCGGTTTTTAAACCATCGCCCGCGGTCGACATGGCACTTGAGCAAGCAAAATCAGAAGAAGAGCAGTACACCACAGAAAGTCTTTTTGAACTAGATGAAACCCAAGACGAGGCCCCATGGAAGCGAGTCTATGCTCGGGCGAGCCAGAAGGACAGCGAGAATGATCAAAGTGGGCAGCAGAATGACGGATCCGGAAATAAAGCAAACGGAAAAGGCACATCGCTCTGGATGAGAAAGCCTCTTATTGAAATAGAAGAACTGCACAAATTTGCAGCGAAGGTTAAGGGCGAGATGTGGGGAAAACAATTCTACGAAGCCGCACGGCAGGTAATGGGTATTGCGGCATCCCCGCTAGAAGTTGCTGGAATCATGTTGCTAAGTCTTCCGAGGCGTACTGGCGGAGCGGAGTTTAAAAACATATACGTCAACGACTTAACACCGCTGTCGAATTCAGCTCGAAAAATCGCAGGTCAGAAAATCTGTTACGGCGATATCGTCATCGTAAACCCAATAATAATGAAAGCTGTGATTATCGAACTTCAGGGAGAGGTTATCCATGGTTCAGGCGCCGTGCTGGACCACGATGCCGCACGAATGACAGCATTACAAAGCATGGGATACGACGTATTTCTTGTAACCCATGACATGCTCAATGATCACGATCAGCTTGATGCCATCATTCACAGTGTGTGTGAGCGATTGGAGTTGCGCTACAAACCAAAAACCGAGGCGATGAGATGCGCTGAGACCAGATTGCGAGCCAACGTTCTGTGCAATTGGCTTGGTATTGGTAAGTAATAATGTTCAAGTGAGCATTATTACTACTTTATATGCTGCAGTAATTAAGTGCCATTTTAAAACCACGCCGGTTTACTACGTTGGATTGGGGGTAGCTGAGCACACCGAATTCGTCGCTCGTAAAACCGCAGGTAGAATGCCTGCCCGTTTTGCGAATGTAGGCGTGTGGTCGGAAATCCGGGAATCGTCGTAGTAAACCGGTCCGTTTATGAAGCGACCAGCTGGCGCGAGCTGCGCACGGTTCAGTAAATTGACCCGAAGGCGCGGAGAGGGGCTCAGACGAAACCCTCCCGCGGAAGCACCGCGGATTGCTTTGTTCTGGCCGGCGGCACCTGGGGCGCGCCCCGCGGGCTATTTCGGGCATCGTGTGTCCCTTCGGCCCCGCGCCGTTCCACGCACCGTAAAATCTTTTCCAAAATTGTCCTTGCATCGGCGGGGGAGTTCCCGTATAGTACTTTCTCGCACGGGGGCGTAGCTCAGCTGGGAGAGCGCTTGACTGGCAGTCAAGAGGTCAGGGGTTCGATCCCCCTCGTCTCCACCCGAGCATTGAATGAGGCTCCAACGCAAGTTGGGGCCTTTTTTCATATCTATCGATTTACGCCATGTGTTGACTGGGCAGCATCTTGGCGACATACCCATTGTTAATTACGAATATGAATGTTAATAACTTTACGTTTCTGGATAGCAAACCTAGTCTGCAGCGCCAATAACAAAGAGACCGGGCGTAATGCCCAGCCTCGAAATACTCTGGTGGGCCCTCCGGGATTCGAACCCAGAACCCAGGGATTATGAGTCCCCTGCGCTGACCGTTGCGCCAAGAGCCCTTATGAACGGTGAATGCAATTCTAGCAAAGGCAACTCAGGCCTAATTTCTTCGCTTCACGTCGTGAAATACTACCATGCACGAGCAAGTCGCACAACGCAAGATCAAGTTCGATGCTAAACAACAGCTAATCTAGGCCCGTCGCAGATAAGAAGTGTTTTATAAAAAGTTAAGGCCTTAAATTCAGGGCTTCAAGACATTTCAGCGTGAAATCAACCTGATGCCATTTCAAAACCATGCTGGTTTACTACGACGGATCGGCGACCTTCGACCACCGCGTGTTCTCAGTTTGCAAAACAGCAGGTAGAGAGTCCGACGGTTAACGAAAAGACGTGCGTGGTCGAACATTCCAGATTCATCGTAGTAAACCGGCATAGTTCTGAGGCGCGGATGAGGGACGGTTCGCAATCGGACCCGATAATGGGACTGGCGACGCATAGGAAATCCGGTTGCGCGGGGAGGGTCGCGTTCCGCGCGCCAAGTCGGCCGGCGTAGGGGCCGTGCGGGGGCCAGGCGCTCCGCAGGCTGGCCCGGCCCCGCGGGACTCCGGCGCCCGCGCCCCCGGAAAGTTTTTCCAAAAATGTCCTTGCATCGCCGTCCGAGTTCCCGTATAGTACTTCTTCGCACGGGGGCGTAGCTCAGCTGGGAGAGCGCTTGACTGGCAGTCAAGAGGTCAGGGGTTCGATCCCCCTCGTCTCCACCCGAGCATTGAATGAGGCTCCAACGCAAGTTGGGGCCTTTTTTCATATAGGCACACAAGGTCAAAGGCGGCAGCATGATCCTCCTGGTCGACAAGATCGAAAAAAGCTTCGGCGCACGCGTCCTCTTTAGCGGCGCGTCCTTCCAGATCAACCCCGGCGAGCGCTTCGCGCTCGTGGGCCCCAACGGCGCCGGCAAAACCACCATGCTCAAAATCATCATGGGCATCGACAGTCCCGACTCCGGCCAGGTCCAGTACGCAAAGGACTGCCAGGTGGGCTACCTAGAGCAGGAAACTAATCTGGAACAAAAGGACACCACCATCCTCGCCGAGGTCATGGCCGCCGCCAAGGAAATCCGCCGCATGGGCGAGCGCGCTAACGAGCTGCAGACCCAAATCACCGAGCTCTCCGAGCAGGGCGAGGACGTCGACGCACTCCTCAACGAATACGGCCAGGTCCAGGACCGCTTTGAGCACCTGGGCGGCTACGAGCTCGAGAGCAACGCCCGCAAGATCCTGTCCGGCTTGGGCTTTAAGGTCACTGACTTTGAGCGCCCATGCTCCGAGTTCTCGGGCGGCTGGCAGATGCGCATCGCGCTCGCCAAGCTCTTCCTGCGCCATCCTGACCTGCTGCTTCTGGACGAGCCCACTAACCACCTGGACCTCGAAAGCGTCCAGTGGCTGCGCGGCTTTATCGCCAACTACGACGGCGCCGTCCTCATCGTCAGCCACGACCGCGCCTTTATGGACGCCTGCGTCGACCACGTCGCCGCACTCGAAAACCGTCGCGTGACCACTTACACCGGCAATTACAGCAGCTACCTCAAGCAGCGCGAGGACAACCTGGAGCAGATGCGCGCCAAGCGCGCCGCCCAGGAGCGCGACATCGCCCATATGCAGGTCTTCGTTGACAAGTTCCGCTACAAGCCCACCAAGGCAGCCCAGGCCCAGGAGCGCATCCGCAAGATCGAGCAGATCAAAAAGGAGCTTGTCATCCTACCCGAGGGCCACAAGCACATCGACTTTAAGTTCCCTGACCCACCGCGCTCCGGCGATATGGTCGTGGGCCTGGAGGGCGTCTCCAAGTCCTACGGCAACAAACACATCTACAGCGATATCGACCTCAAGCTCTACCGCGGCGAGCACGTGGCGCTCGTCGGCCCCAACGGCGCCGGCAAGTCCACGCTCATGAAGATCATCGCCGGACTGGAGCCGCCCACCACCGGCACCCGCGACCTGGGCACCAACGTGGGCGTGGCCTATTACGCCCAGCACGCGCTCGAGGGTATGACCGAGTCCAACACCGTCCTGCAAGAGATCGACACCGTCACGCCCAAGTGGACCGTGCCGCAGCAGCGCAGCCTACTGGGCGCCTTCCTGTTTAGCGACAACGATTCCATCGAGAAGCAGGTTCGCGTTCTCTCCGGCGGCGAAAAAGCGCGTCTGGCCCTGGCCAAGATGCTCGTGGCCCCCGAGGCGCTCCTGTGCCTGGACGAGCCCACCAACCACCTAGACATCGACTCGGTGGACATGCTCGAGAACGCCCTGCAAAATTTCCCCGGCACCATCGTGCTGATCAGCCACGACGAGCACCTGGTGCGCGCCGTGGCCAACCGCGTGATCGACATCCGCGACGGACAAGTCACGGTCTACGACGGCGACTACGACTACTACCTCTACAAGCGCGAGGACCTCGCAGCCCGCGCCGCCGCCGAGGCGTCCACGGAGAGTGCGCCGGCCACGGCCAAGTCCACCAAAGTCAGCGCCGCCCAAGCTGACACCCCCGCCGCAGCTCCTAAACCGACCGAGGGCAAAAAAACCAAGGAACAAAAGCGCGCCGAGGCCCAGGCCCGCGCCGCGCTCAACAAAAAGCTCAAAGGTGTGCGCAACCAGCTCAAGAAGATCGAGACGGAGCTCGACAAAAAGCGCGCCCGCTATGACGAGCTTATGGAATTGATGGCGAGCGAAGAGCTTTATGCCGATCAGGATAAGTTCAACGCCGCGCTGGGGGAATATAACGGCCTTAAGCAAGAGCTGCCCAAGCTCGAGGACGAATGGCTGGAGCTTTCCACCCAGATCGAAGAGGAGACCGCGCGTGAACTCTCGTAAGGCCGCTGCCGTGGCGATGAGCATCATCGCCATCGCCTGTCGCATCTGCGGCATTTTTATGAGCGCGATGACCGTGCTGCTGTGTTTTAGCGGCCTCACCGCCAAGCTGCAGATCGTGGGCTTTGTCGTCGAGCTTTCGCGCGCCCTGCCGAGCGCCATCGCCGGCTACGGCGTCATCACATCGCCCTTTGGCGGCGTGTTCCGCCTGGATTACGCCATCGTGGCCGTCATCCTGTTTGTGGCCGACTACCTGCTCACGCGCGCCTCGCGCCGCGTCCGCTAGGGGAGCGCCATGTCCAGCAGCTACTTTATGAACCTGCTCGCCAGCGCCGTCGCCGTCATCGTGGGCATCGTGATCCACGAGAGCGCGCACGCCGCCGCGGCCTGGGCGCTCGGCGACAAGACGGCCCGTTCGCGCGGCCGCGTCTCGCTTAACCCGCTCAACCATATCGACCCGTTTGGCACCATCATCCTGCCGCTACTCATGCTTGCCGCCGGCGGCCCGGTGTTCGCCTTCGCCAAACCCGTGCCGGTCTACCTCAACAACCTCAAGCACCCCAAGCGTGACGAAGTCCTGGTGAGCGTGGCCGGCCCCGCGTCGAACATCGCACTCGCGTGCCTCGCGGCCGCCCTCATGCACGCAACGTACGGCAACCTCTACACCAGCATGTCCTTTGCCCTGGCGTCACAGATCATGAACTTCGGCGCCACGTTTATCGTGGTCAACCTGTCACTCGCGTTCTTCAACCTCATCCCGATCCCGCCGCTCGACGGTTCGTCGATCATCGTACCGTTCCTCAAAGGCAAGGCGCTCAACAACTACTACCACCTACAGCAATACGCCATGCCCATCCTCATCATTGTGCTGTATCTGCTGCCCATGTGGACCGGCATCGACGTGATCGGCCGCTATTTCGACGTTACCGTGTATCCGCTGGCCGAGTGGCTGCTCAACTTCGCAATCGCCGGCATCTAAGGTAAACTTACAGGTCGACCGTGCAAAACGGCCGTAATATGCACCCAAACCGCGCCGCGAAGGCGCCGTCAAAGGAGGTCGAAGATGTCGTATCGCGTGTCGACGCAGGTCTACAGCGGACCGTTCGACCTGCTGCTGCAGCTGGTAACCCGCCAAAAAGTAGATATCGGCGCCATCTCCATCAGCGAGGTGGCCGAACAGTACCTTGCCGAGGCCGAGCGCATCGAGGCGCTGGACCTGGACGTGGCGAGCGACTTTTTGCTGGTCGCAGCAACCCTTTTGGACATCAAGGCCGCCTCTCTGGTGCCCCAGGAGGCCCCGCGCAAAGTCGATGACGACGATGGCGAGTTCGACGAAGACCTCGAGGAGCTCAGCACGCTCGACGGCGACGCCCTGCGCGAGGTCCTGATCCAGCGCCTGATTGCCTACAAGCAGTTTAAAGGCGCGGCTGCGGCCCTTGGCGCGCGCATGCAGGCCGAAAGCCGCATGCATCCACGTGTGGCCGGCCCCGACCCCGAGTTCTTGGGCCTCATGCCCGACTATCTGGCCGGCATCACCCTGCGCGGCCTCGCCGTCATCTGCGCCGACCTGGACGGCAAGCGCCAGACCTTCCTACTGGAGGCCGAGCACGTGGCGCCGCATCGCGTGCCGCTCGACCTGACGGTGGCCTCGGTCGACCGCTTTACCATGGCGCACCAAACCTGCACCTTCCGCGAGCTGCTGGACGGCGACGCCACCACCGAGCAGCTCGTCGTCACCTTCCTTGCCATGCTCGAGCTCGCCAAACGCGGCTCGCTTACGCTGAGCCAGGACGAAATTTTTGGAACCATTCAAATCAACCGCGTCGAGGGCGCCGAGGCATACGTGCCCGGCGAGGGCCCCGAGCTCACCGAATAGGAGCGGCCAACCATGTCAACCCTTTCCACGCTAGAGGCAAACAGCCTCAAAGGCGCCCTCGAGGCGCTGCTGCTGGTGTCGAGCGACCCCGTGAGCGCACCCGCGCTGGCAGGTGCGCTGGATATCGCCCCCGGCGAGTGCGCGTCGCTGTTGGCCGAGCTTAAGGTTGAGTACGAGGAGGCCAATCGCGGCTTTCAGCTGCGCGAGGTCGCCGGCGGGTGGCGCCTGTTCACACACCCTGCCTACCACGATGTGGTCGAGGCCTACGTGCTGAGCTGGGACACGCAAAAGCTGTCGCAGGCGGCGCTCGAGACCCTGGCCGTCATCGCCTACCACCAGCCCGTCACGCGCGAGGTGGTCAAGGGCATCCGCGGCGTCAACTCCGACGGCGTCATCGCGTCGCTCGTGGACAAGGGTCTGGTGCGCGAGCTCGGCCGCGACCCCGAGCGCGGTCAGGCCATCATCTACGGCACGACCAACGCCTTCCTGGAAAAGTTCGGCCTGCGCTCCGCCCGCGACCTGCCCGATCTGGAGCAGTTTGCCCCCGACGAGCAGTCGCGTCAGTTTATCCGCGAGCGCCTGAGCGGCCGCAGCATTCAGTCCACGCTCGAGGAGCAGGCAGAGGACCTGGACGAAGAGCGCGAACTGATCGATACCGATGTTGAAGATGTTGAGGCTGTCGAGGACTTGGAGACCCTGGTCGTCGACGATACCTCGGAGGATTTGCATGACGAGGACTAAAGAAGCAGGGGAGACGCGCGGCGCGGCAGGCACGGGCACGGTGCCGCCCACGACCGACGCCCAGCCCGTCTACCCTCACACCATGCGCCTACAGCGCTTTTTGGCGCGTGCGGGCGTGGCGAGCCGCCGCGGCTCGGAGGACCTGATGACCGCCGGCCGCGTGACTGTTAACGGCGAGGTCGCGACCGAACTGGGCACCAAGGTCGACGTCGACCGCGACCATATCGAGGTCGACGGCATGCCCGTCACGCTCAACCAGGGCACCGTGTACCTGATGCTTTACAAGCCGACCGGCTACCTCACCACCATGAGCGATCCGCAGGGGCGCCCCTGCGTGGCCGACCTGGTTCCGCGCGATCGCTTTCCGGGGCTCTTCCCGGTGGGGCGTCTGGATCGCGACACCACGGGCCTTTTGCTCTTTACCACCGACGGCGACCTGTCGCAGGATCTACTGCACCCCAGCAAGCACGTCTACAAGACCTACCAGGCGCTCGTAGACGGCCACCTGGCCGATCGCGACTTAGAGCCACTCCGTCGCGGCATCGAGCTCGACGACGGCCTGTGCCAACCGGCGATCTGCCGCGTCATCAACGCACGCGAGGCCGAGGCCGTGGCTCCGCAAGGTGTCAAGCCCGGAACCACGGCCGTGGAGGTCATCATCCGCGAGGGACGCAAGAACCAGGTCAAGCGCATGCTGAGCAAGATCCACCATCCGGTGATCCGCCTACATCGCTGTAACTTTGCCGGCCTGGAGCTCAAGAACGTAGCAAAGGGCTCGTGGCGAGAACTCACCGACCGCGAGGTACAGGTCCTCAAGGCCGGCGGCATCCCGCCCAAGCAGGCCGCATCCAAGCGCGCCGGCGCGCCCGCGACCAACACCGCAAGTCGCACGCGCCACCACGGCAGCCACGGCTCCGCACCCAAGCGCAACACCTACCGCGAGCGCTACACGGGCTAGGCAACCCGCCAAGCCGCAGCGCCCGCGTCCCATACCAGCACGTCAACCACCGAAAGGAAGCATTGCATGATCGTCGCCATCGACGGCCCCGCCGGTTCCGGCAAGTCTACCATCGCCAAGGAGATCGCCCGCCAGCTGGGCTTTAACAAGCTCGACACGGGCGCCATGTATCGCGCCGTCACCTTCGCCGCGCTCGACCGCGGCATCGACCTGGACGACGAGGCCGCCATCGATGCCCTCGCCGAACAGATCGAGATTCGCTTTACCAACGGCACCGGCGAGGACACGCGCCTGACCATCGACGGCCAGGACGCATCGGCTGCCATCCGCACCCCGCAGGTGGACGCCAATGTCTCCAAGGTCTCGGCCTACCCGGGCGTACGCGCCGCCATGCTCATCCATCAGCGCCGCGCCGCCGAGGACCGCGATATCGTGGCCGAGGGTCGCGACATCGGCACCGTCGTGTTCCCCAACGCACAGGTCAAGGTCTTCCTGACCGCCGACCCGCGTGAGCGCGCCCGCCGCCGCGTGCTGCAGCGCCACCAAAACGACGCCCAGCCGTTGACCGCCGAGCAGCTCGAGGCCGAGGTCGACGAAACCCTCGACGCCCTCAAGCAGCGCGATAAACTCGACAGCAGCCGCGAGGTCGCACCGCTCGTGCCCGCCGTGGACGCCGTGCACGTCGACTCCACCGCCCACACCATCGACGAGGTCGTACGCATTATCGAGGACCTCATCAACCAAAGGAGGTAGGCCATGCGCCTGTTTAAACAGACGCCCGAGGATTACTACAACGCCCCCTACGCCGAGTTCCCGACGCTCATCCGCGGCACCGTCGTCGTGGTCATGGCTATTCTGTGGGTCTTCTCCAAGCTCATGTGGCGCTGGAAGGTCGAGGACGCCGACCTGCTGTTTGAGCGCCAGGAAGGCCGCGGTAGCGTGGTCATCTGCAACCACACCTCGATGGCCGAGCTCTTGGCCGTGGAGACGGCGCTGTTCTTTGGCGGTCGCCGCATCCGCCCCATCTTTAAGTCCGAGTTCGCCAAGAGCAAGATCGTACGCTGGGCCTTTAGCCGCGTGGGCGGCATCCCCGTGGAGCGCGGTACTGCCGATATGAAGTGCCTGCGCGCCGCCCAGCATGCGCTGCAGCGCGGCGAGGATGTCCTGATCTTTCCCGAGGGCACGCGCATCCGCTCGCGCGAGATCAAGCCCGAGGTCCATGGCGGCTTTGCGCTCATCGCCCAGATGGGCAAGGCACCCGTCAACCCGCTCGCCATTTGTGGCTGGTCCGACATCACGCCCAAAGGCAAAAAGCTCATGCGCCCCAAAAAGTGCTGGATCCGTGCCGGCAAGTCCATCTCGCTATCCGATGCTCCGGCCGAGCTCAAGCGCAAGGAGCGCCTGGCCTGGTTTGAGTCCGAGGCCATGAGTCGCGTCTACGCCATGCGCGACGACCTGTGCGCCGAGCACCCGGGCAGGTTTTAGCCATGGGTGAGAACGTTATGAATACCGCTGCGGCTGCCGCTGAGGAGGTCGTCCCCACCATCGAGATCGCTGCCCACGCGGGCACCTGTTACGGCGTGCAGCGCGCGCTCGACATGGCACTGGCCGCCGCGCCGCAGGTAGAGGAGAGCGCTCGGGTCCACACCCTGGGGCCGCTCATCCATAACCCCATCGTGGTGCGCGAGCTTGCCGAGGCAGGCGTTGGCCTGGCAGACACCTTGGACGACGCCGCGTCGGGCACCGTGATCATCCGCGCTCACGGCGTGGTGCCGCAGGTGATCGATGCCGCACGCGAGCGTGGCCTTACCGTGGTCGACGCCACCTGCCCCTACGTGAAGAAGGTCCATGTGGCGGCCGAGCGCCTGATGCGCGAGGGCTACCGCGTAATCGTCGTGGGCGAGCCGGGCCACCCCGAGGTCGAGGGCATTCTGGGCCACGCTGGTGATGACGCTCAAGTCGTGAGTTGCGCCGCCGATGCGGACGCACTGTCGCTCAAGGGCAAGGTGGGCCTGGTTGTGCAGACCACCCAGACCGCGCAGAATCTGGCCGAGGTTGTGGCCTCCATCACCCCGCGCGTGCAGGAGCTGCGCGTGATCAACACGATCTGCGCCGCCACGAGCGAGCGCCAGCAGGCAGCCGCAACCCTTGCCAATCGCTGTGATTGCATGGTCGTCGTGGGCGGCAAAAATTCGGGCAACACGCGCCGCCTGGCGCAGATTTGTGCCGATGCCTGCGAGCACACGCATCACATCGAGGAAGCTTCCGAGCTCGAGGCCGCATGGTTTGCCGACGCGCGCCACATCGGCATCACCGCCGGAGCCTCTACCCCGCAAGAACACATCGAACGCGCCGTCGAGCGCATCAAGGAGCTTTGCCGCTAATCATGGACCAGACCGTACCCGCATACGCCGCCGAGGTGGCCGATTACGGGCGCAGCCGCGACCCCGAGCCGGGTGAGGGCGCGCTCGTTAAGAACGTGCGCCCCGAATCGCCCGCATGGGATGTAGGTATCGAGCCGGGCATGCGCGTGCTCACGGTCAATGGCGAGCGACTCACCGACATGATCGTATGGCTTTGGGAAGCCGACGACGACACCGTCGAGTTGGAGGTTTTCGACCCGCGCGACGGCACCGTCACCCCCGTCCAGCTCGACCGCTTCCCGGGTGAGGACTGGGGCTTGGAGTTCGATGGCCCCATCTTTGACGGCATGCGTACCTGCGTCAACGCCTGCGTATTCTGCTTTATGACCATGCTGCCCAAGGGCGGCCGCTCCACGCTCTACATTCGCGACGACGACTATCGCCTGAGCTTTTTACAGGGTAACTTTGTCACGCTCACGAACCTTTCCGACGAGGACGTGCAAAACGTTATCGATCGCAACATGAGTCCGATGAACGTGTCGGTCCACGCCGTGAGCCCCGACGTTCGCCGCCGCATGATGGGCCGAAACGCCCAGCGTGGCATGGACGTGCTCGAGGCCATCATGGCCGCCGGCATCGAGATTCACGCGCAGATTGTTTTGTGCCCCGGCATGAACGACGGAGAGGAACTACAGAAGACTCTGCGTTACTGCGAGGATCATGAGCAGATCACGAGCCTGGGTATCGTGCCACTCGGCTTCACCAAGCACCAGAACCGCTTCAGCTGGTCCTATAGCGACAAGCCCGAGCTGGCACGCGAGACCATTGCCATGATCCGGCCCTATCAGGATCGCGCCTACGAGCGCTTTGGCCGCCACACCTTCCAGATGAGCGACGAGTTCTACCTGGACGCCGGCATCGAGCCGCCCGAGGCCGATTTCTACGACGGCTACCCGCAGTACTACGACGGCATTGGCATGATTCGCTCCTATCTGGATGAGACCGACGACGTGCTCGCCGCCGATGCCGAGCGCCTGACCCGCGTTCGCGAGGGAATCACCGCCCGTGGCCAGCGCTTGCTGTGCCTCTCGGGCGCCAGCGCGCGCGATACGGTCGCGCGTTTTGTGGAATCGCCGCACGGCCTCGCTGGAACCGTCACGGCCATCAAAAACCGCTACTTTGGCGGCAACGTGGACGTGACCGGCCTCATCGTCGCGAGCGATATCTTGGAGCAGCTGCCGCAAGACCTGTCGGGGGTTATGCTCTTTGTGCCTAAGCTCATGTTCAACGCTGACGGCATGACGCTTGACGAGTATCATCGTGACGATTTACTCGCAAGCCTTGAGGCTCGCGGCGCCGAGGTCCATGTGGTATCGACCATGCCACATGAGCTGCTCGATACCCTGGAGCACATCCTTGGCATAGCGCCTGCCGACTCTAACACTTCCACTGACCCTACCCATTAAAGGAGAGCAGATGAAACCTATCGTCGCCGTCGTCGGACGCCCCAACGTGGGAAAGTCCACGCTCGTTAACCGCCTGGCCCAGACCTCGGACGCCATCGTCCACGAGTCCCGCGGCGTCACGCGCGACCGCTCGTATCACACGGCCGACTGGAACGGCCGCGAGTTCACCATCGTCGACACAGGCGGCATCGAGCCGCTCAAGAGCGACGACGTCTTTGCCACGTCCATCCGCGACCAGGCGCTCGCCGCCGCCGAGGAAGCCGCCGTCATCCTGTTTGTGGTCGACGGCCGCACCGGCGTCACCGAGGAGGACGAGTCGGTCGCCCGCATGCTCAAGCGCTCCGACAAGCCGGTCTTTCTGCTGGTGAACAAGCTCGACAATCCCGATCGCGAGAACGACAACATCTGGGAGTTCTATTCGCTCGGTATCGGCGAGCCCACGCCGCTTTCGGCCCTGCACGGCCACGGCACGGGCGACCTGCTCGACGACATCGTGGCCCTGCTTCCCGAGGAAGAGGACGAAGTCGCCGACGAGTTCCCCGATGCGTTGAACGTGGCCATCATCGGCCGCCCCAACGCCGGTAAGTCCTCGCTGTTCAACCGCATCCTGGGCGCCGACCGCTCCATCGTGTCCAACATCGCCGGCACCACGCGCGACGCCATCGACACGGTCGTCGAGCGCGACGGCAAGCACTACCGCATGGTCGACACCGCGGGCATTCGCAAGAAGAGCACCGTGTACGAGAACATCGAGTACTACTCCATGGTCCGCGGCCTGCGCGCCATCGACCGCGCCGACGTGGCGCTGCTCGTCGTCGATGCCTCCGTGGGTGTCACCGAGCAGGACCAGAAGGTCATGGGCCTTGCCATCGAGCGCGGCTGCGCCATCGTGGTACTGCTCAACAAGTGGGACCTGCTCGACGACGACCGCAAGCGCGAAGCCTGCATGGAGACCGTCGACCGCCGTCTGGGCGTTATGGCTCCCTGGGCCCAATATCTGCGCATCTCTGCTCTCACCGGCCGCAGCGTCGAGAAGATCTGGGCGATGGTCGACGCCGCCGAAAAGACGCGCTCGCAGAAGATCAGCACCTCGCGCCTCAATACGTTCCTCACCGACCTGCGCGAGTTTGGCCACACCGTGGTAGACGGCAAGCGCCGCCTGCGCATGCACTACGTGACCCAGACGGGCGTCAACCCGCCGACGTTCACGTTCTTCGTCAACCACAGCGACCTGGTCAACGACACCTACCAGCGCTACGTGGAGAACCGCATGCGCTCGACCTTCGATTTTGCTGGCACGCCCATTCGACTCTTCTTTAGGAAGAAGGAGCAAAAGGATGCATAATCCGATTCTGCTGACCGCCATCTGCGCCGTGGTCTCGTTCTTTATCGGAGCGATTCCGTTTGGCCTGATCCTGGGCCGCGTGTTCAATCACACGGACATTCGCAAGGCGGGCTCCGGCAACATCGGCACCACCAACGCGCTGCGCGTGGCCGGCCCCAAGGTGGCCGCGCTCACGCTGCTGCTCGATTGCCTTAAGGGCGCCATCTGCGTACAAATCGCGCGCCCGCTCATCGCGAGCGTGGGCTATGGCTTCCCCACGAGCATCATGGCTCCCGGTGCCGCCGGCGACTGGATGCTCGGCGTCATCTGCCTGGCTGCTGTGTGGGGTCACATCTTCTCGCCCTACCTCAACTTCCACGGCGGCAAGGGCATCGCCGTTGGCTTGGGCGTGATTCTTGCCTGGTACTGGCCCATTGGCCTGTCGTTGCTGGGCATGTTTATCGTGGCCGTCGCCATCACCAAGTACGTGTCGGTGGGATCTCTTGCCGCTGCTATCGGTCTTCCCATCGCTGCCTGCGCGGTCTTTCCGTACAGCAGCCTGGGCCTCAAGTTCTGCATGGCGATGATCGGCATCACCGTGGTGTGGGCCCATCGCTCGAATATCCAAAAGCTCATGGCCGGTAAGGAGTCCAAGCTCTCGTTTACCAAGCGCGTCACCGAGCCCGACGATAAGTAGGAGAGAGTCATGAATGTTGCGCTGATTGGCTCCGGCTCCTGGGGAACCGCCGTCGCCGGCCTGGCTGCCGCGCGAGCCGAGCGCGTGACCATGTGGGCCCATAGCGAGCAGACGGCCGCCGGCATTAATGGCGAGCACCGTAACCCCCGGTATCTAGTGGGCTACGAGCTGCCCGGCAACGTCGTCGCCACGACGGACCTGGCGCAGGCGCTCGACGACGCCGATGCGATCATCTTTGCCGTGCCCTCCACGCACCTGCGCGACGTGTGTCACCTGGCCGCGCCCTTTATCAGCGCCGATACTCCGGTGCTCTGCCTCACCAAGGGCATTGAGCCCGAGTCCGGCCTGCTCATGAGCGAGGTCATCGCCAGCGAGATCGGCAACGAGCGGCGTGTGGCGGCGCTCTCGGGCCCCAACCATGCTGAGGAAATCTGCCGCGGCGGGCTATCTGCCGCCGTCATCGCCAGCGAAGATCCGCAGATAGGAGAGACCTTTAAGGACCTGCTCCTGTCCACGGCCTTCCGCATCTACCTGTCGCAGGACATGACTGGCGTCGAGGTCTGCGGCGCCATGAAAAACGTCATCGCCATCGTGTGCGGCATCTCCGCCGGTTCGGGCGCGGGCGACAACACGCTCGCCCTCATCATGACGCGCGGCCTAGCCGAGATCAGCCGCCTAGTGCACGCCCGCGGCGGCCAGGCCATGACATGCATGGGACTTGCCGGCATGGGCGACCTTATCGCCACCTGCACCTCCGAGCATTCGCGCAACCGCACCTTTGGCTACGAGTTCGCTCATGGCGTGTCGCTCGAAGAGTACCAGGCACGCACGCATATGGTGGTCGAGGGTGCCGTCGCGGCCCGCAGCGTCAGCGAGCTCGCCCGTTCACTGGGCGTAGACATTCCGCTCACCTTTGCCGTGGAGCAAACGCTCTACAACGGTGTTACTTTGGATAGGGCGCTCGAGATTCTTACCGATCGCGTACCCTCCCAAGAGTTCTACGGACTCACTGACTAGCGCAGAAAGGCTTCTACCATGGGTTCCATCAAAATCGCTCCGTCCGTCCTCTCAGCCGACATGGCCAACCTCAAGGGCGAACTCGACAAGATCGCCGGTGCCGACTACGTGCACTTCGACGTTATGGACGGTCACTTTACCGGCAACCTGACCTTTGGCGTTGACATCCTCAAGGCCGTCAAGCGCTCCACCGATGTACCGGTCGACGCGCACCTCATGGTGTCGAACCCCGACGAGACGGTCGATTGGTACGCCGACGCCGGTGCCGATATGATCACCGTGCACTACGAGGCCTCCACACACCTGCACCGCACGCTCACGCATCTGCAGCAGCGCGGCGTCAAGGCCGGTGTGGTGCTCAACCCCGCCACGCCCGTCTGCGTGCTCGAGAGCATTATCGATGTCGTCGATATGGTGCTGCTGATGAGCGTGAACCCCGGCTTTGGCGGCCAGAGCTTTATCCCGGGCACCATCGCTAAGCTGCATGAGCTCAAGGCCATGTGCGAGCGCCACGGCGTTTCGCCCCTCATCGAGGTCGACGGCGGTATTTCTTCCAAGAACATCGCCGAGGTCGTCAAGGCCGGCGCCAACGTGCTCGTAGCCGGTTCCGCCGTATTTAAGTCCGAAGATCCCGCCGCCGAGGTTGCGCTGCTGCAGAAGCTGGGCAATGAGGCCGCACAGGAGGCATAAACCCTTATGACCGCAGGTCAAAACCGCATACCCGTGAATCTTGACTATGCCGCCTCGACGCCTATGCGCGTCGAGGCGCGCCTTGCGCAGCGCGAATATGACGACAGCGAGCTTGCCGGCGTCAACCCTAACTCGCTGCACTCGCTTGGCCGCAAGGCCGCCGCACGCCTGGAAGTCGCCCGTCGCGAGATCGCCCGCAGCTTTGGCGCGCGCGTTCGCCCGTCCGAGATCATCCTTACCAACGGCGGCACCGAGGCCAACCAGCTGGCGCTGCTCGGTCTTGCCGAGGGCGCTCGTCAGCGCGATCGCAAGCGCGATCGTGTCATCGTTTCCGCCATCGAGCACGATTCGATTCTGGACAACCTGCCGCTGCTGCGTGCCGCCGGCTTTTCCGTCGACCTGGTACAGCCCTGCCGCGCGGGCTACATTGAGCCTGGCACGCTTGTCGAGCTGCTCGGCGACGACGTGGCACTCGTGAGCATTATGGTCGCCAACAACGAGACCGGCGTGGTGCAGCCCATCCGCGAGCTGGCCGCCGCCGCACATGTTGACGGCGCCTTGTTTCATACCGATGCCATCCAGGGCTACTTGCATATTCCGCTCGATGTCACCGAGCTGGGCGTCGATGCTATGACCGTTGCTGCGCACAAGATCGGCGGCCCTGTGGCATCCGGCGCTCTCTACCTTAAGAGCCGCACGCCGCTGCGTCCGCGCATCTTTGGCGGTGGACAGGAAGCCGGCCGTCGCGCCGGTACGCAGGATCTTCGCACACAGCTGGCTTTTGCCGCTGCCGCCAGTACGCTGGCGCCCCACGTGGCCCAAGAGCGCGCGGAACTGCAGACCTTGTCCGACAAGCTCTACGCCACGCTTACGGCTCATCCTCGCATTCACGCCACGATGGGCGACTACGCGCAGGCCGATCGTCTGCCAGGTATGGTTTCAATCTACGTTGACGGCATGGACTCCGAAGAGCTCATCATCAAGCTCGATGCCGCCGGCTTTGAGGTTTCGGCTGGATCGGCTTGCTCGAGCGGCAACATGGACCCGAGCCATGTGCTCAGCGCCATGGGCATTGGTCGCGAGCAGGCATTAGGCTCGCTGCGTATCTCGTTTGATGACCGCGTGAACCCTGCCGACCTGGATGAGTTCGCCCAGACGCTGCTCTCGATCGTAGGTGCCGCATGATCGTCTCCGAGCTTGAACGAGCGCTGCTGGCTCGCTACCCCAAGACGGACGCCGAGGGCTGGGATCACGTTGGGCTATCTGTGGGCGACCCTGCTGCTGAGATTACCGGTGTTGCCTGCGCACTCGACGCGACCGAGGCCAACGTTCACCGCGCTCTCGAGGCGGGCGCCAACGTGCTGTTGACGCATCATCCCATCTATATCAAGGTGCCCGAGGCCTTTTGTCCGGCTGATTCAGCGCGTCCCCAGTGCAGCGCCGCACTGTACGAGGCAGCTCGTTGCGGCGTGAGCATCATCTCGCTTCACACCAACCTGGACCGCTCGCACGAGGCGCGTGTCTGCCTGAGTGAGCTGCTGGGTGCTGAACCCATGAGCTCGCTGGAGCATGTGGACGAGCCCGAGCTCACCGGTCTGGGCGCGCTTGCAACGCTCGACGACCCGTCCACGCTGCGCGATCTCGCCAACCGTGCCGCCACGGCGTTTGACAGCGATCCGCGCGTATGGGGCGAAGCCGAGCGCCCGTGCCGCACCGTCGCCATCTTGGGCGGCTCCTTGGGCGACTTTGGAGAGCTTGCCATCGCCGCGGGCGCAGATGCTATTGTGACCGGTGAGGCCGGCTACCACGTGGCGCAGGACCTTGCCTTGCGTGGCCTGGGCGTGATCCTACTCGGCCACGACCGCTCCGAAGAGCCGTTCGTGGATATCTTGATGAACTCTGCAGTTGACGCCGGGGTCGACCCCCGTCATACGATTAAAATACTGAACCCTTGCCAATGGTGGACTGTGACAAAAGGAGAGAACTTATGAGCGCCGGCGCTACGCTACTCAAGCTGCAACAGATCGATTTGGAGCTCGCCCGTAACAAGAGCGAACTTGCCAATATGCCGGAGCTCAAGGAGCTCGCTTCCAAGCGAAAGACCTATGTAAAGCTTAAGTCCGAGATGACGAAGCTCTATGCTCAGCGCAAGGACTTGGACATTGAACTCGACGATCTCAACACCACCGAGATCCAGACCAACAACGCCATCGAGGCCGCCAAGAAGCGCCACGTCGACGGCTCTGACTACCGCGAGGTGCAGGACCTGGAGAATGAGCTTGCCACCCTGGCAAAGCGTCTGGACAAGATTGAGCACACCCGCAAGGACGTCGTCGTCGCCCATAAGGAAGCACTCGACCGCGAGGCCCGCGCGCAGGCCATCATCGCCAAGTTCGAGGAGGGCGTGAAGGCCGACACGAAGGCCGCCCGCGCCAAGGCCGCCGACCTGCAGGGCCAGATCGATGCCGCCACCAAGGAGCGCACCGCCCTTGCCGCTACGCTGCCGACCGACGTGCTCACCGATTATGAGCGTCTGCTCAAGCAGTTCCGCGGCCTGGCCGTCGAGACCATCAAGGGCAACATCCCTACGGTCTGCCACACCGCGCTGCAGGCTTCGTCCATGAGCGACCTCAACCACGACGGTAGCGAGATTACGCACTGCCCGTACTGCCACCGCCTGCTGGTGCTCCCGAGCAAGGAAGCGTAAACGATGGCGGCGCCCAACAATTCAATGCAACTTGAGGGAAAAACGATCCTGCTGGGCATTACCGGCGGGATCGCCGCCTATAAGTCGTGCAATATCGTACGCCTGCTGCAAAAGCGCGGCGCGCGCGTCAAGGTCGTTATGAGCGAGCATGCCACCGAGTTTGTGGGCCCGCTCACCTTCCGTGCGCTCACCAACGAGCCGGTCGCCGTGGGCCTGTTCGACGACCCCTCCGACCCCATCCACCACATTTCACTGGCGCAGGAGCCCGATCTGGTGGTCGTGGCGCCCGCGACGGCCAATATCATCGCCAAGATGGCCAACGGCATTGCCGATGACCTCATCTCCACCACGCTGCTCGCCACGCCGCGACCCATTGTGGTCGCGCCGGCCATGAACAATGGCATGTGGAAGGCGCCGGCAACCCAGGCCAATATGGCCACGTTGCGCGACCGCGGGGTGCACGTGGTTGGCCCTGGTAGTGGTTACCTTGCCTGCGGCGACGTGGACACGGGACGCATGAGCGAGCCTGAGGACATCGTCGAAGCCATCTGCGAGATGCTCAATCCCGTGCCGCAAGACCTGACGGGCAAGCGCATCGTCATCACTGCCGGCCCAACGCATGAACCGATCGATCCCGTGCGCTTTATCGGCAATCGGTCGTCGGGAAAGATGGGCATCGCCCTGGCAAGGGAGGCCGTGCGCCGCGGTGCCGAGGTCACGCTCGTGCTGGGACCGACGTCGCTCGATGTTCCCCGCGGCGTGGAGTGCGTGCGCGTGCAGACCGCCGCAGAGATGCTGCAGGCGGCGCTGAGCGCCTTCCAAACGGCCGACGCTGCCATTTGCGCTGCGGCCGTCGCCGACTACACCCCCGTATCCCCTGCGGACCACAAGCTCAAAAAGGCCAACGAACGCTTGAATCGCATCGAACTGGTCGAGACGGTTGATATTTTGGCCGAGCTTTCGCGCCAAAAGGGAGAGCGGTGCGTGATTGGCTTTGCAGCCGAGACCGATAACGTTGTGGAGTACGCTGAGCGTAAATTGGCGCGCAAGGGCTGCGATGCGATCATCGCCAACGATGTCTCACGCGCCGATTCGGGCTTTGGAACTGATACCAATAAAGCTTGGATCGTGAGCACAGCAGGGACGCAGGAACTTCCTGTGCTAACAAAACCCCAGCTCGCAGATACAATTTTGGACTTGCTTCAAAATTTGTAAAAAAGTTCTTGCACAAGGCTAAAGTTTCGGGTTAATATACTCCCTGTTGCGAGCGAGAGCAGAGCAACAAACAAAAGCTTCGGGACGTGGCGCAGCTTGGTAGCGCACTTGACTGGGGGTCAAGGGGTCGCTGGTTCGAATCCAGTCGTCCCGACCAGAAGTTTGCAGGTCAGGCACCTCGTGCCTGACCTTTTTTGTTTGAAGCAATTGCTTAATTTTGATTAAGCAACAGGGTGCCAAAAATCTACCTACGCGATAACCGCCTTTTGCGGCTACTTGCGCGTTTTGCACGCGCTTGAGCCGATTTATTAACGCAATATGAATCTACATACGCGTAGCTGGTATACAGCCGAGTACAGGCTGTATTTATCGCGGCGATTTACACAGATATAGCGACTATAACGAACAAGCGTGTCGCTGTATTTATTCCAGCAGTTCACTTGATCGGTGAACAAGTGGGCTGTTGCAACGAAACGCCAAGCAGGATGGGCTCTATACGAGGACGCCGCAGGGGCAATGGCGGGGGAGTGCGGCAGGCGCTCTGAGAGCCGCTGTATGACCCCATGTCTCCTTAACTCGATAATTTGTGTTTCAAGCCACGAATCGGTCGAGCAATTGCCAAAAGGAAGGCCCATGCAGGATTGCACGGGCCTTACATCAGATCAAATTTGAGCTAGAAGCACCAAGCGGGGCAGACGCAACACCATCTCGTCGCGGCCTCGGCGAGCGACATATCGCAGTCGAGGTAGACATCGAGGAAGTCGTCAGATCCCGCACAGGGGGACCGCGATGGTGGCCACCGCGCCGCCCGAGGGGCTGTTGGCAAGCGAGACGGAGCCCCCGTGGGCGCTCGCGGCCTCGGAGGCGACGTGGAGGCCGAGCCCGTAGTGGCGGCCTCCGTCGCGCGAGGAGCGGGAGGAGTCGTCTGTGAAGAGGCGCTCGCAGCCGCGTTCGAGGGCGGCGGGAGAAAAGCCCGGTCCGTCGTCGGCGACCTCGATGACGAGGCGCCCTCCCGCGACGTCGCAGGAGACCGCCACGCGCGAGCGCGCGTGCTCGGCGGCGTTGGCCACGAGGTTCGCGGCGGCTCGCGCCAGGGCGGTTCGGTCGAGTAGGGCCTCGGGCGCGCCCGCGACAGCGGGGCCCGTGGCCGCGTTGAGCGTCACAACTCGCGCCCGGGCGATCTGGGCTGCCTCGGCGAGGACCTGTTCGCAGAGCTCGGCCGGCCGCATGGGGGCCCTCTCCGCCCCGCCGGACCCGCGCGAGGCCTCGATGAGCAGGCGCACGTAGCCGTCGAGCCTTTCGACACTGCCGGCTATGTCGCGCGCGGCGGCCGCGAGGTCGGCATCTTTCTCGTCTTCCAGTTCCTCCGCTACGAAGTCGGCGTTGGCACGCAGCACGGTGAGCGGCGTCTTGAGGTCGTGGGCGAGCGACGCCATCTGCTCGCGCTGCCCCCGCTCCGCGGCCCAGCGGGCCTCGAGCGACTCAGCGAGGGAGGCTCGCATGGCGTCCATCGCGGCGAGGACGTCGTTCACCTCGCGCACGTTGGTGCTGCCAACCGCGAAGTCGAGCTCCCCCGCGCCGACGCGCCCCGCCGCCTCCGCAAGCGGAGCCATCTTGCGCGAGATCACGCGGCTCGCGCGGCGCGCCACGAGCGCGAGCGCGAGCGCGCTTCCCGCCGTGGCGCAGACGAGCATGAGGCTCTGCGGGTTGGGAAGCAGGCCGGCGAGATCGCGCGAGACCCACTGCGGCAGGTACTCGCTGACGAGTGCGCAGGCCCCGCCGCCCTTGAGCGGGAACGCGGCGTAGGTGAGGCCCGAACCCCCGCCCTCGATCTCCACTGAGCCCGGATCCGCGGCGAGTGCCGTACGGGCCATTTCCTTCGCGTCCTCGAGCCGCGTGTCCTCGAGGTCTGTCATCAGCACGTATCCGTCCTTGTTCAGGATAAGGTAGCGGTACGCCGTCGGCACGTCCTGCTGCCCGCAGACGCCGTCGCGTGCCAGGCCCTCCGCGACCTCGCGCGCATTGGCCGGCCCCCAGCTTGCCTCGTAGACGAAGCCCGCGTTGATCGCCACGGAGAGCACCATGAACGAAGCGAACCACGCCGTGGCGACCGCCGCGAACGCGTAGGCGAAGTAGCGCGCGATGATGAAGGAGAGCGGCATGCCCCCGCGACCTCGCGCCCCGATCTTCAGAGCTGCCACTTGTACCCCATCCCCCAGACGGTCGCGATCGGATCGGCGCCGGCCTCGGAGAGTTTCCTCCGGGCGCGGCTGACCTGCATGGATATGGCCGCGTCGTCGGCGTCGCTCTCCCAGCCGAGCACCGCTTCACGTATCTGCGCGCGGCTCATGACCTGGCCGGGGTGGCGCGCGAGGTACTCGCAGATGGCGTACTCGGTGGGCGTGAGCGGCACGGTCTCGCCGCCCACGGCGAGGTCGCGCGCCCCGAGGTCGATCCGCACCTCCCCGAAGGAGAGGGCGTGCGAGCGCGGCCGGCGCTCACGGCGTAGATGGGCCGCGACCTTGGCGCGCAGTTCTGCGGCCCCAAAGGGCTTGCGGACGTAGTCGTCGGCGCCCAGGCCGTAGCCGGCCACGGCATCCTCCTCGGCCACGCGCGCGGTCAGGAAGACGATGGGCCCGTCGAAGTCCGGGCGGATCTGTCGCACGAGCTCGAAGCCGTCGAGCCCCGGCATCATGACGTCGCAGAGCACCAGATCGAAGCGCGAGAGGTCCATCCCCGGGACCGCCGTCGGGTCCGCCGCCCTGACGACCTCATGGCCGTCACGGCCGAGGACGCGCGCGAGCGCGTCGAGGATCGCCCGTTCATCATCCACTGCCAGTATCCTCGCCATGTTGACCTCCTGAAACTCTCGTCGGAATTGTACTAGCGCCGCACTCAGCGGTCCAGAGCCCTGCGCGCAGCCGCGGGCACCCACATTGCGATCTCAGGGTTGGGCAGCACGCGGTCGGCGATCGAGCGCAGCGCCGACCCCCAGCCGGCGTCGAGCAGGGCATTCCCGCCCAGAAGGAGCGCTGCGGAGAGGAGGACGAGCATGGAGGCGAGCGGCCTCCTACGCATCTGCCCTCCCGTCCGCGAAGCGGCAGAACCAGGCGAGAAGGACGGCGTCGGCTGCCAGGGTGAGCACGAGGCCAGCGAGCGCAGTCGTGAGGAGAGGGCCCGCCGCGCGTGCGGCGTCGATGAAGGCCTCCACCCCGAGCGACCCCAGGCGCGCGGGCCAGGCGAGCGGCACCCAGCTCAGGGGCGTCGCCAGGGCACCGGTGAGCTCGCCGGTCATGAGGCCGTGCGCAAGTCCGCCAACCGAGAGAAACGCGAGGAGCATCCCCGCCGCGCCGGCGCCAATGGCGGCGTTGCGGCCGAGGCGCAGGGCCACGCCGAGCCACAGCGCGTAGAGGGGCAGGCTGCCCAGCACGATGCCCGCCCAGGCGGCCGCAAACGGAGCGGGCCCGAGCGGCAGGCGCCCAGCGACGGCGAGCACGGCCCCGAACACGCCGAGCGCCACGGCCAGCGCGGCGGCACCGAGCGCCGCAAGGGCGAGCAGCTTCGCCGCGACGGCGCGCCCGCGCGAGGGAACCGCCGTGAGGTTGGCGAGGCGCCCGGCAGCGCGCTCCTCGTCCACGGCGAGCCCGCAGACGATGGCGGACATGAGCGGCATGAGGGCGCCGAGGAACTGGGCGTAGGCGTCCGCGCCCAGCGCCGGGTCCCATCGGGTTACGGAGAAGTACTCGCCGCAGGCAAGACCGGCTGCCAGGCCGCAGGCGAGGTGCACCGCCGAGAGCGGGGAGCGCGCCAGGCGCAGGGCCTCGGAGAGCAGGGCCCGCGAGAGAGTCATGCGCGGCGTCGGGTCGGAGAGTCGTGTCATGGCCATCACCTCTCCTCGGAGTGCGCGAACCAGGCCGCGCCCGCCGCCGTGAGCGCGGCGAACGCGAGCGCGCAGACCACAAGGCCCGCCAGCGTGAGCATGCCATCCGCCGCGAGCGCCCCGCCGAGCGCCATGTCCGCCGCGAGTGGCTCGCCGCTCGGCAGCACGGGGATGAAGCTCGTGGGGATGACCATGCTCGCCGACGGCGGAAAGAGCTGCGGCAGCGGCACCAACGACCAGGCGAACCCACCCACGAGCTGCGCGACGAGCGGGCAGAAGATGCCCGCGAGCATGCCGAGCCGCGCCGTGAGAAAGAGCCCTGCGGGGATCATCCACGCCGCGGTCACCGTGTTGACGAGCGCGCAAAGGAGCATCGTGAGCGTGCCCGCGGCCGTGAGGCCCTGCGAAGAGAACGCCGATCCCGCGAGGTAGATGCCGAAGACCACGAGGTTCGAGAGCGTGCAGAGCGCGAGGCACCAGAGCGCCTTGGCCCACCAGGCGCGCCCGAGCGGGAAGCCCAGGCCCAGAAGCCCCCGCATCCGCGTGCGAGCGTCCGCCCGCGCGACGCACGCCACCACGAGCGAGAGACACACGGGCAGGAAGAGCGCGTACCAGTAGTTCCACGCGCTGAAGATCTGCACGCCCCGGTAGGGCATCGCGCCGAGCAGCGGCATCGGCAGCGCCATGAGCACGGCCAGGCGAACCGGTGCCGCGTGGCGCGACTTCAGGGCCTCGGCGCGCAGGGCCGCGAGCAGGCCGCCTTTCTCGCCCGTCATGCCGCCACCTCCCCGCGCGCCCGTCGTCCTTCCCGGCAGAAGCTCATGAAGAGTTCCTCGAGGTCCTGCCCGGGCCGAAGCGCATCCTCGTAGGCGAGACGCCCCCCGCAGATGATGCCGATGGTGTCCGCCATCTGCTGCACCTCGGAGAGGATGTGGCTCGAGACAATCACCGTCGTACCCGCCGCCGCGAAGCCGCGGATCTGGTCGCGCAGCTCCTCGATGCCGATGGGGTCGAGGCCGTTGGTGGGCTCATCGAGCACGAGCAGGCGTGGCCGGGCGATCAGCGCCAGCGCGAGCCCCAGGCGCTGCCGCATGCCCATCGAGAAGCGCCCGGCGCGCTTCTTCCCGGTGTCCGCGAGGTCCACGACGGCGAGCACCTCATCTATGCGGCTCTCGGGAAGGCCCAGCAGCGTGGTGCGCACGCGCAGGTTCTCGCGCGCGGTGAGGTTGGGGTAGAGCGGCGCCTCCTCAATGAGGCTGCCGATTGCGTAGAGGTCCTCGCGGCGCCAG
Organism: uncultured Collinsella sp.; assembly: GCA_937995345.1. GTDB lineage: Bacteria > Actinomycetota > Coriobacteriia > Coriobacteriales > Coriobacteriaceae > Collinsella. Next base: position 129,144 of record CALKKS010000014.1, on the reverse strand, counting down.
GCGTGCCCGGCAAAGAAAATCTCCCCGGCCGTCGGCCGCAGCATCCCGCAGATCATCTTGAGCGTTGTCGACTTGCCGGCGCCGTTGGGACCGAGCAGCCCGTACACCTCGCCCTCGCGGATATGAAGGCTCACGTCGGCCACGGCGTCCTGCGCCTGGTCGCCGCGGCCGAAGCGCTTGGTGAGCCCGCGCGTCTCGAGCATGTAACCCATGGGTTTATCCTTTCTCTTCCGGGCGCGCGGGCCGAGTCACCGTGCCCGCGCGCCTTACCTTTCGGGTTCATCATCCATGGTGGGGCGCGTTTCTAACGAAGCCGTAACGGCCGCTGGGTTCTTTTGCCGCCAACCCTTCTCGACCCGCACATCATGATTAATTTGTTTAAGGCAAAAACTTTCCCGATCGATGTAATCACCGAATCAAGACGTGTACGTCAGCCACCAAAACCGACATTTTTTGACATGTTTGGAGGCTGACGTACACAAAAACGGTACATTCACGTCGCGACAGCGTCCTCCACATGTCTGGACTCTCTATGCTTACGCTGGATAGACATCGCCAGAACGGGTATAGTATCGAAAGTTTTGTCGTTTACCAGCGGGGGAGTCCTGTGGGCATCAAGAAGAAGATCAAAAAGGAGCTTATCGGCACTTCCGATTACCCGTCGAATAAGATCTTTACGATCTCCAATTTCATCACCTTTACGCGCCTGATCCTCACGCTCGTCTTCCTGTACCTGTTTGTGACGGACAACAACCGTGTCGTCGCCATTGTCATCTATGCCATCGCGGCCTCCACCGACTGGATGGACGGTCAGATTGCCCGCATGACCAAAACGGTCTCGTGGCTCGGCAAGGTTATGGACCCCATCTGCGACCGTGCGCTGCTGTTTACCGGCGTGCTGGGCCTGGTAGTCCGCGGCGAGCTTCCCATCTGGGTCTGCGTGCTCATTATCGGCCGCGATATCTACCTGGGCATTGGCACGCTCATCGTGCGCCACTACCACCGGCGCCCCATCGACGTCGTCTTTCCCGGCAAGATTGCCACGGCGCTGCTTATGACCGGCTTCTCGCTCATGCTGCTTGGGTTCCCCGTCATCGACGGCTGGCATCTGCTGCCCGCCACGTTCACAGCATTCCCGGGCCTCAACGGCAGCTCGGTGCCTCTCGGCATCTTCTTTGTATACGGCGGCGTCATCTTCTCCATGCTCACCGCTGTCATCTATTCCATTAAGGGAGGGATGGCCATTAAACAGGCCATCGCGCATCCCGAGGACGAGGACATCGACTTTCTTAACCCCGAAATCGAAGACTAAGTCGTTGGGGTATGATTACGTACGGTTCATTCTTTGCGGCGTGGCCGCGTTAGATAGGGGTTGTCATGGACAACAAGGTTAACAATATGCCTCAGAACGATAAGACTGCGGACGCTACCTGCGTTTTCCGTGTTCCTTCGAGCGATGTCACCGTTCCCGACCTCATGGCAAACGTGCACATCACCGCTCCGGTTCTGTCCATCGTCAAGGGCCCGCAGACCGGAGCTGCCTTTGAGCTCGAGGACGACGTGACCACCATCGGCCGCGATCCCGCGAACGGCATCTTCCTCAACGACATGACTGTCTCGCGCAGCCACGCACGCATTATTCGTGAGGGCTTGGGCGCTCGTATTGAGGATCTGGGTTCGCTCAACGGCACCTGGGTCGACGGCGCCATCGTCAATGGTGCTCCGCTACACGACGGCTCTTCCGTTCAGATCGGTACGTTCACGCTCATCTACCACGAGAGCACGCCGGAGCGCATCGAAACCGGTGAATAGGTAATGGCCGAACGCAACTATCTGAGTATCGGCCAAGTCGTCAATCTACTTCGAGGCGCATACCCCGATCTATCGAACTCAAAAATTAGATTTCTAGAAGATGAGGGGCTCATCACCCCTCATCGTACGCCTAAGGGGTATCGCCAGTACTCCAAGGAAGACGTTGACCGTCTCGAGGTCATCCTGCACCTGCAGAAGACCCGTTACATGCCGCTCAACGTCATTAAGCAGCGCTTGGAAAACGCAACGGACCTGTCCACTTTGGCTTACGAAGTGGGTCTTCTGTCCGATGTACCGCTGAAGACGGAGCCCAAGGAGACCAAGCAAAAGCTGCATCCCATCGAGACGATCCCCGACATGCTCGGTGTTGAGATTTCGTTTATCCGCTCCCTTGCCGAGAACGATCTTATCCGCATCATCAAGAGCCCACAGAACCGTGAGCTCGTCGATGGCCGAGATTTCCCGATTATCCGTTACTGCTCGGAGCTGTCGCGCTTCCACATTGAGCCGCGCAACCTGCGTCAGTACGTATCGTCGGCAAATCGCGAGTCTTCGATGTTTGAACAGGTTCTCGTGAGCATGCTCGGCATGGATACCTCCGATGATGAGCGCGACGCCAAGCTCGAGCGCGCTTTTAAAAAGCTGCACGACCTCACCGAGGGTGTTCACACCGCGCTCCTTAAGAACCGTGTTTTTGAGTCGCTCAACGCCGTGGTCGAGGACGCTGACATCGATGCTCTCGATGAGGAGATTGCACGTTCCGAATCGACCAAGGCTAAAAGCGATGCGACAAGCGTCCCCGCGGTTGCCGCGCACGACGAGTCGTTCGTGCAGCCGTCCAAAGTCGTCGTCCCCTCGCAGAGCTCGTCTGCTAACACGGGCAAATAACCGCCGTTCACCCGGCAATCCATGAAAGGTCACCCATGTACGACTTCGAATCTCATATCGTCGATATCCCCGACTATCCCGAGCCCGGAGTCGTCTTTAAGGACATCACGCCGCTCTTTGGAAATCCCGAGGCCCTGAAGGCCATGGTGGATGCCCTGGCCGAGCATTTTGCCGACATGGGCATTACCAAGGTCGTAGGACCCGAGGCCCGTGGCTTTATGGTCGGTGTGCCCGTGGCCGTCGCCCTGGGTGCCGGCTTTGTTCCCGCACGTAAGCCGGGCAAATTGCCGCGCAAGACGGTAAGCGAGAGCTACGAGCTCGAGTATGGAACGGATTCTATCGAGATCCATGCCGATGCCATCAGCTCTAAAGATACCGTGTTGATTCTGGACGACTTGGTCGCGACGGGCGGAACTGTCGAGGCAACAGGTAAACTGGTGCGAGATATGGGCGCAAAGCTTGTAGGTTACGGTTGTATCCTTGAGCTTGCGTTTCTCAACCCGCGCAAGAAGCTCACGCCTTCTAACGACGACGTTGAGCTCTTTAGTCTGGTAACGGTGGACTAGCCGCTACCCTTAGATACCGGAAAGGAAGCTCCATGCGCACAGCAAACACGCACAGAAACATGGCACGCTGCGCTGCTACGGCAACCCTCGCTTGTGTTTTGGGCCTGGGCCTCGCGGCTCCTGCCTATGCCGATACCGCATCCGACCTTGCCGCTGCCCGTACCAAGCTCGAGCAGATTGGCACGCAAACCCAGCAGATCTACGACGAGCTCGCCACTCAGACGCAGGCGCTCGACCAGACTGCCGGCGAGATCACGCAAAAGCAGCAGGAAATCGCCGATGGGCAGACTAAGCTTTCCAACTACGTTGCCGGTGAGTACAAGACCGGCGGCCTGAGCCTCCTTCAGGTTCTGACGGGCGTCGACGACCTGGGCGACATGCTCAACCGTCTGTTCTACTACGGTAAGGTGTCCGACAAGCAGGCCCAGACCATCCAAGAGGTCAAGGAGCTCAAGCAGGAGCTTACCGATAAGCAGGCCGAGCAGGAGAAGAACGTCGCCGCCACGCAAAAGAAGGTCGACGAGCTCAACGCTCAGCAGGCCGAGGCTCAGAACGTTGTGAACTCTCTGGACTCGCAACTGCAAGCCGAGCTTGCCGCCGAAGCTGAGGCGAACGCCGCACTGCAGGCCGGTATCAACGCCAGCACTGCCGAGAAGGCCACGGTGAACACCGAGACCGCTGGCACGACCGAGAACACCAACAATGGTGGCGGTACGACCAACAACGGCGGCAACACGCCTGCACCCGCTCCGGCTCCTGCCCCTACGCCGCAGCCTTCGACGCCCCCTCCGGCTCCGACCCCTTCTGCGCCGAGCCAATCGGTTGACGGCGGCTCCGTTGTTTCGCGTGCCTATAGCAAGCTTGGTTGTGCTTACTCCTGGGGCGGTATTGGACCGAACAGCTTTGACTGCTCCGGCTTTGTGAGCTACTGCCTCACGGGTCGTTACTGCCGCCTGGGCACCACTGGTGACTTTATGGGCTGGGCTCGTGTGTCCGATCCACAGCCCGGCGACGTCGTAGTTAACTCTTATCACACCGGCATCTACATCGGTAACGGCCAGATGATCCATGCTTCCGACTACAGCACGGGCGTAATCATCAGCTCCGTCGCAGCCGGTATGAACAACAACTACATCTTCGTACGCTACTAATATTATTACTACAGCGAACGAACGTGGGCCTCGTGATCTTGAGTCACGAGGCCCATTCTTTTTGCCCCTACCGTTTGCCTTAAGGTCAGGACGGCTATCTAGTATTCAAAACTAGATAGCCGTCCAATCGATCTGAAATATGGCTATAATTGTTAAGGAACAAATAGAAAGGACCCTCAATGAGCTGGGCGCTTATCTCCGATTCGAGCTGCAATCTTCGCGATTGGCAGCCAACCGCACCTCATACCACCTTTGCATTTGCACCCCTTAAGATCCGAGTGGGGGAGCGTGAGTTTGTCGATGACGTCACGCTCGACGTTCACGAGCTCAATTGCGCTGTGCAGGCGGAGTCGGGCGCTTCTTCGAGCGCCTGTCCAAGCGTAGGGGAGTGGGCCGAACTCTTTAAGCTTGCCGACAAGACGATTTGCATGCCCATCTCCGAGGGCGTCTCGGGAAGCTACAATGCCGCGGCCACCGCACGTGACATGGTGCTTGCCGAGGAGCCCAACCGTCAGATTCATTTGGTTAACTCGCGAGCCGCAGGTGGCAAAATGGACCTAATCTTCCTGCTGTTCGATCGCCATCTTGCAAGTAACCCGGACGTTTCCTTTGAGGACGCCTGCGCCTACTTCGATAGCCTCGAGCAAAACAGCAAAATCCTCTTTAGCCTGTGTAATTACGAGAACCTTGCAAAGGCCGGACGTATTCCCAAGGCAGCCGGGGTCATCGCCAATAAACTCAACATTCGAGTTTTAGGCACAGCAAGCGAGGCGGGGGAGATTAAGCTTGTTGGTCACACCCGTGGCGAAAAGAAGATGCTTGGCAAGATTGTCGATACCATGGAGGCCGAGGGCTTTACCGGCGGCGAGGTCGTTATCGACCATGTCGAGAATGAAGCAGGCGCCCAGGCACTTGCCAGCCGCATTGCGGAGCGGTGGCCAGGCTCCAAGACTATCATCATGCCCTGTAACGGGCTAGATTCATACTATGCCGAGATGCACGGCCTCATTATCGGCTACGGCATGGGAGTGGCTTCGGGCCGATAATGCCCAACTAGACAAACGCACGGGCGGGATAAGGAGCCAGCGGCTCTTTATCCCGCCCGTCTTATACCTCGGTTAGCTATTAAACCCATTGAACTTTAGATAGCTCATCAGGTACGCCTTCGAAACGAAGGACGATACTGCACTGCGCACGAGCAGCGATTCGCGCGTAACCTGATGTGCGGTATCGGGCACGGGAGTCTGCTCAACGGAAAACGCCGCACGAATCGATGCCTCAAGTTGATCGACAACATAATCGAAAGCCGTAGGAGCGTCGTAGCTCAAGCGTTGAATATTAAAGAGCGCCTGAACCGCAGCGATGGGCAGCACCTGCTTAAAGATACAAATGGCGATGAGACGCGCAATCTGCTCACGGCCATACTGCTTTTTAATCGGAGCAGGAACGAGGCCGACCTTCACGTAGTTATTGATCATCGATGGCGTGATAACGGGCTGCTCTACGCAAATCGAAAGCGGCTCCATCCACAGTGCAACATATTCAATAACCTGATCGCGATAGAGCGTTACGTTGGGCAGCTGGTCATAGCGCGGCAGGCTCAACGCGTTGAGTTTACCCACCATATCGGACTGAATAAATGCATCCGGCAGAACCGTCGGCTGAATATCCTCAGGCTTAATGCTGACCGATGTATCGGACATCGGGATAACATGTTTAGCGTGGTTCATAAGAGGCCTCCGTTCGTTTTCTATATTGTATTCTAGGTTATCTAGTTTTGCATACCACATTGCCGCAAAGTAAAAGTGGCTGGGCGGCACATTGATGTACCGTTCAGCCACTTTGTTTAAAGATAACAACCTTACATAAGATATATTATCGTACTTATCCACGGAGAAATGCGTATGCGTTGGTTGCCGCTATGGCTCCATCAGAAACGGCGGTCACAACCTGGCGTAAGCGCTTGGAACGGATATCGCCAGCTGCGAATAAGCCGGGTGTACGGGTGGCCATCGAATCGTCGGTAACAATGCCGCCGTCGGGAGCCAGATCGACTAGATGCTCAACAAGCTCGGTATGTGGTTGCGTCCCCGTAAAGACAAAAATGCCAAATGAGCCAGGTTCAAAGGACTCAGTGTGCATTTCACCAGTCGCATTGTCCTTGAATGTGATTGTCGTGGGCATCGCTTCACCAGAAAGTTCAACAATACTAGTTTGGTACCTAACTGAAATATTGTCCTTAGCAAGCACCTTATTCACAACGCCCTCGGGTGCACGGAACTGATCGCGACGCAGCACGATGGTCACGCTGCTGGCAATGTCGGACAGGAACAGCGCCTCCTCGCATGCCGAATTACCGCCTCCGATAACAAAAACCTGCTTGCCGCGGAAGAACATGCCGTCACAGGTCGCGCAATACGAAACGCCACGACCGCGATACTTGTCCTCGCCAACAAAACCCGCAGGACGCGGCGTGGCGCCCATGCACGCAACGACGCTCTTGGCCACCGTATCGCCAATATCATGATGAATGGTAAATAGAGCCGCATCGGCATCGTAATCGACGCCCGTCACCATACTCCATTCAACCTGAGCCCCCAGGCCTTCAGCATGCTGTTGGAACCGCTCACCAAGTTCGACACCGCTCAGTAGCGGAATGCCAGGATAATTCTCAATCTCGTTGGATGTGGCGATCTGTCCGCCCGACATACCCTGCTCAAGGACAGTCGTCGTCAGGTTGGCGCGCGCCGCATAAATGGCAGCAGCATAGCCCGCGGGACCGCCGCCGATAATCGCAACATCGATCGTCTGATCGGTAGCCATGAAGAGTCCTCTCGTCAAAACGTTGTCGTTCTTTGCGCTCATACCCAAATTTACGTGAACGTGACACTCATGCACTACAATGATAAATCCGTGTTACAACGTCGAAGGGGAGTTATCGATGGATCAGACGCAGACGAGCGACGACGCTCCCCTGCTCAAGCTCAGCACTCCCCAATCGGAGCAAACCACGCTCTTGGCTCAGCAAAAACCTCTCGTGACCATCGTGCACGCCTCGGTCGGCTCGGGTCACAAGGCCGCCGCAAATGCGATTGCGCAGGCATTCGACCTCATCCGCGGCACCAATGGCATCCCCGAGGATGTTGAGATTGAAGTGCTCGATATCCTTGATTTTGGACGTATTAAATTCGACGGCAATAAAACCGCGGCTTCTTTTACGGGAGCCACGCGCCCCATTTACGACCTGACCTGGCGATATACGCTTACGGGACATCTGCTCTGGGGTGGCGGCACGGCATGGTCGCGAATTATGTTCCCCTCCTTCAACGAATATATTCGTAACCGCAGGCCCATAGCCGTGGTCGCAACGCACATCACGGCAGCCAATGTTGCCGTGGGCGCCCGCGTAATTACGGGTATCGATTATCCGATCATCTGCGTACCGACCGACTACGAAGTCGAGGGCTGGTGGCCCCACAAGGACACCGATCTATTCTGTGTTGCCAACGAATTTATGGCCGAAACGCTGCGTCCGCGCAAGGTGCCCGAGACAAAGATTCGCATTACCGGTATTCCTATTCGCGCCGGATTCGACACGGATTACGATCGCGAGGAAGAACTAGCCAAGTTCAACCTCCCTACCGACAAGACCGTCGTGCTGGTAATGGCCGGCGCCAGCTTGCCTCAGCCTTACGTCCGCTTTCGCGCGGCGATGGACCACACGCTCCCCTTCCTGCGCAGCTTCGAAGACATGCACTTTGTCTTTTTGCCCGGCAAAGACGTGGAGTATGCCACCCGGCTGAAGACGCTCTTCGATGCCATGAAGCTCGAGAACGTCACGGTGTTGGACTATGTCGACGACATGGCGGCCCTCATGCACGGCTGCGACCTGGCAATCCTCAAATCGGGCGGACTCACGGTCACCGAGTGCCTATGCGCACATCTGCCGATGATCCTGCTGGGCAAGTCCTATGGCCAGGAAAAGGCCAACACCACCATGCTCACCGGCATGGGCGCCAGCATGCACGTCACCACGGCACGAGAGCTCATCGTGACGTTGCGCCATCTCCACGATCATCCGGAGTCGCTCAAAGCATTGCTTATCAATGGCGAAGTACTGCGCCGTCCCCGCGCAGCCGAAGACATCGCCATCGCCACCATGGAACTCGTAGGCAAACCCCAAAAGCGCAAACGAGCCTTCTGCCGCTTCTACTGGGGCGGAAAACCTGCGCATATCCGCTAGCGTCTTTATGTCCGCTTACCTGCGGGAGGCCCCTATATATCATCCCGTGCTCAAACATTCTCGCGGGGCGCTCGTATCCCTCCCGCCCGCTTCTCACACATATCATTCCATGCTCAAACATTCTCGCTTCGCTTCGCTCGCTGCGAAACTGCGCGTGGAACGATATGTGTGAGAAGCGGGCGGGCGACTACTCGCTTGAAAACAATAATCAATCTTTCTGATAAGCAGATGCGGCAAAGGAACAGTCCCTTTGCCGCATCTGCTTGCTGCAATTAGTTTCTTTGGTTCGCCTTCGCAGCTTCTAATACGAGGATTCGGCGCAGCTGGTAGTGCATAAACGTAGCTGGCCAGCCCGACCCGCCTATATATCGTCCCACGCGCAGTTTCGCAGCGAAGCGAGAATGTTTGAGCATGGGATGATATATAGGCGGGTCGGGCCGGCCAGCGGACAGTACGTAAACGACTAGGCTACGCCGCTGGAGCCGAAGCCTCCTTTGCCTCGGTCGGTTTCGTCTAGTTCTTCTACTTCTATGAGATTGACCGTGGGGACTTCTTGGATGACGAGTTGGGCTATGCGGTCGCCTTTGTTGATTTGGATGTCGTTGGTGGGATCCAGGTTGATGAGGATAACCTTGAGTTCTCCTCGGTAGTGGGCGTCGATGAGGCCCGGCGTGTTGACTATAGACAGGCCCTGCTTGATGGCCAAGCCGCTGCGGGGCTGGACGAAGCCGGCGTAGCCATCGGGCAGGGCGATGGCCAGCCCCGTAGAGACCAGACGGCGTTCGAAGGGCTTCAGGACGCAGTCTTCGTTGGAGCGCAAATCCAAGCCAGCATCGGTGGGATGGGCGTATTTGGGAAGCTCGACGGTGGGATCGAGACGCTTTATGTTGACGGTAATGTTGGACATGGAATCACCTTAGCTTGTCGAGCTCTTGCAGAAACTCATCGACGTCTTTGAAATCACGGTAGACCGAGGCAAAACGGATGTACGCAACCTTGTCGATCTTGGCCAAGCGCTTGAGCACCATGTCACCCAACTCATGGGACGTGACGGCCGTCAGCGTGCGAGAGCGCAGCTCGACCTCGATGTCATCGATAATCTCATTGAGCTTCTTAGTGTCGATATCGCGCTTGATGGTGGCTCGCATCAAGCCGACGAGCAGCTTATTGCGATCGAACCGCTGCTTGGTTCCGTCTGACTTAATGACCTCGATAGGGTCCTCGCATCGCTCGAACGTTGTAAAGCGGTAGTTACACGAGCAACATTCGCGACGGCGCTTAATGGTGTTATTTGACTCCTGCATACGGGAATCAACGACGCGGGTATGTGCCTTGCCGCATTTGGGACAGCGCATGGTACCTCCTCTTAAACGATAACAAGGGTACCATGCGCAGCGCGATAATGATTACGAACGAGCAGGAACCTTAAGATGCGCACCGGCGGCGAGCGAACCATGCTCCAGATGATTGACGCTACGGATCATGTCGGAAGTCTCTTGCGTGGAAAGGCCTTCGATTGGATATTCTTCGGCAAGCGACCAAAGAGAATCGCCAGGCTGAACGCGAATGGTCCCGTAGGTAATGTTGGAAACGGACTCGGCATACGCGGCGTGACGAGCACTAAAGACCGACATAGCGAGGACAAAGAAGAGCGTAAGCGCAACGGCGACGGCGACAATCGTCGGAACCTTCAGGGCAACGCGGGCCGGCGCGACTACAGCCTGCTGATTGCGCGCAGGCTTTACGGTCAAAGGCTGAAAGCCGGAGCGGCCACCCTGAACAACCGTAAAAGTGGGTTCTGCAGGCGTCTCGAGCTTAAGGGCGAGGTTTCCCTGGACCATATTCGTTACGTTCATCATGTTCTCCTCTCGCGTGTTTTGCTGAGAACAGTTTTATCAAGCCGCGCGGACAAAAATGTCTAGCGCGAGAACGAATGTTCGGTTATTATTATCTTCGAACAGTTGTTCCTGTCAAGCAAAAATCGAACATTTGTTTGACATTGGCAGAGAGGATCCCCTGATGGCTCGCAAAATTACCAAGCGTCAGCAGCAGATTTACGACTTCATCAAGGAATATCAGCAGGAGAAGGGCTATCCGCCCAGTGTGCGCGAGATGGCATCGGCCGTAGGCCTCTCCTCCCCCAGCACGGTGCATGCTCATCTCTCTGCCCTGGAGGCTCGAGGGCTGCTCAAGCGCGATGCCACCAAGCCTCGCGCCCTAGAGCTCTTTGATGAGGACGGATCCTCTGTCTCGATTTCCAAATCCGATGAGCCCACGGCGCCCCGCGGAACGGTCTCGCTGCCGCTCGTTGGTCGCGTCGCGGCTGGGATTCCCATTCTGGCCGAGCAGAATATCGAAGACACGTTTACTATCCCGACCGAAATCGCCACTGATCAGGGTTCCTTTATCCTTGAGGTGCATGGGAGCTCAATGATCAATGTCGGCATCTTCAATGGCGATTACATCATCGTCCGTGAACAAAAGAGTGCCATGAACGGCGAAATTGTCGTGGCCATGATTGATGGTTCGGCGACCGTCAAGACGTTCTACAAGGAGCAGGGGCGTGTGCGCTTGCAGCCCGAGAACGACACCATGGAACCTATCTATGCAACGAATCCCGTTATCCTGGGCAAAGTCGTCGGCTTGATGCGCCGGTTCTCGTAATGCAAAAACGCATAACCATATTTGATACCGTCCGCGGGTTTACGATGATTTCTATGGCAGGTTTTCACGCTTGCTATGATCTCGCCTACCTGTACGGCTGGGATATGCCCTGGTTTACCCAGTCAGTCTTTCAAGACATCTGGCGCGCTAGTATCAGCTGGGTATTTTTGTTTATCGCCGGTTGGATGTGCACGCTCTCGCGCAATAACGATAAGCGCGCTCTCAAATACTCGGCCGCAGCCTTGATCGTATGGATTGCAACTACACTGGTATCAGTCGACGATTCAGTAAACTTTGGCATCATTTATTGCATGGCAGCGTGCACTGCAGTGGTTGCACTCACCCGTCCGTTACTCCAAAAATTACCGGGCTCGTGGGGCATCGCAGCGTGCCTTGTTCTTTTTGCCCTAACCTGGGGCATTCCAAAAGCGGTCTACCCACTCCCCCACCTGGCATGGCTTGGATTCCCGAGCCCGGGTTTTGTTTCGGGAGACTACTATCCGCTCATTCCGTTTGTCTTTATGTACCTTACCGGCTTTTTTGCTGCCCAGGCAGCACAAGCATCAAGCCTCGAAGCGCCAGCATGGGCATACGCCAATCCCATCCCGGCGCTCGCAGTCCTCGGTAGGCATGCCTTACCGTTCTACCTGCTCCATCAGCCTGTCATCCTAGGCGTACTAGAACTCGTTTATTCCGTACGATAGCGCTCAAGACGCGGCGCGATTCGGGCCGGCAACTTCGCCACAATGCGAACTCCGTCCTCTAGATATTCCTCATGCAGAAGGGTTCCCTGCTCATGCACCAGCGTGATGAGAGCGCCCTCACGATACGGGATATCAGCGGAGAGCAACACATCGGTGGCAGCTGCCTCGCGAGCAATCCGGTCGACGAGATCGTCGAGCCCCTCGCCCGTTTGGGCCGAGAACAGAACGGCCTCCGGATAGCGACGACGGAAACTCAATCGATCGACGCTATCGAGAAGATCGATTTTATTGAATACGGTCAGCGTTAAACGATCTCCGGCGCCGATCTCATCAAGCACGCGGTCGACAGCCTCCAGCTGCCGCTCATAGTCCTCGTCAGACGCATCTACGACTTTGAGAATTAGATCGGCACCCAAAACCTCGGACAGCGTCGATTTAAAGGCATCGACCAGACCATGGGGCAGCTTTTGAATAAAGCCGACGGTATCGGTAATCGTCATGCCGCGACCGCCGGGCAGACGATACGAACGCGTCGTCGGGTCGAGCGTAGCAAACAGCTTGTCCTGCGAAAGTACCGTAGAGCCGGTCAGACGATTGAGTAACGTCGATTTACCGGCATTGGTATAACCGGCTAACGCGACGCGAAACGCCGGTGACTCAATGCGACTCTTGGATTGAACATCGCGACGCTGTTCAACCTGCTTGAGCTCACGACGAAGCGCAGCGATCTTATTACGAATGAGGCGACGGTCGACCTCGAGCTGACTTTCGCCCTGACCAAAACGTGAGCCGATGCCGCCGCGCGTCTGCTCCTTGGCGAGATGGCTCCACATGCCACGCAGGCGAGGCAACAAATATTGAAGCTGTGCCAGCTGTACCTGCAGGCGTCCCTCACGCGTCTGAGCATGCAGGCCAAAGATATCCAGGATCAGTGCTGTACGATCGATAATCTTTACCGGCTCGCCCACGGCTTTCTCCAAATAGGATTGCTGCGAGGGGGTCAGGTCGTCGTCAAAAATAACGACATCGGCATCCATGCGATGCACCAGGCCGCACAGCTCTTCAACCTTACCGGAACCGATAAACGATTTAGGATACGGCTTTACCAAACGCTGCGACAAGCGTGCCACGCACCGGGCACCAGCTGTGTGGGCAAGACGCTCCAGCTCATCAAGCGAGCGATCGAGCGGCCATGCATTGTCGCGCCACTCAACACCAACTAAAATGGCACGCTCGGGCTCGGGTGCCGTGGGAACAAGGGGGAAACGGGCCATTAGGCAGCCTCAATACGATGCAGGATATCCTCAACGACCTCATCGATCGTACATTCATCCATATCAAACCACACGATACGGTCATCGCGCTTAAACCACGAAAGCTGACGCTTGGCATAACGACGCGAACGCATCTTAATGAGTTCGCGGGCCTCATCCATGCTCATCACGCCATTGAAAGCATCAATGATCTCTTTATAGCCAATTGCCTGCATCGACGTCAGGGCATCTCCCAGACCCTGGGCCATAAGACCGCGGACCTCATCGACAAGACCCTGCTCAAACATCAGATCGACGCGCAGATTAATGCGCTCGTAGAGCACCTCGCGATTACGCGTCAGACCAAACCATAGGGCATGATAATGCTCGCGCGGAACACTAAACTGCGACTTTTGCTGCGCGTAGGACACGCCATCATCGTGCATTTCGAGCGCGCGAATCACGCGACGAACATTATGGGGGTGGATGACCGCAGCGGACTCGGGGTCACGCTCGGCAAGCAGCGCGTGTAGCGCTTCCTCGCCAATGCGCTCGGCAAGCTCCTGATACCTCGCGCGGCGATCGTCCTCAAGCTCGCCCGAGGGAAAATCCATCTCATCCAGGGCGGCCTTGAGATACAAGCCTGTACCCCCGCAAAACACCGGCAGGCGACCCTCGCCCAGCAAGCGCTCAACATGCACACGAGCGTCTGCCTGATACAGCGCTGCAGAATATGTAACGCCCGGTTCAACAATATCGACCAGGCGTAGCGGCGCCGTGCATTCCTCGGGCGCCATCTTGGCAGTGCCGATATCCATGCCTCGATAGATTTGCATCGCGTCACACGACAGCACTTCGGACGAAAGACGAGCCGCCAAACGATCTGCGACATCACTTTTGCCAACCGCGGTCGGACCGACAATCGCAACGGCGGAAAGGCCTGCCCCGGGAGAAATCATTAGCGCGGCTCGCCCACAACTGATCCGGACAGATACCACGTCTTGGCAACGTCGATGTCAACATCGACAATCTTGCCAATCAACTGATCGATGCTGTAGCCCTCGGGAATCGGTGCGTGAACGGTCTGATTCTTAGGACTCTTGCCCAGCAGCACCGCGTCATTCTTTTTGCTCGTACCCTCGATAAGCGCCGGCACAACGGTGTGGAGCTCACCTTGGTTATACTCGTGCGCAGTAGTCTCGATAACCTTCACCAGACGGTTGAAGCGCTCGAGAATTACCTCATGCGGCGTGGGATCGTCAATCTCGGCGGCCGGAGTACCGGCGCGCTTGGAATAGATAAACGTATAGGCCTGAGCATAACGGACCGTTTCGGCCAGCGAGAGCGTCTGCTCAAAGTCTTCCTCGGTCTCGCCGGGGAAACCCACGATGATATCGGTCGAAAGCGCGATATCGGGCATACGATTGCGGATGCGATCGACAAGCCCCAGATAATCCTCGCGCGTATAGCGACGATTCATCTCTTTAAGGATGCGCGTCGAGCCTGACTGAACTGCCAGGTGCAACTGCGGCATGACGGCAGGCGTCTCGGCCATAGCGTCGATAGTCTCGGGCAGCAGGTCTTTGGGGTGCGAGGAAGTAAAGAAGATACGCTCTACACCCGTATCACCAACTGCACGCAACAGGTCGGCAAAGCGCGGCTTGCCAAACAGGTCGCGACCATAAGAGTTGACGTTTTGTCCCAGAAGCGTGATCTCACGCACGCCCTGGCGCACTAGAACGGTCACCTCGTCGACAATCTCATCGAAAGGACGGCTTTTTTCGCGACCGCGCACATACGGCACGATGCAATAGGTGCAGAAATTGTTGCAGCCCGTCATAATGGGGACCCACGCGTGATACTGGGTCTCACGATGCCACGGCATGCTCATAGCATCCGTGTCCTCGTGCTCATTGGTGCGAATATGACGCTTGCCGTCCAAGAATGCCTCGGCAATGAGCTCGGCCACATGCGCGATGGAATGCGTGCCAAAGATGACATTGACGTTATCGACATTGGTGAGCAGACCCTCGCCGTCGCGCTGCGCGATGCAGCCGCCCACGGCAACCACACGCTTGCCCGAGGGCGAAGACGGGAGGCTCTTACAAGAGTTGCACTGACCGTACAGACGGGTGTCAGCGGCCTCGCGAACGCAGCACGTCATGAACACGACAATGTCAGCATGCTCCGGATCGAGCGCCATAAGGCAGCCATATGAGTCGAGCAGGCCACTCACGCGCTCGGAGTCGTGCTGATTCATCTGACAGCCAAAGGTGCGGATAAAGTAGGTTTTACCGGCAAGAATATCGCGTACGGAACCCTGGTCCATGTGTATAAGTCCTAACGAGGTGGAATAGGCGGAATCAAAGAGTGCGGGCAAAGAGTAAACACTCTACGCCACAGGCTTAACGTCGTCCATCACAACGTTATCCATAGCAGCTCGATTAATCTGATGAACGTAAATAGAAAGACGGATGGCCGTACGCGACTCCCCGTTGATGAGGATGTCGGAGAACACCGGCGCGCAGGAAATATCAAACCCGGTCGGAATCAAAAATCCGCGTGCAATGGCCACAGCCTTAATGGCCTGGTTGACGGCGCCCGCGCCGACGCACTGAATGTTGACGGGAACACCATCTTTGACCATGCCGGCAATGGCGCCGGCAACGGACGCGGGCGACGATTTGCTTGATACCTTCAGGCAATCCATGAAGAAACTCCTGCGTTTAAAAGTACGTTTTAACTGCAATAACTGTATCGTACCGAACGGACTCGGTAAAGATGCTATTCCTCTTTGGCAAGATCGAACGTCACGGTAATACGATCACGCGAAACACGAATCTTGGGGTCGCCGCAAAGGTTGAGATAGTACCGCGATGCAAGATCGTTAAAGTCGCGCTCCACGGCTCGCGAGAACTGCGCCATGTCGTCCTTGGCAATACGCAGTCCGCGACGATCCTTGGCAAGATCGACCGGAGCAGACGCATGTGAGGACGAATCGCGCTCACGTAGCAGGCGTGCGGTCACACTGCGAACGGGCTTAATCTGGCCCGCCAAAATACGATGCGCCGTACGCTCGGACATCTCAAGGCCCAAACCAGAACAGATACGGATAAAGTCTTCCGCATCCGAAGCAAGACCAAGACGATCGACCACGGGAAGCTCGGCTTCGTCATCGATAAACAAAAGACGAGAAGCATCGAGACGACTGGACGCCTGCGCATGCAGCGTCGCGGCGATCTCGGACGGAGAGCCCAGATAGACATCACAGGCGCGCAGCTCCTCGAGGGCAAACTCACAGGCGGCGCGAATGATGTTGTGAGGGCCACGGGCGCAGACATAGTGGCCGTCCTCGTCCTTCACGGCCTGAGGCCAGCTGGACTGGTCGGCGCGCTCGCCAAGTCGGTCGGTACCGACGCTCACCTTAAAGACCGAGCCAAGGTCAACATCCGACGCGACAACGCGTGCCTCATCGGTGTTCTGCTTAATCGAGAACAATGCCATGCCTCGACCGTGAACGCCCCAACGGTCCATCTTCATGCTCTCGAGCTTGGAGGTAACGCGGGCATCGAAGATGCGTTCCTGCATATCCTGCGGAACGCCCGAGCCGTTGTCCAGAAAGACGAGCGTACGAACGCCATCTTCCTTAGTCGTGGCGAGATAGACCTTGTCAGCGCCGGCATCACGAGCGTTCCGCAGCATTTCGATGACAATATCCTCGACATGCTGGATGTCGTGCTTTGCTTGGCGCCGCTCGGCCTCCGAAACGCGGAGGCGGACATACCCCTCGCCAAGGTTCTCCTCGACGCGAAGGTTGCCCTCCCCCGACATCGACGCGATAAATGAGATGAGCTCGTTCGCGTCGTTCATGTTATTTAGCGATATCGACAGCGCGGCTCTCGCGAATCACGACAACGCGCACCTGACCGGGATATTCCATCTCTTCCTCGATCTGATGGGCGATGTCATGAGCCAAGACCGTGGACTGAGCATCGGAAATCTTGTCCGGCTGAACCATGACGTGGACCTCGCGACCAGCCTGCATGGCATAGGTACGCTCGACGCCGTCATGGGAGTTGGCAATCTCCTCGAGCTTCTCGAGACGCTTGATGTAGTTCTCGGCCGATTCGCGACGGGCACCGGGGCGAGAGGCAGAAACGGCGTCGGCAGCCTGGACCAGAACATCGAGCACCGTGTTGGGGTCGACGTCGGCGTGGTGAGCCTCGATAGCGTGAACGATAACGGGCTTCTCGCCATAGCGACGGGCGAGCTCGGCGCCGATAACGGCATGCGGACCCTCGACGTCATGGTCGATAGCCTTGCCCAGATCGTGCAGCAGGCCGGCACGCTTGGCGGTCACAACGTCCAGGCCAAGCTCGGAAGCCATCACTCCGCACAGGTCGGAAACCTCGAGGGAATGCTGGAGCACGTTCTGACCAAACGAGGTGCGGTAGCGTAGAGCACCCAGGGTCTTAACGATCTCGGGGTGCAGATCGTGGATACCGGTATCGAAGGCAGCCTGTTCGCCAGCCTCGCGCACGCGCTGCTGAACCAGATCGGCGGCCTTGTGGTACATCTCCTCGATGCGGGCGGGGTGAATGCGGCCGTCGGCAATGAGGTTCTCAAGGGCAACGCGGGCAGTCTCGCGACGGACCGGGTCGAAGCTCGAGAGCACGACGGTCTCGGGCGTGTCGTCGATCACGAGGTTGACGCCGGAAACCTGCTCGAAGGTGCGGATGTTGCGACCCTCGCGGCCGATGATGCGACCCTTGAGATCGTCAGAGGGAATATGCACGGAGGTAACGGTGACCTCGGCGGTGTGGTCGGCGGCGCAGCGCTGAATCGCCAGGGAGAGGATCTCCTGAGCGGTCTTGTGGCACTCTGCGCGAACCTGCTGCTCGGACTCGCGGATAATCGTGGCGGCCTCGTGGGTAACCTCGCCGCGGACCTTATCGAGCAGCTCCTTGTGGGCGTCCTCGCGGGTCAGGTCGGCGATACGCTCGAGCTCGGAGGTCTGCTTGGCGCAGAGCTCCTCAAGCTCGCGGGAGCGCTTCTCGACCTGGCCGGCCTGGCTGGAAAGCTGGTGCTCACGCTTGTCGAGGGCATCGTTGCGGCGATCGAGGGACTCCTCGCGCTGCATCACACGGTTCTCGAGCGTACGGATCTCGTTCTTACGCTGCTTGTCCTCGGCCTCGGCGGCCTGCTTGTTCTTGATGATCTCCTCTTTAGCCTCGAGCAGAGCCTCTTTTTTGAGGGTCTCGGCCTGGCGCTTTGCATCGCCGATTAGGGACTCAGCCTGTGCATGTGCCGACTGGATCTTTTCGTCGGCCTCGTGAAGACTACCCTGCTTGGCGGTGCGCATGTAGGCAATGGCGGCGATGGCACCCAAAACGATGCCAACGAGCGCTGCGATGATAGGCATGCTCACTCCTTTTTATGGATTCGTTACACAACAAAGCGAACCGTCCTTACGAACGGCTCGCGACATTTGAGTAATATGGGCGCAGCTTATGCGGGTCGGATACAGATAAACATATAAACAAACTCATCAAAGATGAGCACATATCACAAAGCAAATGACACTGTTTATCGTACGTTGAACCGCAACAACTGTCAAATAAATGGACCCGGTACGGCGTCTAAAACACGGTGAACGGCTGGTACGCAAAACACATGCTTCTAGCATGTGTCTAAACTGCACATTCCTCACGTTCGGCATCGAGACGCGCCTTAACGGCATCGGCGGCAATGTGGTACGAAAAGCCCTTGCCCATCAAAAACCGGACGAGCTTTTCGAATCCACGCGTCTCGGGAACACGACGCTTCGCGAGTAAAGCCGATGCGCGAGCCAAATCGTCCTCCACGGCAAAATAATCCTCGGGATAGCCGGGGATATCATCGAGTACGACATGACGGCGCTTAAGCTCGGTCTCGATCTTGCGCTGTCCCCAGCCGCGTCGTTTGCGCTCCTCGATAAAGTACGAACAAAAGCGGCTCTCATCTAAAAAGCGATACTCAGTGGCACGCTGGACGGCGAAATCAATTGCGGGCTGTCGAAATCCGTAACGAGCCAGCTTGTCACGGACCTCACCTGTGGCATGGTCGCGGCGCGACAACATCTCAGTCACCATGGTAAGCGCGCATTTACGCTCAATGAGCTGCACCGCCTCGCGAAACTCATCCCAATCGCAGGGAAGATCGGGGCGGTTTTTAAGGAACAGGCGCGCGACACGAATAGGAATCCAGATGGATCGTTCAAAACCGCCCTCGAGTTCACAGTCGATATGCGCACAAGGCTTTTTTGATGCATACCCACTCGAGAACGAGGAGGCCGCGTTCTTATCGGGAAAGACGACCGTGGCCTCGGTCACCGTATACGACATGAGGGCATCCGCTACTCGTCGTCATCGAGCATCGCGGAGCCGTCGATGGCGTAAAGTTCATCGAACTCCTCAGTTTCGGGCCGATCGGTCAGCTCGACCTCGGACGGAGCATCGTCATCGAATTCAAGGCCGCAGGCGAGGCGAACCTTATGCTCGATCTCGTCAGCACAATCGGGGTGTTCGCGCAGGAATGCCTTAGCGGCCTCGCGACCATTACCGAGCTTGTCCTCACCGTAAGCAAACCAAGAGCCCATCTTTTTGCAGATACCGCACTCGACGGCCATGTCCAGAATCGAGCCCTCCTTGGAGATGCCCGTACCGTACATGATGTCGAACTCGGCAGAGCGGAACGGAGCGGCCACCTTGTTCTTAACGACCTTGGCACGCACACGATTGCCGATGACCTCGTCCTTAAGCTTGATGCTGTCGATGCGGCGAATATCGATGCGCACCGACGAGAAGAACTTGAGGGCGCGGCCGCCCGTCGTAGTCTCGGGGTTGCCGAACATGACGCCGATCTTCTCGCGCAGCTGGTTAATGAAGATGCAGGTCGTTTTAGATTTGGCGAGCGAGCCGGCGAGCTTACGGAGCGCCTGGCTCATCAGACGGGCTTGAAGGCCGACCGTAGTATCGCCGATCTCGCCCTCGATCTCGGCACGCGGGGTCAAAGCGGCGACAGAGTCGACGACGATGGCGTCGATGGCGCCAGAGCGCACGAGCATGTCGACGATCTCGAGCGCCTGCTCGCCCGTATCGGGCTGGGAAATGAGGACCTCATCGATGTCCACGCCGATACGTGCGGCATACGTGGGATCGAGCGCATGCTCGGCATCAATAAATGCCACGACGCCGCCCATAGCCTGGGCCTCTGCCAAAATCTCGAGCGAAAGCGTTGTCTTACCGGAGGACTCGGGACCGTAAATCTCGACGATACGGCCGCGCGGCACGCCGCCGATGCCCAACGCGGCATCGAGGGCCAAGGCGCCCGTGGGAATGGCCTCGACCTCGAGCTCGGGACCACCGTCGCCGTACCTCATGATGGAACCCTGGCCGAATTTCTTCTCGATCTCGGCCTTGGTGGTGGCGATCATCTTATCGCGCTCTTTACCCGTCGTGCGAGCATGAACGGTACGTACGGGACCTGAATTCTTGGCCATGAATAGCCCTCCTCTAAACAATCTGCATCGATAATAAACGAACGGCTGTTCGTGGTCAACCGTTCAGATAAATCATATGCAGCAGTCCTTTCCAAAACCCAACCAAACGCCGACCAAACACTGACCAAAAACTTGACCGCAGGCGAACCAAACAAGGCATGACGGGATAGAATACGCCAACTACCTGCACAAAGAGCAAATTCGCCAGAGGTCCCTATCTCCACAATTAAGGGGCCCGGAGGCCCCTTAAAACACGTCTATTCCATAGAATGAAGCACGCACACAATGCGACCCAATGCCTCCGCGACCGCATGGGCACGAACACACGAACGTTCGCCCTCATAGTGACAACGAATGGAGTCCACAATCGGCGCTCCCCCATCGGCCGAGCGATACGCCCAGCCAATATAAAAAGTGCCAGCCGGATCGTCCTCGGTGCCTCCACCGGGGCCGGCATAGCCCGTCGCGCTCACGGCAATATCGCTCTGGTACAGCTCTAGCGAACCGGCAGCCATCTCGCGTGCCGTCTGATACGACACCGCGGTATAGCGGTCGAGCGTCTCTTGCTCAACGCCGAGTACGCGATGCTTAATCTCGTCGCAGTACGTCACCGCACCGCCGCGCAGCACCGCCGAGGCACCCGGGATATCGGCAATCTTCGAAGCGATCATTCCCGCTGTCAGAGATTCAGCCGTCGAAACCGTCACACCACGAACGGTTGCACGCTCGACAATATCGCGTGAGAGCTCTTCATTGTGCGCGGCAATCTGCTCAAATGATTCCGTCATGCCTACCAGCACCTAGACCGAAAAGACGATCTTGCGGCAGTTCCAGAAGTACTGAGCGCCCGAGATAACGGTCAGGACAACGGCAACGGCGTACAGGAAGCGCGACACCGAGTAGATGCCGAGCGTCAGCGCCACCGGGCCAAGGTGCAAGCCGGCCATCGCAAAGACGCACAGATAACCGCAGATGGAAACCATCGTAGTCGCCGTCTTGTACTTTCCGAGCTTATCGGCCGCAACGACCACACCGGCCGCACTCGCGACCATACGCAGGGCGCTCACCAGTAGCTCTCGGAACAGGATAATGAACACGGACCACACGGTTACGGCACCAAAGTCCAAGAACAGCAGCAGGGCCGAGAACACGAGCAACTTATCGGCGATGGGATCCAAGAACTTGCCAAAGTCGGTGATCTCGTTGCGCGAACGAGCCAGGTAGCCATCAACCTTATCTGTGCACGACAGAATGACGTACAGAATAAAGGCGGCGGCGGCGAGCGGGCCGTCGAAGGTGCTCCAATCCGTACCAGCAACGCTCGTGTGAGACAGCGCCGACACGATCATGAACACCGGAATAAAGACGATGCGCACGCACGTCACGATGTTGGCGGGCGTCCAAACACTCGTCAGTTCCTTATTGCTCTCGTTAGCCACGACGCTCTCCTACTCCACAACATGACCGATAAGCTCGTAGCAGAAGCTATCGGTAAACTCGACCGTCAGAATATCGCCCACAGATGCCTCGCTGGCATCCAGATGCACCGCACCATCAGAATCGGGAGCCTGGAACCAGGCATGTCCGATGAGCTCAGCGCCGTCCTCGGTCTCCTCGATGCCGTCGACGATCACCTGGGCGCGTTCGCCCACATGGGCCGCCGTGGCGGCAAAGCCGAGCGACTCGGCCAGATCCATAGCCTCCTGGGCGCGCTCGAGCTTAACCTCTTCATCGACCTGACCATCCATCTTGGCGGCCAGGCTGCCCTCCTCACGCGAGTAGGCAAAGACGCTCGTGTAGTCAAAGCCGACGGTGTCCATAAAGTCGATAAGATCGCGGAACTCGTCGTCAGTCTCGGTCGGGAAGCCGACCATAGCCGTGGAGCGGATCACGATACCGGGGATACGCTCGCGCAGGTCGCGGAACAGGTCCTCGAGCTCATGACGGGAACCGGAGCGGCGCATGGCCTTGAGGATGCGCGCGTCGCAGTGCTGCACGGGAATATCGATATAGGGCAGCACCTCGGGCGTATCGCGAATGGTTTCGATAAGCTCATCGGTCATGCCCTCGGGCTGCAGGTAGAGTACGCGGACCCACACGTTATGAGGACGCACCGCCTCAGCAACGGCCTGCAGCAGCTGCGCCAGATTGCGCGGCGAACCCTCGGCGAGGTCCTCGTCGGCAAAGTCGGTACCCCAAATGCCCGTGTCCTGACCGATAAGAACGATCTCGCGCACACCACCGGCGACCAGGTCGCGCACCTCGGAGATAATGCTCTCGGCATTGCGCGAGTGATAACGACCGCGGATATAAGGGATCATGCAGAAGCTACAGAAGCGGTTGCAGCCATCAGAGATCTTGACATAGGCGACAGCGCCCTCGACGGTACGCTTGACCTGCGGAATATAGGCGGCAATCTCGCGCTCAACACCCAGCACGTCATCGATGACCGCCACGATGCCGTCTTCCTCGTCGGCCTTCACAAAGGCCGCGACCTCGGGCAGCTCGTCGGGCAGATCGTCACCGTAGCGTGACGGCACGCAGCCGCACATGACGATCGGGCAGGAACGTACGCCGTCCTGCACCTCGTTGGCAAGCTCGAGCGTGGTCTCGATGCTCTCGGACGTTGCAGAGGCAAGGAACGAGCACGTATTGACGATGGCGATATCGGCATCCTGCGGATCGAATGCCTCCTCGTAGCCCGCGGCGGTCAGCAGCGAACGCATACGGTCGGTATCGACCTCGTTCTTGGCGCACCCGAGGGTGATATAGAGCACGGAGCCCAACGGTGTATCCATGTTGGAGAGCGGTCCTTTCGAATGAATTAGCGGTAGTTGGTGAACTGCAGAGGCTGACCGTAGTCCTGGTCGCGCAGGAACTGGATCACGGTCTGCAGCGCATCCTTGGAAGCAGAGGAGACGCGCAGTTTGTCGGCCTCGATCGTCACCTTGACCTTGAGCTTCTGATCCTTAATGTCCTTATTGATCTTCTTGGCAGTCGCTTGGTCAATGCCCTCGACGATGTGACCGAGCACGCGCACGGTACCGCCCGATGCAGCCTGAGGCGCATCCCAGGACACGACCTTAAGATCGATGCCGCGCTTGATGAGCTTGGAGCTCAGGACATCGATGATCTGCTTGGAGACAAAGTCGGCCGGGGCGTTGACCGTAAAGAGTTTGTCGCCCTTCGAAAGCTCGATGGTGGCGCCGGAGTCCTTCAGGTCATAGCGCTGAGAAATCTCGCGCGTGGTCTGCTGGAAGGCGTTGTCGACCTCCTGCATATTAACCTCGGACACGACGTCGAAGCTGGAATCTTTAGCCATGGTTAATCCTTTCGCTTACGAGCGGCTTAGTAGCTGTCGTACGAATAATCGGTAGAATCGGTCGTCGTTTGACCGTCGGTAGCGGTATTGGTGCCCTCCGTGGACTGGGCCTCGGTTCCATCCGCGCTGTTGGCATCATCGGTGCCGTCAGTGCTCTCGCCGTCCTCGGAGTCGGTCGTCTCCTTCTTGGGAACGGTGATCGTCACGCGTGCCACGCCCGACGTCTTAGTGTCGTAGCGGACCTTTTCACCGTTCTTGGTAACGGTGACATCGGAAGGCTTGGACGTGGTGATCTCGATCGAGGACTCGGGCGTATATTCCTGCTCAAAGGGGCCGGTCGCCTGGGCGCCATAGACCGACTTGCCATCAACCTTGACCTCAATCCAAGCAGTCTTGCCCTTGGCAACGAAGATCTTGACCTTTGTGACCTCGTTCTCTCCCTTCTTGGCCGTCGTCTTGGCGGCGTCCGAATCGGTCGACTCGTCCGTCGTCTCATCGGTATCTTCATCCTCATCGACGGATTCGGTCTTGTTGGAAGACTTTTTAGTCGTTGTCTTGGTGGCAACGGGCGTCTCGGGCGTCGACTCGGGCGCCGAGGAGCCGCAGCCACGCAGGAGCACCACGATGAGCACGATCAGTAGCAGCGCCACGGCGCCGATACCGGCGTAAACGATACGAGGATCGAGACCGTTGTTCTGGGGAGCACGCCCACCGCCGCGCCCACGATTGGAGCCACCGCGACCAGTGCCTTGGGGCATACGACCGCGGTTATTGTCGGAACGTCCGCGATAGCTACCTTGGCGCTGCATATTGCGCTGACCCGAGCGGGGGGCGAGCTCGCCACGACCCTGGTAGTTGCGCTGGCCCGAACGAGCCGCTGAGGAACGCTGGCTATAGGGCTGCGACTGAGATCGAAGGCGAGGCGTCACCTGCGTAGTATCGGCGTCTGCATAGCCGCCGCGCGGACGACCGGAAGAAACGCCACGGTACCCGCGATCGGAATAACCGCCATCGCCGTAGCCGGCACGAGGGTCACGAGCGACACCGCGGGCAGCGGGGAGTGCGCGCTCCTCGGGCGCCGGCGTGCTGCGAAAACGATCGCGCTGAGAACGAATCTCCTCGCTCGAGCCAGACTCGGTAATATAGCCAGCCTGCTGAGGGCGCTGGCCATAACGCGTCGAACGTCCGCCCTGAACCATCAGGAAACGGCCGTTGTCGACCGAGGAACGCGAATTGACGTAGCCGGCGGCGTCCTGAAAACGACCGCCCTGCTGCGACGTCTCGCGTTCATATGCCATGAGTTCATCAAAATAAGCGTTGACGACCTCGCGCGGATTGAGGCCCAAAAAGCGTGCGTAGCTCGAAATCATGCCCTGGGCATAACCGCGCGGGGGCATCGATGCAAAATTACCGGTTTCGAAAAACTCGATGATCTGCGGCCTGATTTTGATGGTGTTGGCGACCTGCTGAATGGAAAGGCCCATTCGGCGACGCTGCTCGAGCAGCATGTCACCAAAGCGTGCAGCCATCAGAATCCTCCAAACTCACGATCTTCACGTGCCATCTCGGCGTCGACGGATTCCAGCGCGGCAAGGCCTTCTTCATCCAGCAGGACCTCGCGCGGCTTTGAACCGTCGGGCGGTCCGACGACACCCTTTTCTTCCAGCATGTCCATAATACGCCCGGCGCGCGCATAGCCAACCTTCAGGCGGCGCTGCAGGCCAGATGTGGAGCCCAGCTGCGATTCCACCACAATATGAGCGGCTTCCCAGATAAGCGGATCGTCGTCCTGGGGCTCGGCGACGCCGGTGCGCACGATGCCGCCGCCACCCGTCATGGACATGGAGGCAGGTGCCACGGCCGATAGGATCTCCTCATGGTAGTCGGGCTCGCTTTGCGACTTGACGAACTCGACAATCTCGTTGATCTCGTCATCCGAAACAAAGCAGCCCTGGATACGGCGGGGCTTGCCCCAGTCGACCTTTGAGAACAGCATGTCACCCAAGCCGGTGAGCTTTTCGGCACCCATCTGGTCGATGATGACGCGGGAGTCGATGCCCGTTGCGACGTTAAAGGCGATACGGTTGGTAATGTTTGCCTTGATGAGACCCGTCACCACGTTGGAGCTCGGACGCTGAGTCGCCACGATAAGGTGGATACCGGCGGCACGGCCCAGCTGGGCGATACGCACAATCGAAGCCTCGACGTCCTTGCCGGCAACCATCATCAGGTCCGAAAGCTCGTCGATGATGATGACCAGGTAGGGCATCTTTTGCGGCGGGTTATCGTAATGCTCAAACTCGCCGGCGGCCTGCTTTTCGTTATAGGTCGAGATCTTGCGCACGTTAAGGCGCTCGAAGACCTTCAGGCGGCGCTCCATTTCGGACACCGCCCACTGCAAGGCACTCGCGGCCTGCTTGGGCTCGGTCACTACGGGGACGTAAAGATGCGGCAGGCCGTTATAGCCTGCAAGCTCGACGCGCTTGGGGTCGACCATGATCAGGCGAACGTCCTCGGGAAGGGCGCGCATGAGCAGGGTTGTGATGATGGAGTTGATCATGACCGACTTACCGGAACCCGTGGTACCGGCGATCAGCAGGTGGGGCATCTTGGCGAGGTCGGCGACGACCGGCGTGCCCTCTGCATCGCGGCCGATAGCAAGCTCAAGCGGACCGCCCTTAACATAGGGCAGCACGTCGCCCAAGTTGACGTTCTGACGCTTGCGATTGGGAATCTCGATACCCACGAGCGAGGTGCCGGGAATCGGCGCAAAGATACGCACGGACTGAGCAGCAAGCGACAGCGCGATATCGTCCTCAAGACTCGAAATCTTGCTCACGCGCTCGCCCTCGCCGGGCTGCAGCTTAAAGGTCGTCACCGTGGGGCCGGCAATCCAGCCGACGACGCGAGCGCTACGGCCAAACTCAAGCAACGTGGACTGCAACGACTCGGCGGTCTGTTCCAGCTCCTTGTCCGAAGACGCGGCAGAAGCGGACTGCGGGTTTGCATGCAGGATTTCGAGCGGCGGAAGCTTAAGGCCGTCCTCTTCTTCGCCCTCGTTATCCGCGGGGGCATTGCCCGCTCCCCCATCGCTAGAAGTAGACGCCTCGGCAGCGCCCGCGACAGCCGCATCGGCAACCTTGAGATGCTTGAGAAAATCAGGAATTTGAGGGGCGGCCGAGACGGGATTCACGGCAAACGGAGGCTCAGATTCGTCGATCTTGTCCGGATCGTCCTCCATCGAGAGCTGGCCGGTCACTTGACCGCGCTTTGCCTGACGTCGCGGCAGCAAGGTGGTTTTAGCAGTCTCGAGCGGAGACTCGTCGTCCTCGTCATCACCCTCGGTAAGCTCAATCTCGCTCTCGGACCAAGACGGGTCGGGCTCACTCGTATTGAGCTTGGGAGCCGTCTTACCTTTCTTGGCATGACGGCGCGGCAGCAGCGTGGTCTTAGCACGCTCGGCCTCCACGGCATCGGACACGTCGACAAACGGGTCCTCGTCCTCGTCATCATCGTCCAAAACCGGGTCGGCATCGTTGCCCATGACCGTGGTCACGGCAGCATC
The DNA here is from genome assembly GCA_937995345.1 of uncultured Collinsella sp. GTDB lineage: Bacteria > Actinomycetota > Coriobacteriia > Coriobacteriales > Coriobacteriaceae > Collinsella. Next base: position 101,436 of record CALKKS010000014.1, on the reverse strand, counting down.
AGAGCCCTTTTGACGAAGAATGCTCAGGTGCGGACGGGCAACGCCGGGCACCGACAGAGCTTCGTCGTCACCCCAGGGGCTCGCGTTGACATTGGCACGACGGCGCTCGGCAAAATCGGCCGCACGATCGCGGGCAGAGCGCAAAACGCCGCCCACCGAAAAGCCGATGATGACAAAGCCGACGACGGCCAGACCCAACAGGACCACCATCGCGATAGGCTTACCCAGGGCATTCTGCAGCGCGCTCGCAATAAACGCACCGATATAGCCACCCGAGGCGGACAGGTTTTGCGGCGTGAACATAAGGTCGCACGAGTCGCTCGTACCCGGCACCATCAGCGAAAGAATGGAGACGACGGCGATAAAGACCACGGCGCCGCCCGCAACAGAGCGCACGTTGAGCGGCGAGTCCTCGCCTAAAAAGAGCGTGGCAGCAAACAGCAAAATGACGATCGGCAGCACGTAGGCGCCCAGGCCAAAGCCAAGGTGGTAGAAACCGGCAACCGCAGCCGTAACGGGTGCGGTCGCCGGCGAAATCACGGCAATGAAGGACGCAATCGCCAAAACGGCAATGACCACGCCAGCGATATCGCGGTTGGCCGAAGGCTCGACCAGGGGCTCAAAATCGTCGAACTCGGCCTCGTGGCCCTTATTGGCACGAAGATGGGAACCGGCACCCTTAGCAGATGCCGGTTGGTTGTTGGCTTTATTGCCTTTGGCGTTTTGTGCAGATCCGCGCGCCAAACTAAACCTCCATGACGACCGGGATGATCATCGGACGAGTACGCGTACGGCTCCAGATAAAGTTAGAGAGCGAGTCGCGCACGGCCTTGCGAATGGCATCGGAACCGCTGCTCGTAAAGCTGAACTTGCCCTTCTCGATTGTCTTCATGATGGACGCCGAGGCGTCCTCGGAGAACTGGTCGTCGATGGCAAAGGAGACGCCGCGGCCCGAGAACTCGATGGCCTCGATCTTCTTGTGCTTGAGCGAAACGATAGCGACAGCCGTGACCATACCGTCGTTGGCAAGCTTCTGACGATCGCGCAGAACGATGGGGTCGGTATCGCCGATGCGCAGTCCGTCGACGTAGACGACACCAGACTCGACGGGCGTGCCGCGCTTGACGATACCGCCACGCATCTCGAGCGTATCGCCGTTGTCGAGGATAAAGATATGATCGTCCTTGAGGCCCATCTTGCGTGCAAGTTGAGCATGGGCGCGCAGATGCACGGCCTCGCCGTGGACCGGCATAAAGTACGTAGGCTTGGCCATGGCCATCAGGAGCTTGAGCTCCTCCTGGCTACCGTGACCCGAGACGTGAACGAGGGCGCGGTTCTTATCCCAGACGTCGCAGCCAAGCTTGGCGAGGCTGTTGACGACCTGCTGAACGGCCTTCTCGTTACCGGGAACCGGCGTTGCCGAGAGGATGACGGTATCGCCCTCGTGGATGGAGAGCGTCTTGTGCTCGCCGTTGGCCATGCGGGACAGGGCCGACAGGGGCTCGCCCTGCGAACCGGTGCACATGACGACGATCTTGTCGTCGGGCAGGTTATCAATATCGAAGGCATCGATGATATCAGCGTCATCGATGTTGAGGTAGCCCAGCTCACGCGCGACGCGGGTGTTGGTGAGCATGGAGCGACCGGTCACAACGACCTTACGGCCGCACTTGCGGGCGGCATCGCAGATCTGCTGCAAACGATGGATGTGGCTCGAGAACGACGCGACGAACACGCGACCCGGGGCGTTCTTGATGGCGTGCAGCAGGTTGGGACCAACCTCGGCCTCGGACTTGGTAAAGCCGGGAACCGTGGCATTGGTGGAGTCGGAAAGCAGCAGGTCGATGCCCTGCTTTGCAAAGCGGCTGATAGCGGCATAATCGGGCGTGACGCCGTCGATGGGCGTCTGGTCGAGCTTAAAGTCGCCGGTGTGCATGACGGTGCCCTGATTAGTACGGATGAACACGCCCAGAGCGCCGGGGATGGAGTGCGTCATCGAGAAGAAGTCGAGCGAGATACCGCCGAGGTTGACATGGCTGCCGCCCTTGACCTCGCGGAACTTGGGCGCGCGGATTCGGAACTCGGAGAGCTTGCCCTCGATAAAGCCAAGCGTCAGCTTGCTCGAGAAGATGGGCACCTTGTTGTTGAGGTCCTGCAGCAGATACGGAAGCGAACCGGTGTGGTCCTCGTGGCCGTGAGTGACGATGATGCCGCGGAGCTTTTCCTCGTTCTCCAGAACGTAGGTGTAATCCGGGAGCACCAGGTCGATACCGGGCTGCGAGTCATCGGGGAACATGAGGCCAGCGTCGACGAGCACCATGTCGTCGCCGCACTCGAAGACCGTCATATTCTTGCCGATGCCATCAAGACCGCCGAGCGGGATGATCTTCAAGGGAGATGATTTTTTAGCTGCCATAGGTGAGTGTTGTTTCCTTTCTTCGAAACGGGTCTGGAACAACCGACGGGGCGCTTCTGGCAAACCGACCGTCGGGAACGTACAAACATGCATCACGGAGTCGACGCATTAACCACAGTATGATACCCATTTGCACAACAACAGACCACCCATGCATCAAAGCCCCATCTGAACCGGTCTATCCCGCCGGTCTGGGGCCATCGGGCGCCGGGGCGGGTTAAGTTTGCTGCTCTACAGTCCTGCGCAAGACGGAAAGCACATTAAGTGCTTTCCTTTGCGTGCGGAACTCGCGACAAACTTAACCCGCCCCGGGCCCGCTGAGACCAGACCTGACAAAAAGGGACAGGTTTATTTTGGTCGGTTTTATCTGGGGAAATGTCGCACATGCGATTATCTAAAGATCTGAATTCAGATAGCTGAATAGACTGTCTAACAAAATCGCAACCCGCACCAACCAGCCCTTTTGCTATTCCCGGCGGGGTCCGCGGGTAAAGTTTATCGCGAGTTCCGCACGAGCCGGAGAGCACTTAATGTGCTCTCCGTGCGAGCAGGACTGTAGAGCAGGAAACTTTACCCGCGGACCCCGCCGGGAATAGCAAAAGGGCGACCCCTGTTCGGAGTCGCCTTTGGTGAACTGCTTATGTGCGGCCGTTACTCGGCGTCGTGGTGACGGCGGGGCTTGCGGCCTCCGTTGTCGCCGGGACGGCGCGGACGGTCGCTGCGCTCGGAGCGCTCGCGACGCGGACGCTCACGACGCTGGAAGTGCTCGCCGTCGCCCTCGGAGGCACCCTCGGCGCGAGCCGGGGCCTCGGGCTTGTCAAGACGATCGAGCGAGATCTTGCCACGATCGTCGACCTCGATGACGACGACCTTGACCTCATCGCCCACGTTGAGGACGTCCTCGACCTTCTCCACGCGGCCCTTGGCGACGCGGGAGATGTGCAGCAGGCCGTCCTTACCGGGCAGCAGGTTGACGAAGGCGCCGAAGGGCTGGATGGAGACCACACGACCGGTGTACTCCTCGCCAGGCTCGGGAACCTTGATGATGAGCTTAATGCGCTCGACGGCCTGGTCCACGGACTCGCCGGTGCCGCCGACAAAGACGGTGCCGTCCTCCTGGATGTCAACCGAAGCGCCGGTCTCGTCCTGGATGCCGCGGATGACCTTGCCGCCAGAACCGATGACGTCGCGGATCTTGTCGGTCGGAACCTGGATGGAGACGATGCGCGGGGCGGTGCTGCGCGTGGTGTGGCGCGGCTCGGGGATCACATCGAGCATCTTCTGAAGGATGAAGGCGCGACCCTCCTTGGCCTGCTGCAGGGCGCGGGCCAGGATGTCGAAGGTGAGGCCGGTGGCCTTGTTGTCCATCTGCAGGGCGGTGATGCCCTCGGTGGTGCCGGTGACCTTAAAGTCCATGTCGCCAAGGAAGTCCTCAAGACCCTGGATGTCGGACAGGACCACGGTCTTGCCCTCCTCCTGGATCAGGCCCATGGCGATACCGGAGACCGGGCGCTTAATGGGCACGCCGCCGTCCATAAGGGCGAGCGTGGAGCCGCAGGTCGAAGCCATCGAAGAGGAGCCGTTGGACTCCATGACCTCGGAGACCACACGGATAGCGTAGGGGAACTCGTTCTCGTCGGGGAGCACCGGAAGCAGGGCGCGCTCGGCAAGGTTGCCGTGACCGATCTCGCGGCGCTTGGGGCTGCCCATGCGGCCGGTCTCGCCGGTGCAGAACGGCGGGAAGTTGTAGTGGTGCATATAGCGCTTGCCATCGGTGGGCTCGATGGTATCCAGACGCTGGCCCTCGTTAAGCATGCCGAGCGACAGGACGGAGAGCACCTGAGTCTGGCCACGCTGGAACAGGCCGGAGCCGTGAACGAGCGGCAGGTAGTTGTCCTTCACCATGATGGGACGGATCTCGTCGGCGGCACGGCCGTCGACACGCTCGCCGGTCTCGACGACCATGGTGCGCATGGCCTTCTTCTCGAGCTTCTTAAGCGCCACGGGGATCTCGCGCTCCCAGGCGGCCTGCTCCTCGTCGGTGAACTCAGCGCGGATGGACTCCTTCAGAGCCTCGACCTTGCCGATGCGGGAAAGCTTGTCGGCGTCGCGCAGGGCAGCGGCCATCTCGTCGTAGTGGGCGAAGATGCGCTCCTGGACCTCCTCGACGGGCTGATCGAGCGGGTACTCCTTCTTGACGATAACGCCGTTGACCTGCTCCCACTCGGCGACGAACTCGTCTTGGGCCTGGCAGAAGGCAGCGAGGGCCTCCTGGCCAAACTTCATGGCGGCGAGCATGTCGTCCTCGGAGATCTCCTCGGCGCCGGCCTCGACCATCGAGATGAAGTCGGCAGAGCCACCCAGCTCCAGGTCCAGGTCGGAGTTCTCGCGCTCCTCATAGGTGGGGTTGACGATAAACTCGCCGGTCTCCACGTTACGGCCGATGCGCACGCAGGCAAGCGGGCCCTCGAAGGGCACGCCGCCGAGCGTCATGGCCAGCGAAGCGCCCATGACGTTGATGACGTCGAAGGGGTTGACCTGGTCGGCGACGAGCGAGGTGGCGACGATGTGCACCTCGTTGCGGAAGCCGTCCGGGAAGCTCGGGCGGATCGGGCGGTCGATCATACGAGCCGTGAGCGTGGCCTTCTCGCTGGGACGGCCCTCACGCTTGAGGTAGCCGCCCGGGATGCGGCCGGCGGCGTACATCTTCTCGTTGAAGTCGACGGTCAGCGGGAAGAAGTCGTAATTCTTGCGCTCCTTGGAGACGACCACAGTGTCGAGCATCGTGGTGTCGCCCTGCTTGACCAGACAAGCGCCGGTGGCCTGTTTGGCAAGCTCACCGGACTCAAAGGTGTAGGTCTTGCCGTACAGCTCAAAGGTCTTGGATACGAGTGTCATTGTTCTCCTTTACCCCACAGGCCCCTTGCCTGCGGGCTTCTCATGTGACGCGGGCCCCCTGCCCCCGCCACGCTTCAGAGCGTGATTGTTCACGCCCTTACACAAAAAGAGCGCCCCGCTGCGCAGGACGCTCTTAGCATGTACAAATCCTTACTGGATGTTGTCGCGGATGCCCAGAGCCTTAATGAGCTCACGGTACTCGACGATGTCGTTCTTCTTGATGTAGGAGAGAAGACGACGACGACGGCCGACGAGCATGAGCAGGCCACGACGGGTGTGGAAGTCCTTCTGGTGGGACTTCATGTGCTCGGTCAGCTCCTTGATGCGCTCGGACAGGATGGCGACCTGAACCTTGGGGTTACCGGTATCGACCGGGGAGTTACCGAACTGGGCGGTCAGCTCCGCCTTGCGCTCTTTGGAAACAGTCATTGTTTCACCTTTCGTTTCGCGTCGCCCGCGGGCGACTCTATTCGCCTCGGACTGGGAAGCCGCCGGTGGAGCGAACATCCAAGGTCGAGGTACCAACAGGTCGGTATGTTACCACAAGCGGCGCGCGCCTGCGCATCATCACCGACCCAACATGAATTCCATCGCACGGAGTCGCTGATCGGTGTGCGTGGCGGCCCAAACATGCGAAAGCCCCAGCAAAAACGCAGCCGTATGCGGATCGATCTGCTCATCCATAAGGGCATCGAAGGTCATGGACATCAGGGCGCGCAGCCATGCGACCTCGCCGACCGATACCAACTCGGCACCGGGCACGCTCGAGGCGCACGACCCGCACAGAAGCCCGCCGGCTTGGGCCGAGAAATGCGAGAGCATGGGATCGCCGCACGAGACGCAAGCCGAGAAATCGGGTCGGTAACCAACGTGCGACAGCAGTTTAAAGACATAGGCCGCCACGAGCAGGTCCATATGTGCCGAGTCGATCCCACCGCCGACAAGTGTGAGCGCCCGCTGTGTGATGGCAAAGGTAAATGGATCCTCGGCATCCTCAAACGAGCACACGCGCGCAACCTCGGCAATCGCGCTGGCGGCACAGGTCGTCTCGTAGTCAGGAGCAGCACCGAGCGGGGCCTCCATAAGCTCCGCCTGAGAAACCACGTCGAGCGAGCGACCATGCGCCAACAGCATATCAACGGTGCAGAAGAGCTCGCAGCGGGCCGCAAGGCGACCGCCGGGCTTACGTGCGCCCTTGGCCACGGCACGCACCTGCCGCCCCCGTTCGTCGAGCATCGTCAAGATCAGGTCGGTTTCCTTGAGCTTGGTCTTGTCGAGGACGAGCACCTTCGTGCGATATGTGCGAGAGCCTGCCATGAACGCCGAAGCTTAATCTTCGGCGTTGTAGCCAAAGCGACGGATCTGCGCCTCGTCATCGCGCCAGCCGGCCTTAACCTTCACGTCGAGCTCCAAAAAGACCTGCGTGCCAAAGATACGTTCAAGGTCACGACGGGCATCGATGCCGATATGCTTGATCATCTCGCCGCCCTTACCGATGATGATGCCCTTCTGCCCCTCGCGCTCGACGTAAATCGTGGCGTGCACGCGCAGGACCTTCTTAGTCTGCTCGAGCGCGTCACAGATGACGCCCACGGAGTGAGGGATCTCGTCACGGGTGCGACGCAGGACCTTCTCGCGCACAAACTCGGCCACGAGGGTCTCGTCGGAAGCGTCGGTGCCCATGTCCTCGGGGAACCAGCGCGGGCCCTCGGGCAAAAAGTGAGCGACGGTCTCGATAAACGCATCGACGTTGAAGTTCTTGACCGACGACGTCACGATCTCATCGTCGTATTCCATGAGCTCGTGAGCGGCCTTGAGCTGTTCCATAACCTGGGCGGGATCGGCCTCGTCGGCCTTCGTGAGCACCAGGACCTTTTTGGAACGGGCGCTCTTGACACGCTCGGCAACCCAGGCGTCTCCCCTGCCGATGGGTTTGGTGGCGTCGATCAGAAACGCGACGACGTCTACGTCATTGAGCTCAAACAGGGCGCTCTTGTTGAGCTCGGATCCCAGGCCGTCCTTGGGCTTGTGGATACCCGGAGTGTCAACGAAGACCAGCTGGTAACCGGGGCGGTTGACCACGGCGCGCATACGGCGGCGGGTCGTCTGGGCCACCGGAGAGGTGATGGCGACCTTCTTGCCGTAACAGGCGTTGAGCAGCGTGGACTTGCCGGCGTTGGGGCGACCGACCAGGGCCACAAAGCCGCTGCGGAAACCGGGTTCCACGTCGCCAAAGCCCGCGAGGCTCTCGTCCTCGTCGCACAGGGCATCGAGTTCCTCATCGCTCATACCCTCAAACGGGTCGAACTCCTCGACCTCGTCAAACGAATCGGCACCTTCAGCCTCGTCCAGGACCTCGTCATCCAAAACTTCAACGGCAGGCTGCATATTGTCGGACATGGGAATCCCTTTCTAAATAAAGTCGAGCGCGTGGGCAAAGACAAGCAAGCCAACGATCGCGGCGGTAATGGAAAGAACGTATACAGAAGCAGCGGCGATATCCTTCGCGCGCTTGGCCAACGGATGCAGCTCCTGGGTCGCCAGGTCGACAATCGCCTCCATGGCGGTATTGCACAACTCGCCGTGAATCACCAGGCCGCAGCAGATGATGACCGTAGCCCACTCGGCAATATCGAGCCCCACGATGCAGCCGGCAATGACGGTGCACACGCCCGCCACGAGCATGACCTTGATATTGCGCTCGGTCATGACGGCGGTGACGAAGCCCTCCATAGCGTATGAGAACGACTTTAAAAAGGACGGATGGTCCTTGTTCGATCCGGGAATCATAGACGGCTCCTAGTCGTGGGCATGATTGGTTATGGGGCCGACGTGGACGAGTTTGGGGTCCTCGCCGCGCTCAAGCGCCAGGTCGCGCAGGATGGCATCCTCGCGTGCCTCCATGACCTCGGCCTCATCGTCCTCGATGTGGTCGTAACCCAACAGGTGCAGCATTCCGTGCACGAGCATCAGTCGGCACTCATCGGCGGGGCTGTTGCCAAAGCCGGGGGCCTGACGGGCAATAACCTGCGGAGCCAGGATAATATCGCCGAGCTCGAGCGTCTCGTCGGCGGGAATGTCCTCGTCAAAGGCCGAGTCGCATTCAAACGAGAGCACGTCGGTCGTGCGATCGATGCCCCGCCACTCAAGGTTGAGCTCGTGCATCTCGTCCTCATCGACATACGAAAGGGAAATCTCGACCTCACGCTCAACACCCTCGGCGGCAAGCACAACTGAGCAGATGTGCTCCACCTCCTGAGCATCGAGCAGCGTATCGAGCTCGGCATCGTTGCTGATCAATACACTCAACGGGACTCCTTTCGATCGTGTGCGCGCCGCTCGCGCGCATCGTCGTATGCATCATAGGCCTCAACGATACGGCCCACCAGGGCATGGCGCACCACATCGGCGCGCTCCAGGTGAGAAAACGCCACATCGTCGACGCGACCCAAAATCCTTTCGACATCGGCAAGACCGCCGCGACGACCCACCAGGTCACGCTGGCTCAGGTCGCCGGTAATCACGAACTTGGAATTAAAACCCAAACGCGTCAGGAACATCTTCATCTGCTCGGGCGTCGTGTTTTGTGCCTCATCGAGCACCACAAAGGCATCGCTCAGCGTTCGACCGCGCATGTAGGCGAGCGGGGCAATCTCGATCACGCCGCGCTCCATAAGCTCATCGGTGCGTTCGCGATCCATCATGTCAAAGAGGGCATCATAGAGCGGGCGCATATACGGGTCGATCTTTTCCTCGAGGGTGCCGGGCAAAAAGCCCAGGTTCTCCCCCGCCTCGACAACCGGGCGCGTCAGGATCAGGCGGCCTACCTCATGGCGCTTGAGCGCGGCGACGGCGAGCGCCATGGCCAGATAGGTTTTACCGGTACCGGCGGGACCGAGGCCAAACGTGATGGTAGAAGAGCGGATGGCATCAACATAGCGCTTTTGACCGAGCGTCTTGGGGCGGATGACGCGACCGCGATACGATAACAGCACGTCATCGCGCAGCGACGAGGCATCATGCTCGCCGTCGCGCAGAACGGCCAGACAGCGCGAGACATCATCGGCAGAAAGCGTGCGCCCGGCAGCAGCCTCACGAAAGGCATGTTCGAAAAAACGCGCGACCAGCTCGACCTCGTCCGAATCGCCGCTCACGGCAACGCTGTCACCGCGGACAACCACATGGGCGTGCACCAAGTTCTCGAGTGCACGAAGGACGCCGTCGCCGGCGCCCAAAACGAGCGAGGGGTCGATACCCTCGGGAACGGTAAGTCTAATCTTCGAGGCTTCCATGAACCTCCCTGCGTGCATGGACCAAGCCGGAATCATCGACTCCGATGATAGCAACATCGAGCAGGCACGGGGCTGTGAGTCCACAGGTATCATCAAGACGGGCATGATGGAACGAGCCGAGCGTCAAATTGTCACCGTACTCAAGCACGGCGCGTTCGACGGTACCCAAGCGACGGCGAGCATCGGCAACCGCGAGCTCCTGAGCCGCCGCGCGCATGCGACGGCTGCGCTCGGCCATGACCTCGGGCGGCACCTGATCAGGCATATCGGCGGCAAGGGTACCGGGGCGCTTGCTATAGCGGAACACGTGCATGCGCGAAAAGCCCACGCGACGGCACAGCGCCAGCGACTCCTCGAACTCCTCGTCCGTCTCGCCAGGAAATCCGACGATAACGTCGCACGAAAGTGCAGCCTGCGGCAGGTTGGCGTGAATCATGCGCACCGTATCCTCAAAGGCCTCAGCACTATAGGGACGGCCCATGCGATGCAGCGTCGCCGTGCAGCCGGACTGCACGGGCAGGTGCAAAAACGGCGCGATACGCTTCGGATAGCGAGCCATCACCTTGAGTAGGCGCTCGGAAATATCCATGGGTTCCACCGAAGAGATACGCAAATGGGCGATCTCGGTGCGCTCCATAATGGCCTGGAGCAGCTCATCGATCTCGACATGTTCGTCGGTCGCGCTCTTGCCGTCATAGGCACCCAGATTCACGCCGGTCAGCACGACCTCGGGCACGCCGGCCTCCTGGGCTTCACGCACCTGTTCGAGCACGGACTCGACGGGCACGGAACGCTCGGGGCCGCGGGCCTTCCACACGATGCAATAGGTGCAGCGGTGGTTGCAGCCGTCCTGGATCTTCACGCCCAGCCGCGAACGACCGAGCGCATCGACCACGTCGCTATCGCTGCAGGCGGGCACGCTATCGGATTCGACACCCAGCACATCGCAGACGCGCTCAGCGACGTCAATCTTGGACGGTTCGGCAATCACGCGATCGGAGAGCTCCAGCAGCTCCTCGGGATGCAAGTTGACGACGCAGCCGGTTACGACCACGTAAGGCTCGCCCGGATAGGCCAGGGCGTGACGGACGGCCTTACGGGTCTTGGCCTCGGCCTCCCCCGTCACGGCACAGGTATTGATAACAATCAGCTCGGCATCCCTGGGCTCCACCATCGCAAAGCCCAGGCGCATAAGATCGGCAGTGATACGGTCGGACTCAACCCGGTTGACACGACAACCGAGGTTGACAACAGAGATATGAGGTGCGAGCACACGGGCTCCTTAATCGAGGATGTCGTCGAGGGCACTCTTGATACGGTCGGTCACCGACTTCTTACCGGATGCGACGTCATCGCCCATCTCGTCGGCAAAGGCGCGAAGCAGCTCGCGCTGCTTGTTGGAGAGATTGGTGGGGACGACCACGCGCAGCTGCACGATCAGGCGACCGCGCGAACCGCCACCGCCGATACGCGGCATGCCGTAATTGTTGACGCTCACGGTGTCACCGTACTGTGTGCCGGCGGGAACCGTCACTTTGACGGCCTCGTCAGGCATAATGCCCTCGACCTCAATCTCACAACCGAGCGCGGCCTGCGCAATCGAGATATCGCTCACCAGATACAGGTCATCGCCATTACGCTTAAAACGCTCGTGGTCGGCGACACGCACGTTGACGATCAGGTCGCCCGACGGCTCGCCACGAAGGCCGGCCTCACCAAAACCACTCACGCGCAGCTGGCGACCGGTCGAAACACCAGCGGGAATATCGATGTCAATCTTTTCATGTGAAGGCGTGCGGCCCTGGCCATCACAGGTCTCGCAGGGATGATCGATGACCGTGCCTTCGCCGTGGCAGTCGGGACAGGGCGAAGAGGACTGAACCTGGCCCAGGAAAGAACGCTGGACCGTCGTCACATAGCCTGTGCCGTGACAACGGCTGCACTGCTTTTCGGTCGCGCCCTCGGCCTTGCCGGTACCATTGCAGTCATCGCAAGGGGCAAGACGGTCGTAGCTGATCGTTTTTTTGCAGCCGAGCGCCGCCTCCTCGAGCGTCACCGAAAGGGAAATGGCCATATCGCGACCGCGACGGCGCTCGCGACGGCTGCGACCGCCACCACCGGCGCCACCGCCAAAGAACGACGAGAACAGGTCGTCCATGCCCATGCCACCAAAGATATCGTTAATGTCGACATAGCCAGAGCCGCCAGGGCCGTCCGCGGTGCCGTAACGGTCGTAGTTGGCACGCTTCTGCTCGTCGGAAAGAACGGAATAGGCCTCGTTGAGCTCTTTGAACTTAGCCTCGGCCTCGGGGTCGTCCGAAACATCCGGGTGTACCGTACGGGCTTTCTTTAGAAACGCGCGCTTAATCGTCCGCGCGTCGGCATCCTTGTCAACGCCAAGTACCTCGTAGTAATCCCTATTTTCCGACACGACCGAATCCTTCCAACTTTCATTATTGTCACAGTGCGTCCTATACCCAAGCTGGGCCGGGTGCAAACAGAGGGTTTGATGTTATTGAGTTCCGTACGGCGAAAGCACGGCCCGCTGTGAGCAGCTCGCGAACCAAACCGACACGAGCGCGAACATAAAACCGTTGGCAAAACCATTGGCAAACTGCATCGCACCGCGCTTCCACCACAGCAGACTGCGATGAAGCACGCCGTCCGACAGCACCATGAACAAGCCCATGGCAAACGGAATGAAGCACATCATGGCAAAGGCGGAGAACACGCCCGAGATGGCCGACAGTACCAAAAACGGGGCGATGATGCCCATGAGATAGAAGCCGGTGCGAGCCTTACCCTCCAGGCGCTCGGCCTCAACGTGCGCACGACCGACCAGGTCACCGCCCGAAGCGCCGTTCGTGCCGGCGTGCCCCATGTTGGGAATGCGTACCTCGTCGCCATCATGTGTGTCGGCGGGAAACTCAATCGTCTGCTCGGAGGTCACACGGATACGGCCGCTGCCACCGCAATCGGGGCACGGGTCGGCAACGACCTTGCCGGAACCGCCGCACTCAGGACAAACCGTCTGGAACGTGCCCGCACCAAACAGGAAGGACAGGTCGACATCGATATGGCCACGACCACCGCAGCTCGGACAGGTGTGTGCATGCTCTGACGAAACGGAGCCAGATCCGCCACAATGTCCGCAGGTGTCAAAGCGGGTGTAGCGAACGGTCTTGTGGGCACCGCTCTTGGCCTCCTTGGCGTCGAGCTTGATATCGACGACCACGTTGGCGCCACTCTCGGGGTTGTAGGCCGCCTGGCCGCGACGGGGCTGGCCCCAGGCGCCCCCGAAGGGGAAGCCGCCGTCAAAGGGGTTGCCGTAACCGGCGCTACCGGCATAGCCGCCGCCATAGGGCGAAGCCGTCGGTGCACCGGCAAAGGGATTGCCCGACCGCATGGCGTCGTAACGCGCACGCTTCTGCTCGTCCGAGAGCACGGCGTAGGCCTCGGAAACCTCTTTAAACTTCTCCTCGGCATCCGGCTCTTTATTGACATCCGGATGGAGCTTGCGGGCCTTTTGCTGGAAAGCCTTTTGAATATCACGCGAGGTGGCGTCCTTGGAGACACCCAAGATCTCGTAGTAATCTTTTTCGTTCATCGTCGCCATGCGCGGCAACCTCCTGCTCACAGCAGCGTATATATTGCGGTAATTCTACCCGAGCAGCCTAAGCTAGACCCCAAAACAGCTCGAACAGCACATTTCCATCGAGCCAGCCCAGGTGGGTCGGCGCCAGGCGGGCACAGGCGCGGCCGTCGATGACATCGACAGAGGCGATAGGCCCCGCATGGGCATCACCGTGCTCGGGCACCCAAGTGACAAGCCCAAGCTCAAGAGCGCGGTCACAAGCCGCTGTCAGTTCATCGGCAGGGATGACACGAGCCGCGCGAACCAACAGGTCGGAAGCAACACCGCGCGTCATGCGACAAGCGAGCATCAGGTCCTCGGCTGCTGCCTCGCGATGCGTCAGGTACTCGGCGTCAAAAATCGTCGCGTCATCGTTGCGCTGGACCAGACGCTCGCGGTGAAAGTCACCACGGGGGGCCACGCCGGGAAACAGACCAGCCAAGCGATCGAAATCCTCGGCATCGAGCATGCCAGCGGCAGAACGACCCAAACCCAGATAGCCCCGACCAGTCCAGTAGGCGATATTATGGGCGCATTCGTGCCCATCGAGCGCGTAGCTCGCCACCTCATACGGATGGTAGCCCGCCGAACTCAGCCGCTCGCGCGCAACGTCCATGCATGCGGCCTGGAAATCCTCGTCGGGCTCAAGCGACTCATCACGGCACGCCATGCGGTAAAGCGGCGTGCCCTCCTCGAGCGCGAGCGGATAGACCGACACATGGTGCGGGGCCGCCGCAAGCACGCCATCGAGCGTGTGCTGCCAGCTCGCCATAGTCTGTCCGGGAAGCCCGCACATAAGGTCGCACGACACATCGAGCCCAACATCCTTCACCGTCGCGATGGCCTCAAGCGCCCGTTCGGCATCATGGATGCGGCCAATGACAGCCAACTCGGTATTGTCGAGGGTTTGCACGCCCAGAGAGATGCGCGTGACACCCGCCTCGGCAAGCGTGGCGGCGAGCTCAGCGGTCAGCGACTCAGGATTGGCTTCGCAAGTAAACTCAACGGGCTTGCACCACATGGAGATACGACGGGCAAGTTTCACCAGGCGCTCCCCTGCCAGCGACGGCGTGCCGCCGCCTACGTAGACAGTTCGGATCTGCCTGAGTGCCCCAGCGTTGCCAAAGGCATCGAGCCGCGCATACAGGTGCTCAAAATAGGCATCGAGCGCAGCGTCCAGGTCGCACGGGGCCACGCTGCGCGAGTCAAAGTCGCAATAGCGACATTTCTGAGCGCAAAACGGCACGTGCACATACAGCGCGGTAACGGCCACCCTTTAGGCCTCCAGCGGATGGGCGGGCACCGACTCACCGGCGGCAAGCGCGGCTTCGCAAACCACCACGTCGCGCTCGATATCATCGACCAGCGCCATAAATTCCTCGTACGTGGAGCAGCGCACCACCTGAGCGCGCCAGGCGGCGGCATGGGGCATGCCCTTTAAGTACCAGCTTGCATACGTACGGGCGCGCGACATAAGCGGCAGAAGCTCGTGCGTCAACGTCAGGTGCTCACGCAGGGCCTCCAGGCGCTCGACCGAGGAGCGAGAAGGAACCGGTGTGCCATCGAGTGCAAGGGCTCGGGCATCGCCAAACACCCACGGATTGCCGTAGATGCCGCGCGCGATAAACACCGCGCTGGCACCCGAGCCTTGCAGATGCTCAACAGCGTCCTCGGCCGAGAACACATCGCCCGAACCAATCACGGGAATCTCGACAGCGCCGGCAACCTCATCGACGACAGACCAATCGGCCTGGCCCGTATAGAGCTGCGTGGCACAACGACCGTGCACGGCAACTGCGGAGGCGCCCGCCCCTTCGAGCATCTGGGCAAACGTTGCGGCGTTGCGATCCTCGGCATAAAAACCCTTGCGGATCTTCACGGTCACGGGAACATGCGCCGCACCCACCGCTGCCTTGACAATCTTCTCGGCCAGGTCGGGCGTGCGCATAAGCGCCGAGCCCTCGCCCTTGGTAACGACCTTGCGAGCCGGACAGGCCATGTTGATATCAATCAATGACAGGCGATCGCCCACGCGCTCCTCGACGGCAGCGACGGCACTCGCAAACTGATCGGGCTTGGAACCAAAGAGCTGCACGCAAATCTGCTGCTCCTCGTCGGCCGGCAGCACCAGGCGCCACGTCTTGTTGCTGGCATAGGCAAGGCCGGCAACGCTCACCATCTCGCTGTAGGCAAGGTTGGCGCCGCGGCGGCGACACATGATGCGATAGGCGGGGTCGGTTACGCCCGCCATGGGAGCCATAAGGAACGGCTGCTCGGCATAGGCGCCCAGCAGCCGCTTACTGTATTCAGAAAGCGCCATGGACCTACTCGTCCACCTTAAGAATCGCCATAAAGGCCTCCTGCGGAACCTCAACCGAGCCGATGGCCTTCATGCGCTTCTTGCCCTCTTTCTGCTTCTCGAGCAGCTTGCGCTTTCGCGAGATATCGCCGCCGTAACACTTGGCCAGCACGTCTTTACGGCGCGCCTTAACGGTGGAGCGGGCGATGATCTTGTTGCCAATGGCGCCCTGGATAGGCACCTCGAACAGCTGTCGCGGGATGATCTCCTTGAGCTTGTCGCACAGGCCGCGGGCCAGGCCATAAGCCTTATCCTTGTGCACGATAAACGACAGCGCGTCCACCTCGTCGCCAGAAAGCAGGATGTCGAGCTTGACGAGCTCGGAGGGACGATATTCGTTGAACTCGTAGTCGAGCGAGGCGTAACCCTTGGTGCGACTCTTGAGCTGATCGAAGAAATCCAAGATGAGCTCGGCGAGCGGCATATCAAAGCGCATCTCGACCGATTTGCTCGTGAGATGGATCATGTCTGTTGTAATGCCGCGGTGCTCGATAGCAAGCTGCATGACGGCGCCCGTATACTCGGGAGGGCAGATGATCTTTGCCTTGAGGTAGGGCTCTTCGATACGCTCGATGCGCGTGGCCTCGGGTAGATCCTGCGGGCTGCGGACATCGATCATCTCGCCGTCAGTCTTGTACACGTGGTAGTCGACCGAGGGGCTCGTGGCGATCAGGTCCAGATTGAACTCGCGCTCCAGACGCTCCTTGACGACCTCCATGTGCAGCAGGCCCAGGAAGCCCACGCGGAAGCCAAAGCCCAGCGCCACCGACGTCTCGGGCTCCCACACCAACGACGGATCGTTGACGTGCAGCTTATCGAGCGCGTCGCGAAGGTTCTCGTAGTCCTTGTTGTCGATGGGGAACAGGCCCGTGTAGACCATGGGCTTGGCCTCGCGGTAGCCCGGCAGCGGCTCGGGGCAGGGGTTCGAAGCCCACGTAAGGGTATCGCCCACGCGCACAGCCTCGGGGTCCTTCAGACCCGTGACCACATAGCCAACCTCGCCGACAGTCAGAGCATCGACCGGCGTCTCGGCAGGACGCTTGACACCCACGCCGTCGACCAAGAAGTCGCCCTTGGCCTGCATCATGCGCAGGGTATCGCCTTTTTTGATGGAACCGTCAAAGACGCGCACCGTGGCGACGACGCCGCGGTACTCATCGAAGTACGAATCCAGAATAAGTGCCTTGAGAGGGGCATTTGCATCGCCCTTGGGAGGCGAGATCAAAAAGACGATGGACTCCAGCAAATCGTGGATGCCCTCGCCGGTCTTGCCCGACACGCAAACGGCGTCGTCGGCGGGAATAGCCAGATCGTCTTCAATCTCGGTCTTAACCTCGTCGGGGTGCGCCGACGGCAGGTCGATCTTGTTGATGGCCGGAACAATGTCCAAGTTGGCGTTCATGGCGAGCGTCGCGTTGGAAACGGTCTGCGCCTCGACGCCCTGAGTGGCGTCCACGACGAGCACGGCGCCCTCGCAAGCGGCCAGCGAACGCGAGACCTCGTAGGTGAAGTCCACGTGGCCCGGCGTATCGATCAGGTTGAACTGATACGTCTCGCCGTCGTCAGCGTCATAGGACACGCGAACGGCATTGGACTTGATCGTGATGCCGCGCTCGCGCTCGATGTCCATCGTGTCAAGCAGCTGCGACTCCATGTCGCGCTCATCGACGGTATGGGTGAGCTCGAGGATGCGGTCACTGATCGTGGACTTGCCATGGTCGATATGCGCAACGATCGAGAAGTTGCGGATGTGGGAAATGTCAATTGAAGTATTCATGCGGACTATCTTACCCGAGCGGTACAAAAAATGGAGCCTGTTCCATAAAACAGGCTCCATTTATGCGCGTAATCTGTGTGGTGTGAAATTTACAACTTAAGCGTTGATGCTGTTCACGAGCTTGGCAAGACCGGACTTGCGGTTGGAAGCCTGGTTCTTGTGGATGACATGCTTAGCGGCAGCCATGTCGAGACGCTTGGTGACGGTCTTGAGGGCAGCCTGGGCCTTCTCGGCGTCGCCCTCGGCGACGGCGAACTGGACGTGCTTGGTCAGCGTCTTGAGCTCGGACTTGACAGCCTTGTTACGCATGCGAGCTGCCTCATTGGTGCGGATACGCTTCTTCTGAGACTTGATGTTTGCCACTTCTGGAGTTCCTTTCGAGTTCCTTGCAAAAAATGTATGACACCTCTGAGACACGGTGAGGTCATGCAAGCGCCTACTATAGCACGCTCCCCCTCAAAGGGATAGAACGAATTTGTCAAATAGGCAGGTATCATCACGATTTTCTCAAGATGTTCGTAATCCAGAGCAAAAGTGCGGTCTCCGAATCGGCCGAACCCTTGAGCGCGAGCTCCACATCGACGGCACCCTCGAGCGCGTCAACGAGCTCGGTCATCGAAAAACGACGTGCCCAGGTAAGGTGATTCTTGACCTGCCAGGCCTGAAGCTTGAGCGTCGCGGCAAGCTCACGCCCCTGCCCACGAGAGTCGAGCGCCTTGGCGACGATCAGCTCACGGATGCGACCGCATAGCAGTGTGTAGGTCCACACGTAGCTCTTGGAGGGCAAAAGCTTAAAGAGCTCGAGCGAACGCCGCATATCGCGAGCCGAGACGGCGTTGAGGAAGTCCCAGGGCTGAACCTCGGCCGTACGCACGATCCAACGCTCCACGTCGGCAAGCTCAATCTGGGGCGCCTCGACCATCTGGGCGAGCTTTGCCAGGTCGTTATCGAGCATGCGAGTGTTTTCACCCGAACGCGAGACGAGCTCCTCGGCAGCAGCCGTCGAGATGGACTTACCGTGCTGCGTCACCATCTGTTGAACGCGGCGCGGCAGTTCCCAGCGCTTGGTACCCGAGCAATCGACAATAGCCTTCTTGTCGATCTTGGCGATTGCCTTATACAGGCGCGTGTTCTTGGCAAGTGAGTCGGCGATAATGAGGCAGACCGTCGTGGGGCTGGGACTTGCGAGGTACTCGACGAGCGGTTCCGAGACCGCCTTGGCAAGCTTGGAGCAGCCGTCGAGGATCACCAGGCGAAACTCACTGCCCATGGGAAAGGTATTGAGCGAGCCGATGATCGACTCGATATCGGGATCTTTCGTCATGTCGCGTTCATCGAGGTTGAACTCAACCATACCCGACTTTTCCAAGCGAGCTTTCATACGCGAGACGGCGTGGTCGCGCTTGACCCCATCGGTACCGACGATCAGATATGCCGGCAGCAGACCGCTTTTGGACATTGCGCTCCCCTCTCACAGGCTCCCATTTTTGTACCGTGCCATTTTAGCCCAGGGGGCCACCGCGCGCCAACGATGCCATCACGGTCGCTGGCAACGCATGTCAAAGCCCTTCGCGGTCGGCGTGATGGTGATATCACCGTGTTCGATGGTGCATGCGAACGCACCACCCGCTTCCTTAACGGCATCGATGCAGGCATCCGACGGATGACCGTAACGATTCCCCTCGCCGGCGCTCGCGAGAGAAAGCTCGGGTCTCAGAATCTCCAGCAACGCGGCATCGACCGAAACCTTGGAGCCGTGATGACCCAGCTTGAGCACATCGATATCACCCACCTCCTGTACAAACTTGCGTTCCTGATCGAGCTCGGCATCACCAGTGAGGAGCACGCGCAGGCTCTTACCTTCCTGAGCATAGGAGAGCAGCAGAACAAGCGAGTCCTCATTTCCCTCGCCATCCACGGACTCGAATGGCCACATCACGCGGGCGCAAAATGAGCCGATGTCGACCGTATCCCCACGGCGCACCTGCCGATACTCCACGCCAGGTCGGTTCAATACCTCGGCAGGAGCATCCTCCAGCGCATCCGCCGCCACGGCAATCGTTCCGACCGAAAACTGTTCGAGCACGGCAGGCAGACCACCCCAGTGATCCTCATCCCAATGCGTCACAAAGACGGCATCGATATGGAGGACGTTATTGCGAACCAGCGCGCTCACCACATGCTCATCAAGCCCACAGTCCACAAGCGCTACTGCGCCGCCCTGACGGATAAGAATGGCATCGGCCTGGCCAACATCGAGGACCGTCACCGAAGGCGGCGCGAATCGATCCCAATAGACGTACGGAATCGCAGCCAAGAGCACCAGGCAAACAAGCCCAGCAGCCATAGGCCGTGCCTGCGGGCGCGGCCACCAGACCAGAAGGATCCCCAGCAAACACGGCACCAGGTAAATCCACATGCTATCGGGTGGCAAGCTCACGGATGCACCCGGAACGGCGGCAAAGAGCTGCTCAAAGAACAGAGCGCACCGGGCGGCAATCATAGGTACGACGAGTGCCCAAGCTTGCAACGGCGCCACGAGCGAAAAGGGAACGAGCACGATCGACACAGCGAGCAGCAGACTCACCACCGGACCGATGACCGCATTCGCCAACGGAGCAATGAGCGAGAACGTACCAAAGGCAGGAATGGTGATGGGCAGCGTCGCCAATTGCGAGCAAAGCGTGACGGAAAGCATGCCGGCAATGCCCGTTGGCACACCCAGCTCTCCCAAAGCGTAGGTCGCATAGGGGCAAAAGCACAGGATGGCAAAGACACTGGCACACGAGAGTTGAAAACCCATATCGAACAGCACCATTGGGCGGAGCAGCACAAAGATGGACATGGTTACGAAGAGTGCCGATGAGCCATGCCGGCGACGCCCCGCGCCGTTTACGACAAGCGTCGCGAACACCATGCAGCACGCGCGCACGGCCGAGGGAGACGCGCCCGTAAAGGCAGCGTAGCCCACAAGCGTTATCGCCAATATCGCCCGCTGAAGACCACGTGAACACCGAGTCTTTTGCAATACGCCCTCGATTACAAACCCCACGATAGCCAAATGGCTGCCCGAGACGGCGATAAGATGTGCCGTTCCCGTCACCGAAAACCAGTCGCCCGCCGGCTGGGAGCGAAGCTCGGCCGAACGACCGCAGACGACACCGGCTATGAGCGCACGCGCCGGATCGGTCGCTGGTGCGACAGCCGCAAGCAGCTCATTTCGAAACCGAAGCAGCGGCCCCGGAGAGCCCTCATCGACCGACACCAACCGGATGGCCTTCACTTTTCGAAGCTCGCCTCGAAGCACGCGTGAGCGCCCATACGCATCGTTCTCAAAGCGCGAAATTCGACCGATAGCACGTACATGCGAACCGGCGTCGAACTCGCGATCACACGACAGCCGCACCTGACCCAAACGCCTTTCGCCCGCATACGCATCGCAGGTATAGGAGTACGCACCGTCACTGATGGACGGGTCGCCGTGCACAACAAACTCGAGACTGCTCGCAGCCCGATTATCCAGTGCGCTCGAAGCACGCAGCGCCCCGATCGCCCAACCCGCGGACACGACCGCCCCCGCCACGAAGCCAAGGCCCGCGCCATAAAGCCATCGTCTCCACCGCACAAGGCGCATACAGGACCGAGCCAATACGATACAAGCCGCAGCCGCAACGGGAATGGCCATAAGCAACATGACGGGCGCTGCCCGCTCTCCCAACAGCAAATCGGCCGCCATGTTAAGTACCAAGCCACAGCTCACACACAAGCCGACACAAAGCGCCATCGTCCACGGCATCAATGGCCGTGGCGGCATCACTTGCTCGCGCTCAATCGCACTCATACGCAGATGAAATCTTTGATTTTGGCGAGCTTCTTCTCGCCGATTCCCGACACACGCATCAGATCGTCAACCGAGGCAAAAGCACCGTTCTTTGTCCGCTCATCGATAATCGATTGGGCCATAGAAGGCCCGATGCCCGAAAGCGTCTGCAGCTCCGCCGCACTTGCCGTATTGATGTTCACGAGCCCCGACGATGACCCCGCGCCAGGAGTCGTGGCAGCACCGCTTTCGGCCCCGCCGACCACCGCAGTCGCTTGTTGCTCCCCCACCGTCGGAACATAGATCTTTTGGCCATCCGTTATCTTGGACGCACGATTAAGCCCTGTCACATCCGCCTCGGCCGTAAGCCCTCCGGCGGCATCGATCGCTTGGGACACCCGTGCTCCATCTTTGAGCCGATACACGCCAGGTCTCGCAACGGCACCATCTACATCGACGTACACCTCGGCAGCAGAGGAGCTCTTGGCCGAATACTCATCGGCATCATCAGGAGACGCATCCCCGACCCCGTGCACATCCGAGGAGCTCGCCTCCTCACTACGCTCAAACGATACGCCGCTGGAGCGGCTATTAAAACTTGCCATCGCTAAACCGCTCGCAGCGGCAATAACAACCAGAATCGCCACCACCACCGCTTTATGCCCGAGCAACTTGCCCGCCCAGCGGTCCATCCGTTTAACCCGTTCGTGTTGTTCGCGCTGCGCCATAGCAAAACCTCCCAACACCATCGTGTCAGGAAACGAACGCCGCAGCTTCCGCACGTCCACACCAGTTTTAGCGGTCAAACCAAAAGCTGACCAAAACCTTGCGGGAACATGTCCATTTATTCAGGCACACGTCAGCGAACGAACATCTTGGCATCATTTGCCCAGATAGCAAAAGACCGACGATACAGGCGCATCGTCGGTCTATGCAGGCAATTACTCGTGATCTTGGTAAATCTCACGCGGAGCAAGCTCCGGATGTTTGCGTTTTAAGGTCTTAGGGGCCTTATACGTGTTGCTGGAGAAGTCGATGTACTCGGTCTGCTTAAGCAGGCGCTCGATCATCTCCTCGTGGTCGAACAGCTCCCAGGCCTCGTGCACGGCATCGAGCTTGGCATGCGTCTCGGGACGACGCGGCATAAAGAGCGTGCAGCAATCGGGCGCCGCCTCGGTCGAGATATCAAACGTACCGATCTCCTGGGCGCGCGCGATGATCTCCTGCTTATCAGAACCAATGAGCGGACGGAAAACGGGAATCTTCACGGACTCGTTGACGGCCATGATGTTCTCGAGCGTCTGGGAGGCAACCTGACCAAGCGACTCGCCCGTCACAATGGCCTTGGCGCCCTCGATATGCGCGATGCGCTCAGCAACCGAATACATAATGCGGCGATACATGATCACGCGCAGGTTGCTGGGGCAGGTGACGGAAATCTCACGCTGGCAATCGCCAAACGGCACCACGTAAAGGCGTCCGATCTGGACACCCGGCTCAAGCGCACGGATGATGTCCTGCACCAGGTACTCACTCGTGTCGGGCGTCTGCGGACGACCGGAGAAATGCACCGGCACGCACACCGCGCCGCGACGCGCGAGCATCCAGGTCGCCACCGGAGAATCGATGCCCGATGACAGAAGCGTCACGACCTTGCCGGCAGAACCCACCGGCAGACCGCCCACGCCGCGCTCGGAGCGCGCGTACACGTAAACGCTACCCTGGACCACCAGTACGTGCACCATCGCATCGGGGTCGTGCATTTGAACCTTTTTATCGGGGAAGGCCTCGCACAGCACCTCGCCCACCTGACGATTGATATCAATCGAGGTGAGCTCATAGTCGGTATTGGAACGCTTGGCATGCACCTTAAACGAATCGAAGGGACCAAACTCGCGCAGCGCCTTGACGGCGGCGGCGCAGTACTCCTGCGGGTCGCGGTTGGTGTGGTACGCCAGGGACACACGGGCAACGCCGGGGACGGTGCGGATGACACGCGCCGCCTCGTCGGCCTGATGCTCGTTAAAGGTCACGAGGATATAACCGGAAATTCGAGACACGGCGTTCACGGAAAAGGCGGCCAAAGCCGCCTTAATGTTATCCATGAGGATATGCTCAAAATGTGCGCGGTTCTTGCCCTTCAGTCCAACCTCGTGATAGTGGACCAGGCAGACGCGAGCTGCCATTTAGGCTTCAGCAACCTTGTGGCCGAGTGCCTTCTCGTAACGGGCCTCGTCATAGGAGATGTCGCCGTCGACGATCTCGTCCATAGCCATCGAGATGGTATCGGCGCCAGAAAGCGCAATGGTGATGTCGTCGACATCCTGGACGGCAAGCACGCGGTTGTGCTGGCCGCGCAGCATGCTGTTAATGTCGCAGGCGCGCTTGGAAGCAAGCGAAGCGAGCAGGAAGCGGTTGTGATCGGTCTTCTCCAGAAGATCGTCAATGCAAGGCTTTACAACGGACACGGACCTCAGATCCTTTCATGCATATCGAGAACGCGAACGAGCTCATCGGTCGCGCGGTCGAGATCGTCATTCACCACGACGTCGTCGTAGCGGTCGGCAAGGGCAAGCTCATGGGCGGCGTTTGCCATACGCAGCTCGATCGTCTCGGGCGTCTCGGTACCGCGACCGACCAGACGCTCGCGGAGCACCTCGAGCGAGGGTGGCTTGATAAAGATCAGCACGGCCTCGGGGAAACGCTCCTTAACCTGCAGGGCACCCTGGACATCGATCTCCAAAATGAGAGACGAACCAGAGGCGAGCTTGGACTGAACCTCGCTCACCAACGTGCCGTAGCAATTGCCGTGGACCTCGGCCCACTCAACAAACTCACCGTTTGCCACGCGGCGGTCGAACTCCTCGCGCGTCAGGAAAAAGTAATTGACGCCATCGACCTCGCCTTTGCGTGGGGCTCGCGTGGTAGCCGAAACCGTCAGGCCCAGGTTAGAGCGACGCTCGCGCACACGAGTGACGAGCGTGCCCTTGCCCGCGCCTGACGGTCCAGAAATCACAAAGAGCTTTGAATCCTGAGCGCTCACTTATTTGGTCAGCTGCTCGAGGAGCTGCTCGCGCTGACGGACGCCAAGGCCCTGGACGCGACGGGTAGCGGAGATGCCGAGCTCCTCCATGATCTTGGCGGCCTTGGCCTTGCCATAACCGGGGAGAGACTCGATGAGGGTGGAAACCTTCATGCGGGAAGCGATGGGGTCATCGGAGTTGAGCACGGACTCGAGGGACTTCTCGCCCTTCTTGATCTGCTCACGGAGCTCTGCGCGAGCGTGACGTGCGGCGGCAGCCTTCTCAAGAGCCTGCTTGCGCTGCTCATCGGTAAGCTGAGGGAGTGCCATTCGTACCTCCAAGTAGTTGGGTTATATCTGATTCAATATTTAGCATTTTAGCACGTAGAACGTACAAAATGCCCAATCGCGGCTCCATAGGTTAGACGATACCCGCAAAAAGTGCAATATATCGGGCTAAAAGATGAGCCCCTGACCTGCGATTCCACACAAAGGATGGGAAAGTTCTCGCAGGCACGGGGGCTAATTTGTGCTAATGAGACCCAAAAGTGGTGACTTGAGGGAATCTTTTACGCGATGTTTTCGACCAGCTCGGCAACGATGGCGTCAAACGCGGCAACCGGATCGTCGGCGCCGGTAATAGGGCGGCCCACCACGATATGGCTCGCGCCGCGCTCGATAGCCTGGGAAGGCGTGGCCACGCGGGACTGATCGCCCAGCGCGGCACCAACCGGACGCACGCCCGGGGTCACGATCAGCGCATCGGGGCCCAGCAGCTCACGCATGTCATGAGCCTCCATCGGCGAGCACACGATGCCGTCGATACCGTTGGCCTGGGCGAGTTTTGCCAGACGGGCGGCCTCCTCGGCAACGGGCGACTCGACGCCGATCTCGCTCAGCGCATCCTGATTCATGCTCGTAAGCACGGTGATGGCGACGAGCTTGGCTCGATCCTCGCGTGCCTCCTCGGCACCCTCACGGCAGGCGGCGAGCATAGCACCCGAACCCAAGCCGTGAACCGAAAGCAAGTCGGCACCGGCAAGCGAGGCCGAACGAGCGGCACCGCGCACCTGATGCGGAATGTCATGGAACTTAAGGTCGAGGAAGACCTTGAAGCCCAGATCCTTGAACGTTTTGACGATCTCGGGACCCTCGGCGTAATAGAGCGTCATGCCCACCTTGAGCCAGGCGGCATGGCCCGAAAGCTCATGGGCGAGCTCGAGCGCACGCTCACGGTCGCAGTCGAGGGCGACGATAACGCGGTCGCGGGCATCGGTCTCTAGCATTCGAAAGCACCTACCAGCTCGTTGATGTCCTTCACGCCCTGGGACTCGGCCCAAGCCTCGAGCTCGCGCGCAATCTTGAGCGAAGCGCACGGATCGACGAAGTTGGCCATTCCGACCGATACGCAGGTAGCGCCAGCCAGGATAAACTCGGCGGCGTCCTCACCGGTCATGACGCCGCCAACACCGTTGATGGGGATATCGACGGCCTGGGCAACCTCCCAGACCATGCGCACGGCGATGTGGTGGCACAGCGGGCCCGAAAGGCCGCCCTTGGGCTTGGCCACGCGGGACTTGCGGGTGTGGACGTCGATGGCCATACCCTGGATGGAGTTGATGACGGAAAGGCCATCGGCACCGGCGGCCTCGAGAGCCTTGGCAATCTCGGCAACGTTGACCGGAGCCATCTTTACGAACAGCGGCTTGTCGGTCACCTTGCGGCAGGCGGCCATGACGCCAGAAGCGCCTTCGGGCGTGGAGCCCATGGCGGCACCGCCGGCGGCAATGTTGGGGCAGCTCACGTTGATCTCATAGCCGGCAGCCCAGGGGCACAGCTCGACATACATCTCGAGCGCACGGACAAACTCGTCCACGGAATGACCGGCAACCTGGCAGATGACCTGGCAACCGTCCTTGGAGAGCTGCTCGAGCCACGGACCGGACTCGCGGGCGAAAGCGGCAACACCGGGGTTCTGTAGGCCCACGGAGTTGATCATGCCGCCAGGAATCTCGGCCATGCGGGGTGCGGGATTGCCGGGCCAGGGCTCGGCAGCGCAGCCCTTGGTGGTGATGGCACCCAGCTGGGAGACATCGAAGAAGTTCTGGAACTGCCAACCGTAGCCAAAGGTACCGGCTGCGGTGTTGATGGGGTTCTGCATCTTGACGCCGCCGAAATCGACGGCCATGTTCACGGTACCCACTAGAAGACCACCACCTTGGAAGCATCAAACACGGGGCCGCACATGCAGGCGCCCTTCATACCGTCGACCGTCTCGACATTGCAGGTGTTGCAGGCGCCAAAGCCACAGCTCATCATGCGCTCGAGCGACACCTCGCAGTACACGCCGGCCTCGGCGGCAGCGGCGGCGACCTTCTTCATCATGACGGCGGGACCGCAGCTGGCGACGTAGTCGTAACCGCCCTCGCCAAGCAGCTCGGCGGCAGGATCGGTACAGAAGCCATGCGTGCCCAACGAACCGTCGTCGGTGCACACGTTGACCGTGGCACCCAGCGCGCGGAACTCATCGACGCCCACGGCCTTGGACGCGGTGCCAAAGCCCAGGCACACGTCGACGGCCACACCCTGCTCGGCAAGCATGTCAGCCAGGCAGAGCACGGGCGGAACACCGATGCCGCCGGCGACGAGCAGTGCCTTCCTGGTACCCTCGGGCACGAACCAGCCGCGGCCGCCAGGGCCCAGCAAGTTGGAGGTGGAGCCAGGGGCCATCTGCGACAGACGACGGGTATCATCGCCCACGACGGCGTACCACAGCTCGACAGTGCCGGCCTCGGCGTCGGCGCGATAGAAGCTCAGGGGCACGCGAAGCAGCGAGGAAGCATCGCCCGGCACGGCGATATTCACGAACTGACCGGGCTTGAGCGCACTTGCAAGCTTGGGGGCCGAGATAACGAGCGAGAAGATGCCGTCGGCGATCTCCTGGTTCGAGACGACCTCGAAGTCGTGCATGCGTGCAGTTGAAGGTGTGGGCATAGACGCTCCAATCCCCCATGCGGTTGCATGGTTCAGGCGAACAGAAAGCGCGGCACCGCAAGGGCGCCGCGCACAAAAGCGATAAAGCTATGCTAGCAGATGCAGCCGTCGGCAAGCGTCTGCTTACCGCCGACAAACACATCGGTGGCACGACCGGTGAGCGTGCGGCCGGCAAAACCGGAGTTCTCGGCACGCGACTCGTAGCCGTCCTCGCCGACCGTCCAGGTGGCAGACGCGTCGAAGACGGTCAGGTCGGCAACGGAGCCCGCCTTGACCTGAACCTGGTCCAGACCCAAAATCTCGCGCGGCTTGATGGCCATGAGCTCGACCATGCGACCCATGCCCATCTTACCGGTGTTGACCAGCTCGGTAAGCACGAGCGCCAGCGAGGTCTCGAGGCCGATCATACCGAAGGGCGCAAGCTCGAACTCACGGGCCTTCTCCCACGGGGTGTGGGGAGCGTGGTCGGTGACGATGGCGTCGACGGTGCCGTCGATGACGCCCTGACGGATAGCCTCGGCGTCCTCCTCGGTACGCAGCGGCGGATTGACCTTGAGCGAGGTGTTGTAGGTCTCGTCCAGGTCGTTCTCGGTCAGGAACATGTGGTGCGGGGTGGCCTCGCAGGTGACCTGCACGCCAGCGGCCTTACCGGCACGCACGAGCTCCAGGCCATGGGCGGTGGAGATGTGCTGGATGTGCAACTTGGCACCGGTCAGCTTGGCGATCTCGATATCGCGAGCGATCTGCAGCTCCTCGCCTGCCGCCGGCCAGCCCTCGAGGGCCAGACGGGTAGAGACCTTGCCCTCGTTGATCTGACCGTGACCGACCAGGTCCTCGTCCTGGCAATGGCTCATGAAGACCTTGCCGAACATCTTGCCGTAGTCCATGCAGCGACGGAGCATGCCCGCGCCCTGCACGCCGCGACCGTCGTCGGTGAAGGCGACGGCGCCGTGGGCGACCATATCGCCCATCTCGGACATGGCCTCGCCCTTAAGACCGCGGGTCATGGCGCCAGAAGGATAGACGCGGCAGTGGCCGACCTCGGCAGCGCGGGACTTGACGAACTCAACGACGGTACCGTTATCGGTAACGGGGTCGGTGTTGGGCATGGCGCACACGCCGGTGAAGCCGCCCTTGGCAGCTGCGCGGGTGCCGCTCTCGATGTCCTCTTTGACCTCGTAACCGGGCTCGCGCAGGTGGACGTGCATGTCCACCAGGCCAGGGACGAGGTACTTACCGGAAAGGTCGCGGACCTCGGCTCCCTCGGCGGCGAGGTTCTCGCCGACCTCGGCGATCTTGTCGCCGTCGATCAGGACGTCAACGACACCGTCAAGCTCGACGGACGGGTCGACGACGTGGGCATTCTTAAGAAGCAAGGCCATTATCGGCACCTCCAAGCAGCAGATACAGGATAGCCATACGCACGCAGATACCGGCGTAGACCTGCTCCAGGATGACGGAGCGTTGCGGGTGGTCGGCCATATAGGAGTCGAACTCGACGCCGCGGTTAATGGGGCCCGGGTGGCAAATGATCGCGTCGGGCTTCATGAGCTTCTCACGGTCCTTGGTCAGGCCGAAGAGCTTGTGGTACTCGCGAATGGTCGGGAACGGGGCGCCCTCGAGGCGCTCCTGCTGCACGCGCAGCATGTAGACGACGTCCAGTTCGGGGAGTACCGAATCGAGGTCGCTCGTCACATGGTCGCAGCCCAGGACCTCGGGCGCCGGCGGCAGCAGCGTGCCGGGGGCGACGGCGTAGGTCTCGCAGCCCATGATCTTCAACGCGGGGATCAGCGAGCCGCAAACGCGGGAGTGGGCGATGTCGCCGACGACGGCGACCTTCAGGCCGTGGAAGTCACCCTTGTGCTCCCAGATGGTGTACAGGTCGAGCAGGGCCTGCGTGGGGTGGTTGTGCTTACCGTCACCGGCGCAGATAACACTCGCGGGCGAATTCTGCGTGACAATGTAGGGAGCACCGGCATGCTTGTCGCGCACGACGATGCAATCGATCTTGTAGGCGTTGAGGGTCTCGACGGTATCGACGAGGCTCTCGCCCTTGACCGTGGAGGTCGAGGAGCCGCCGAAGTTGAGGCTGTCGGCCGAAAGACGCTTCTCGGCGAGCTCAAAGGAACTGCGGGTACGCGTCGAGGGCTCGTTGAACATGTTAACGATGGTCTTGCCCTTGAGCGTGGGGACCTTCTTGATAGCGCGCTCGTTGACCTCGGAGAACGCCTTGGCGGTCTCGAGAATGAGCTTGATGTCCTCTTCGGAGTACTCGGTAATGTCGATCAGGTGCTTATGGTTGAACGCCACGGTACTACTCACCTCCCAGCGGCGCGGAGCCCACGTGGGAACCCGGCGCGACGTCGTTGATCTCGACAGCGGTACGGCCGTCGACTTCCTTCATATATAGGTGCACGTTCTCCTCGTGCGACGAGGGGACGTTCTTGCCGACAAAGTCCGGCGAGATAGGGAGCTCGCGGTGACCGCGGTCAACGAGAACTGCCAGCTCGACTCGGCTCGGACGGCCCAGGTCCATAACGGCGTCCAGAGCGGCGCGGATGGTACGACCCGTGTACAGGATGTCGTCCACCAGCACGACGCGCTTGCCGTCGACGCTGAAGGGAATGTTGGTAGCGTGGATCGCGGGAGCGAAATTGGTCGCATAGTCATCGCGATAGAAGCTGATGTCCAAGCTGCCGAGTGGAACGTCGACACCCTCGATCTCCTTGATCGCCTCAGCGAGCTTCTTTGCCAGAAGGTCGCCGCGCGTGACGATGCCGACCAGAGCGAGGTCTTCACAGCCCTCGTTGCGCTCGAGAATCTCGTGCGCGATGCGGGTCATCGCTCGGTTGACGGCGGTCTCGTCCATGATGACCGCCTTGGGGGAAGTCGTGCCCATCGATCTCCTTCCTCACATGTCTTGACTGCTGACACAGTCAAAAAAATAGATGCCCGACCGCTCAAAGCGGAACCAGACACCCACAGGAAGTACTGCTCGTTGACAGCTATGTAATTCCATGCGGGTATCTCGTACCCCTTTAATGGTCAAGGCTTAGTGTAGCCAACCTTAGGCTCAATTGCGAGCATAAAAACTAATCAATCCGTAAACGGAGCCATTCGCTCCATAAACCTATATATATTTGTGGGACGCGCTTGAAAACCTTGTTGCGAGCTGGCATAATCCCCTCTGCCGCACGCAAATCGGATCTACGTCCAGGG
The DNA here is from genome assembly GCA_937995345.1 of uncultured Collinsella sp. Lineage (GTDB taxonomy): Bacteria > Actinomycetota > Coriobacteriia > Coriobacteriales > Coriobacteriaceae > Collinsella. The sequence goes on along the minus strand of CALKKS010000014.1, from coordinate 71,005 downwards.
CCGTGGCGTGGGCACTATCGCCAAAAGAGAAATATCTCTGTGTAGATTGCGCACAGAGACATGCTTCTGTGCTATAGTTCAGGCTTGTTTGTTAACGCGACATGTTCGTTTGTCGCCCAAGGAGGGTCAGTTATGTCCAAAGTTTGCGAAGTTTGCGGTAAGCACCCCGTTGCCGGTCGCTCCATCAGCCACTCTCACCGCGTCACCAACCGTAAGTTCCGCCCCAACATCCAGCGCGTCTACGTCGTCGTCGATGGTCACCGTCGCAAGATGAACGTTTGCTCCACCTGCCTCAAGTCCGGCAAGGTTGCGCGCTCCTAAATAAGGTCTTACCAACAAGTACCTCGGACTCTCCGGGTCAAAGACCTCGCGTTCACATAGAACTTACCAAAGGCGTCCTCCCCTACGGAGGGCGCCTTTTGCACTCATTGGGGACAGACTTACATGAGTGTTTTCACGCATTGGGGACAGACTTAGATGAGTGCTTTCCTAAGCTCACGGTGCACCGATGAGCTCACGGCGCGCCGATCGGCCCTAATCCCCGCCTCACGCAGCCTCGTTCCAGCCTGCAGTGGCCTTGGTCACACTTGTAGCGCCGATACCGGTGATACGGGCAATTTGCTTGACTGTGAGATGCGCCCGCCTGAGCCTCAGCAGACAGACATCACGCTCGGGCCGCGGCAGGGCCTTGAGCAGCGCAGGATCTATACTCGGCAGGACTTCGCGCGCAACGGAAAGGGCCTCCTCATCGGGGATCCGCCGGCGGGGAAGAACCTCCACTGACCAGATGCGCCCGGCAACTTCCTCGAGATGCTCGCAATAGCGACGGGAGCCACCGACAATATCGAGCATGGGGGCCGCATCGCAGATATCGAAGGGATCGTAACCCAGCTGATATGCCTTATAGCTTGACCAACGGTACGCTTCGAGTGAGCCGAGCGCGCCTTTTACGGGATTGAGATGGATATAATCGAGCAGTTGCACCGCCTGCGTGTCCGACTCAATCGCGACCCGCGAATAGCGATTGTCAAACAGATGTCCCGTTCTCCCCGTTTTCCCATTGAAATACTTAGCATATGCCGTCAGTGCACACTGCATCGCCTTTGAAAGGTTGTCAAATGGGTCATCAACCATCAAATGGAAGTGGTTATCCATAAGGCACCAAGCCAACACCGCCACTTCATGGCACGCGAACCTGTCCGAGATATCCGATAAGAAACGATAGCGGTCGGAGTCATCTTCAAAAATAATCTGTTTGGAGTTACCACGGTCAAAGACGTGGTAGTAGCCGGTGAGCGAAACGGCGCGGGCGCATCGAGGCAAAATCTCTCCTTTCAAAACTGAACAGGCGAACAGGCAACACCTAAAAGGAGAGAAGGAACGCGAAATGCCGAGCCTGTGACCTATTTAAATCCAATGAGCGGCAAAAACAGGTCCAGAACGCCAAAATGGCAAATCGATGTCTGTCCCAAATGAGTGAAAGCACTCATGTAAGTCTGTCCCCAATGAGCGGGGCTATGCATATTAGTTGAATCGCTTCATTTAGTTGAAGCGTTTTAGTGTGCCTTTTACGGGAATCTGACCGTTCGCCGAATAATTTCTTGCTATCATGCAAGGCGTAGGGTAAATCTCCGATCGCAAGGAGACACAAATGGTGAAAAAGTCACCGGAAAACACTACTCCCGCAATTGTGGACAACGTAGAGGCGCTTGAGGCTAAGCTCGCTCAGATGCGAGAGGCCCAGGCGCTTTTTGCTACGTACACGCAGGAGCAGGTCGACAAGATCTTCTACGAGGCCGCCATGGCCGCCAACAAGGCTCGTATCCCGTTGGCGAAGATGGCCATCGAGGAGACCGGCCGCGGCGTTCTTGAGGACAAGGTTATCAAGAACCACTACGCCGCAGAGTACATCTACAACGCTTACAAGAACACCAAGACCTGTGGTGTCCTGGAGCGCGACGAGGCCTACGGCATCACCAAGATCGCCGAGCCCATCGGTATCGTGGGCGCCGTCATCCCGACGACCAACCCCACCTCCACCGCGATCTTCAAGACGCTGATCAGCCTGAAGACCCGCAACGGCATCATCATCTCCCCGCACCCGGCAGCCGCCAAGTGCACCATCGCCGCCGCCAAGCTCGTGCTTGACGCCGCCGTCAAGGCCGGCGCCCCCGAGGGCATCATCGGCTGGGTCGATGTCCCCTCCATCGAGCTGACCAACATGGTCATGCGCGACGTCGACATCATCCTCGCCACCGGTGGCCCGGGCATGGTCAAGGCCGCTTACTCCTCGGGTAAGCCCGCCCTGGGCGTTGGCGCCGGTAACACCCCGGTCATCATCGACGACACCGCCGACGTACTGCTCGCCGTCAACTCCATCATCCACTCCAAGACCTTCGACAACGGCATGATCTGCGCTTCCGAGCAGTCCGTGACCGTCATCGACACCATCTACGACCAGGTCAAGGCCGAGTTCCAGAAGCGCGGCTGCTACTTCGTCAAGCAGGGTGCCGAGATGGAGGCCCTGCGTGCCGCCATGTTCAAGAACGGCGCTCTCGACCACCGCATCCCCGGCATGGCTGCCGCCAAGATCGCCGAGCTCGCCGGCATCGAGGTTCCCGCCAAGACCAAGATCCTGATTGCCGAGGTCACCTCCACCGACCCCGCCAAGGAGGAGTTCTCCCACGAGAAGCTCTCCCCGGTCCTGGCCATGTACCACGCCAAGGACTTCCAGGAGGCCGTCGACAAGGCCGAGCACCTGGTGCTCGCCGGTGGCCCGGGCCACACCGCCTCTCTCTACGTGCACCCCGCCCAGACCGAGAAGATCAGCCTGTTCGAGCACGTCATGAAGGCCTGCCGCATCGTCATCAACACCCCGTCTTCGCACGGCGGCATCGGTGACCTGTACAACTTTGGCATGAAGCCGTCTCTGACCCTGGGCTGCGGCTCCTGGGGCGGCAACTCCGTCTCCGAGAACGTTGGGGTGAAGCACTTGATCAACGTTAAGACTGTGGCCGAGCGCCGTGAGAACATGCTGTGGTTCCGCGCTCCCGAGAAGGTCTACTTCAAGAAGGGTTCCACGCCCGTCGCCCTCGACGAGCTTGGCAACGTCATGGGCAAGAAGCGCGCCTTCATCGTCACCGACCAGTTCCTCTTCAAGAATGGCAACACCCGCGCCATCGAGGCCAAGCTCGATGAGATGGGCATCGCCCACGACTGCTTCTACGACGTCGAGCCCGATCCGTCGCTGCAGTGCGCACGTCGCGGCGCCAAGCAGATGGCTCTCTTTGAGCCGGACGTGATCATCGCCGTCGGCGGTGGCTCCGCTATGGACGCCGGCAAGATCATGTGGATGATGTACGAGCACCCCGAGTGCAAGTTTGAGGACATGGCCATGGACTTCATGGACATCCGCAAGCGTATCTTCACATTCCCCGAAATGGGCAAGAAGGCCTACTTCGTCGCCGTCCCGACCTCTTCGGGTACTGGCTCCGAGTGCACGCCGTTCGCCATCATCACCGACAAGGAGACCGGCATCAAGTGGCCGCTCGCCGACTACGCGCTGCTCCCCAACATGGCTATCGTCGACGCCGACAACTGCATGACCGCCCCGCGCGGCCTGACCGCTGCCTCCGGCATCGACGTCATGACCCACGCCATCGAGTCCTACGTCTCCATCATGGCTTCCGACTACACCAAGGGCCTCTCCGAGCGCGCTGCTAAGCTCGTCTTTGAGAACCTGCCCTCCAGCTTCACGAACGGCGCCAAGGACCCGCATGCCCGCGAGGAGATGCACAACGCCTCCTGCATGGCCGGTATGGCCTTCGCCAACGCCTTCCTGGGCCTCAACCACTCCATGGCCCACAAGCTCGGCGCATTCCATCACCTGCCCCACGGCCTCGCAAACGCCGTCATCCTGACCCGCGTCATGCGCTACAACGCCGCCGAGGCCCCCGTCAAGATGGGTACCTTCTCCCAGTATCCTTACCCCAACGCGCTGCACAACTACGCCGAGATGGCCAAGTACTGCGGTATCGAGGGCAAGGACGACAAGGAAGTCTTCGAGAACTTCATCACGAAGCTCGAGGAGCTCAAGGACTTCATCGGCGTCAAGAAGACCATCGCCGACTACGGTGTTGACGAGCAGTACTTCCTCGACACCCTCGACGAGATGACCGAGCAGGCATTCAACGACCAGTGCACCGGCGCTAACCCGCGCTACCCGCTCATGAGCGAGATCAAGGAGCTCTACCTGGACGCCTACTACGGCCGCGAGCCTCAGGACTACGCCGTCTGCTAGTTTTAGCACGGTTTTTAACGGCGGGGGTGCACGGGTGTTTCACACACCCCCGCCGTCGCTTCTATCGCATCGTTGAAAGGATGCAACCATGCTGCTACCCGATTCCAAGACCGAGCTCGTCCGCCGTGGCAACAAGGTCGTTTACGACCTGGGCGACAAGATCGTCAAGGTCTTTAACGAGACCAAGCCTGTCTCCGACGTGTTCAACGAGGCTTTGAATCTTGCCCGCATCAATGAGTGCGGCATCCGCAGCCCCAAGGCTCTCGAGGTTTCCCAGCTCGAGAACGCCAACGGCTGGGCGCTCGTGACCGAGAAGGTTCCGGGCACCACCCTTGCCGAGAAGATGACTGCCGAGCCCCAGCGCTTTGGTGAGTACCTCGAGATGTTCGTCGACCTCCAGATCGAGATCCACGGCTACACCTCCCCGCTGCTCAACCGTCAGCGCGACAAGTTCGCCCGCATGATCGACAGCCTTGATCAGCTTAATGCCACTACGCGCTACAACCTTCAGGAGCGTCTGGACGGCATGACCAAGGAGTTCAAGGTCTGCCACGGCGATTTCAACCCCTCCAACGTCATCGTCGGCGACGACGGCCAGCTCTATGTGTGCGACTGGGCACACGCCACCCAGGGCTCCCCTGCTGCCGACGTTGCCACCACCTACCTGCTCTTTGCGCTCAACAGCAAGGACCAGGCCGAGGCCTACCTGGAGCTCTACTGCGACCGCGCCGACATGCCTATGCAAGTCGTGCGTCAGTGGACGAGCATCGTCGCCGCTTCCGAGCTCGCTCGTAAGCGCAACGTGAACGATGAGTTCCTGAAGAACTGGATCGACGTCGTCGATTATCAGTAATATCTGAGCGATTTATTTCGCATCGGAGGCACAAGGAAAACCCCGCAGCTCACATGGGCTGTGGGGTTTTCCTTTTAGCGATTGAGCTCGCCGAGAAGACAAAAGGACGGCCCCGCATCTCCCCTATCTGGAGAAATGCGGGGCCGTCCCGTATATCGAACTACAAGCGAAATCGCCAATTAACGGCGTGCCGCCTTCACAAGCTCGGAAACCTTGGCGACGACCTCATCGATCGCCACGTCCTCGCGCTCGCCCGTGGCACGATCCTTGAGCTCGACGGTGCCGTTCTTAAGGCCACGCTTGCCGAGCACCACCTGATACGGGAATCCCATAAGGTCGTTGTCGGCAAACTTAAAGCCGGGACGCTCATCGCGATCATCGACGACGACCTCGATACCCTCGGCACACAGGCCGTCAACGATCTGCTCGCAGACGGAAGCGCACTCCTCCTTCTTGGGGTCGAGCGGAATCACCGCGACCTCATACGGGGCAACGGAGACCGGCCAGACGATACCGTGCTCGTCGTTGTGCTGCTCCACGACGGCAGCGAGCGAGCGAGACACGCCCACGCCGTAGCAACCCATGATAAGCGGCTTCTCCTTGCCGTCCTCGTCCATAAAGGTGGCACCCATGGCCTCGGAGTACTTGGTGCCCAGCTGGAAGACCTGGGAAACCTCGATGCCGCGGGCAACAGAGAGCGGCTTGCCGCAGTGCGGGCAGGGATCGCCGGCAACGACAGTAACCAGGTCGGCCCACTCATCGACGGTAAAGTCGCGCTCGGGGCAGGCACCAGTAAAGTGATAATCAACCTCGTTGGCACCGCAGGCCCACTGCTTGGACTCACGCAGGCTCTCATCGCAAACCAGACGGATGCCCTCGGGCAGGTTGACCGGTCCGATAAAGCCCTTGTGCAGACCGTTCGCCTGAAGCTCCTCGTCGGTCATCATACGATAGCCCTTGCCAAAGACATGCTCGGCCTTGCAGTCATTGAGCTCGTGGTCGCCCGGGACAATGGCCACGACCGGCTTGCCCTCGGCGTCGATCAACGCCAGCGACTTACGCGTTCCGTTCTCGGGGAAGCCGAAGAACTTGGCGACGGCCTCGATGGTGCCCATACCCGGAGTCTCGACCTTGGTAAGCGTGCCGTCGCCGGGGCCCTCGGTCACAACGACCTTGGTGCTTGCAGCCTCGTCATCGGCAGCAAAGCCGCAATCGTCGCAGTAGACGAGCGAGGCCTCACCGGCGTCGGCCAGAGCCATGTACTCGACGGAGGTGTCGCCGCCGATCTCGCCGGAGTCGGCGACAACGGGCAGAGCCTTGATGTAGCAGCGCTCGCAGATGTTGGCGTAGGCCTGCTTCATCTTGTCGTACTCCTCCTGCAGGCTCTCCTGCGTGGCGGAGAAGCTGTAGGCGTCCTTCATGATGAACTCACGGCCGCGCATCAGGCCAAAGCGGGGACGGAACTCATCGCGGAACTTGTCCTGAATGTGGTACAGGTTGACGGGCAGCTGCTTATAGGAGCGCAGCTCGTTGCGCACCAGGGCCGTGACGGTCTCCTCGTGCGTGGGGCCCAGCACAAACTCGCGACCATGACGGTCGTCAAAGCGCACGAGCTCCTTGCCATAGGCATCGATGCGGCCGGACTCACGCCACAGCTCGGCATCGACCATGATGGGCATCATGAGCTCCTGGGCGCCGGCGGCGTCCATCTCGTCGCGCACGATGTTCTCGATCTTACGAATCGAGCGCCAAGCGAGCGGCAGATAGGAATAGAGACCGGCGGCCTCCTTGCGGATCATACCGGCACGAAGCAGCAGACGATGGCTTGCAAGCTCGGCGTCGGCCGGATCCTCTTTGAGCGTCGGCGCATAGAGCTTAGACATATACATTGCTCGAGTCATTTATTTCTCCTCAATAAGCTTGTCGACCTCGGCCATAAGCGCGTCGACAATTTGATCCTCAGCTACTTTACCAATGATCTGGCCATGCGAAAAGAGCAGGGCCTGACCACGTCCGCAAGCAACGCCCAGGTCGGCATCAGAGGCCTCACCGGGACCATTAACGGCACATCCCATAACGGCAATCGAAAGCGGCGCGGTATAGTTCTTAAGCCGCTCGGTTACTTCCTCGGCGATAGGAATCAGATTAACCTGACAGCGGGCGCACGTGGGGCACGAGACAATCTCGGGACCGCGGCGACGCAGGCCCAGCGACTGCAAAATTCCCCAGGCGACCGGCGGCTCCTCAACTGGATCGGCCGTGAGCGAGACGCGCATGGTGTCACCGATACCCTCAGACAGCAGGATACCAAGGCCCACCGAGCTCTTGATGGTGCCCTGCAGCTTGGTACCCGCCTCGGTTACGCCCAGGTGAAGCGGAACGTGGGGAATCTCACGGGACAGGGCTCGATAGGTATCGAGCGTCGTCTGCACGCTATGGGCCTTGGCCGAAAGCACAATGTTCGTAAAGCCGCGGTATTCAAAATGCTTGACGAAACGCTCGCTCGACATCACAAGCTTTTCGGGCTGCGTGAGGTCGTCGCGCTCGGCGATATCCTGCTCAAGCGAACCGGCGTTGACGCCGATACGAATCGCACAGCCCGCGGCACCCGCAGCATCGATCACCGCGTCAACCTTGGCCCAATCGCCGATATTGCCGGGATTGATGCGCAGCTTGGCAGCACCGGCCTCAACGGCACCAATGGCGAGCTTATGGTTAAAGTGGATATCGGCGACAATCGGCACCGGAGACTCGGCACAGATGGTGCGGAAACCCTCAAGCGCGGCCTCGGAGGGCACGCTCACGCGCACGATATCGCAGCCAGCCTGCGCCAACGCGCACACCTGCGCAAGCGTTGCCTGGGCATCGGCGGTATCGGTGCAGGTCATAGATTGGACCACCACCGGCGCGCCGCCACCGATCTGCACGCCGCCCACATGCACGGGGCGCGTCAGCTCGCGAGGCAAAGGATGGGATAAAGACAATCCAAACACTCCCCTACAGAATAAATCGAAGGATGTCGGAACGAAGCATATAGACAAACAGCAGCGCAAAGAGCGCGATGCCCACATAGCTCACAATCGTCTGGACCTTGAGCGGAAGCTCGCGGCCCGCAATCTTCTGAATGATCTCGATGACCAGCTTGCCGCCATCGAGTGGCGGGATGGGCAGCAGGTTCATAAAGCCAAGCGAGAATGAAATGAGGGCGGCAAACGAAAGGAACGTGGCAGGGCCGGCAGCAGCAGCCTGTGAGGACATAACGCTAATACCCACGATCGAAGAGGACTGATCGAGAATCTCCATCGTATGCTGCGGCTGGAGCAGACGCATCACACCCTCCGCCGTCTGCACGACATAGGAGAACGACAGGCGAGCCGACGTGATGGGGTCTAAACGAACCACCTGCGTAGAGGCATACACGCCTAGGCGCTCATCCTCTTTGAGCGCAACCGTGGTCGAATGCTGCTTGCCGTCACGCTCGTACTCAATGGCGATATCGTCCTTACCGGCAGCCTTGCCGATGGCATCGTAAACGTCCATCCAGGTAGAGCACGATACTCCGTCGACCGAAAGGATCGCGTCGCCGCCCTCGATTCCCGCCGAGGCGGCAATCGAGCCTTCGTCAACCTGGCCGATCACATTGGTATCCACCGGCACCGTGACACCGGCGATGGAATAGATGCTCATAAGGAGTAAAAAGCCCGTCAGGATATTGACGATAATGCCCGCAAGCAGCATAAAGGCACGCTTGACAAAGCCCTGGCCCAAATAGGTGTGAGAGCGCTCGCGTGCAAGGAATTCGGCCTCGCCGCACGGCAGTTCCCATACATCGCCCTCGGCAGTCGCATGCTCGCGATCGAACCGACGGCCGTCAAAGGTGGTATAACCCGCCGCGTCGCGCGGCAGGGTCTGGTACTTGGTGGGATAGTAACTAGGCGAAGGCTTTTCCCCTTCTTCATACCAGGGAGCGATGGAGCCCCAGCCCAACAGCAAAGCACAGGCCTCGAGCACATCCTCCTCGGAAAGCTCGAGCTCGACGGCAAGATCGGCCACCGTCACACGGCCGTGGCGATAGATGGCCGCAAGCACGCGGTCGGCGCACGAAACGTCGGTCGGATCCATGCCGCAAATGGCAGCATAGCCACCCAGCAGCAGCGGCGTCACGCCAAACTTGGTTCCAATGCGACGCGATGTGTGATGGATATCAAAGCGGCACGGCAGGCCCAAGAAGAACTCAGTAACGCGGACGCCGCAGGCACGCGCCGCCAAAAAGTGGCCGCCCTCGTGCAAAAACACGAGGACGGAAAGCATCAGCAGGCCCCAAAAGACCGATGAGAGAACGCTCAGAACAGTATCCATAAAACGAAAAAGCAATCCTTATGGGTTAAGAACGGGTTGCGGCGAGCACCTGCGCGGCCTTTTCACGCGCCCACGCATCGATGTCGCGAAGCTGTTCAAACGAATCGACCGCCTGCACATCGTGAGCATCCATGCAGGATTCCACAATGCGATCGATATCGGTAAAGCTGCAGCCATCATGCAGGAAGGCATCGACGGCGACCTCGTTAGCGGCATTGAGCACGCATGGCATGGTGCCGCCGGTCTTGCCGGCACGTTCGGCCAGCGCAAGGCAGCGGAAGGTATCCATATCGGCCGCGTCAAAGGTAAGCTGCCCTAGCTCGCGGAAATCGATACGCGGAGCCGGCGTATCCCAACGCTCAGGATACGAGAAGGCAAACTGGATGGGAATGCGCATATCGGAGGCACCGAGATGCGCCATCACAGAGCCGTCGGCAAACTCGACCATGGAGTGAATCTTAGACTGGCGCTGCACGACCACGTCAATGAAATCGAGATCGCAGCCAAACAGATGCATGGCCTCGATACGCTCCAGACCTTTGTTCATGAGGGTGGCGGAGTCAATCGTGATCTTGGCACCCATAGCCCACGTGGGATGCGCCAGGGCATCGGCGCGCGTCACGCGATCGAGCTCGTCACGCGTGCGGCCAAAGAACGGGCCACCCGAGCAGGTAAGCCAAATGCAGTGAGCCTCGCGCGGATTTTCGCCCAGATAGCACTGGTAGATGGCGGAATGCTCGGAGTCGACCGGGATAAGCTGGCCCGGCTGCGCCAACGGCATAAGCAGATCGCCACCGACGACGAGCGACTCCTTGTTGGCCAGGGCAAGACGCTTGTTCGAGGTCAGGGCAGCATGGCTCGCCTCGAGACCGGCAGCGCCCACGATGGCCACGAGCACGCAGTCGACATCATCGCGGCATGCGAGCTCACACACGGCCTGCGCGCCAACGCCGAGCTCCGTGCCCTCGGGCAGTTCCTGGAGCACCGCGTCGGCGCCATGGGAGGCGTCCGCCACGGCGACCGCCGGAACCGAGAACTCACGGGCAGCGGCAACGAGCTCGGAGGTGCTGGAGTTAACGGAAAGCGCCGTCACCTGCAGGCGATCGGCATGCTGACGGCACACATCGAGCGCCTGAGTGCCGATAGAGCCCGTACAGCCCAAAATGGCAACACGAAGACGCCCATCGGGACCGTAGGTGGTCTGATACGCCATTACAGCACGCCTCCGATCATCAGCAGCAGCTGCGCGGTAATGCAGCCAAAGATGAGCGAATCGCTGCGGTCGAGCATGCCGCCGTGGCCTGGGATGAGATTACCGGAATCTTTGACGCCCACACCGCGCTTGATACGCGACTCGATGAGGTCGCCGATAACGCCCAGGATGGAGACGACCACGCCGCACAGCAGTGCATAGGGCAGGCTGAGCTTGTAGAAGTGCGTCGCCCACAGGATGAGCCAGATCAAGACAGAGCCCAAAATGCCGCCGACAAAGCCTTCCCAGCTCTTTTTGGGAGAGATCTTGGGGACCATCTTATGCTTACCGATGCGGCTGCCCACGATGTAGGCAAACGAGTCGGAGACCCAAAGGGACGCACAAACGCCCACTGAAAGCAGGGCGCCGGCAAAACCGGGCACGGCATCGCGCAGCAGCACGATAGCCGACAGCATAAAGCCAGTGTAGATAGGGCCCATGAGCGTCACGGCAACGTCGGAGATGCGAGTTCGCGGAGACCAGACATACCAGATACCAACCGCAAGCATCAAAGCGAACAGCAGGGCGTTCAACAGCAGCGAATCGCCCAGTGCCGAGAGCGGAAAGAGCACGGCGGCAGCGATACCAAGGCGCTCGTTGGCAACCTTGCCATCGAGCCTCGTCATGCGGAAGAACTCATAGCAGCACAGACCGCTCATGACGGACACGAAGATGGCCGTGGGAACAATACCCAAAACGAGGCACAGGATAAAGACAACGGCATAGACGATACCGGCAGCGGCACGGGTGATAAAGCCCGCCAGCCACGAACCGGAGCCGCTCTTCGCCGCAGGCGCTCCCGCAGTGGCAGCCTTACGCACGGGCGTCGCGGAAGTAGGCGCCTTGGGAGCGGATGCCTTGGGACGTTCGGACACGATTAAGCCTCCTCGGTCTTACTCAGTCCACCAAACCTACGGTCGCGACCCTGGTAGGCCAAAATGGCGTCGACAAGGCCCCAGCGATCAAAGTCAGGCCAATAGGTATCGGTGACATAGAACTCGGAATAGGCAACCTGCCACAGCAGATAGTTCGAAAGGCGTAACTCGCCAGAGGTGCGAATCACGAGCTCCGGATCGGGAAGACCGGCAGTGTACAGGTGCGAAGCCACCATATTGTCGTCTACTGTGGCGGGATCAATCTTGCCGGCAGCCGCATCAAGTGCGATCTGGCGGACAGCGCGGGTGATCTCAGCCCGGGCGCCGTAGTTGACAGCCAGCGCCAGCGTCATACCGGTATGGTCGGCGCACTCGGCAAGGCCGCGCTCAAAGACGTCGCGGGTCTTCTTGGGCAGCGCGGAAATATCGCCCAAAAAGACGACGCGAACGTTCTCGCGCTTAAGCAACGGAAGCTCATCGATAAACGTCTTAGCAAACAGGTGCATCAGAACGTTGACTTCGTGCTGCGGGCGATTCCAGTTTTCGGTCGAAAACGCATAGGCCGAAAGCACGTCGACGCCCAGGCGTACGCAGGCGGTAATGATCTCGCGCAGCGAGACGATGCCGGCCTTGTGGCCTTCGGTGCGGGCAAGACCGCGCGCCGTGGCCCAACGGCCGTTGCCATCCATGATGCACGAAATATGGTGCGGAATGTTATTGAGGTCAAGGTCGGAAAAACCGACGCCCGAAGGGGCGTCGGCAAAGTACTCGACCAGTTTATGCTCGTCGTATTGCACCTTAGATCTCCATGACCTCGGCTTCTTTTTCCTTCAGAAGCTCCTCGACCTTGGCGACATACTCATCGGTATGCTTCTGGACCTTGGCCTGCTCGCGACGGACGTCGTCCTCGGTGAGCTCCTCGTCGCGCTCGAGCTTGTTGTTATAGTCGCGGCGGATGTTGCGGATGGAGACCTTGGCCTGCTCGGCGTACTCGCGACACTCCTTAACGAGCTCGCGACGACGCTCCTCGGTGGGAGCCGGGAACGGCAAACGTACGACGGTACCATCGGAGTTGGGGGTAATGCCCAGGTCGGAGGCACTGATGGCCTTAACGATGGCATTGATGAGCGCCTTATCCCACGGCTCGATAAGCAGCATGTGGGCCTCGGGGGTCTTAACGGCGGCAACCTGCGTGACTGGCGTAGGAACACCGTAGTAGTCGACGGTGATGTCGGACAGGATGTTGGCGTTAGCGCGACCAGTGCGGACCTTGGAGAAGTTGTGCTTGAGGGACTCGAGCGACTTGTCCATGTGGGCGGTGATGTTCTCTGCCATGCTTAATCCTCCTGATAGACGAGCGTGCCGACGGGCTCACCCGCGAGCGCGCGCTTGACGGTGTCCTCGCCATCGATGTTGAGGACCAAAATGGGCATACGGTTGTCCTGGCAAAGAGCCGTAGCCGTGGAATCCATAACCTGTAGGCCGCGAACGAGCACCTCGTGATAGGTGATCTTGTCAAAGCGGACGGCGTCGGCGCACTTGACGGGATCTTTGTCGTAGATGCCATCAACCTTGGTGGCTTTAATCAGAATCTCGGCACCGATCTCGCAGGCGCGAAGGGCCGCGGCGGTGTCAGTCGTAAAGTACGGATTGCCCGATCCGGCGGCAAAGATTACGACGTTGCCCTTGGACAGGTGGTTGATGGCGCGACGGCGAATATAGGGCTCGCAGATCTCGTTCATCTGGATAGCGCTCATCACGCGGCAGGGAACATCATTGTGCTCAAAGGCATCCTGCAGGGCAAGCGCGTTCATAACGGTAGCGAGCATGCCCATGTAATCGGCCTGGGCGCGCTCCATACCACCGGCGGCGCCGGCCATGCCGCGGAAAATGTTGCCGCCGCCGACAACGACGCCAACCTCATGGCCAACAGCGAGCAGCTCCTTGACCTGCTTGGCAAGATGATCGGTAACCTTGGGGTCGATGCCGTAGTTGCCATCGCCCATCAGCGCTTCGCCGGAGAGCTTCAGAAGCACGCGTTTATATCGGATGTCGGACAAAGCGATCCTCCTTTAATTAGACTCACAACATAATATCAAAGGCTTAACGGGGAGCCATGAAAAAGCAGGCTGTGAGTAAAACCCACAGCCTGCTCATTACCAGCTACAAGAGCTTATTTACTCGCCACGGACCAGACGGTCAAAGGCAACGACGGTAATGGTGTCGCCGAGCTCCTTGGAGACCTGCTCAGCGTACTTCTTGATGGTGAGGGAGCTGTCCTTGATGAACTCCTGCTCGGTGAGCACGGACTGCTTGTAGAACTTCTCCAGACGGCCAACAGCCATCTTCTCCTGGATAGCCTCGGGCTTGCCGGACTCGGCAGCCTGTGCCATGTAGATCTGCTTCTCGTGCTCGACGGTCTCGGCCGGAACCTGATCGCGGGTAGCGCAAATCGGGGCGACGGCGGCAACCTGAAGGGCAACGTCGTGAGCAAAGGTCTTGAAGGACTCAGCCTGAGCGGTCTCGGCCTTCTCGAAAGCGAACTCGACGAGAACGCCGATCTTACCACCCATGTGGATGTAAGAAGCGAGAGCGCCGTTCTCAGCCTTGCGAGCGGCGAAACGGGAGATCTTCATGTTCTCGCCCATGATGTGAATCATCTCGGTGAGCTCGGAGGAAACGGTCTCCTCGCCCATCGGCTTCTCGAGCAGAGCGTCGACGTCAGCAGGCTCGGTGGTAGCGACAACCTCAGCGACCTTGGAAGCAAAGCCGGTGAACTTGGCGTTGGAGCCGACGAAGTCGGTCTCGCAGGAGAGCTCGAGCAGAGCGCCGGTCTTGCCGTCCTCAGAGACGAACGCGGCGACAGCGCCCTCGTTGGTCTCGCGGCCAGCCTTCTTGGCAGCCTTGGCGAGGCCGTTCTTGCGCAGAACGTCGACAGCGGCGTCCATGTCGCCGTCAGCCTCGACGAGAGCCTTCTTGCACTCCATCATCGGGGAGTCGGTCATCTCGCGGAGCTGCTTGACCATAGCGGCGGTAATCTGGGCCATTGTGGTTCCTTTCAAAGAGATGAAAAAGAATTAACTAAGACTGATTTACTCGGCCTTGGGCTCAGCGGCCATCTCGGCCTCGGAGACCTGCTCCTTGCCGGAGCCAGCGAGGCAGGCGTCAGCCATGAGCTCGCACATAAGGGTGACAGCGGAGATAGCGTCATCGTTGCAGGGGATGCCGTACTCGACCTCGTCGGGATCGGAGTTGGTGTCGATCAGAGCGACGACGGGGATGTTCAGGCGCTGGGCCTCCTTGATGGCGTTCTCCTCGCGCTTGGTGTCGATAACGAAGAGAGCCTGGGGCAGACCCTTCATGTCGCGGGCGCCACCGAGGTTGGTCTGGAGCTTGGTGAGCTCCTTACCGAGCACAGCCTGCTCCTTCTTGGGGAGCACTGCCATGCGGCCGTCCTCGACCATGGCCTCGAGCTCCTCCATGCGGTTGATGCGGGAGCGGATGGTGACGAAGTTGGTCAGCATGCCGCCGAGCCAACGCTGGTTGATGTAAGGCATGTTGGCGCGCTCAGCGGCGTTCTTGACGGCCTCCTGAGCCTGCTTCTTGGTGCCGACGAACAGCACGTTGCCACCCTTGGCGACGTTCTTGACGAAGGTGTAGGCCTGGTCGGCATCGAGGATGGTCTGCTTGAGGTCGAGGATGTAGATGCCGTTGCGCTCACCGAAGATGAACGGCTTCATCTTGGGGTTCCAGCGACGGGTCTGGTGACCGAAGTGGCAGCCGGCCTCGAGCAGGGTGCGGATATTAATCTTGGTAGCCATGTTAAACCTCCTGTGGTTTGCCTCCGCGCGGGGTCATCCTCCAAAACCAACCCGGACATGTGCTACCAAAGCCCGGGCACCACGGTATGAAGTAGCCGCGCGTGCGTGATAAAAACCTGTTGCCGTGAAGCAACCCGATGAATGATAGCAGGATTACCTCTTCCTGCCAACCCGCAATCAAAACCACACACCTAAGGCGCAACGCGAGCCGCCCAGCTTACTCACCCCGGGGATGGGCCTGGGTCACGGCGCGCTTAAGCCGGTCGGGCGTGAGATGCGTGTAGATCTGCGTCGTGGACAAGCTCGCATGCCCGAGCAGCTCTTGAACCGATCGCAGGTCCGCGCCACCCTCGAGTAGATCGGTCGCAAAGGTGTGGCGCATCGCATGCGGGGCAATGTCGGCAGGGATATCTGCGAGCGTCGCCAGCATATGGAACCGTCGTCTGAGCATAGCGGCACTCATGCGATTGCCGCGCGCAGAAATAAACAGCGGATGCAGGCCGGCTGCAGCTTCGCGGCGCTTTGCCTGCGTGAGCAGCGCCGGTCTCCCCTCCTCGACATAGGTGCGCGTCGCCTCGAGTGCGCGACGATACAGAGGAACGATACGTTCCTTGCTCCCCTTGCCCCATAGCCTCAGCGTGCGCTCGGACCATGAGATGGATTCCACATTGAGCGCCGCAAGCTCTGAGATGCGCGCACCGGATGCATAAAGAAGCTCGAGCATCGTCGCATCGCGCAATCCCGCGGGTGTTGAGGTATCGGGGGCTTGGAGTAGCGCCTCGACCTGCTGGGTCGTCAGCACACCGGGCAGGTCGCGCGGCAGCTTGGGCGAGGAAATCGCCGAGACCGCATCGCCCTCCACGATCCCCTCGGCAGCCATCCATCGATAGAGCGATCGGATAGCCGACAGATGCGCCGCAAGGGTGCGAGGCGCCACCCGCTCGCGCGAAAGCTCGGCCAAATACGCGCGGACGGTACGCACGTCGGCCATACGCGCATCGACACCCGTACGCTCGCACCATGCAGCAAAGCGCTCCAACCGCGATCCATAGGCAGTCACCGTATTGGGAGAGAGCCCCTCGACACGAGCGATGTAGGCGATAAACGAGTCGACGGTATCGTACAGGTCAAAGGCTATGACCGGTCGCCTCCAAACAAGTCGGAGCGCGTGGCCAAGTAGGCATCGAGGGCCTCGAGGGCGCGATCCGCATAAGCCTGGTAGCGGTCGCGCTTACTGCGGCGCTTGCCGTCCTCGAGCGGCGGCACCAGGCCAAAATTGACATGCATGGGTTGGTAGCCCACGGTTGCCGGATCGGTCGCATAGCCCACGAGCGCACCCAGGGCGCCCACGCGAGGAAGCTCCACAGAAGCCGCACCGATAGCCTCGGCATAGGTGTTAAGCGCGGCAAGCAGACCGGTCGCCACCGCTTCCATGTACCCCTCGGTGCCGGTGATCTGACCGGCGAGGCGCACACCCGTGCCAGGCACGGCAAAGGTGCCGTCAAGAACATGCGGCGCATCGACAAAGGTATTGCGGTGCATGACGCCATAGCGGAAGAACTCGGCATTCTCCAAACCGGGAACCATATGGAAGACACGCTTTTGCTCGCCAAAGGTCAGATTAGTCTGGAAGCCCACCAGGTTATAGGCGGTCTTTTCCTTGTTTTCGGCACGCAGCTGAATCGCCGCCCAGGGACGACGTCCGGTTCGCGGGTCGGTGAGGCCGACGGGCTTCATGGCGCCAAAGCGGATAGCATCCTTACCGGTACGGGCGACCTCCTCGGCGGGCTGACAGGCCTGGAAGAGGTCGCCGCCCTCAAAGTCCTTGAGCACCACGCGGTCGGCGGTGGTGAGTGCCTCGATAAAGGCCTCGTACTCCTCCTTGTTGAGCGGAGCGTTGAGATAGTCGCCGCTCCCCTGCTCCTCGTAGCGCGACTGCGAGAACAGCACGTCCATATCAAGCGTGGAGGCATCGACGATTGGCGCGGCAGCGTCAAAGAACGCCAAGGCGTCGCCGCCGACGAGCTTCATGACCTCTTCGCTCAATGCCGGCGAACACAGCGGGCCCGCGGCAATGACCACGTGGCCCTCGGGAATCTGCGTGACCTCGCCGTGCACGACCTCGATATTGGATCGAACGGCCACCTCGGCCTCGACAAGCTCGGAAAACTTGACGCGGTCGACCGCCAGGGCACCGCCAGCGGGAACGGCCGCACGATGGGCGCAATTGAGCAGTACCGAACCCATACGCTCGAGCTCGGCCTTTAGCAGGCCAGCAGCGGAATCCGGACGGGTCGACTTAAACGAATTTGAGCAGACGAGCTCGGCTAGGTGATCGGTATGGTGGGCCGGAGAGCTCACCTGGGGGCGCATCTCGCACAGCTTTACGGCAAACCCGCGATCTGCCAGCTGGATCGCACATTCCGAACCAGCCAGACCGCCACCGATAACCGTCACCTGATCGAACTGCATCTGCAAACACCTTTCTAATTGACACGCCTTCCATTGTGACCGAAGGGCGTCTGGGCGTGAAGCGCAAACTTTGAGGGCGCATACCTTCCATCCATCATGCGCTCGATAAGACCCTCGAGCTCGAGCGAGCCCAAGAGCTTGAGCACGCCGACAGCATCAAGCGAGACGAGCGCGGCAATGTCGTCGACCTTGAGCGGTGAGGCGATAAGCGCATGCATCACGGCCTGCTGCGTGGGGTCCAGATCGGCAATACCGGGTGCATCGGGACGCGAGTAGCGCAGCGTGCCGTAGATGCGCGAGATGGCCATCTCGATTGATTCCTCGTCGATGATGCAGCAGGCACCATTCGCAATGAGGTAATTCGTGCCACGCGACTCGGGCGATAGGATGGAGCCCGGCACGGCAAGGAGCTCTCGACCCAAGTCCATAGCGGCTTCCGCCGTGGAGAACGTACCCGAGGGCATACCCGCCTCGGATACAAAGAGGGCTTGCGACAGGGCTGCGATCACGCGATTGCGGCGCGGAAAGGCAAACTTACGCGGCCCCATACCCCACGGCGAAATCGAAACGACCGCGCCACCCGTATCGAGTGTACGCGTGATGAGGCCGGCGCTCGAGCGCGGATAGACAACATCGGCGCCGGTGCCCAGTACCACGACGTGCTTGCCCCCGGCGTTGACCGCAGCCCAACCCGACGCCTGGTCGCAGCCGACCGCACCGCCCGAAACCACCGTCACTCCCGCCTCAACCGCCACCTTGGCCGCAAGTTCTGCCACGGCGAGACCGTACGGCGATGCCTTGCGTGCACCGATGATGGATAGCGCAGGCGTCGAAAGCACCTCGGCGTTGCCGCGCACATAGAGCGTCTGGGGTACATCAGAAAGCTCCAAAACGGTCTCAGGATACAACGCATCACCTGGATGCAACTCGAAGGTCCCCTCGGTCATCATTGGTCCCTCCTTCCCTGGTACATCGCCGCCTCGAGCACGTGATCCTGCGACACCCGTTCGCTTTCGGCAACATCGGCGATCGTGCGCGCGATGCGTACCAGGCGCACGATGCCGCGACCCGTGAGATGCGTGCGCTTCGACAGGCCAAGCACGCATTTCTCGGCGGCCTCATCAAGCCCAAAGGTCGAAACGACGCCGTCAATGGACCGCGACTCATCTTCCTCGGCCTCGGAGTCCGCATCATCCATACGGGATTCACGCCAGGCGCGAAAGGCGCGCCCACGCACGACGTAACCGCGCAGCTCGGCCGATGACATACCCTCCGCGCCCTCAATGATCACCTGAGGATCGGGGCGGGTCACGTCGATCATCATGTCGATACGATCAGCCAAAGGACCGCGCAACTTGCCCCGATAGCGCTCGACCATCGACGCGGAACAACGACACGGCACTTCGCGGTCGCCCAAAAACCCGCAGGGGCAGGGGTTGCTCGCAGCTAGCAGCTGAAAGCGCGATGGGAACGTAAAGGCCCCGTCAACGCGCACGATCCTCACGTACCCACGCTCGATGGGCTGACGCAGCGTCTGCAGCACGCCGGTGGGAAACTCGGCGAGCTCGTCCAAAAAGAGCACGCCGCCATGAGCCAGGCTAATTTCGCCCGGATGCACCGGTCGTCCGCCGCCGATGAGTCCCGCGGTCGAAATGCTGTGATGCGGGCTGCGGAAGGGCCGATGCCCCGCAAGCAGTCCATCGATGTTTTCGCCCAAGACCGAATGGATGCACAGCGCCTCTTGCTGGTCCTCGAGAGAAAGCTCGGGCAAAATGCCCGTCATGCGCCGCGCAAGCATGGTCTTGCCCGAACCGGGCGAGCCGATCATGAGCAGGCCGAGCTCGCCGGCGGCCGCAAGCGCCATGCCACGTTTGGCGACCTCCTGCCCCAGAACGTCGGCATAATCGAGCTCGGGCTCAAAGGTCGCCTCGAGCACTTCGGAATCCAGATAATGCCGTGCGGCATCCCCCATGCCGTGGGCAAGCTGAGATAGGTGGTCGATAAACCCGCAGTCAACGCCCGCAAGCGGGACATGCTGATCGGACCTACCGGCGATAAAGGAAAGCCCCATATCGCGCGCCAAGAGCTGAAACGCCACCTCGCCCTTGACGGGCAGCACGGTGCCGTCCAGACCAAGCTCACCTGCGATAAGGCAGCGATCGAGGTTGTCACGGGGAATCTGCCCATCGGCCGCCAGAACCGCGACGGCAATCGGCAGGTCAAAACCGCTGCCAGTTTTACGGATATCGCCGGGTGCCAGGTTGACGGTAATGCCAGAGCGCGGGATCTCGAAGCCTGCCGAGCGCATGGCGCACCGGATACGCCCGCGCGACTCCATCACCTCCATACTCGGAATGCCGAGCATCTGGATGCCCGGAACGCCACCGGCAAGCGAGACCTCGACGGTGACGGGAATTGCCTCGACGCCGCGGATACAGGCCGCGTGTACGGCAAACGTCTCGAACGCCATCACGACACCTGCCAATCGAACGCATTGTACTGGTGCTCGATCTCGGCGATATGCCCGCCGCGGATGGTGACACCCACGGCATCGAAGCGAATCGACCTGAGCGGATAGTGCTCCATGAGATAACAACTTGCGATACGGCGATACCGACGCTGCTTTTGGGCGTCCACGGCCTCCTCGGGAAAGACCCGCGTGGTGCAATCCAGGGCAACGCGTCTCGTCTTGACCTCGGCCATCACCACGACATCGTCGAGCTCATCGAGCAGCACCAGATCGGCTTCGCCCTCAATGCAACGATAGCCCTGCTCCAACAAGGTGTATCCACGCTCGTTAAAGTAATCGATGGTGATCAGCTCGCCCAGCATGCCGAGCTCGCGAGGACTGAGCCCCTTGATAAACTCGGGCGTAATCGCCCCGCAGTCGAGCTCGCCGTCTTCCCAGCGCTCCTTGAGTTGCTGCGTCTTGCTCTTTTTGCTTGCGGCACACATGGGGTCTCCTTTCCCGCACACTGCATTGCCCCGATGATGAGGGCGCCTTTCATGCGGGTAAGTACCGGAAACAAACCAAAAGCTGACCAAATACCGACAAAAAACGGGCCGTACGCAACTATCACGTTGCACACGGCCCGCTACCAGCAGGTTTATAAAACGCCAGAGGTCCCTGTCTCCACAATTGACCTAGAAAAGGCGTTCAGTCTGCAGAAAGTTTCCGCAAAAGCTCACACGATGCAACGGACAAAGTCCATGTTTGCGAATCGCCTCGATGTGCTCAGGGCTTGCGTAGCCCTTCGACTCGGCCAAATGATACTCAGGGTACTCGGCATCGTACTCGACCATCATCTCGTCACGCGTGACCTTGGCCATGATGGACGCCGCGGCGATACAGGCTATTTTGGCATCGCCCTTCACCACGTCGCGCTCGTTGGGAACGGCACCCAAGGGGTTACCGTCCATAAGCACGCAATCGGGCTCAAGCCCCGTATCGGCCACGGCGCCCGCGACGGCAGCTCGGATGGCGCGGGCCATGCCCATATCATCGATATCCGCAGGCGCGATATGGCAAAAACCAATCGCCGTCGCGACCTCGGCAATCTTCACCGAGAGCAGCTCGCGGCGCGCCGGCGTGAGCTTTTTGGAATCGTTGATGCCCCAGACGCGCGGCTCCATGGGAAGGCACACGGCGCACACCGTCAAAGGACCGGCCACCGAGCCGCGACCCACCTCGTCGACACCCACGACCACGCCATCCCCACCGAGCTCGTGCATCAGCTCGTACATACCGTTGACGCGCTCGCGCTCGGCAAGTTCCTTGGCATGGCGCTTAAGGGCGCGCTCGCAAGCCTTGATCACTTGCTGGCGCGGATCCTCGCGATAATGCCCCACGAGGGCGGGGATCTCCTCAAACGTGGCGCTCGCCAGCTCGCCGGCAACCTGCGATGCCGAAACCGAGCTCGTCATGTTGGCCATATCGGGGCCTCCTTGCATGCAAATCAGATAAAAAGAAGGGCCACCCGAAGGTGACCCTTTTGTCCAAACGAGTGGACAGACGCTGCGATCTTCTTAGCGCTTCTCGGGGATGCGAGCAGCCTTGCCCACCTTGTCGCGGAGGTAGTACAGCTTGGCGCGACGGACGCGACCATGACGGACGACCTCGAGCTTGGCGATCTTGGGGCTGTGAAGCGGGAAGGTACGCTCAACACCGACACCGAAGGAAATCTTGCGGACGGTGAAGGTCTCACGGGCACCGGCGCCGGCCATGCGGATGACGTCACCCTGGAAAACCTGGATGCGCTCGCGGTCGCCCTCCTTAATGCGGTAGTGAACCTTGACGTTGTCGGCAACGCGGACCTGCGGGATGTCCTCGCGGATCTGCTGACGCTCGATTGCGCGGATGTAATCCATGTGCAATTCCTTACTCTTCTAGAGGTGCCGTACCACCTTGGCCGGCACGTAGTTGAACAAACGTATTCGAGTATACACGCCACAACCTTGGCTGCAAGAACTATTTTGCCTGTGCGCAAAAAGACAAAAACACGCACTCTTTCTGCACTTATGCGCCGTTCGCAGCATCAGTCGTCGGCGTCGTCACGGTCGTTCCGGGCGCGATATAGCCGTATTCGAGCAGCGCCGAAAGCGCATGCTGCTTCCAGGTGGCAAGCTCGTCGTCATTATAGTTGTCATGGGCCCAATCGTTCATCGCGTCCTCGGCGTCTTGGGGCACCAGGTCCTGGCTGTCCGCCATCAGGTACAGGATGCCCAAGATGTCGAAGTCCTGCTTGCTCATCTCTTC
Source organism: uncultured Collinsella sp. (assembly GCA_937995345.1). GTDB lineage: Bacteria > Actinomycetota > Coriobacteriia > Coriobacteriales > Coriobacteriaceae > Collinsella. Next base: position 48,317 of record CALKKS010000014.1, on the reverse strand, counting down.
CTTGTTTGATGTGCTGATGAGGCCGTGATCGATGCCGTAGCGGCAGATATCGGTCAAAACGGTAACGAGGCCCGTAGGAATCGACGAGGCATCCTTCGCGGCAGCAGGCGCGGCGCCATCAGTCAATGCAGTGGCATCCTCGCTCGCCGGAGCAGACTCGGCCGCGCTCGCATCGGAAGCTTCCTGCTCTCCCTGGGCAGGAGCCGTGCTATCCGTCGTTGCCGAAGAATCCCCCGAAGATACGGACGTAACGCTCACCGGTGTCTCGACCACGGTCGTCATTGGGTCGACCGGTGCGGGTGCGGCGATGACTTCGGCCCAATCGGAATACACGCCGTCAATAAAGGCGCGAATATGGAAGGTGCCCGGTTGCGAGATGGTCATCGCGCCGTCTGTCGCGACCGAAATGCCCTTGCTCTCGAGCTCCTGGGCCTCCCAGCTGCAGACTCTATCGACTTCCTTGCCCGTCGTGTCATAGACCGTAGCTGTCAGGCCGTCGATGCCGTTAAGGTTCTCCTCAACGCCGACGACGGTCTGCGCCGAGCCCTCGAGTTTGATACTGCCGTTAAACGGCTCGGGCGCCACGTCACTTACCTTATATTTGTAGGCTGCGGCGTCGATCTCGTCATTGGTCGAGACGTGCCCGTTCACGTCCACATAGGTGTCCTCGGGGATAAAGTACTTTACGTAGGCGGTGCCGGCCTTTTTGCCCACTACGACTTGCTCGTGGGTAACAGGGTCGGTCTGGATCCCGATGACGTCGGACTTGCATTCCTTGCCCTTTTTATCGACCACGCGCCAGTCGCCCGACGACTTCACAAAGCCGTAGTAGTCAACATCGTCCTCGTCCCTTGCACGCACGCGATAGGAAGAGATGGGGTCTTCGTCTCCAACCGTAAGCCTTCGGGTCTTATCGGTCTGCAGCGACACGAGAATCTTGGAGATGGGCTTAATAGGCTGCGGCGTACCCAGCTGCGTATCGACCGTCACCGACTCAAACGACAGATTGGAACCCGTAATAGACATGGGATAGGTCGCGGCCATGTCGTTGAGCACGTTGCACGTGCGCGGGGCGCCGCCGTTGCGCGAAGGCACCTCGCGATCGGCCAGGACCGAATTCCAATCGATGGCGCGCACCATGTGGTTGTTGGTGCGATACGACCAGCTCGTGACGTTTCCGGCGGTGGTATCGTAGCCGTCGTCGCCACGATGGGCGATTGAACGCAGGAACAGATTCTGCACGGCGTCGGTCGACTGATCGCCAAAGGTGGTGTAGAACGAGCGCTGGTCATAACCGGCGGTATGGAACTCCTGCACGGCGGCGTTGTCGTCGTAGCACTCGCCGTTCATGTTAAAGATGATCACGTCGAACGTCACGCCCACCGGCTGGTCATAGTCCTCGGAAAGCGTCGTGGTAGAACTCGTCTGCTTGCTATTGACCTGCGTGTGCGCCGGGATCGTCATATTGACGGTGACCGACTGATTGTCCGTTGTGGTGATCGACTGTTCCTCGGTCTTGCTCGCCTCCCACAACTGGGACATCGTGGTTTCGGCCGAAAACGAGGTCTCGATCTCCTCGCTCACCGTTCCGGGCACGCCCAGCGACTCCTTGAGGCTTACCGAAGCGCCCCACGAGCCACCTTTGGAATACGATGCGGATTCAGAAGTGCTCGTGCCGACCGTCTCCTCGGTACCGCGGGCGAGCGTGATGCTCTGCGAGGCGTCCTCATAGCCGACGTTAAGTGCCGAGGTTACGAGCTCCTGCTCGGTCTTAGAATCGACAAACGAATAGCCCGGAGCGTCCTCGGGCGCACAGTTAAGCTTGTTCACGCTGTTGAGCTGCTGAACTCTAAAGTTATAGAACGCGATGCCAAAGCCATTGAAATCGTACTGATAGGTGCCGCCGAGCTTGTCCACGCACGCGATGGTGGCATAGATCACATCTTGCTCGCTCGTGTCTTGCGACAGACCGTCGAGTGGCACATATTTACGAAAATCCTCGCCGGTCAGCTTGTGGCCGATGCAGTCGGCGATATCTTCGGTCAGGCGCTCATAAACCGCGTTCAGGCCTTTCGCCGACGTCAGGCCACTTTGAATGGACTTGTCGGCGCCGTCGGAATGCTCGCCGTTGCCGCCCGAAAGCGCATCATACAGATAGATGTAGTGACCCTTACCGAAGTCCTTCTCAAAGCCCTTGCCGGCGTGGTCCCAGTACAAAAAGTCCTTGGAGTCGTCGCCTCCGCCGTAGCCAAGGATGTTATAGGCAAGCGATGCCCAGTTAGGCAGCACCTTTTTGACGGCGGCCGTGTAGAACGAGACGTTGTCGTACATCGAGGTACGGCCCTCGAGCTTGCCGTCATCGATATCTACAAACGTGCAGTCGCGATCGTTGACCGTAATGGTGAGCGGGTTGACCACGTCGCCATAGAGCTCGTCGCGTGATTCATCCTGAAGGGCAAAACCGGCTGTCGGCATCCCGCAAAGCGCCGTGACCGCAACGACCACCCAGCACAGGGTCATCTGTGCTCCCCGACGCGCTCGTTGCAAATACCTGGTGAGGTTTTTCATCGCAGTCCTCCCGTCAGTTGCCAATGTATTGAATCAACGTAAAACGCCGCCGCGTCCACAGGGGGCGCGACGGCGCGAAGGGGGGCGTAAAAGGCGCAAATGGAACGCGACTCGGTTAAGCGGAGCGCTTGGCCTCGAGCTTGGCCTGAGCGGCAGCCAGACGGGCAAGGGGCACGCGGTAAGGCGAGCAGGACACATAGTCCACATCGGCCACGTTGAACAGACCCTTGATGGACTTAGGGTCGCCGCCGTGCTCACCGCACACGCCAAAGTGCATGCCGGGGTTGGTAGCGCGACCCTTCTCGACGGCCATGCGCACGAGCTCCAGCACTGCCGTGTCGATGGTCTCGAAGGGGTTGTCCTTCAAGATCTTCTTATGCATGTACAGCGGGATGAACTTGGCCTCGGCGTCGTCACGCGAGAAACCAAAAGTCGTCTGCGTGAGGTCGTTGGTGCCAAAGCAGAAGAAGTCGGCGTGCTGCGCAATCTCGTCGGCGACCATGCAGGCGCGCGGCAGCTCGAGCATCGTGCCCACGGGAATGTTGAGCTCGACACCTTCCTCGGAGGAAACCTCGGCAATCACGCGCTCGATGACCTCGCGAGTCTGAACGTGCTCGGCCGTAATGGAAACGAGCGGGACCATAATCTCGGGACGCGGGTCGACGCCTTCCTTGATAAGGCGGGCGGCAGCCGTTGCCACGGCACGAACCTGCATGAGCGGCAGGTCGCTAAAGACGACGGACAGGCGTACGCCGCGCAGGCCGAGCATCGGGTTGGACTCGACCATGCCGTCGATACGACGCAGGCGGGCACGCAGGGCGGCGAGCTCTTCCTCGCTGGCGCCGGCGGCCTCCTTCTTGGTGATGGCGACCTCAAGCTCGCGAGGATCATCCAGGAACTCATGAAGCGGCGGATCGAGCAGGCGAACGACCACATCGCGACCGGACATGGTCTTGAACATCGCCAAGAAGTCCTCGGTCTGAACCTTGAGCAGATCGGCCAGGGCCTGCTGCTTCACGGCCTCATCGTCAGAAAGGATAAAGCTCTGGATGATGTTCTTGCGATCGCCCAGGAACATGTGCTCGGTGCGGCACAGGCCGATGGCCTCGGCGCCAAACTCGAGCGCGAGCTCGGCATCCTCGGGGTTGTCGGCGTTGACGCGCACGTGGTTGGCGTGGCCGTCAGTCTCGTCCAGGCGGATCTCGTCGGCCCAAGACAGGATGGTGTCCAGGTCGCCGGTGAGCTCAGCGGAGACCAAATCGACAGCGCCATCAACGACAATGCCTTGGGTTCCGTCGATGGAGATGATGTCGCCCTCGTGCAGCACGCGATCGCTGCCCTCGATACGCACGACCTTCTCGGCCGCGTCGATATGGAAACGCTCGACACCGCAGACGCAGGGGGTACCCATGCCGCGGGCGATAACGGCGGCATGGCTCGTCTTACCACCGTGGCTCGTCAAGATACCCTCGGCGGCGACCATACCCTTCAGGTCGTCGGGGTTGGTCTCCCAGCGGACCAGAATGACCTTATGACCCTCGGCGGAACGCGCGACGGCATCATCGCTCGAGAACACGACCTCGCCCACGGCGGCACCGGGGCTGGCGTTAAGGCCGCATGCGAGCGCCTCGTACTTCTTGGAGGAGTCGAACTGCGGGTGCAGGAGCTGGTCGAGCTGCGCGGGATCAATGCGGCTCACGGCCTCCTCGCGGGTGATGAGGCCTTCCTCGACCATCTCGATAGCGATGCGCAGGGCGGCGGTTGCGGTACGCTTGCCCACGCGGGTCTGGAGCATCCAGAGCTTACCCTGTTCAATGGTGAACTCGATATCGCACATGTCGCGGTAGTGATCCTCAAGCGTCAGGAAGACACGCTCAAGCTCCTCACCTGCGGACTCGAGGCCCGGGGTGGTCTTGAGGTCGGCAATGGGCTCGGTGTTGCGGATGCCGGCAACGACGTCCTCGCCCTGGGCGTTAACCAAAAAGTCACCGTAGAACTCCTTGGTGCCGTCGGCCGGATTACGCGTAAAGGCGACACCGGTCGCCGAGGTCTCGCCCTTATTGCCAAAGGCCATAGCCTGGACGTTGACGGCGGTGCCAAGGTCATCGGAAATGCCGTGCTGTCTGCGGTAGATGCAGGCGCGCTCGTTCATCCAACTGCCAAAGACGGCCTGGATAGCGAGGCGCAGCTGGAGCTCCGGATCGTGTGGGAAGACGGGTTTGCCGTCTGCGACCTCGAGCTCGGGGTACAGGGCAGCCTCGACGTTGTCGGAGAAAATGCCCTTGAAAGTCTCGACGAGCTCCTGCAGATCCTCGACCGAAAGCTCGGAGTCGACGCGAACGCCGGCGACCAGGCGTGCCTGGGTCAGGGCGTTCTCGAACAGGTCGGCGTCAACACCCATGACGACGTTGGAGAACATCTGGATAAAGCGACGATAGCTGTCCCAGGCAAAGCGTGGGTTCTGCGTCTGGGCGATAAGGCCCTGGACGGAATCGTCGTTGAGGCCCAGGTTGAGGACCGTGTCCATCATGCCGGGCATGGAGAACGGAGCACCCGAGCGTACCGAGACGAGCAGTGGGTCACGGGCGTCGCCAAGCTTCTTGCCGCAGCGGGCCTCGAGGTCGACCTCGGCGGCAACTATTTCGTCGAGCGCGCCCACGGGCCACACGTTGCCGGCGCCGGAGTACTCGACACAGGTCTGGCAGGTAATGGTAAAGCCACCGGGAACCGGCAGACCGATGCGGCTCATCTCGGCAAGGTTCGCGCCTTTGCCGCCAAGCACGAAGTTCATGGACTTGTCGCCCTCGGTGACACAAGTGCCCTGGGCATCGGTTCCAAAACGGTAAACCCTCTTGCAATCGCTCACGATACTTCCCCTTCCATGCGCTCTCGCGCACGACCGTGGTAACGAATCGACCCGCCGGATGCGGGCCGTGAGGGAACTATACGGCGGGATTTGAACAGGCTTGAGCAGAGGATGCGCGGTTTGGTAAACGTGCTAAAACCTGCGGTAAACGGTAGGTAAAGGTGGTTACCTTATGAAGATACCACTACAATAAATTAGCAGGTTAAATGCAAGTTTCTTGCTAAATCGCTTTACCAAAACCAGTCAATTTGAGACGGGGCATTTTAATCCACCTAATCATCTGGGATGATTTTTCTGGGACGGGGATTAAAAAATCATTGTGTACCTAATGATTTTTTAAGGCTCTGTTAGACCAGGATTGACATTCCGCCCCATCATCTTCTTGCGATTGCACAATGGTCGCCCCCTTGCCGGATCTGAATCCGGCGAGGGGGCGATGCGACCGAGACCGGACGAGCTGCTCGCCTGGCCCTGCCGTTTCAGGCCGACCTGCCGGCTATCTCGCCGTCTCCCCGTCTGGCGCCGGCGTCTTGACCCTCATCTCGAACGGCATCCCGCCCTCCCGGACGAGCGCCCTGAGGAACGCGTTGACGGCGGTGGACATGGACAGGCCGAGCTCGTCCAGGATGACGGTCGCCTCCCTCTTGACCTCCGGGTCGATGCGGATCGTCGTGGCCGGTATGTTCGACGGCATGGCCTCACCCCTCCTCGTGTATCGCGGTGCGACCATTCTACCGCCTCTATGCGGCGGGCGCGGCCCAGTAGTCCATGTAGGGCGGCTCCACGTTGAACATGTCGCGGACGCGGCTCCTGCAGACGCCGTGCGCGAGCTGCCGCGCGACCGTGCGCTCGGCGGCGCCGGAATCGGCCGCCATGAAGGTTCGGCGCCACTTGAACCAGGCGAGGTAGGCATCGAGGTGCTTCGTCGACACGCCCTTAAACGGCTCCATGAAGGCGTCGAGGAGCGAATGGACGGTGTTGATCCGGTTGATGGTTCCCCCGGAGCGGTCCTTGGGGTCGTAGGCCGCGTGCGCGGCGACCTCGAGCTCGGCGAGGACGCCGACGTAGGCGGCCGCCCTGTCGGTCGCGACGACCGAGCCGGCCGCGATGCGGCCCCTCAGCGCGTCCATGGCGCGCTCCCTCGAAAGGGCGCCCCGCCCCGTGGCCTCGAGGAACGTCTCGTTCGAGTCGTTCACGCCGGTCATGACGCAGATCCGCTCGCGCGACAGCCCGCGCCTGTGCACCTGCTTGCCGCGTTGCCGGGAGGGGCGCGGCATCGTGAACGACCCCTTCGTGTGGTTGCCCTTGAACGACTCGGGGAAGTAGGTCTCGTCGAGCTCGCAGCCGCAGCCCCGCTCGACCTTGAACGAGGGGGAATAGGCCGAGAGGCACTCGATCAGCCTGTGGCGCATGGTGTAGGCGGTCTTGAGGCAGACGCGGCAGCGCCTCGCGCATTCGCGCAGGGGCAGCATGAGCACGAAGCACTCGGCGTAGGCCATCCAGGTCTCCCTCGGCAGCCTGCTCGTCCCAAGGATGCGCTCGCTGCCCATGCCGAAGGTCCTGCCGCAGCCCCGGCAGAGGTAGCGCTGCTCGCCGTTCCCGGACTTCCCCTTCTTCACGACCGCGGCGGACCCGCAGCGCGGGCAGTATTCGACTTCGTAGGCGGAGTCGGCCGCGTCGTCGAACGCCGCCGCGCGGATAACGTCCCTGACGGATTCGATCGCGCGGCGGCGCTCCGCCCTGCTCAGCTTCGCCATGTTCCGCTTGAAGGTGATTACCAAGTCTTCGGCGTTCATGCTGCCCCCATCCGTCGCGGTCTACGGGGCTAACGATATGGCACCGTGGGGACACATGTATGTCAATCCTGGTCTAACAGAGCCTTTTTTAATCCCCGTCCCAGAAAAATCATCCCAGAAAGGACTACTGCTATTGAGCGCGGCGGGCGGCACGGCGGGCTCTTGCCTCTTGAATCTCTTCGAGGTGAGCGATGATCTCGGAGGCACTCTCCTCAATCGCCTTACCGTCGGTGCGCACCACAAAGCAACCCAGACGTTTCATGAGGGCACGAGCCTCCTCGAGCTCACTGCGCACACTCTCGGGCTCGGCATAGGAGCCGGCAACGGCACGGGCATAGTCGTCGCCCAGGCGGCTATCGCGAATCTCGGAAATCACATCGACGGTCGAAATCAGACCGAACAGACGCATCGGATCGACCTCGTAAATCGACTTGGGCGGCTCCATACCGTGCGCCAACGGAACGTTGGCGACTTTGTAGCCCTGATAGGCCAAATACATCGACAGCGGCGTCTTGGATGTGCGCGACACGCCCAGCAGCACGATATCGGCACCCGACAGATCGTCGCAACCACGTCCGTCATCGTGCTCGACAAAGTACTCCATGGCCTCGATGCGGTGGAAATACCGGTCATCGGTCTTATGGATCACACCCGCCACTCCTTTTGGCGGCACGCCAATAAGCGACGACAGCACCGCAAGCGACGGGCCGATCAGATCGACCGAGCGAATATGCAGCATGCCCAAGTAGTCGAGCACGCGAGCACGAAGCGCCGGGTCGACGATGGTATGGAACACGGCGATATCGCGATGGTCGGCATCGACTCGCGGGCCCACAAACGACTTGACCTGCTCCACCGAGGTCACCTTAGGCAGACGTAAAACACGAAAAGCCCCTTCATCAAATTGCCCGGACGCCGCAAGCACCACCTCACAAGCGGTATCACCGAGCGAGTCGGAGATAACGATAACGGTGGGACGAGCGGTGACCGGGCAATCCATACGGGGCTCCTTTTGCGCTTATGCGCAGGCTAGCTTACTTTTTGCGGGCAAGCTCACCAATGTTGGCGATGCCGGAGAAAACGGCCTCGAAGCGGTTGAGCAGCTTAAGGCGATTATCGCGAAGCTGTTCGTCCTTGTCCATGACCATAACCTCGTCAAAGAAACGGTCGATGGGGGCACGCAGGGCGGCCAGAGCGGCAAACGCGGCAGGGTAATCCTCGGCAGCAAGGGCGGCATCAACAGCGGTCTGAGCGGACTCGGAGGCGTCGGCAAGCGCAAGCTCGACCTCGCCCATCAGGCTGCGGTCGTACTCCGCACCCAGCTCGGGCTTGGAGATATGCGCGGCGCGGGCGTAGGCAGTCGCCAGGTTGTCGAAGGTCTCGGCGTCGTTCTTGCGGGCCTCGTCGAGGGCGGCGCAGCGGGCGAAGAAGACCGACGGGGCAATGATGTGCACCGCGGATACGGCGGCGACGGTATCGGCCGGAATCTTCTCGTCACGGGCCATGCTCACCAGACGACCGTGGAAGAAGTCGCGGACCTGCTGTGCAACCTCGGCGGCGTCAAACTCAATGCCCTGCTCGCTATAGAGTTCGAGCGCAAAGTCGATGAGCGACGTGGGGTCGATCGGCAGACGGTCGCGCAGGATGTTGATGATGCCGATGGCGGCACGACGCAGCGCGTACGGGTCGGAAGAGCCGGTCGGGGGCTCGCCGATAGCAAAAATACCGGCAATGGTATCGAGCTTGTCCGCGCAGGCCACGATGCAGCCAGCGGTGCCCTCGGGCAGCTCGTCGCCGGCAAAGCGGGGACGATAGTGATCACGAATGGCGTGGGCGACCTCGTCGTTCTCCCCCATCGCGGAGGCATAATAACCGCCCATCACGCCTTGCTGGCTCGTGAACTCGACGACGGCGTTGGACACCAGGTCGGCCTTGCACAAATGTGCGGCGCGGCCGGCATCGGCGGCCAGATGGGCACCCAGGTGAGCCTCGCGGGCAATAGCGAGCGCGAGCTGCTCAATACGCTCGGACTTGGCAAGCACGCTGCCGAGCTTCTCCTGGAAGGCGACCTTGGCCAGGCGCTCACGGAACTCGTCGAGGGAGATCTTCAGATCCTCCTCGTAGAAGAACTTGGCGTCGTCCAGACGGGCGCGCACGACGCGCTCGTTGCCGTCAATCACGCGCTCGGCATTCTCGGGCTTGCTGTTGGAGACGATTACGAACTCACGCGTCAGCTTGCCCTCGCCGTCATAAATCGGGAAGTAGCGCTGGTTGGTGAGCATAGACTCGCAGATGATCTCATGCGGGACCTTGAGGAACTCCTCATCGAAGGTACCGACGAGCACCGTCGGCCACTCGCAGAGGTTGATAACTTCCTCGAAGACCTTCTTGGGCGTATCGACGTGACAGCCAGGACGGGCGGCCTCGACCTCGGCGATACCGGCAAGGATAGCCTCGCGGCGGCGCTCGGCAGAAAGCACACCGGCGTCCTCGAGCACCTGCTCGTAGACGGCGGGGCTGGCGACCACATGGTCACCGGGGCCCAGGACGCGATGGCCGCGCGTGGTGTTGCCGCTCGTCACGTCGGCAAACGACACAGGCACGACGTCCTCGCCTAGAAGGCAGCAGATCCAACGGACCGGACGCACGAACGTCGCGTGCTCGTGGCCCCAGCGCTGGGAGCGGTAGTTGGGCCACTGCAGGCCGGCGATGGTCTTCTCGCACAGGGCCGTCAGGATCGGGGTGGCCGGGGCGGAAGGAATGTTCTTCTCGGCAAAGACGTACTCACGGCCGTCTGTGTCCTCGCGACGGACCAGGTCCTCGGCAGCCACACCGCACTTGCGGGCGAAGCCCTGGGCGGCCTTGGTGGCGTTACCGTCGGCGTCGAAGGCGATGTTGGCCGCGGGGCCACGCTTGACCTCGTGAACCTCATCGGTCGCGGTGGCGACATCGGCAACGAGCGCAGCCAGGCGACGCGGGCTCGAGATCACGCGGACCTCGCCGTGGGCCAGGCCGGCCTCGTCGAGACCCTTGGCAATCATGGTGCCAAGCTGCTTGACGGCATTGTTCAGCGGCGCGGAGGGCATTTCCTCCGTACCGATCTCAAACAGGAAATCCTTAGCGTCTGCCATGGCTTACGCCACCTCGCCTTCCTGGTCGGCATTCTCGTTGATTCCGGCGACCTCGGCCATATAGGCCTCGCAGCACGCCTTGGCGACGGCGCGGACGCGCAGGATGTAGTTGGCGCGCTCGACTGCGGACAGCGCACCGCGGGCATCGAGCAGGTTGAAGGCATGACTGCACTTCATGACGCAGTCGTACGCCGGCAGCGGCAGCTTGCGCTCCAGGCAGGAGTGGCACTCGGCCTCGTAGTCGTCAAACTTCTGACGCATCATCTCGACGTTGGCGACCTCAAAGTTGTAAGCGCTGAACTCGCGCTCGTTCTCCAGGAACACGTCGCCGTAAGTCATGGGCGTGCCGTCGGGCAGGTAGCTCCACACCAGGTCGTAGACGGAGTTAACGCCCTGGGCGTACATGGCGATACGCTCGAGGCCGTAGGTGATCTCGACGGGCACGGGATCGACCTCGATGCCGCCCACCTGCTGGAAGTACGTAAACTGCGTGACCTCCATGCCGTTAAGCCAGACCTCCCAGCCAAGGCCCCAGGCGCCGAGCGTCGGGCTCTCCCAGTCGTCCTCGACAAAGCGGACGTCATGGTCGTTGGGGTCCAGGCCGATGGCGGCCAGCGAACCCAGGTAGAGCTCCTGGGCATTGACCGGCGAGGGCTTGATGAGCACCTGGAACTGATAGTAGTGCTGCATGCGGTTAGGGTTCTCGCCGTAGCGGCCGTCGGCGGGACGGCGGCAGGGCTGCGCATAGCAGGTGCGCCACTCGGCGGGACCGAGCGAGCGCAGCGTGGTCGCGGTATGGAAGGTACCGGCACCGACCTCGGAGTCATAGGGCTGCATAATGACGCAGCCCTGCTCGCCCCAGTACTGCTGGAGGCGCAGGATGATGTCTTGGAAGGAAAGCGATGAAGCGTTCATGCCTCTAATATCCCCTCGTCGAAACGATTACACGGTTAGGTACTGTACTATAGCGGTTTTTAGTCGATAGCGCCGATACGGTTGAGCGGCCAGTAACGTACGAGCGCCACGGCGATCAAGTCGGAGCGGTCGACCGGGCCAAAGTAGCGGGAGTCAGCAGAGTTCTCGCGGTTGTCGCCCATCACCCACACACAGTCGTCAGGGACGGTGTAGGGATAGCTCACCTGGGCAGCGGGCGCCTGGACCGAAAGCGGCCAGCTCATGCCGGTCGTATAGTCCTCATCGAGCGCCTGGCCGTCGACGATGACCTTGCCGTCCTGCAGGTCGACCGTCTGGCCGGCCGTGGCGATGACGCGCTTTACCAGCACGTCATGCTCGGACGTGGCGTCGGGGTTGTGGAACACCACGATATCGCCTTGCTTGACGGGCTGCCCAAGCTCGAGGCTGACCTTTTGCGCCAGGATCTGGTCGCCGATTTCGATCGTGGACTCCATGGAACCGGTGGGCACCACAAAGGGTTCGACCACAAACGAGCGAATCAAAAAGGTGGCGACCAGTGCGATCGCGACGACCACGATCCACTCAAACGCACCCTTTAGCACGGAATGCTGCGATGGAACCATTCTCACTCCTCGCTCTGTGAATACGAAGCATCCAGGATCTCCTGCGCGTACGCGCGCTCCTCGGCCGTAAGGCGTGCCGTCTCGATAAGATCGGGACGCCAACGACAGGTACGCTCGATGGCGTTTTTGCGACGCCAGGCATCGACCTTGGCGTGGTCACCGCTTACGAGCACTGGAGGAACGCCCTCGCCATTGAACTCGGCGGGGCGGGTGTACTGCGCGTACTCGAGCAGGCCACCGTCCTCAGCGGTCGAGAACGACTCGTCCACGTTGCTCATCTCGTCGCCCAAGGCTCCGGGAATGAGCCGTACGACGGCATCGGCCACGACCATAGCGGGCAGCTCACCGCCCGTGAGCACGTAGTCGCCGATCGACAGGCGTTCATCGGCATACGCATATGCGCGCTCGTCGACGCCCTCGTAACGGCTGCACACAAACAGCAGGCGCTCGCTTTTGAGCAGGCGCTCGGCCACATGCTGCGTAAAGGGCTCGCCGCAGGGGGTGAAGAACACCACGGTGGGCTTGGGACCCTCGGAGCTGATGGCCTCGATCGCCTCGGCAATGGGCTCGACCTTCATAAGCATGCCCTGCCCGCCGCCATACGGCTCGTCATCGACGGTGCGATGGCGGTCGTGAGTCCAGTCGCGCAGGTTATACGCCTTAAAATCAAAAAGGCCGGCCTTGCGGGCGCGGCCCAAAATCGACGTGGACATGACGGGCTCAAACATCTCGGGAAAGACCGAAAGGGTCTCTATCAGCATGCTGTCCTCCCTACTTGTCCATATCGATCAAGCCGTCCATAACATGGACGGAAATTGTTCCTGTGTCGGGAAGATCGAGCACAACCTGCTCGATCACGGGAATCAGTACCTCGCCGTACCGATCACCTTCGACAACCCAAACATCGTTGGCGGGCGTCGACATGATCTCGACAATCGAGCCGAGCGAACCAAAGCGCTCATCGACCACCTCGCGACCCATAAGGTCGGTATAGGCGGCGTCGAGCGAATCGAGCTCGAAGTCATCACGATTGGCCAGCACATAGCATCCGGTGATGCCCTCAGCGGCCGTCAAGTCATCTATGCCCTCAAACGAGACCAGATCGCCATCGCCCGTATCGGTGACGGACACGACCGTGCAAAAACGGTCGCGCTTGAGCGCCGGCGGCGTCAAGGCGACACGCATACCCGGCTCCAATACAGAAGGAAGCCCCCGCAGCGGCTGCGCGAGGACCTCCCCCTTCCTTCCGTGCGGCTTGACCACACGGGCGATGTTTTTGTACTGGGACCTCAAGGTCCTAGCCCAGAACCTCTACCTCGACAGCGGTGTCGAGGCGAGCGGCCAGTGCACGGGCGAGCGTGCGAATGGCCTTGATGGTACGGCCACGACGGCCGATGACCTTAGCGACATCATCCTCGGCAACCGAAACCTCAATCGTGGAGGCGTCGTCGCCATCGATGACCTCGAGGCTCACGGAATCCGGGTCGTCGACGATCTGAACAACGAGATATTCGACGAGATCGGCGATGCGATCTGAGAGCATTGCCTCACCCTCGAGCTGTGCAGCGTCAACCTCAGGCACGATTTACTCCTCGGCGCCCTCAGCGGCCTCAGCGGCAGCCTTAGCGGCCTCGGCCTCTTTGGCGAGCTGCTTCTTGGACTTCTTGACGACGGTCTCGGTCTTCTCGCCCTCGTTGGCGGCCTTGACCAGAGCGGCGACGGCGTCGGTGAGCTGAGCGCCCTTGGACTGCCAGTCAGCAATCTTCTCGAGGTCGAGGTTGATGGTCTTGGGGGCGGTCATCGGGTTGTAGCGGCCAACCTCCTCGATGATACGACCGTCACGCGGGGCGCGGGAATCGGCGACGACGACACGGTAGTACGGACGCTTCTTAGCGCCGTGACGAGCAAGGCGAATCTTGACTGCCAAAGGAAACTCCTCCAACCAAGCAGCTTTAGGCTGCAACTACAAACAAACAGTTGAACATAATACGCCATCGACGCGGGCAGGTGAAGTCCGTGAGACCAACTTCTTCGGTGTAGTCGAGGGCAAATCCATATCTTAGACAAGAATTCGCGATTTGCAAGCACATACACGCACCCCACATGAGCTGCGCGGTATACTCATGACATGGAAAGACGCGAACATACATACGGTTATGAGGATGCTGCGGGCGTCACGCCGCCGCCCTGGACGGGTCCGGCAGTGGGCCTGATGGACCTCGATGCATTTTTTGCGAGCGTGGAGATGCTCGATCATCCCGAATGGCACGGAAAGCCGCTCATCGTGGGCGGAGACGCCGAGTCACGCGGCGTCGTGTCCACGTGTTCGTACGAGGCGCGTCGCTTTGGCGTACACTCCGCCATGCCCTCTGCCGAGGCGCGGCGCCTCTGTCCACAGGCCATTTGGACGCACGGACACTTTGATCGCTACCGTGAGGTGAGCGCGCAGGTCATGGCGATTCTCGCCGACGAGACCCCGCGCGTTGAGCGTGTATCCATTGACGAGGCCTTTATCGATATCACACCGGGTCGCTTTGCGCCCGAAGACCCGCTGCTGGTTGCGCGGCGCATAAGTGACCGCGTGGCCGCGCTGGGAGTGACCTGCTCCATCGGCGTTGGGTGCAACAAGACCGTGGCCAAGATCGCAAGCGAGCGCGACAAGCCGTTTGGGCTGACCATTGTGCGACCCGGAACCGAGCAGCGCTTTTTGGCTGCGCTGCCGGTATCTGCTATGAGCGGAATCGGGCGTTCGGCCGAGGAACGACTGCGTCGTATGCGCATCTATACGCTCGGCGAGCTTTCACGCGCGCCAGAGTCCACCCTGGCTGCAATCTTTGGCGTGAATGGCGAGCGCATGCGTCAACGTGCTTTGGGGCTCGAAGTATCCGAGGTCACCAGCCTGGATGAGGAACGTGAAGTTAAATCGGTGAGCAATGAGCGCACCTTTGCGAAAGATTTGACTGAGCGTGGGGATATCGAGGCGGCGATCGCGTTGCTCGGCGAGTCGGTTGGGCGCCGCCTGCGCCGTCAGGAGCTGACAGGCGGAACCGTAACGCTCAAGCTCAAGTATTCGTATGGCAGCGGACGCACGGCACAGCGCCGCTTGCCCCACCCCACCGACGACGAGAATATCTTTGTGGCCGTAGCGCTCGAGCTGCTCGACAATATCTGGCAAGAAGGCATGCACGTGCGTCTGGCGGGTATCGGCATGAGCGATTTCAACCACCAAGGCGGTATCCAAACCGACCTGTTCTGCAAGATCGATGACCGCGGAGCCCAATCCAGCGACCGCCGCGACCTCTCCGTCGCCATAGACGCCGTCCGGGACAAATTCGGCGACACCGCTCTATCCTTCGGCCGCCAATCCCGCTTCTCCTCCCAATGATTTGCGTTTTGAGCAAAAAGAAAGCCGGGCAGCTGCAGGTGGTGCAACTGCCCGGCGAAGGGTAGAGGGTAGCTCTAGAAAAGCCCCGACCCAAATAAGGTCCTAGAGGAGGTTGAGGGGGAGTTGGGGGGCGTCGCCCCAGAGCTTTTCGAGGCGGTAGAAGTCGCGGGCCTCGGGGGTGAAGACATGGACGACGACCGAGCCGTAATCCATGAGCATCCAGGTCTTCTGCTCGCGGCCCTCGATGGAAAACGGGTGCTCGCCGCAAGCCTCGGCGACCTTCTCTTCGATCTCGTCGACGATCGAATCGACCTGACGGTTGTTGGTACCGGTGGCGATCACAAAGTAATCGCACACGTCGGAGAGCTCGGTCAGATCGAGCACCTGAACGTCCTCGCCCTTCTTGTCGTAGGCGGCCTGCGCGGCGGCGCGGGCAACGTCCTCGGCGGCGACTCCGCTCGCGGACAGCGAGGCAGCGGTGCGGTCGGACGTGGCAACGAAGCTCTTGTGCTCCACACCTTCAAGAATCTGCTCGTCGGTCATGGTCTCATCGGCCATGGAATACCTCTTTCTAGACACGCCCGAGCTAGCGCAGCTGGGCGTAATGGTTGTAAATCGTAATTGCCGTGGGATAAAGATAACGCCCGGACTGGATCACGTAGACCAGACCCTGCGCAAAACAGGAGAAGAACAACTCATCGAGCGAAGACTCCCCCACCATCTTGCGCAGCGCATGGGCATAGTCGCCGTGACGGTTGGGCTCGATAGCGTCGGCCACAAAGACCACCATATCGAGCGGCGTCATGTCGCAAGCGCCCACGGTGTGACGGTCGACAGCCTGGAAAACGGCCGGCGACAGCTCGGGAAAAAGCTGCGGAAGCTCATACGCGGCGACAGGACCATGCAAAAGCGGCGTCGCGGCGGAAGGAGAGCCGGCAACCTTGATGCCGTAGTGCAACGCGCGGGCCACGAGCTCGTCGTCGGAGAGTACCTTATCCCAGTCGTGAATCAGGCCGGCGGCAGCGGCATCAAAGCGGTCAACGCTGTAGACCTCGGCCAGATGAAGTGCGGTCTCGGCAACACCCAGCGAATGCATGTAGCGCTTGCGCTTGTCCTTCATACGCACATCAAGCAGCTCTTGAATGCGCTTAAGCAGCGCGCGCTCATCGCCTTCAAACTGATCCTCTACCGACAACGTAGACCCCCATCACTCAAAATCTTCTTGACCCAGATCGACATACAAACTGCGCTTGCGAATGTAGCCGAGCACAGACTCGCTCGTAAGATAGCGCACGCTCATGCCGCGGGCAACTCGCTTACGAATGTTCGTCGAGCTGATCGCCAGCGCCGGAATCTGAATATAGCGCACATCGAACGGCAGCCCCGACTCTTTGATTCGGGCACGCGCCGTATCGATATCAAAGCCCGGTCGCGTCGCCGCAATAAAGGTAGCAAGCTCAGCGATTTGCTCGGCATCATGCCAGGTCACAATATCGATAATCGCGTCGGCGCCCGTAATAAAGTAGAGCTTTACCTGCGGCGGGTAAAAGTCGCGAAGGGCATGAAGCGTATCGGCCGTATAGGTTACACCCGGACGGTCAATCTCGAACCGGCTCGCCAAAAAGGCCGGGTTCGCGGCGGTGGCGAGGACCGTCATGGCATAACGGTCCTCGGCAGGCGTCACCGGCTTGTCAAGCTTAAAGGCGGGAGAGCCCGCCGGCATAAAGAGCACAGCGTCCAAGTCGAGCGACTCGCGCGCCTGCTCGGCAGTAACCAAATGCCCGTAATGAATCGGGTCAAAGGTGCCGCCCATAATGCCAAGCCGAAACTCTTTGCCCTCTTTTATGGGCAGCTCGGGCAAACCGATTCCACCGCGCAGCGACATGGCTTACTCGCCCTCCGAGGTCTCGGCATCGTCCGCGGCATCCGCCGCATCGACAACCTCGACGCCCTCATCCGCAGCGTCGGCCACGTCAATGGCCTCAACGGCAACGTCCTCGCCAGCGTCCTCGAGCTCCTCGTACTCCGAGAAGTCCTCAGCGCCCTCAAAGTCAAAGGCACGCTGGCAAATGCGGACCTCGTCGCCCGCACGGCAACCGGCCTTCTCGAGCGCGTCGTCAACACCCATACGCGCAAACTTGTGCTGCAGGTAGATGACGGCTTCCTCGTTTTCCCAGTCGGTCTGGATGACCATGCGCTCGATGGCACGACCGACCACGCGAAAGGCACCGGGCTCTTCCTGGACAATGCGGAAACGCTTCTCGCGCTGCAGACGGCGGCGCTCCCACTCCTCGTCGCGCAGATCGACCGGCTCATCGGAGACCGCCAGCTCGGCGCGCAGCTTAGCCACCTGTTCGCCCACGGCAAGCATCAGCGTGTTGAGGCCGGCGCCCGTCACGGCGGACACGGCAAAGAACATATGTCCATCATCGAGCGCGGCGCGCTTGAGGTCGGCAATCTTGTCGGCCGTGCCCGGCGCATCGCACTTGTTGGCGACGACGATCTGCGGACGCTCCGAAAGCTCGGCGCCATACTGCTCGAGCTCGCGGTTGATGATGCGGTAGTCCTCGACCGGGTCGCGATCCTCAAAACCGCCCGTCATGTCGACGACGTGCATGATGAGCGCCGTACGCTCGATGTGGCGCAGGAACTGATGGCCCAGGCCCTTGCCCTCGCTTGCGCCCTCGATCAAACCAGGAACGTCGGCAACGACGTAAGAATACTCACCGGCACGCACCATGCCGAGGTTCGGCACGAGCGTTGTAAACGGATAGTCAGCGATCTTGGGACGGGCGGCGCTCATGCGCGCGATAAGCGAGGACTTGCCCACCGAGGGGAAGCCCACGAGTGCGGCATCGGCCATAAGCTTCATCTCAAGCTCAATCCAGTGCTCCTCGGCCGGTTCGCCCAGCTGAGCGAACGCGGGCGCGCGGCGCACCGACGTCACAAAGTGCGTGTTGCCCAGGCCACCGGCACCGCCGGGCGCCACGACAACGCGCTCGCCATCATGCACCAGATCGGCAATCTCGAACATCGGGGTCTGCGTCTCGGGGTCGAGCTCGCGCACCACGGTGCCCATGGGAACCTTCAGGATCAGATCCTCGCCGCTCTTGCCGTTACGACGGGCACCCTGCCCGTGCGTGCCGCGTTCGGCGCGGAAGTGATGCTTAAAGCGGTAATCGATCAACGAAGACAGCTGAGCATCGGCCTGGATGACGACATTGCCGCCACGACCGCCGTCGCCGCCATCGGGGCCGCCCTTGGGGACAAATGCCTCGCGCCTAAACGACATGCATCCGGCTCCGCCGTCGCCGCCGCACACGTTAATGCGGCTGATATCGGTGAACTGTGACAACAGAATCGCCTCCTACAAAAAGAGGGAGACCCTTGAATCCTAAAACTCAAGTGCCTCCCACATATGTGCTCTATGAAGGGTGAATTACGCGTTCGCGAGCGGGCGTACGCTGACCCTGTGCTTGATACCCTTGTGGAACTCAACGGTACCGTCGACCAGCGCGAACAGCGTGTCGTCCTTGCCACGGCCAACGTTCTCACCCGGGTGGATGTGCGTGCCGTGCTGACGGACGAGAATCGTGCCCGTGGTTACCGTCTGGCCGGCATAGCGCTTCGTGCCAAGGCGCTGACCGCGGGAGTCACGGCCATTACGGGAGGAACCGAGTCCTTTTTTGTGTGCCATTGTGTATACCTACTCTTTCGTTACGAGTGTAATCTACTCGGCGACGGGAGCCTCGGCAACAGCCTCGGCCTCTGCCTTGACAGCCTTCTTGGCGCGGGACGTAGCCTGGACCTTCACGATCTTCAGCTTGGTGAGCTGCTGACGGTGACCCTTCAGACGACGATAGCGCTTACGCTTGTGGAACTTGAAGACCAGCTGCTTCTCGCCCTTGAACTGCTCAACGATCTGAGCGGTAACCTTGGCCTTGGCCAGCTTGTCGGGATCGGTGACGATCTTCTTACCATCGTTGAGGAAGATGACCGGCAGGGTGACCTTGTCGCCCTCATTGCCCTCGATCTTCTCGACGGTGATGACATCGTCGGTGGCGACCTTGTACTGCTTGCCGCCCGTGTTAACGATTGCGTACATGTTTACTTGCCCTTCATGCATCAGTTAGTGCAACAGCCGAATATAGTAGCAGGCGATAATACCCCCGTCAACGAGTATGTGGAGCAAATCCACAAGTTCGCACAGGTATGGGGCTGACGAGTCGGCCCTCGTCGTCCTCGCATGCTTGATTCTGACGCTCGACATCGTAGGAGCAGATGGTCACGAGGTCTTGCATACCGGTGGAAACAATAGGTGCATCGACGCCCGGGGTCAAGCCCTGCAACAAAACATCAGCAGCAGAAAGCAAAATCTCCGGACGCATGGATCCCTCGTTGTCGGCGTGGGTGTCGAGCATGAGCACCAGATGGTCCTCACACTCCCCCGCCGTGAGCTCATAGCCCACCAGTGTGCGGTCAAGGTCTAAGCGCTTGCTCTTCTTACCGCGCGCGTAGTCGATGCCATGGCCTGCACGCAACGTATCGATCGCAGCTCGCACCTCGTCGGCGCTCACGGGTGCCTCGGGGTCCAGGTGCAAGTCGATGCGATACGACAGACGCGTGAGCTGGGCCGTGAGCGCCGGCGTGCGCACGTCGATGTAGGCGGCCTCGATAGGCGCCAGATCGGCCGGGGACGCGGATGCCAGGCGCTCAAAAGCCTCGTCAAGCGCGACGAACTCGGTCATAAACAGGTCATACCACTCGCAGGTCGACGACGTGCCCACGGGCAGCGCCGACGAAAAGCCCACGCGCATATGCGGCGAGAAACCCTGCGTCACGGCATAGGGCAGGCCCGCACGGCGCACGATGCGCTCAATGGTATGGATTAGTTCCAGATGGCCCAGGTACTTAAGGCGATCACGCTTGCCGTAGCGAACGCGCAGCCTAAAAAGCGTGGGATTGTCGGTCAAGCGCTCACTCATGCGCGATCACCCATCAATACGTTCTTGGCGTGGAGCGTGGGACAGATTCCGCAGCCGGTGCACGACGTGCGGGTGCAATCGGGCGTCGTGACGCCCTCGAGCGAACGGCGGTATTCGCGCTCGAGGAAGCCGCGCGTGCAGCCGGGACTCACGTGCTCCCAGGGCAGGCGCCAATCCAGCTCGTAGGGCAGGTGCACCAGCTCGTTGAGGTCGATGCCGTTTTTGGCAGCGGCCTCCTTCCAGTTGTCGAGCGAGAAGTGCTCTACCCAGGCGTCGAAGCGCGATCCCGCACGCCAGGCATCGATGATGACCAGCGTCATATCGCGACCGGCACGGGAGAGTGCAGCCTCGATAAGCGAGGTCTCCGCATCGTGGTAGTGTACGCGAACGGCACGGTTGCGCACGCTCGTGATGAGCAGCTTCTGGCGGCGCTTGACGTCGTCGTAATCGAGCTGCGGGCACCACTGGAAGGGTGTTGCCGCCTTGGGGATAAAGACCGAAACAGAAATAGACACCGAGATAGACCCGCGGCGCGCCTTGGGCACCACGGAGCGGCCAAGCTCCAGCACGTGATCGGCCAGGTTGGCGATAGCCACGATGTCCTCGTCGCGCTCGCCGGGAAGGCCCATCATGAAGTAGAGCTTCATGCGGTTCCAGCCGGCCTCGAAGGCTGCCTTGGCCGCGCGATCCAAGTCCTCCTCGGTCACGTTCTTGTTGATGATGTCGCGCATACGCTGGCTGCCCGCCTCGGGCGCGAACGTCAGGCCGCCCTTCTTTTCGCCGGCGACCGACTCGGCCATATCAACGCCAAACGAATCCAAGCGCTGCGACGGAATGGACACGCGAATGCCCGTGTCCTCCAGACGACGGTTGAGCCTACCGAGCACGTCGCGGATGCAGGAGTGGTCGGTCGTCGAAAGCGAGGTAAGCGACACCTCGTCATAGCCAGTCTTTTCCAAGCCCTGAATTACCGATGACACGATCTGGTCGGCCGAGCGCTCGCGTACCGGACGATACGTCATGCCTGCCTGGCAAAAACGGCAGCCGCGGGCACAGCCACGCAGGATCTCGATAGACAGGCGATCGTGGACGAGCTGCGCATACGGCACGCACGACTGAGAAAGCGGATTGGTGGCACCAAAGTCCTCAACAACGCGCTTGTAGACTACCGGCGGGACGTCCTTGCCCTCGCGCGGCACGGTGTAGCCATGCGGCGAGCAGGGCTCGTCATGACGCACCTCATACAGGGATGGCACATAGGTACCGGCGACCGTAGCGAGCTGCTCGACAATCTGAGCGCGCGAGATGCCCTCGTCGCGCAAGCGGCGATGCAGCTGGCAGATCTCGAGCAGCGACTCCTCGCCCTCGCCAATGAGGATGGCATCGAAGAATGCCGCGTACGGCTCGGGGTTATACACCGAGGGACCACCGGCGACGATGATGGGATCGTCCTCGGCGCGGTCGGCAGCCAACAGCGGAATGCCGGCGAGATCGAGCGCTTCGAGGAAGTTCGTCACAGCCATCTCGTGCGGCACGTGCATGCCGACGATGTCGAACGAGGCCACGGGCGCTGCACCCTCGAGCGACAGCAGCGGAATCCCCGCCTCGCGCATGGCGTCGCCCATATCGGGCCACGGCACGTAGCCTCGCTCGCAGGAGATGCCCTCGGCCTGATTAAGGATGTTGTAGAGAATGGCGATGCCCTGGTTGGGCAGACCGACCTCATACACGTCCGGATAGATCATGCAGCAGCGATAGTCGGCATCGGCCTTTGAGAGCGTGCCCCACTCGTGGTCGATATAGCGACTCGGCTTTTCGACCTTGGCGAGCAACGGCTCAATCAGATGAAAACAGTCTTGGTATGGAACGCGCAACAGAAAACCCCTAAGCAGCGAGATCGGATGCATCCTCGAAAGGACTCTTAGGACGGGTGGCACCGGCGACCGTGGTCACCAGGTCGCGAACGCGCGAGAACGTGGCGGCAGCGACCTCGTTGGCACGGCTGTAGTCCACATCGCGCTCGTAGAGCGACACGAGCGCGCGGCCCATGCCATAGGTACCCGCGGCGGCGGTAAGTGCCTTAACGACAAAGCCGATGTGCGGCGTCTGCTTCACCAATGCGCGGGTGACGGCGCGAATCACCAGACCACCGGCGAGCACGCCCACGACCTCATAGCCGCGCTCGGGCTTTATGCCGCGTCCAAAGATGGCCGCGAGCTCAAAGAGCATACCCACCTGCGCCAGCGCCATCACGGGATAGTCGGCACCCGGCAAAAACACCAGGGCGCCCGTCGCCATGTTGGTGAGCGCGCACGAGGTGATGATGAGATTTGCCGCCGCGATGCGCATGAAGGCAAAGTTGGCGGCAAAAGCCGTCTCCTTGTCCGTACGATCGAGAATCCAGCGGGCAAGCGTCTCGAGCAGATAGGTCTTGTCGGTCGCCGCCACCACGCCAAGCATGGGCGTAGATTCCTCAACGAACGGTACCTCGACGGCGGACTCGGCAAGCACGCACACGGGCGCGCCGGCGATCACGAGCTCCTGCACGGCACTCTCCAGGCGGTCGGAGCCGCACGAGAGGACCAACACCACGTCGGTATCGGCCTTGGGAACGATACGGTCCTCCCCCAGGCGATCAACACGCACAATGCCCGAAGTCGTCTGCGGCACAAAGGCATCGCGCACCGTCTCGACCAAAAAGCGAGACGCAGTCGAATCAAGGTAAACCGAGACACGCACCGGTGTATCGGAATCCTTCTTAACAGACGCGCCCATCTTAAAAGCGCTGGTCAACTTATCTACGGGAATCTTCATGGCAAACCCCTCCAGCGGTTACGCGGCGCCCGAACGATGCCGCCATATGGATTGTACGATACCCACCGTCAGCAACTGAATCATCATCGACGACGAACCAAAACTAATAAACGGCAGCGGAATACCAGTAATCGGCATCATGCCGATGCACATGCCGATGTTCTCGAAGGTCTGGAACGCCCACATGCCGACGATACCCACGCACGATAGGCGCAAGAACAGCGACTCGCACTTAAAGGCAACGCGGATCGTCGAGAAGATCAGCAGCACGTAGAGGCACAGGAGCAAAAAGGAGCCGCAGAAGCCGAAGGTCTCGGAAAGGAAGGCAAAGACGAAGTCGGTGTGGAACTCGGGCAGAAAGCCGCCGGCCGACTGCGTCGCGTGGCCCAGGCCCTTACCAAAGAAGCCACCCGAGCCGACGGCGATGAGCGACTGCTGCAGGTTGTAGGCATCATCCGAATTGGCATTGTCGGGGTCGATGAAGACCGTCAGACGGTTCATCTGATACTGCTTGATAAGCACGTCGTGGCCAAGGAGCGAATCAAAGACCGAGTCGAGCGCCAAGATGAGCGCAATCAAACCAACCAGCAGGGCCAAGGTCGACAGCACCCATTCGCGGCGTGCACCGCTCATGCAGATGACGATAGCGCCCGACACCAGCACGACCAGGCCCGAGCCCAGGTCGCCCATGGCGACGACGGCCAAAAACGGGATGGACAGCATACCGCAGAGCTTGACGTAGTCGCGAACGGTATCGATGCGGCCGTTGTATTGCGAGCCAAGCGTGGCGATAAAGAATATGGTAATGAGCTTGGCGAGCTCAACGGGCTGGAAGGTCAGGCCGATACCGGGGATCTTGATCCAGCCCGTCATGCCCAGACCGCCCGTATAGGACAGGCCCGGAATCTTGGGCGAGAAGATCACAATAAGGTCAATGACGAGCAGCGCCGTCGAGAAATTGGAAATGCCACGCAGGTCGGTGCGCCAGACGAGCACCGCCAGCACCGCGCCAATGCCAATGCCCAGTAGGTGGCGCGAGAACGAGGCATCGGCCTTAAACTGCGAGGCCGACCAAATAATGATGGCGCCATAGGCAACGAGCGCGACGGTAGCCAGCAGCACACCGATGTGTACCTTCTGGCGGAACGTGCCGCGCGAGGCCGAGAGCTGCTTGTTAACGCGGTCCAGGCTGCTGCGGGAGCCGGTCTTAGTTGAGCGGAACAGGTCCGCCGGCGAAAAATCCATCGCAACCTCCTATCGAACCGAAGAATCGCCCGAGGCCGAAGAGGTATCGGGCTCGTCATAAATCACGCCGAGCACGTCGCGCACGACATGCATCGCCGTGTCCGATCCGCCACCGCCCTGTTCCAAGATGGTGGCAATCACGTACTTGGGATCGTCAGCAGGGGCATATGCGCAGAACCACGCGTATTCGTCCTCGCCGCTTTTCTCTCCCGTGCCCGACTTGCCGTATACCTGCGGCGTCAGGGTGCCAAAGTGTGCCGCCAGGGACGTCGATGCCGTATAAATCACGTCGTGCATGCCGTTGCGAACAAGAGCCAAATCCGAATCGCTGTTGATCTTGGCCTCCAGGCGCTTCTTCTTGCCCTTGCCGTTGTACTTATAGGCATCGCCGTCGCCATCGCGCGACACGGCAGACAAAAACACGTGGGGCACGTACTGTTTGCCGCCGTTGGCAAGACCCATATAAGCGCACGCCATCTGCAGGGGCGTCACCAGAATGTCGCCCTGGCCGATGGCAATGTTGGTCATATCGCCGGCATTCCACTTGCGGTCCTCGGCAGAGGCGTCGGTAAAGTACGACTCTTTCCACTCGGCATCGGGAATACGGCCCGCGCCCTCACTCGGCAGATCGATACCGCAGGTCTTGCCTAGGCCCCAGCGGCGAAAAACCTCCTGCAGGCCCTCAGGGTGCTGGTCGTTGTAGAAAAACGCCTTGCCCATGTCGTAGAACACGGGGTCGCACGAATTGGCGATACCGGACTGCAGCGTCATGGTGCCGTGGCCGGAGTGCAGCCAGCAATACTTGCCCCACGACTTGCCCAAGCCCGTCCAATAGCCCGTGCAGTTGGTCGTCTGACCCGAGGTATAGGTTCCAAACTCAAGGCCCGCCAAGGCCGAGAGCGGCTTAATGGTCGAAGCCGACATGTACTGGCCGCTAATAGCGCGGTTGAGCAGCGGGTGCGAACCCTCGTCGTCGTTGAGCTCGGTCCACACGTCGTTGGAGACACCACCGATAAACACGGACGGATCAAACTTGGGCTCACTTGCCATGCCCAGAATCTCGCCGTTGTTGGGGTCGAGGCACACCACGGCGCCGTTGCCGGCGTTGCTGTAACCCGTGGTCTTGGCGAGTTCGATAGCACTCGCCAACGCCGTCTCGCAGGCTTGCTGAATCTTGAGGTCAAGCGTGAGCTTAATGTCGGAGCCGGCCTTGGCAGGCACGGCGCCGGCCTGTCCGGTCACGTTGCCCGAGGCATCGACCTTAACCGTCTGCTCGCCGCGAATACCCTGCAGCAAGTTCTCGTAGTAGCTCTCGACACCCGCCTGGCCCACGATATCACCAGACTGGTACGTAATCTGACCGGCAGCGCTATCGTTATCGCCCGAAGCCTTCTTGTTCTGTGCCTCGAGCTGCTCAGAGGTAATGGTGCCGGTATAACCCAAAATGTGACAGGCCGTCTCGCCATACGGGTACTGGCGCTCGGTGCGCTCGGCAATCTTCACGCCCGGGAACTCGCCGGCATGCTCCTTGATATAGGCAACCGTGGAGCGGCGCACGTCCGTCGCGATGGTATGCAGGCTCTGAGCGCCCTCGGAATTGTCCTGGATATTGCGCAGCACCGCGACGTAGGGCATACCGAGCACGTTGGCAAGATGGCGCACCAGCACGGTGTCCTCGGCAAGGTCGCGGTAGGCCACGACAGCAAGTGAGGGACGGTTTTGCACGAGCGCCACGCCATTGCGATCAAGGATTCGCCCGCGCACAGCCGGCGTGGTGACAGTACGGGTCTGGTTGCTCTTGGCCTGCTTGTCGTAGTAGTCCGACGAGACCATCTGCATACCCCACAGCTTGACGGCGAGCGCGGCAAACATCGCGCCCACGCCGGCAGTGAGGATGGAGAAGCGACCCTTGAAGGCGGTAGCGGCGGTATTGCCCTCGCCCTCGGTGGCACGCGGGGCCGTTCCATGCTGAGTGTCGTAGGTAAAACGGGAATCGCCGCGGCGCATAATGACCAGCGCGACCACAATGGCCACGACCAGCACGATACCGGCGATGATAACCGTCATCTGGGAAGACATCTACGGGCCTCCCCTATTTAAGCTTGCGGGTCTTGGGCTTGAAGCGCATGCCCGTCTGACGACCACCGCGTGCGGAGAATCCGTAACCGGACTGCGGCACGACACCGGACATCAAAAACGGAATGGCAACCAGACCCGTCAGGATCGAAGACGGCAGTGCATGACCAAAAACAGCCACCACAAAGCTCGACTCCAAACCCATAAACAGCAAGATGATGCTGTAGACCACGTTGATGGCAAGCGCAAAGGCGCCCACGGTAATACCGCGCGCGCTCGGGGAGCCGCCCGTCTGACCGGCCGCGCTGTGCACCAGGGCAAAACTGCCCACCGTCAGCAGCAGCGACATAATGCCCACCGGAACGGCAGCGGAAAGATCATAGAACAGGCCACTGCAAAAACCGCAGACGACAGCCCGCGTGGGATCGCCCGAGAACACGCTCAGGCACACCAGGATAATCATAAAGTTGACGCGACCGCCCGCGATGGAAATCTGCGGCGCTAGGCCCGCCTGCAGGAGTACGCAGGCAATGGCGGCGATAGCAAACGTACGGGAGCTCGCCCCCTGTTCGTGTAGATCCATGGACATGCCCTCCCTATTCGCTCGAGCCGGAATCGGTTGTCTCGGACGATTCGGAGCTCTCGTCCGAGTCCTCGTCCTTCGTCTTGGTTGCCGAATCGCGCGAGGTGCCCTGCGGTGTGCTGTTAGCAGAGTTCACGTCCTCGTCCGAGGCCGACTGCTCGTCGGTAAGCGAGGTGATGACGAGCACCTCCTCGTTATTCTCTGCCGTGGTCTGGGCGCGTACGACGATGGTGTAATACACATCGTTGGCAGACTTCTCCACCGAAGAAACGGTGCCGAGCGGCAGGCCCTTGGGGAACACGCCGCCAATGCCAGAGGTCACGATGATGTCGCCCACTTTGACGTCGGAGTCGACGCTCACGTACTCAAGGCGCAGGGTGCCATCGGGCTGGCCCTGCAGCATACCCTGGGCGCGCGTGTCCTGCACCATAGCCGACACGCCCGAGTTCTCGTCGCCAATCAGGCGTACGGTAGAGGTCTTGGCCGATACCTCGATAATCTGGCCGATAACACCGGCAGAACTCGTCACGGGCATGTTGATGGTAAGGCCGTCGGCAGTGCCCTTGTCGATGGTAACGGTCGAGGTCCAGGCATCGCCCGACGCACCGACAATACGGGCAGCGGTCGACTTAAGGTTGTAGGTCGATTGCAGCCCGACCAGGCCCTCCAGACGCTCGGCAGTCTTTTGAGCCTCGGAAAGCTCGGCGACCTTAGAGGTCAGCACCTCGTTTTGCTTCTTGAGGTCGTCGAGCGACTCCTGCGAAGCCGTGAGGTTGGAGAACACGTTGCCGATCGCGTTGAAGGGAGCCGCCACAGCCGAGCCCACAAAGCGCACCGGCGAGGTAATCGTCGTCACGCCCGAGCGTACGGCATGAATCGGCCCGGCCTCGCCCTCACGGATATAAAACGTGAGCAGCAACACCGAAATCAGGCTGAAAACAATCAACGGGCGCATACCCGTTGATTGTCGCTTGGTATTCAGATTTGGAGAGAAACCCGAAGATCGTGCCAAATGGAATCCACCTTTTGGAAATTAAGCATTGGTTTGGACGAAGCCACCGTCAAAGGCGTTGGCCTCGAGCACGCGGGCGCAGCCGTTTACGACGTTATCGAGCGCCGTGGGGCTGACGTTGACCGAAACGCCGGTCTCGTCGCGCAGGCGCACGTCGAGGCCGCGCAGCAGCGCACCGCCGCCGGTCAGCAGAATGCCGTAGTACATAAGGTCCGAGGCAAGATCGGGCGGCGTGGCGTCCAGAGCGTCCTTAACGGCCTTGGCCATCTCGTCGAGCGGCTTGTTGAGCGCGCGACGGATCTCCTCGCTCTCGATACGCACGGTCTTGGGAAGGCCCGTGATAACGTCGCGTCCGTTGACCTCGACGTCGAGCTCATCCTTGAGCGGCACGGCGGAGCCGACCTTGATCTTGATGTCCTCGGCCGTGCGCTCGCCGATAGCCAGGTTGTAGGCATCACGAACATGGGTCAGGATAGCCTGGTCGAACTCGTCGCCGGCAATGCGGATGGACTGCGACACGACAATACCGCCCATAGCGATAACGGCGACCTCGGTGGTGCCGCCGCCGATATCGATGACCATGGAGCCCGTGGGCTCCTCGACGGGTAGGTCGGCGCCGATGGCAGCCGCCATGGGCTCCTCGATCAGGTAGGCCTGGCGAGCGCCGGCCTGAATCGTGGCCTCAAAGACGGCGCGCTTCTCGACCGACGTGACGCCGGAGGGAACGCAGACGACGACGCGCGGACGCGGAGTCCACGGATAGCGCTTCTCGGAAGCCTTGTCGATAAAGTAGCGAAGCATGGCCTCGGTGACATCGAAGTCGGCGATGACGCCGTCCTTAAGGGGACGAACGGCCACGATGTTGCCGGGCGTACGGCCGAGCATACGCTTGGCCTCGATGCCGACTGCCAGGATGCGCTCGTCGTTCTTGTCGATAGCGACAACGGAGGGCTCGCGGATGACGATGCCCTTGCCGCGCACGGAGACGAGCGTATTGGCGGTGCCGAGGTCGATGGCGAGATCGCCCGCATAGCTACCGAAGAACATATCCATCAAAGAAAACAACGCAACTCCTGATGTGTTGGATGATTGCTGGAAAACTACTAGCCCATCATACTAGCGCAAGCCCGGCACCTCACTTGCGGTGAAGCACCGGGCAGCGCCAAATCTCATAAGGTCACTACTGGTTGTCAGCGGCCGAGAAATCGATGTCGAGCGAGGAGACAGCCCAACCGATATGGTTGTCGGAGCGCACGAATTTAACGGTGTACTCCTGCTCACCGCCCTTGGACAGCGAAGCCTTCACCTTGGCGGTGGTCTCGGTCATGGACTGATCCATACCCTCGATGGAGACGGTGGCGCCCTGCGGGATCGAGGAGATGATCATCGCCTTGGCGTCCTCGGACAGGCTCGAGGCCAGGCAGGACTCGGCCTTGGCGGTATCGCCGTCACCGGCAGCCTGGAACAGGTCGGTGATGACGGACTCCTGCGAGGGGACGCCCATGCCGCGCGTATAGGCATAGCCAAGACCGCCGGCAGCGATCACGATGAGCAGAAGCAGCACCAGGAAGATCTTAAGACCCGTGTGGCGGTGGCGACGACGCACCTTGGCCTGCTTGCGGTCCTGCTGGACCATCTCGGACTCGGACAGCGTAAAGAAGCCGGTGTCAGAGGGGTCGGGCATAAACTGACCGGTCGCGCCCGTGGGATCGAGCGGATCGACAGCGGGAGCGTCCATCGCGGGAGCCGGAGCCGTGGACATGGCCGTCTGGGCCGAAAGCGCGGCGAGCGAGTCGTGCACGCGGGCAAGCTCGTCGGCCTGCTCGGGCGTGAGCCGGTAGATACCGTCGGCGGTAGCGGCGTTAAAGGCATCGAGCGCATCAGAGGGACGGCCGGCGGCGGAAAGCGCTTGGCCCATACCGGCGTTGAGGGCGCGCGTGTCGTCGCGCGGACCGGCAAAGTCGATAGCCGTGCGGTAGGTCTCAACGGCGTCCGCGGGGCGGCCGAGCTTGATGAAGCAGCGGCCCAGATCGCCGAGGGCGGCGGCAGGAGCCGGGTTGGCGCCGTCGATGGCAGCCTGACGGAAGGCGGTACCGGCGTTGGCATAGTCGCCCGACTGGAACAGCGCGTTGCCCAGACCCAGGTACGCCTTAAAAGGCGTGGCGTAGGAAGCGTCCTGGGTAGCTGCAGAGAACGCCTGGGCAGCCGTGGTGTAGTCGCCCACCGCGGCGAGTGCCTTGCCGCGGTTGGTGAGCAGGGCACCGCGCTTGCCATAGGCGCCGTCGTTGAGGGCTGCGGCGTAGGCCTCGGCGGCCTCGGCGTACATGCCCAGATGCATCAAGGCGTTGCCGCGCAGGTGGTCGGCCTCGCCCATGATCTCGTTGGGAGTCTTTGCCGCGCCAAGCATCTGGGCGGCAGCGGAAAAATCACCCGCGCGATAAGCGGCGCGGCCCTGTTGGATCAGCTGGCTATTCAAGGAAGTCCCCTTTACTCGTGAACGATCTCGACATGAACGATCTCGTCGCCGGCGCGCAGCTGCGAGATGACGTCGAGGCCCTCGACCGTGGTGCCAAAGACGGTATAGCCGGAGTCGAGGTTGTGCTGGGCACCCAGGCAGAAGTAGAACTGCGAGCCCGCGGAATCGGGATCCATGGAGCGAGCCA
This sequence comes from uncultured Collinsella sp., assembly GCA_937995345.1. GTDB lineage: Bacteria > Actinomycetota > Coriobacteriia > Coriobacteriales > Coriobacteriaceae > Collinsella. Next base: position 17,655 of record CALKKS010000014.1, on the reverse strand, counting down.
TGGCAAGCGCGCCGTCAACATGGCTGTTGCGCGGATTGGTGGCAAATTCGCCCTTGATGCAGTAGCCGGGGCCGCCGGTACCGGGCATGCCGTCGGGACCCTCAAGGCCGGCAGCGACGTCGGCGCCGGACATATCGCGGGTATTGGGGTCGCCGCCCTGGATCACAAAGCCGGGCACATAGCGATGGAACTTAAGGCCGTCATAGAAGCCCATCGTGGAAAGCTCGCAGAAGTTCGCCACATGGATGGGGGCGCCCTCACCGTCAAACTTGACCTTGATGGTACCCTTCGACGTCTCGATCACCGCGTACTCGTCACCGACGAGCTGGTACTCAGGCGTATAGAGCTCTTTCTTAAAACCAAACATGTGGTTCCTTCCTCGTGCGTTTAAAGCATATTTGTACGAATTGTAGCAATAAGCACGGGCTTCCATCAATTGCGCACGCAGGTTATGCCGCCAGAGGGCAACAAATTACGAACGCTGCTGCGGCCTCCATGCGCTCACGTTGGCGTCGTACTGGTTAAGCGCGCTGTTGCCGCCTTGTGCGATGGGCGCCAGGATCTCGCTCTGACGGGCGCTCAGCGACTCACCATCGGGAATGGACAGCGAGATATCCCAGCTCTGGCAGATCACGTCGACACGCTCGTACATCCACTGGGCAAGCTGCTTTAGATGATCGATGTCCTCCGCATAGGCCGTGTCGTCCTGAACCTTGAGGGTGTTGAGCTCATCCTGGGTCTTTTTAATCTGGTCACGAAGGGCATAGGCGCTCTGCGACAGCTCCTGACGGGTGGAGAGCGGTGTACGCAGATAGCCGTTATTAAACGAATCGATGACCTCGCCGATCTGATCCTCGTCGCTGTACGACACGATGGTCTGGTACAGGCCGTCAAGCCTGGTGTAGAGCTGGTCGTCGGTTAAGACGGTCTCCTCCTGAACGACCTCGGACGTATTCTCTTGCTTGGGCTCTTTATCGGTGGCCTCGCCCTTTTGGCGCGACGGGAAGGTGGTCTTGGCGGCCTGGCCAAACTGGTCGTAAAAGCCGGGCATGACGCCCATGGGATCGGCAGTCACAAACCAATACGCACCACCGCACACGGCGGCGAGCACCGCGATGACGATGAGCGGTTTGGGGATATGGCGCTTGTGCTTGTGATAGGCGTCCTCGTCGGGGTGGACCTTGCGCTTGGGCTTTTGCTTTTTGGGCTGGGCATCATCGCGCAGGGACACCGGCATGGGGATATCGACCTTGGGGATGCCAAAGTCCTTATCGAAGGCAGGCAGCACGCAAGTCTCGTTGGGGTCGGCTGCGTCGGAGAGCACCGCGGCGGCAGACGCCGGCGCGTGGGGCACCTCGGTATCGATCTGCTCCTGCGTCAGGCGCGGAAAGCCGGCCGTGCGCCCTGCTGCCAGGTCGGATGCGGCGGCGTCCTCGGAAAGGATGCCTGGCGCGGGGCGTCCGCACTTGGGACAGGTACGGTCATGCGGGGACAGACGGGCGCCGCAGCCGTCGCAGAACACGAACTCGGTATGCTCGGGGCCATCGCCCGGACCAACGTATGCGTTGCAATAGGGGCAGAACGAGGTGCCGTCCTCGATGGTCTTTAGGCAATGCGGGCAGATCACGGCATCCTCTTTCCGAAACAATTCAAACAATTGAGGTTAGAGCATAACATCGACACGGCCCCACAAGCGCAAGGCACCAATTCAACATCGCTAAGGTGAGGTGTGGTTACTTTTTCTTCTTGCTGGGCATCGAGACCTTAATGCCCTGGGCCGATTTGGTCACGCGGGAGCGCTTGGCGCCGGCGCTCTTCTTTTTCTTGGGCTGGGTCTGGGCCACACCCTCGAGTGCACGGGCCTCGGCCTCGCGGACAGTGCGCGCCTCACGGCGCTGCGCCATATCGGCGGCAACGCGCTTGGCAAAACGCTCGGCGGTCGATCCTGTCGAACTCACCTTGCCGCCGCCGCGGCCCAAGCGAACGCGCACGCCACGGCCAAAGCCGGTAGCCGCATGACGGCGACGGGGCTTAAGCGAGTCCATCATCGTGGCAAGCTTAAAGAACACCGCACAGGTAAAGACGACGATAACCGCCAAGATGACCATCTGGCTCATCGACAGGTTGGCGATAGACAGCAGCTCCGGGAACCCGATAACGCCCGTCAAAATACCAGCGATGACAAACACGAAAAGCACCACGCGCAAGGGCGTGAGCGGCTGCGAGATGCGCCAGATCAGGCTGACACTCGCCGCGCACGACGTGAGCAGGCACATGGTCGAAAGCGTAAGCTGGCTAAAGCCAAATACGCGCGCCACAAAGATATCGAACGCCGCGGCCAAAATGACCGCAATCGACGCCGGCAGCGCACGCTTAAGCACGTTGGTCAAGAACGACCCCTTCACGCGGGCGTTGTTAGGCTCCAGGCCCAGCACAAAGCCCGGCGCGCCGATGCAGAAGAAGTTAATGAGCGTCATCTGAATGGGCTCGAAGGGATACGGCGGCAGGGCGATGCACAGCGCCGCCAGGCCCATCGAGAACAGCGTCTTAGTCAGAAAGAGCGCGGCAGAGCGCTGCAGGTTATTGATAGAGCGACGGCCCTCGGCAACCACAGCGGGCATCGAGGCAAAGTCGTTATCGACGAGCACGATCTCGGCCACATTGCGCGCGGCATCGGAGCCGGCGGCCATCGCCACGGAGCAGTCGGCCTCCTTGAGCGCCAGCACGTCGTTGACGCCGTCGCCCGTCATGGCCACGGTGTGCCCGCGGCGTTTGAGCGCCTGTACGAGCTCGCGCTTCTGTTGCGGAGTCACGCGGCCAAAGACGTGATAGCGGTCCACCGCCGCATCGAGCTTAGCAGGCGTATCGAGCGTCGTGGCGTCCACGTAGGCGTCGGCGCCCGGCACGCCCACCACGCGCGCGATCGACGACACCGTACGCGGGTCGTCGCCGCTGATCACGTTGAGGGTCACGCCCTGCTCGTTAAAGTAGCCGATAGTCTCGGTTGCCGAAGTGCGAATCTCATCGCGGATGGTCACAAAGCCCACGGGCTCGGCCTCGCCCACCATATCGCCATCGGGTGTAAAGCCGTCAACGCGCGCCACCACGAGCACACGGCAGGTATCGGCGAGCTCGGCCACACGATTCTCGACCTGCGCAAATGCGCGAACGGAGAGCACAAACTGCGCGGCGCCCATTACATAGGAGCCCTGCGCAAACGACGCACCGCTCCACTTTTTGGACGACGAGAACGGAATGACCGACAGCGGCTCGGACACCTCGACCGGACGATCGGCGTAGTAGTTGAGCAGCGCCTGGCAGGTCTCGTTAGCATCTGCCGAGGTCGCACGTGCCACGTTGGCGAGCGCAAAGTCGAGCACCGTGGTCTCGACGGGGACAGCTGCCTCATCCGAGTCCGCGCCAAAGCCAACACCTTCAACAGGCAGAGGGTAGGTGCCCTCGACCTCCATACGGCCCGAGGTAATGGTGCCCGTCTTGTCCAGGCACAAAACGTCGACACGCGCGAGCGTCTCGATGCAGTAGAGCTGCTGTGCCAGCACCTTGCGACGTGCCAGGCGCACCGTGGCAATCGCGAGCACCGACGAGGTCAGCAGCACCAGGCCCTGCGGAATCATGCCCAGCAGGGCACCCACCGTGGACAGCAGCGCCGAAGAAGGCACACGGCCGGCCAGCAGCTCGGAAAAGCACCAGGAAAGTGTGCTATCGCCCGGGGTTCCCGCGGCATCCCACAGCTCGCTCACACTCGAGGAAAAGAGCGCCAGACCAAGCGGAATCATGATAATGCTCGCAAACCGCACGATGGCATTGAGCGCGTTCATGATCTCGGAATTGACCTTTTTGACGTACTTGGCCTCGTTGTTGATCTTTGCCACGTAGTTATCGGCGCCGACATGGATCACGCGGGCGCGCAGCAGGCCCGAGTCGATAAAGCTGCCACTCATGAGCTCGGAGCCTGGCTGTTTCTTAATGAGGTCGCTCTCGCCCGTCAGCAGGCTCTCGTTGACGAGCGCCTCGCCCGACACCACCACGGCATCGGCGGGAATCTGGTCACCGCGCCCCAGGCGAATGATATCGTCGAGCACGATCTGGTCCAGGTCAAGCTCCACCTCGGCGCCGTCGCGCACCGCGATGGCCTTCTTTGAGGTGAGCAGCGTAAGCTTGTCGACCATCCGCTTGGAACGCATGGACTGAATCACACCGATCGCCGTGTTCAAGAACACCACGAACAGGAACGTCAGGTTCTTAAACGAACCGGTCAGCAACACCAAAATCGCCAAGACCACGTTGATCAAGTTAAACAGCGTGCAGAGGTTCTCGATGATGAGCTCTTTGACCGACTTGGTCTTGAGCTCCATGTTGCGGTTGATCTTACCGGCGGCGATACGCTCCTCGACCTCGGCGGTCGAGAGTCCGCGCTCGATATCCGTTGCTGCCATACCACGTCCCATCACGTCGCGTCGGTATAAGAAAACCGCCCGGACCATGCGAGGTTCGGACGGTCTTACGTTCGATGGTGCCCCATGTTGGATTCGAACCAACGGCCTTCTGCTCCGGAGGCAGACGCTCTAATCCCCTGAGCTAATAGGGCGAACGGTTGGCATTATACCCAAGTGCGCCACGGGCTAACAAAATAATAGAAAAAGCTTTGCAATTACGTGGGAGACACGCCGCGACGGCGCACTTTAGGCGGCAAAAGCGAGTCAGATAGTATAAACTCTCATGCACCATATAAAAGGGCTCGCAATGCGGGCCGTTTTTGCAAGGACTATCCATCGAGGTGAGAGGCACACCATGATTGCAATTTTAAAGCAGAGCGCCAGCGACGAGGCCGTCAGCCACATCGTCAGCTGGATCGAGAAAAAGGGACTCAAGACCGACGTCTCGCGCGGCGAGAACGAGACCATCATCGGCCTGGTGGGCGACACGACCAAGATCGACCCGTTCCTGCTCGAGTCCATGGACGTCGTCGAGCGCGTGCAGCGCGTCTCCGAGCCGTTCAAGCGCGCCAACCGCAAGTTCCACCCCGAGGACTCCGCCATCGACTGCGGCCACGGCGTCAAGATCGGCGGCGACCAGTTCCAGGTCATCGCTGGCCCGTGCTCCGTCGAGGGCGAGAACCTCATCCGCATCGCCCGTCGCGTGAAGGCAGCCGGCGCCACGATGCTGCGCGGCGGCGCCTACAAGCCCCGCACTTCCCCGTACGCCTACCAGGGCATGGGCCCCGCCGGTCTGGACCTGCTGTGCGAGGCATCCGCCGAGCTCGACATGCCGATCGTCACCGAGATCATGGACCCGCGCGACGTGCAGGTCTTCTTGGACAAGAAGATTGACGTCATGCAGATTGGCGCCCGCAACGCCCAGAACTTCCCCCTGCTCAAGGAGGTCGGCAAGACGCAGACCCCGATCCTGCTCAAGCGCGGCATGTCCGGCACCGTCGACGAGCTGCTTATGGCAGCCGAGTACATCATGAGCGAGGGCAACGACAACGTCATTCTGTGCGAGCGAGGCATCCGCACCTTCGAAACCCGCACCCGCAACACCTTCGACCTCAACGCCGTGCCGGTGCTGCACCACCTGTCGCACTTGCCCGTCGTTGCCGACCCCAGCCACGCCACCGGTTACACCCGTTACGTCGAGCCCATGGCGCTCGCCGCGACCGCCTGCGGCGCCAACGGTCTGGAGATCGAGGTCCACGACGACCCGAGCCACGCTTGGTCCGACGGCGCTCAGGCCCTCACCCCCGACCAGTTCGACGACACCATGCGCCGCATCCGCGCCATCCGCGAGGTCGTCTGCCAAGAGACCGTTCAGGAGTAGCCCATGGGTACGGTAAGAAACGCACGCGTTAACCAGGGTGGCCCCAAGTGCGCCGGCATCGTCGGCCTGGGCCTCATCGGCGGCAGCTTTGCCCGCGGCTATGCGCAGGCGGGCGTCCGCGTGCTGGCCTGGGACCCCGATGACGACGTCATGACGGCCGCCAGTATGGGCACCGTTGCCGGCGAGCTCAACGACGAGACGCTCGGCGAATGCGACATCATCGTCCTGGCATGCTACCCCGAGGCCTGCATCGAGTGGCTCGAGGCGCACGCCAAGGCACTCGCCGACGCCACCGACACCGAGGCCATCATGGGCCCCGTGGTGATCGACACCGTTGGCGTCAAGGGTATCGTGTGCGAGCGCGCCTTTGAGCTTGCCAGCGAGCACGGTTTTTACTTTGTGGGCGCGCACCCCATGGCGGGCACGCAGTTCTCGGGCTACGCACATTCCCGCGCCGACCTGTTCCAGGGCGCACCGCTCGTGCTCGTGCCGCCCGCGGTGGACGACGCGCTTAAGCTGGAGCTTTTGGGCCAGGTACGCGAGATGGTACGCCCCTTGGGCTTTGGCAAGTTCAGCGTAACGAGCGCCGCCGAGCACGACCGCGTCATCGCCTTTACGAGCCAGCTCGCGCACGTCGTCTCCAACGCCTATGTTAAGAGCCCGACCGCTCAGGTCCACCACGGCTTTTCGGCCGGCAGCTACCGCGACCTCACCCGCGTGGCGCACCTCAATCCGCAGATGTGGTCCGAGCTCATGATCGACGACGCCGATGCGCTCGCCTTCGAGATCGATCATCTGATCGAATCGCTCGGCGCCTACAGCCGCGCCCTTAAGGACCGCGACCAGCGCTATCTGGAGAATCTCCTTGCCGAGGGCGACCGCATCAAGCGCGCGCTCGACGACGAGGCATCCCACTAGACCACCCATCACGCCAGGTCGAAAGGACCGAAGCTTATGGCGATTACCATCGATATCGACACCGCAAGCCCCTACCAGGTACACGTGGGCACCTTTTTGTTGGAGCAGGCAGGTCCGCTCGTACGCGCCACCGCCGGCGGCACCCGCGCCGTCATCGTGACGGACACCAACGTAGGCCCCCTCTACCAGATGCCCGTTAAGCAAAGCCTCGAATCCGCAGGCTACGAGGTGAGTATCTGCACCTTCGAGGCCGGCGAGGCCCATAAGCGTGCCAAGACCTACGTCGCCATTTTGGAGTTTGTGGCCGAGCACGAGCTTTCGCGCTCCGACGTAATCGTGGCGCTCGGCGGCGGCGTCGTGGGCGACGTGGCGGGCTTTGTGGCCGCCACCTACATGCGCGGCTGCAAGTTTGTGCAGATTCCCACAAGCCTGCTCGCCATGGTGGATTCGTCGGTCGGCGGCAAGACAGCCATTGACCTGGCAGCCGGCAAGAACCTGGCCGGCGCCTTTTGGCAGCCGAGCGTGGTCATCGCCGACGTGGGATGCCTGGCAACCCTCACGCCGGAGCAGTTCGCCGACGGCTGCGGCGAGGTCGTCAAGCACGCCGTGATTGCCGACCCCGAGCTCTTCGCCGAGCTGGAGAAGACCCCGCTCACGCTTGAGCTGCTCAACCGCGACGTGGCCCGTGTGGCGCTCATCATCGCCCGCAATATCGACATCAAGCGCGCCGTGGTCGTTGCCGACGAACGCGAAACCAATCAGCGCAAGCTCCTCAACTTTGGCCACAGCGCCGGACACGCCGTCGAGGCCTGCGAGCACTTTGAACTCGGCCACGGCAACTGCGTGTCGATTGGCATGGGCATCATCACGCGTGCCGCAGCCCTGCATGGCATCTGCGATGCCGAGCTGCCCAATCGTATAGAGGAGCTCTGCGCCCGCCACGGTCTCAAGACCCGCTGCGACCTAGATGCCGATGCCGTCTTTGCCGAGGCACTCCACGACAAAAAGCGCGCGGGCGACACCATCGACCTGGTAATTCCACACGACATTGGTCGTTGCAGCATCGACCGCACGCCGCTTTCCACCTTCCACGATTTGATTGCCGAGGGCCTCGGCCAGAAGGGAGACGCATCCGCATGCTAGCCCGCATCGCCCCGTCCCCGCTCAAGGGCACCGTTCCCGCCATCGCGTCCAAGTCGATGGCGCATCGCCTCATCATCTGCGCCGCGCTTGCCAACGGCGAGACGCACGTTGCCTGCAACACGACCTGTGCCGATATCGAGGCCACGGTGCGCTGCCTCACGGCGCTCGGCGCCCGCATCGAGACCGTCGAGGACGGCTTCCAGGTCCACCCCACCATGAAGAGCGTTGAATTTGGCCTGCTCAAGGCCCTTGCCGGCGGCACGCTCGACTGCGGAGAGAGTGGCTCCACGCTGCGCTTCATGCTACCTGTCGCCTGTGCGCTGGGCGCGGAGGCCACCTTCGTGGGCCAGGGCCGCCTGGGCGCCCGCCCGCTCTCCCCGCTCTCGGACGAGATCATTGCCGCCGGTTGCGACCTGCAGGGTCTGGGCGGTTTTCCGCTCAAGACGGGCGGCCGCATGCGCCCGGGCACCTTTGAGCTTCCGGGCAACGTGAGCTCGCAGTATATCTCCGGCCTGCTGCTGGCGGCCCCGCTGCTGGCCCAGCCCTCCTGCGTGCAGGTGACCGGCCTCATCGAAAGCCGCCCCTACATCAACCTGACGATCCAGGCCATGAAAGCCTTCGGTGTCGAGGTCAATGTTGAGCGTATCCCCGCCAAGGACGGCCAGCCCGAGGTCACGAACTTCCGCGTGAGCAGCGGCTCATACCGCACGCCCGGCAGCGTAGCCGTCGAGGGCGACTGGTCCAACGCCGCCTTTTGGCTGTGCGCCGGCGCCATCGGCACCGACCCCATCACCGTCGAGGGCGTGTCGCTCAGCTCCGCGCAGGGCGACCGTAACGTGCTCGCCGCGCTTTCGCGCTTTGGCGCCCGCATCGTGCGCTCCACGAACGCCGCCACCGTCCAGTCCGACAAACTCGCCGGCTTTGAGATGAGCGCCCACGACATTCCGGACTTGGTGCCTGTTATCTCGGCCGTAGCATCGCTGGCTCAGGGCCGCACATTCATCCGTGACTGCGCGCGCCTGCGCATCAAGGAATCCGACCGTCTGGTCACCACCACCCGCGAGCTCACCGCGCTGGGCGCGCAGGTGCGCATCGCCGGTGACGACCTCATCATCAAGGGCGTCGACGCCTTTACCGGCGGCGAGGTCAATTCGCACAACGACCACCGCATCGCCATGATGGCCGCCATCGCCGCAAGCCGCGCCACCGGCGAGGTCGTGATCCACGGCGCCGAGGCCGTCAACAAGTCCTATCCCGATTTCTTCGACCACTACCGCCTGTTGGGCGGCAAGGTCACGCTCGAGGAGGAATAGCATGTCCTCGACCTTTGGCAACGTCTTGCACCTAAGCATCTTCGGCCAGTCGCACTCCCCCGCCATCGGCTGCTCGCTCGATGGCGTTCCGGCAGGTATCGCCGTTGACCTGGAGCAGCTGCAGGCCTTTTTGGACCGTCGCGCCCCCGGCCGTGACGAGACGGCGACCAAGCGCCGCGAGGCCGACGCCGCGCATATCATTGCCGGCGTGGTCGATGGGCACACCACCGGCGCGCCTATAGCTGCGATCATCGAGAACACCAACACGCGCTCCAAGGACTACTCCGAGCTGCGCCGCAAGCCCCGCCCGGGCCATGCGGATTTCCCGGCACGCGTGAAGTACCACAACATGCACGACGTCGCCGGCGGCGGACACTTCTCCGGCCGCCTGACGGCGCCCCTATGCATCGCGGGCGGCATCGCGCTGCAGGCGCTCGAGGCCCGCGGCATTAACGTGATGGCGCACGTGGCGCAGATCGGTGGCATCTCCGATCTGCCCATGGACGATATGGTCTATCGCGAGGCCGACCGCAAGGCGATCCTTTCGAACGACCTGCCCTGCATCGACGCCGCCGCTGCCGGTCGCATGCGCGAGGAAATTCTGGCCGCGCGCGACGAGCTCGACAGCATCGGCGGCATTGTGGAGTGCGGCATCTACGGCCTGCCCGCGGGCATCGGCGACCCCATGTTCGACGGCATCGAGAACCGCATCGCGCAAATCGCGTTTGGCATTCCCGCCGTGAAGGGCGTGGAGTTTGGCATGGGCTTTGCCGTCGCCGCCATGCGCGGCAGCGAGAACAACGATCCGTATCGCATCGACGCCGAGACCGGCAAGATCGAGGTCGAGTCCAATAATGCCGGCGGCATCCTGGGCGGCATTTCGACCGGTGCGCCCGTCATGTGGCGCATGGCTGTAAAGCCCACGCCCTCCATTGGCCGCGAGCAGCAGACGGTGGACATGGACGCTATGAAAAATGCCGAGCTCTCGGTCCACGGCCGCCACGATCCCTGCATCGTCCCGCGCGCCGTCCCCGTAGCCGAAGCAGCCGCAGCGCTGGCCATCTGGGACGCCCTCCTAGAAGACGCCGCCCAACTTTAGTCCACCCACCCCGGGCAACCATTCAGGAAAGGGGTCCCTATGGACCTTGCCGATATTCGCCAGGCCATCGATGGCATCGACACCACGCTCCTCAACAGTTTTGTCGAACGCATGGACATTGCCACCGAGGTCGCCAAGTCAAAAATCGAGATGGGCAAGGCGGTCTTCGACCCCGCCCGCGAGCGCTCCAAGCTTAACAACCTTGCCGGCCGCGCGCCCGAGCGCTACGAGGCGCAGACCATCACGCTGTTCCGCCTCCTCATGAGCATGAGCAAGGCCGAGCAGCAGCGCTATATCAACGAGCTCAAGGGCATCACGGTCTCGCAAAAGGCCCACGCCACGGCAGAGGCCTTCGACACGCCCTTCCCCCAGACTGCCAGCGTCGCCTGCCAGGGCGTAGAGGGCGCCTACAGCCAGATCGCCGCGTGCAAGCTCTTCGACGTGCCCGATATCGCATTCTTCGAGACCTTCGAAGGCGTCATGCGCGCCGTGCGAGACGGCTTCTGCGAGTTTGGCGTACTGCCCATCGAAAACTCCACCGCGGGCTCGGTCAACGCGGTCTACGACCTGCTCGCGCAGTTCGACTTCCACATTGTGCGCTCGCTGCGCCTCAAGATCGACCACAACCTGCTCGTCAAGCCCGGCACCAAGCTGCAGGATGTTCGTGAGGTCTATAGCCACGGTCAGGCCATCGCACAATGCGCCGGCTTTATCGAGACGCACGATCTGCACGCAACCAAGTATCTCAACACGGCTATGTCGGCCGAGATGGTCGCCAACTCCGAGCGCACTGACGTCGCCGCCATCGCCTCGCGCAGTTGCGCGGCGCTCTACGGCCTGGAGGTGCTGGAGCCCAACATCCAGGACTCGGACAATAACTACACGCGCTTCGTCGTCATCAGCCGCGAGCCGCGCGTCTATCCCGGTGCCAACCGCACCTCGCTTATGATCACCACGGCCAATGAGCCGGGCGCGCTTTATCGCGTACTCGAGCGCTTCTATGCACTCAACATCAACCTTATCAAGCTCGAGAGCCGCCCCATTCCCGGACGCGACTTTGAGTTTATGTTCTACTTCGATCTGGACTGTCCCTTTGGCAGCAAAGCCCTCGACGACCTGCTCGACTCCATTGACGATGTGTGCGAGAGCTTCACCTACTTTGGCAGCTACACGGAGGTGCTCTAGATGACTGACGTCGCCGCAACCCGCCCCTACGGCGTGCTGGGCCGCGTGCTGGGCCACAGCTACACCCCGACCATCTACAAGGAGCTCGCGGGGCTTGAGTACGTGCGTTTTGAGCGCGAGCCCGAAGACCTCGCGGCCTTTATGACAGGCGATGAGTGGGAGGGCACCAACGTGACCATTCCCTACAAGCGCGTCGTCATGGACTACTTGGACGAGCTGAGCCCGCTCGCCGAACGTATGGGCAACGTCAACACAATCACGCGTCTGCCCGACGGCCGTCTGCGCGGCGACAACACCGACTACTTTGGTTTCCAGTGCCTGGTCGAGGAGCTGGGCGTGGAGATTGCCGGCAAAAAGGTCCTCGTGCTCGGAGCCACCGGAGGCGCCGGCACCACGGCAAGTATGGTGCTGGGCGACCTGGGCGCGCTCGTGGTGCCCGTGGGACGCACGAGCGAGGTCAACTACGACAACATCGCACAGCAGTCCGACGCCGCGTTGCTCGTCAACTGCACGCCTGCCGGCATGTTCCCCCACTGCCCCGACGCACCTTGCACGCTCGAGGGCCTCGACGCGCTCAAGGGCGTCATCGATATCGTCTACAATCCCGCCCGCACGGGACTCATGCTCGAGGCCGAGCGTCGCGGCATCCCCTGCATCGGCGGCTTACTCATGCTTGTGGCCCAGGCGGCGCAAGCCGTCGAGCGCTATACCGGCCACGTCACCCCGCGCGAGCGCATCCTGGACGTGACGGAGCGCCTGTCCCGCCGCGAGCAGAACATCGCGCTGATTGGCATGCCGGGCTCGGGCAAGACGCGCGTGGGCGAACAGATCGCCCTCCTCACGGGTCGCGAGCACATCGATTTGGACCGCGCGCTTGAGGAGCGCCTGGGCATGCCTTGCGCCGACTTTATCGTCGAGCGCGGCGAGGCGACCTTCCGCGAGCAGGAAACGGCGGCCCTGGCCGACCTCTCCAAGCGCAGCGGCCTGGTGCTCTCCACCGGCGGCGGCGTGGTCACGCGCGACGAGAATTACCCGCTGCTGCACCAGAACAGTCAGATTGTGATGCTCAACCGCAAGCTCGATGAGCTCGCCCACAAGGGTCGCCCCATCACCGCCCGCGACGGTATCGACAAGCTGGCCGAGCAGCGCATGCCGCGCTACCGCGCCTGGGCCGACTACATCATCGACTCGCGCGACTGCGCAGCCAACACCGCCCGAGCCCTCCTCGACACCCTCCCACCCGCTCTCTAACAAAAACCACCACAAAGTGGACAGGCACCTTTGTGGTGGTTTCCATTCAAATCCGTCCGATCGCAAAGGAAGCAACCATGAAAGCTCTCGTCATCAACGGACCCAACCTCAACATGCTCGGCATTCGCGAGCCGGGCATCTACGGCAGCGACAACTACGACCGCTTGGTCCAGATCTGCAAGGAGGCCGGCGCCGCAGAGGGCTTCGACGAGGTCGAGGTCTTCCAGTCCAACCACGAGGGCAGCATCGTCGACAAGATCCAAGAGGCATACGGCAAGGTCGACGGCATCGTCATCAACCCGGCAGCTTACACACACACGAGCGTGGCGATCCTGGACGCTCTCAAAGCCGTCGCCATCCCCGCCGTCGAGGTCCACATTAGTGCCGTCGAGACACGCGAGGACTTCCGCCAGGTAAGCTACGCCCGCCTGGCCTGCTTCGCCACCATCACCGGCGAAGGCCTCCAGGGTTACGCCCACGCGCTGGAGCTGCTGAAAGAGCATCTGCTACACTAATCCATGGGACAAAATAATCAGGTTTGCTTGTCCCAAAACATAAGTAACTGTTCGATTGACATACAAAGGAGCGTATCCATGTCCCAGTACGATTACCTCGTCGTCGGTGCCGGAATTTCGGGCGCCGTCTTTGCCAACGCCGCCAAGCGCGCCGGCAAGTCGGTCCTGGTCATCGACCGCCGCGACCACATCGCCGGCAACATCTATACCGAGGACGTCGAGGGCATCCAGGTCCACCGCTACGGCGCGCACATCTTCCACACCTCCATGAAGGACGTCTGGGACTACGTCAACCGCTTTGCCGAGTTCAACAACTACGTCAACTCGCCGGTCGCCAACTTCCACGGCAACATGTACAACATGCCCTTCAACATGAACACCTTCGCCAAGATGTGGCCGGGCGTCGTCACGCCGGCGGACGCCAAGGCCAAGATCGCCGAGCAGGTGGCCGCCGAGAACATCGGCGAGCCGGCAAACCTCGAGGAGCAGGCGCTGTCGCTCGTCGGCCGCGACATCTTCGAGACGCTCGTGAAGGGCTACACCGAGAAGCAGTGGGGCCGCGACTGCCGCGACCTGCCCGCGAGCATCATCAAGCGCCTCCCCTGCCGCTTTACCTACGACAACAACTACTTCAACGACCGCTACCAGGGCATCCCCATGGGCGGCTACACCAAGATGGTCGCCAACATGCTCGAGGGTGTCGAGGTGCGCTGCGGCGTGGAGTACAAGGAGCTGATCGCCGCCGAGCCCGATATCGCCGCCAAGACGATCTACTGCGGCCCCATCGACGCGTTCTACGACTTTAAGCTGGGCACGCTGGAGTACCGCAGCCTTCGCTTCGAGACCGAGACGCTCGACGAGGCCGACCACCAGGGCGTGGCCGTGGTCAACTACACCGAGCGCGAGATCCCCTACACGCGTATCATCGAGCACAAGCACTTTGAATTTGGCACGCAGGACAAGACCGTCATCACGCGCGAGTACCCGGCCGACTGGAAGCCCGGCGACGAGCCCTACTACCCCATCAACGACGCCAAGAACGAGGCCCTCTACAAGCAGTACGAGGAGCTGGCGGCGCAGGAGGGCGACGTGATCTTTGCCGGTCGCCTGGGCGGCTATAAGTACTACGACATGGACAAGGCCATCGCCGCGGCCTTCGAACTCGTCCGCAACGAGCTGGGCGTGGAGCCCACGGAGGCGTAAGAGTCCAAAACGGGGCACTGCGCGTACCGAAAACAGCACAAGCGGGCACACCAACGCCGGCAGGAGCAATTTCGCCCCTGCCGGCGTTTTAGTGTGGAGACGGAATTGGCTGTTCTGTCCATTATCTAGCCGATGATATGAGTGGACACGCCCCGCCACAGAGGCAAAAACCGGAAGTATGCGGCAAATTCAAAACTTGCCGAGCACACCGGGATGCCGTAACGCCTCTACCTGCGGTTTCTCTGCGCGAAAGGGGCGGTGAACTTGTGGGTTTCGGGATTTGCCGCATACTTCCGGAAAAGGGTCAAAGGAAAACTATAAGAACAAACGGATACCCAAGCCCCGCGTAGTCGCCTTGCCCCAAATATCATTCAGCCTCTTGGGCCAATTTGCAATAAAGAAAAGGCAGGTACAGCAAGCACAAAGCATATCCCTATTAAGACGATTGATCTCTTTGTTTAGGAGCACAGAATGATTAACCCCAGCGGCCATCTCAGCCAAATCATCGACGCGCTCCAAATCAAAGTCAGTCTTTTGTTCGTTAGTTATCCCCAAAGCCCTCACAGCGTGAACGGCTATTACGCCTGCGAAGCTATAGACATCCAGCCGCCCAATATCCGCAAGCGAATCTCCTCTTCGAGCAACCCATTCCTTGTAAGACGGATGGCCAGAAAGGACCTCAGGAGGAACAACGGCATCTTCCAGTGATGGGTATTTGAGCGGATCGAAATCGCGGTATGCTTCGATTGACGGATAGTTAAGAAATAGCTGACCCATATCAGTGCTATCGCAGTAGTAGTCCTGCATATTCTGCAGACGCTTAAAATCGTGTCGATTATCTTGAGGGTCCAGATCAAATATGAGCAAGGTATCAGTAAAGTTAGTTTCAAGCAGTCGCGCCGCCTTGCGCTTATCCAGAAGCAAGTCGGCGACAAAATCCGCAAGCTCAAGCCCGTCAAAATCAAAGTCGTATTCTTGAAAGAGCTTATCAAGAAAATCATGAACGTTAATCTCGACAGGAACAATTTGATAATCATCCGCGAGCCCAAATGATTCAAATAATCGCCGCATAAGTTTAGGCTCGCGTTTGGCGCCTTCGACAATGAGCAGAATGTTCTTTTCGGACGAGCTGTACATGACTAGTCAAACTCTCCAGCACGAAGAAGCTTCTCTATGTTATTTCCAAGCCTCAGCTCACGTTCCGTAGAATCAGCCAACGTTCGAATACCATCTTTTACAGAGATTTGATAGACACAATCTGGCCTCATGACACCGTTTTTTACAAGCGAAGTATTGTGCGTCGAGCACAAAATCTGACAGGACGTCTTAGATGCGAAAAACTTTAGGAGACTCTCAGCCATCTCAAAGTGGCAAAAAGCGTCAAACTCGTCAATAAACAGAAAGCTTGCCGATTCCTTCAGCTCTAGCTCCGAAAAAAGCTTGACCAGGGTCCTTGTGCCACTTGAGCAGGCCTCTACAAACGGAATGTATCGCATGGGATGATCAAAGTAGAGAACGGGCGTACCGTCGGGCTCTTTAGCAACAACAAGGTTCTCATCAATTCCAAAGTCGCGAATAAACGACTGGAAATGTGCGACTTTGTCTTCACGAATGATTCGGTCTATAACTCTTCTTATCTCGATGCCTTTTATGCGAACGTCGTCCATTCGAATCAGCCTCATACGCGAGACAAAATGTCGCAATTCGGCCAAAACGCCTAAAACGTCAGTCGGAAGGCTACTCGTAATGTATGCCAGAAGACTCAAGGAGGAGTCGGAGAACTCAAAGTTGACCCCATCGGCCCCGATTCGATCAAGGTGTTTTTCTTCGAATACTCCCTTGTAATTATTAAAATCAAAGATGCACTCGCCATCGATTGCGAGACTCTCATGAAGCCATGTCCGTGGAGCAATCTTCTCATAGCGGTAGCGAATCTCACGACCGTCGAATTCAAAATCATAGGTAAAGCGAGCGGTACCTCGACCGCAGTCCGCATTTAAATACAAACGGTCTTCCTGATCAGAAAAATCCAATTGCTTCGAAAACCCAAGAGTTATATCGAACAATGAGGCTCCGAAGTTCGATTTACCAGATGCATTTCTTCCGATAAGAAGCGCAGTCTTCACGATTCCAAGGCGTACATTGTTTTCCGCAAATTGATAATCACGCGAAGCAGAGAAATCAAACGTAACCGGAACCGGAAAATTCCTGTATCCATCAACAGTAAATCGCTTAAGCATTTGAGCCTCCAGTCTCTTGCCGTAATTATATTACGGCAAGAGACTGGAGGCTCGCATTAAATACACCATTGCGGAAAAGATATGCAACCAAAACCTATATAAGTCATTATAAATCCGCTCTAAAGCCACCAAAATCCGGAAGTATGCGGCAAATTCTAAATATGCCGAACCCACTGGAATCCCGCAACGTCTCTACCTGAGGTTTCTTTGCGCGAAAAGGGCGGTGTGCTCGTGGCTTCCGAAATTTGCCGCATACTTCGGAATTACAGACCCGAATCGAAAGCCCACGCAGCAATGAAGGCATCCGCGACAACATCCAGTTGTTGTGGAAACGTCAAAGGGCCGTTGCCGGAAAACCGAACAACGACCCCTCTTTGTCATCGCCTCACGTAGAGTCCGCGACGACTGCATCACTGAGGACATTTTACCGTAACGTCAAACGGCCCAGCAGAACAACAAGTGGCAATGCGGCTGTTCGACACCAGTCTCTAGCAAAAAACTAGGGGATGCCCTCCGCTTGGAAGGAACCCCCTTGCAAAACGATGGCCCATAGCAGGCTTTCGTTTTTCATTTAGGACATCATACCGCAGCGACTTCTAGCAAAGCCGACCTATTTCCGGCATAAGCAGATTGCCCTAAATCTCCCGAATGACAAGCCTGCCCTCCAGCATGAGCTTGTGTGCAAAGTTATTGCTATGTCCGGCAATGCCAAGCGAACTGCCATAGTAATCAAGGAGGGCGAGCACTTTGGCCACCTCTGACTCGCGAACACCCTTGGCGTAGTTTGAGTATAGGAAGACCAGGCTGGTATGCCCGTTATACAAATCCAACGTGCTAAAAATGGACTCAAAGTACGAATAATCGGCTCGCGAAAACGAATGGCAAAAAAGACTATTGAGTCCTAGGCCCTTTCGACACCACCTATATTGCGAATCAGCACCGCCGCCCAC
>CALKKS010000013.1 GCA_937995345.1 uncultured Collinsella sp. | reverse complement strand
GGGTGGGGAAAGGTGTTGAAAAATGGGGCAGTTCCCCATATTATTAATGACGTCGACAGGCGGGGTGGTTCCCCGCGTACGTGCCATCTGAGCAACCGAGGGGAGGGCGCACATGGGAATGACGGGTGCATACGAGCGCAATCTCGATGCAAAAGGTCGTCTGTCCCTGCCTGCACCCCTTCGTGAGGAGCTTGGAGAGCACGTTCGCGTGTTTAAAGCCCTGGATGTCGATGCTCTGTACGTGTTCTCTGCCGAGGCCTTCGATAAGTGGGTCGAAGGACTCTTCGCGGGTCGTGAGGGCCACGAGGGTTTTAACCCGCGTGACATCAACGACCAGAAGCTCATGAGGGCGATCAACAAGCGCACCACGTCGATGGATGTGGACAGCGCGGGTCGTATCGGTCTTTCTGAGTCTCTCCGCAAGCAGGCGAACCTCGACCGCGAGGTCACGGTTGTGGGCAACTACGACCACCTTGAGGTTTGGGACCGCGCTGCGGCCGATGAGGACGATGATGACGAGGCCCTGCTGGATCTCTTCTTCTCGTAAGGGCAAGGCACGAGTAACGGATGGAGCGTGGGATCTTGACACAAGAATATCGGCATGAACCTGTCATGCTCGGCGAAGTGCTTGAGTCGCTGCAGCTCAAGAGCGGCTCCGTTGTCTGTGACTGCACCCTTGGCGGTGCCGGCCATTCGGTAAAGATGGCCGCGCAGGTGGGGGAGACCGGCCTTTTGCTCGGCGTCGATCAGGACGACATGGCCCTCGAGGCCGCTGGCGCTCGTCTGGACCGCGAGGTTCCCGGCGTACCGCACCAGCTGCTGAAGGGCAACTTCGGCGACTTGGACGAGCTGCTTTGCTCGGCCGAGGTGCCCGGGGTCGATGGCTTCCTGTTCGACTTGGGCGTTTCGTCGCCGCAACTCGATATCCCTGGCAGGGGCTTTTCGTACAACGAGGATGCCCCATTGGACATGCGGATGGATCCGGGTAACAACACCTTAAACGCAGCTGAGGTCATCAACACCTATAACGAACACGACCTCGCCCGGATTCTACGCGTCTACGGCGAAGAGAAGTTCGCCTCGCAGATCGCGCGTGAGATCGTGCGCCGCCGCGAGCATGAGCCGATCGAAACCACCGGTCAGTTTGTCGAGATCATCAAGGCTGGTATCCCCGCTGCCGCTCGTCGGCATGGCGGACACCCAGCCAAGAAAAGTTTCCAGGCCATTCGCATCGAGGTCAATCACGAACTCGATGTGCTCGAGCGAGGACTTGACGCCGCCACAAGGTGGCTCAACCCGGGCGGACGCATCTGCGTCATCTCGTATCACTCGCTCGAGGACCGTATCGTAAAGAACCACTTTAAGGAGATGAGCCAGGGGTGCACGTGTCCGCCGGAGATTCCGGTGTGCGTGTGCGGCAACGTGCCGATACTCAAGGTCATCACCCGCAAACCCCTGGTTGCCCAACCCGATGAGGTTGCGCGCAACCCTCGGGCGAGATCAGCCAAGATCCGCGTGGCGCAGCGTCTGTAGACGCGACCGCGCGATATTGGACCTCCCGCTCGCACCATAAACGAAGCTTAAACACACTACCAACGTACTCGGGATGGGAGGCGGCATATCATGGGCTACAACACTTCAAACGCAGCACTCGCCTATGATATGAGCGCCATGCCCGCCTATCGTGAGACACCGCAGGCCCCCGTTGCTCCCCGCGAGCAGTGCACGCCGCGCTTTGATGTCTACACGGGCGCGGGCCGTCAGGCAAACCAGGCGGTAAGCCCGGTTTTCATGAGCGTTCTTAAAACGTTTTGCATCATTGCGGCCATCTTCATGACGATCGGTGTCGCCCGTGTGGCGCTCGCCGGCGTTACGGCCCAGGTGCTCAACAACAATGCCGCGCTTACCAACACGCTCGAGAAGGCGACCGATGAGAGCTCCGACCTGGAGGTCATGCATTCGGTCTATGGCGCCGACACGCGCATTCGCGACCTTGCGGGCGCTTATGGCATGGTGGAGCCCAGCGAGAGCGTTACACTTGATTTTTCGCAGGATGCAGCCGCGGGCGCTAGCTCGACCGCGACCGCTCAGTAACAAGACGGTAGCTGAGTATGACAAATGACTATCGCCGCGCATCCGACGGGGGTCGCGGTTCTGGACGTCCCTCATCGCGGGGACGTTCTGGTTATCAAGGAACGGGTCGGCCATCTTACAACGCGAGGCCGTCCTATGGCAACGACCCCGCGTCGCGTCTCCGTAGCTCGAGTGGTCCTCAAATGCATAACACCAGACCGCGCAAGAGCTCGTCGACCGAATGGCTCACGGGCACGCCGCTGCCCCGTCGCAAAGCCGTCATGGGCTTCATCGGGTTTGGCTTGGGTTTGGGCGTCCTTCGCCTTGCCGACTATCAAATCGTGGAAGCCGATAAGTTGCGCGACCGTGCCGATGCGCGTCGCTTGCTTGCGCAGACGCTGTATGCCAAGCGCGGAACCATCTACGACCGTAACGGCAACGTGCTGACGTCGTCGGTCGAATGCCGCAACATCGCCGTGAATCCTCAGCTTATCGAGGACGTTGACAAGACGGTGTCGGCACTGGTCAAAGCTACGGGCATCGATAAGAAAACCTGTCGTGATCTCGTTATGTCCGATGGCACCTGGGTGTATATCAAACGTCAGGTGGACGAGGACGATGCTGCGGCGCTGGAGAAGAAGAACCTGCCGGGCGTGCTCTTTGAGCAGGCCATGAAGCGCGTATACCCCTACGGCAACCTGGCATCGCAGGTGCTTGGCGTGGTAAACGTGGACAACGACGGTCTTACGGGCCTCGAAAAACAGTACAACAAGCTTTTGACCGGAACCAACGGTTCGCTGGTGCGCGAGCGGGCAAGGGACGGTAGCTATATCGCGGGCGGCGCCTATAAGAAGGTTGCCGCGGTGGACGGCGTGGACATCGTGACGACGCTCGATGTCAATATCCAGCGTGCCGCCGAGGACGCCCTGGCCGAGGCGGTCGAAAAGACCAAGGCCAAGAATGGCTCGGCCCTGGTCACCGATCCCACGACGGGCGAGATTCTGGCGGCATGCTCGTATCCGACATATGACCAGACCGATCTGGAAAACGCCAAGACCGAGGACATGAACTTGCGCCTGGTTACCGATGCCTACGAGCCCGGCTCGGTCTTTAAGACGCTCGTGGCCGGTGCCGGCTTCGACTTGGGAGCCGTGCGTTCGAGCACGTCGTTTGAGGTGCCGGCGAGCATTAAGGTTGGCGACGACACCGTTACCGATGCCGATAAGCGCGACTACACCATGACCATGGACGTGCGCGAGATGATGCGCCGTTCGTCCAATGTGGGCTTTGTCCTGGTGGGACGCAAGATCGGCGCCGATGATTTTGCCACCTATGTGGACAAGTGGGGTATCGGTCATAGCTCCGGTGTCGATTTTCCGGGTGAGAGTCTGGGTATCGTCAAGGAGCGCGACCAGTACGACGGCGCCACGCTGGGCTCGATGAGCTTTGGCCAGGCGCTGTCCGTCTCGCCGATTGAGGTCGCACGTGCCGTGGGCGGCATCGCGAACGGCGGCGTGATGATGACTCCGCACTTCTATAAGTCCAGCAAGGGCGATGAGAAGGACTGGGGCGAAGGCGAGCGTGCGATATCGGACGACGCTGCCGCCCAAGTGACATCGTGCATGCAGACGGTCGTGTCCGAAGGCACGGGCGTTGGCGGTGCGGTCGATGGCTATGACGTGGCGGGCAAGACCGGTACGGCCGAGCGTGCTGACGAGAACGGCGGTTACCTCAAGGAGAACTACATGTCGTCCTTTATGGGCTTTGCGCCGGCACAATCGCCCAAGGTGCTGTGCTATATCACACTCGATGGAACGCCGAGCGGCTCGGATGCCGCCGCGGTGCCATTCCAGTCCATTATGGCCAACGCGCTCGACGTGCTGGGTATCCCGCGCACGAAGTAGGGGGTTACAATCTTGAGCGTGGTCTGCCGTTTGATCCGAAGGGTGTTCACATGCCCTGCACCACGCGCGCATGGCACTGGGATACAATACGCCGATAGCATTATTAGGTTTACAGGGGAGCTGCAATGATAGAGATCGCCGTCAACAACCTCGCGGCCTCAACGGGGGCCCGAACCGTGACGGAAGAAGTCGATCGGGTATGCCGCGGGTGCGTTATCGACTCGCGTCAGGTCGAGGAGGGGACGATCTTTGTCGCCTTCCCCGGCGAAAAGGTCGACGGCAATGATTTTGCCTCCCGTGCCATCGAGTCGGGTGCCGGTGCCGTCGTGATGACGCGCGAGCCCGATGCCGAGCTGGTTTCGCTGGCGCAGGACAAGGGATGCGCCATCTTACTGACTGACGACCCCGAGGAGTTCTTGCTGCGCCTGGCGCATGTATATCGCTTGGAGCTTGGCTGCCTGGTCGTCGGCATTACCGGTTCGATTGGCAAGACGACGACCAAGGACGTGCTCGCCGCCGTGCTCGCCAAGCGTTATCGCGTCTGGGCCACGAAGGGCAATTTCAACAACCTGATCGGCATGCCGCTCACGGTGCTTTCCGCTCCGGCCGATACCGAGGTTCTGGTGCTCGAGATGGGCATGAACCATTTTCATGAGATTGAGCGCCTGTCCCAGTCTGCCAACCCCAATCTTGCCATCGTGAGCAAGATCGGAACCTCCCACATCGGTATCCTGGGCAGCCGCGAGAACATCGCCCGCGCCAAGTCCGAGATTGTCCAGGGTATGTGCGCCGCCGGCGATTTCTCGCCGTTGCTGGTTTTGGGCGGCGAGGACGACTTTACGCCGTTCATTCGCGATACGTTCGCCCAGCCTGCGGGTATTGACGTGATGCTGGCCGGTGTCTCGGACGACGACGAGGTCCGCGCACGCGACATTCGCGTCGATGACGAGGGCCATCCGGTCTTTACGCTCGACTTTGGTCAGGGCGACACGGTCGATACCATGCTGGCCATTCCCGGCGTGCAGTCCGTGCCCAATGCCGTCAAGGCCGCCGCGGTCGCCTATCGTCTGGGCGTTACGCCCAAGCAGATCGATGCTGCCTTTAGGGGCCTTACGATCACCGGTCACCGCCAGGAGATCAAGCGTGCCAAGAGCGGAGCACGCATCATCGACGACTCCTATAACGCCAGTGCCGAGTCTATGGCTGCTGGCCTCGATTTGCTGTGCTCGCTCATCTGTGACGGTTCGCGCATGGCGATCTTGGGCGAGATGGGCGAGATGGGCGACGAGGCCCCCCGCATGCATGAGCTCGTGGGCGCCTATGCCGCCGCCAAGAAGCTCGACATGCTCGCGTGCGTCGGCGGCGAGCTGGCTCAGCTCATGGCCGATGCCGCACGTATGATGGGTATGGATGAGGACCGCATCCAGGTGTTCTCCGATTATCAGCAGGTGCTCGACCGCATGGGCGGCGCGCTTGAAGATCATGATGTTGTACTGGTCAAGGGTTCCCGTTTTGTTGAGCTCGACCGCTTTGTGGAAGGTGTGTGCTAGCCCATGTTCGGCAATCCCTCGTATCCTACGTATCAGGCCTTTTTGGGACTTGGCATCGCTGCCGCCATTGCGTTGCTACTTATGCCGTGGTGGATCAAGCTGCTGAAGGTCGAGGGTATCGGCCAGCAGGTCCGAGCCGACGGCCCCAAGCGTCATTTGATTAAACAGGGTACGCCCACCATGGGCGGCGTCATCATCCTTGTCGCGATCTCGCTGACCTGCCTGCTGATGGGCAAGCTCACCACCGAGCTCGTGCTCGTGCTGCTTGCCACGCTGGCCACCGGCGTTTTGGGTCTCATCGACGACCTGACCTCCGTCACGCATGGTCGCTCGCTCGGCCTGACGCCTCACGCCAAGATGATCGGTCTGACCATCATCTGCGTCACTTTTACCGTGCTCGCCGTCAATTGGTGCGGCGTCGCCCCCGAGATTCGTTTTCCCGGCGGCCTGACGATTGACCTCGGTGTTCTTTCGACCACCATCTGCGGCCTTTCGTTCCCGTGGCTCTACATCGTATTTTGCTGGCTGATGATCGCTGGTCTTTCCAATGCCGTGAACCTGACCGATGGTCTGGACGGCCTTGCCGGTGGCACTTCCATGATCGCCATGCTCGCCATGGCCGCCATGGCGTTTTTGCACGGTGACGTGAACCTGTCCATCTTCTGCACGGCGTGCGCCGGTGCCTGCCTGGGCTTTTTGTGGTTCAATTGCTACCCGGCGAGCATCTTTATGGGCGATACCGGCTCGCTTGCCCTGGGTGCCGCTTTTGCCTGCACCTCCATCATGACCAACACCGAAGTCGTTTCCCTCATCATCGGCGGTCTCTTTATCGTCGAGACCCTGTCGGTCATGATCCAGGTTGTCTATTTCCACTTTACGCACAAGCGCGTCTTCCTTATGGCGCCCATTCATCATCATTTCGAAAAGAAGGGCTGGGCCGAAACCAAGGTCGTTATCCGTTTTTGGATTATCGCCGCGGCCTTTGGCGCCGTTGGCCTCGCCCTGTTCTTCCAGTTGGGATAGTGGTCTTTCATGCCTCTTGCTGATGTCTTTAGCCTGCTTGTTTTGGGGCAGGGTAAATCCGGTCTCGATGTCGCCCGTTGGGCGCTGGCTCACCCCGAGCGCGTGAGCGCCACGACCGTGTATGGCGGTGGTACCTCCGAGCCCAATGACGCCACACGTGCGCTCGAGGCGCAGGGCGCGTCGTTTGTCTACGGCACCGAGCAGGTCGAGGGTGCCTATGACGTGTGCGTGACATGCCCGGGTATCTCAGAGTTCTCGGCCTTCTTTAAGGCTGGGCGTGAGCATGCCGCTCAGATTATGGGTGAGCCCGAGTTTGCCTATCGCCTGTCTCCCCAAAATTGGATCGCCATCACGGGCACCAACGGCAAGACAACTACCACGTCGCTGACCGATTATCTGCTCAAGGCCGCCGGTGAAGCCAGCGTGGCCGTCGGCAACATCGGTGAGCCGCCGGTGAACGAGATCGACGGCCGCGCGCATAACGAGTGGTTTGTGGCCGAGCTGTCGAGTTATCAGATTGCTACGACCGCCGAGCTTCATCCTCGCGTGGCGGTGCTGCTCAACATCACGCCCGATCACCTGGGCTGGCACAAGAGCCACAAGAACTATGCGCTTGCCAAGATCAAGTTGTTCGAGAATATGGTCGACGATGACCTCGTGGTTATCGACGTTGAGGATGCCGGCATCCATGAGTTCGATGAGTACATCTACACACCGGGCCGCCGCATCTGCAAGGTCGCTTTTGACGAGCCCGAGGGTGCAGACGCTGCCTTCGTGCGCGACGGCAAGATGATCGTGCGCCTGAAGGGCGTCGAGACTCAGCTTGTCGCCACATCCGAGCTCAAGATCTCGGGCCATCACAATGTCATCAATGCCCTATGTGCCGCCACGGCTGCTCTGGCCGTCGGTGCCGATCCCGAGGGCATTTGCCGCGGTTTGGCATCGTTCCAGCCGCTCGAACACCGCGTGGAACCCTGCGGCGAGATCGATGGCGTGCGCTACGTCAACGATTCCAAGGCAACGAACACCGATGCGGTCGAAAAGGCCCTGACGGCGTTTCCCGACGACGATGTGATTTTGCTGCTCGGCGGCCACGATAAGGGTACGCCGCTTGCGGACTTTGCCCGCGTCGTTATGGACAACGTGCGCTCGGTCGTTTGCTTTGGCGATGCGCGCGAGCGCTTTACCGCCGCTATGGACGAGGCCGATGTCGATGGTGACGTTGATATCGCCCAGGCCGATGACCTGCGCGATGCCGTTGACGTTGCCCGCTCGCTCTCGAGCCGCGGCGACGTGATCCTGCTTTCGCCCGCTTGCTCTTCGTTCGACGAGTTCTCGGGCTACGAGGAGCGCGGTCGCGTGTTCAAGGACTACGTGGCCCAGCTTGCCGCAGCGGCGAAATCGCAAACGGAATAGGGGTTGCCGGTGAGAGAGGAGAGCCCCCGAAGTGATATGAGGAGGCCCGACTCGGACCGTGCTTCCTCGCTGCGTAGCACGCCGCGTTCCGGACGCGGCGGGCAGACGTTCGGTGAGCGCTATATTGCCGGCGTCCCCGCCCGCATCATGCGCCCCCGTTTGATATTTATGGCCTGCCTGTTTAGCTTGGTTTGCTTCGGCTTGCTGATGGTGTACTCGGCATCTTCGGTCGAGGCACTGCACGAGAACGGTTCGGCGACGTTTTTCCTGTTTCGACAAGCCGCGTTTGCCGGAGTTGGCGTGCTGGCTATGGTTGCCATCGTGCGCATCTTGCCGGACAGTTGGTTTGGGGAAGACGTGCTCAGGGTCTTCCTCATGGGCATGATAGGGCTACTGGTTCTGGTGTTCTTTATGGGTAGCGGCAGTCGTGGCGCCACGCGTTGGCTCAACATCGCCGGTATTCAGTTTCAGCCGTCTGAGTTTTTAAAGCCGTTCGCCATCGCGTATTCGGCAATCATGCTCGACCGTATCTTTTCGCCCGGCGGCAACATCAACGAGTTTCTTCGCAAGATGGGTGCCTACCTGGGCATTTCGCTCTTTCTGATCTTTATTCAGCCCGATTTTGGCACCGTCCTGATTATCTTGCTGACCCTCATGTGCATGGCGTTGTTTGCGGGATTGGATCCCAAATATATCGTTTGGACGGTCGTTGCCGGCATCGCCGTCATTGCGATCGCCCTTATCGCCGAGCCGTATCGTATGACGCGTGTCGAGGTTGCTTGGAATCCTTGGGCAGACGAATATGGTGACGGCTATCAGGCCACGCTTGCCATCATGGCGTTTGCCTCGGGCGGCCTGTTCGGTCGCGGTATCGGCAACTCAACCATGAAGTACTCGTATTTGCCCGAGGCGCATAACGACTACATCTTGGCTATTATCGGCGAGGAAGTTGGCTTTATCGGAACCGTGCTGTTCTTCTTGGTGTTTGCGATGCTGATCTACTCGGCGTTTCGCATTGCCGAGCAGGCGACCGACCGTCGCGGAGCACTTATGGCATCGGGTTCCGCGGTCATCCTTGCGGTGCAGTTTTTGATTAACGCACTGGGCATTCTCAATGTGTTTCCCATGACGGGCAAGCCGCTGCCGTTTATTAGCTACGGCGGTTCGTCGATTATCGTGTCGCTCATGCTCGCCGGTCTGATCCTGCGTGTTTCGTATGAGAGCGCCCGTCGCGATGAGTACGACCGTCGCCGCGAGAGCTTTGCCGTTATGGATGAGAGTACCGCCGGCGTGCCCCACGTGCGCGGCGAGCAATCTTCGCGTAACGGCTTTACCGTTCTGGATGGCTCTGCGACCGAGCCGGCAGTTCGTCCGCGTCGGCGAACGGCGCCGCAAGGTCGTCCGCAGCGCCCCACTCCTCGCAATGCGGGCGGCGGATATAATCGAATCGATTTGAATTCGGACCCGTCGGCGCGTTTGCGCACCGATGACCAGGGGCCGCGTGTACGAAGGGATTACCATGACCGATAAGATGACCGTTGCTATTGCAGCTGGCGGCACGGCAGGACATATCAACCCCGCGCTTGCCTTGGCCGAGGAGCTGCGTGACCGCGGTCATCACGTTGTGTTCGTTGGCCAATCGCGCAAGCTCGAGGGTCGTCTGGTTCCCGAGGCCGGATTCGATTTTGTGCCCATCACGGTCACGGGCTTCGATCGCTCCCGTCCCTGGACGGCGCTGACCTCGCTGTGGCGCGTCAACAAGGCGAAGCGTGCGCTTGCCAGTCACTTCTCGAAGGTTGGTAAGCCCGATGCCGCTATCGGCTTTGGTGCTTACGTTGAGGTCCCGCTGCTGGGCTGGTGCAAGGACGCCGGCGTTCCGTATCTGCTGCACGAGCAGAACTCTGTTCCGGGTCTGGCCAATAAGATGATGAACTCGCATGCCGCCCGCGTGTGCATTTCGGTACCTGCGGCCCGCGCGGTCTTTGAGCGCGAGGGCGACCCCGACCATGTGCTCATGACGGGCAATCCCGTGCGTCGTTCGGTGATCGAGGGCGATCGCGCTCGCGGTCGCAAGACGCTCGGCGTGCCCGAGGATGCGACGCTTCTGCTCGTCTTTGGCGGTTCACTTGGTGCACGGCATCTCAACGAGCGCGTTGCCTCGCTCAAGGGTGAGCTGCTGACCCGCGAGAATCTCTACATTTTGCATTCGACGGGTACCGACGGCTTTGAGGAGACCGAGCGCGCTTTGGCGCTGACGCCCGAGGAGGCGAAGCGCTATCGTGTCCAGCCCTACATCGACAACATGGGCGATATGCTGGCTGCTGCCGATCTGGTGCTCTCGCGTTCCGGTGCCTCGAGCGTGGCCGAGATCGCCGCGCTTGCCGTGCCCTCGGTGCTCGTGCCGTATCCGCACGCCACGGCCGACCACCAGACCACGAATGCGCGTTACCTGGTCGATGCCGGTGCCGGCGTGCTATGCGCCGATGCCGATATCGATGCCCCTGCCTTTGCCGACGAGCTGCTGCACCTGATCGATGACACCGCGGCGCGTGATGCCATGCGTCAGGCGGCGCGTGGCTTGGCCCAGGACCGTGCCGCCGCACTTTTGGCCGACGCGGTAGAGGGATTGCGTTAGTTAGACGGGATATCGCCGGTCGCCCTCGCGCTGATGCGGTAGGTGCGGTACAGTTAACGGGTTACAGGCAGTGTTTACGCAAGGAGTACACGAGCACATGGCTGATTCCCAGACTGCAACCTCCGCGCCCGAGTTCAAGAGCGCCCACTTTATCGGTATCGGTGGCGCCGGCATGAGCGGCATCGCCCTCGTCCTGCACGAGCGCGGTTATACCGTTACCGGCTCCGACCTTAAGACGTCTCGCTATATTCGCCAGCTTACCCGCGCCGGCGTGAAGGTCCACGTGGGCCATGAGTCTGCGACGATCGACGAGGTCAAGCCCGACGTGGTCGTGGTCTCCACCGCTATTCCCGAGTCCAACCCCGAGCTCGTGCGTGCCCGCGAGCTCGGTATTCCCGTGTGGCCCCGTGCCAAGATGCTGTCGGCCCTGGGCCACGGCTACACCACTGTCGCCGTTGCCGGCACGCACGGCAAGACCACGACCTCTTCGATGTGCGCTACCATGCTCGACCGCATGGGCTTGGACCCCAGCTTCCTGATCGGTGGCATTGTCGAGGGCTACGACACCAACGGCAAGAACGGCTCGGGTGACTACTTTGTCGCCGAGGCCGACGAGTCCGACAGCTCATTCCTGTTCCTGAACCCCAATGTGGTCATCGTGACCAACGTCGAGGCCGACCATCTCGATCACTACTCGGGCATCGAGGAGATCGAGGCCACCTTTGCCAAGTTTATGGGGCTGGTTGGCGAGGACGGCACCGTCATCGTTTGCGGCGAGGACCCGCATCTGGTCGAGCTCGCCAAGTCGACGGGCCGTCATGTGCTTTCCTATGGCTTTGCCGAGAGCAACGACATCGTCTGCGTGCATCCTGATGTCAAGGGCATCCAGAGCGATTTTATCGTTCGCTTTGAGGACGGCACCGAGCACGCTGTCGAGATCAAGAGCAACCCCGGTCGTCACAACATGCTCAACGCCACGGCTGTCTTGACCGTCGCCCATGTCCTGGGTCTCGATATCGACGCCGCCGCTAAGGCACTTTCGAGTTTTGAGGGCGTCCGCCGTCGCTTTACCCACGTGGGCGATATCGACGGCATCACGGTGGTTGACGATTACGGCCATCATCCCACCGAGATCAAGGCAACGCTCGCTGCCGCCTCGTCGCTGGGCTACAAACATGTTGATGTCGTGTTCCAACCGCACCGCTATTCGCGCCTGCAGGCTCTGTGCGATGACTTTGCCGATGCCTTCGCCAATGCCGATAAGCTGCTGCTGATCGATGTGTTCTCCGCCGGCGAGATGCCGATTCCGGGCGTTACCTCCAAGATGCTCGCTGATACCGTTCGTGCCAAGCACCCCGGCAAGGAGGTCGTGTACTGCTCCAGCCGTCTTGAGCTCAACCAGGAGCTTGAGAAGCTCGTGGGCGAGGGCGACCTGCTGGTCACCATGGGTGCCGGCGACGTTACGACCGTCGGCCCCGAGTTCATTGAGTATCTGACTGCCAAGAAAGACGCTTAAGCCCAATGGGTCTGTTTAACGCCGTCATGGCGCTTTCGGGCATGATCGACACGGACGTGGTCGAGGACGAACGTCTTGCACGCCATACAAGCTATCGTATCGGCGGCAAGGCCGACCTCTTTGTGACGTGCCATAGCTACCATGCCCTACGTCGCGCCGTGGCGGTGCTTGACCGCGAGCAGGTGCCGTGGGTGATTATCGGCAAGGGGTCCAACCTGTTGGTTGCCGATGCCGGTTATCGCGGCGCCGTTATTTCGCTGGGACGTGAGTTTCAGCGCACGGTTGTTGCCGAGGACGGCTGCACGCTGACCGTTGGTGCGGGCGTGATGTTCGCGCGTTTGGTCAACGACGCCTTGTCGCGTGGGCTTTCGGGCCTTGAGTTCGCGGTCGGTATTCCCGGTTCGGTCGGCGGCGCCGTGTCCATGAACGCAGGTACGCGGACCGAGTGGATCGGCTCCCTTATCGAGGACGTGGTTACGTTTGATCCGGCGTCCGGTATTAAGCACTATGCAGGGTCCGAGATCGCTTGGGGGTATCGCGAGTGCAGCTTGCCGCGTAACGAGATCATTCTCGAGTGCGTGCTTAAGCTCAAGGCTGCGCCCAAGGCCGACATTCGCGAGCGCATGGAGCGGTACCTGACGCGCCGCAAGCGCACGCAGCCCATGGGCCGTGCATCCTGCGGATCGGTCTTTCGCAACCCGCCCGACGCAAGCGTGGGCAAGTTGATTGAGGATTGTGGATTAAAGGGTTTTTCGGTTGGCGGTGCGGAAGTTTCGCCCGTACACGCTAATTTTATCGTTAATAACGGAACCGCTTCGGCCGATGACGTGGCCGCGGTTATCAGGCATGTGCACGGAAAGGTGAGGGAGGCGTATGGCATCGAGCTCAGACCGGAAGTTAAATTCCTCGGCTTCTAGAGCATCGAAACCAACCTTCCGCCGCGCCGGAGGGCGTTCCGGCGCACCTGCCCAGCCTCAACATAACCCCGCCATGCCCTCCAAGTCTGTTGGGTCCGTTCGTCCTGCCAAGCGCCCGGTCGTCGGCTCGCAGCTGGGAGGACGCCCCGCTTCTAAAAAGGCGAGTCGTCCGGCTTCGCGTCCTTCGGTGACGCCCAAGCCGGCGATGGGCACCAAGACCTCCCGACCCATGGCGACGCCCAAGCCTTCGCTGGGGGCTCGTGCGTCGCATGCCAGCCGTACGTTGGCTGGCGCTAAGCCGCGTTCACTGACATCGGTAGCCGCCGCCAAGGCGTCTTCGGCAAAAAAGGGCATCAATCCTCTGTCGTCGCTGGGTGCCATGGCAAGCAAGACGACCGACGCCGCTTCTGTCATTAAGGGTAAGGGCAAGATCGCGGGCGGCATCCTGGCAGCTGTGGCCTTACTTGCTATTATTGCCATCGTCGTCATCAACTCTGGCCTGTTCGCCGCCACCGATATTCAGATTCATGGCAGCGAGCATGTGACCAAGCACGACGCCATGCAGCTCATCAATCTTCCCGAGAACACGTCGCTCTTTAACGTGGATCCCGATCAGATCACCGAGGGCCTCAAGCAAAACCCGTGGGTCTCGGGCGTGGATGTCCAGCGCCAGTTTCCCCATACGCTTATCATCACGCCGACGGAGCGTAAAGTTATCGCCATTGCGTATATCAGCTCCGACGACCTTGCCTGGGCTATCGGAGACGATGACACCTGGATCGCTCCGCTGTCGACGTCTGTCGAGGTGGACGACCAGGGGAACGTCATTACATCGGGGGAGGGTGCCAACACCCTGACCGGTATCGATGCGGCCCTGGCGCTTGCCAAGCACTACGGCGCCGTGCTGTTGACTGATGTCTCGGCCGATGTCGCACCGGTTTCGGGTCGGGCGGTGAGCTCTAAGGCCGTCAAGGCCGGCCTGGATTACGCACGCGGTTTTTCGAGCGAGTTCTTGGAACAGGTGAAGGATATTTCCACGCCTTCCGTTGAGGCTATCTCGGCAAATCTCGACAACGGCGTCGAGGTGTCGCTGGGCGATTCGGACGATATCGCCAAGAAAGAACGCATCGTGACCAAGCTACTTTCGCAGGTAGAGGGCGTAACCTATATCAATGTGCGCTCTCCAGGCAACTACACGTTTAGGAACGCACCGACCGCCTAGCATCCTAAACGGCTTTGTTGAGGGGCCATACCACGCCGTTTATCTGGTTTGTTTGGTTTTCACGGTCAATTATTTGACTGAAACGTTCATAATGTGCAAACATAATACGGTTTACCTTTGCATTTACTTTCAACCTGAAGGTTAATGTGCGCAGGGGTCAACCCATGCTATGGCTATAACCTTTGTTCGGAGGACCGACATGCACGAGACAGAGATCAACAACTACCTTGCCGTCATTAAGGTGGTCGGCGTCGGCGGCGGCGGTACCAACGCGGTCAATCGAATGATCGAAGAGGGCATCCGCGGCGTCGAGTTTGTTGCCATCAACACCGATGCTCAGGCGCTCGCGATCTCTGATGCCGATATCAAGGTGCACATCGGCACCGACCTTACCCGCGGCCTGGGCGCCGGCGCCAACCCCGAGGTTGGCCGCAAGGCTGCCGATGAGTCCCGCGACGATATCGCCGAGGCGCTCGCTGGCGCCGACATGGTGTTCATCACCTGCGGCGAGGGCGGTGGTACCGGTACCGGCGCCGCTCCCATCGTTGCCGATATCGCGATGAACGAGGTCGGCGCGCTGACCGTCGCCGTCGTGACCAAGCCCTTCACCTTCGAGGGTCGCAAGCGCAAGAAGAGCGCCGAGGAGGGCATCAAGACCCTCTCTGATTGCGTCGACACCATGATCGTTATCCCTAACGACAAGCTGCTCGACATCGCCGAGAAGAAGACCACGATGCTCGAGGCATTCGCTATTGCCGATGGCGTCCTTTCCCAGGGCACCCAGGGCATCACCGACCTCATTACCGTCCCGGGTATCATCAACCTGGACTTCGCCGATGTTAAGACCATCATGAAGCAGGCCGGCACCGCCATGATGGGTATCGGTACCGCTTCTGGGGACACCCGTGCCGTCGACGCTGCCCAGCAGGCTATCTCCAGCCCGCTGCTCGAGAGCTCCATCGATGGTGCCACGCGCGTCCTGCTTTCCATCGCCGGCTCCAAGGACCTGGGCATCCAGGAGATCAGCGACGCCGCCGACGTTGTCGCCAATGCCGTCGACCCCGAGGCCAACATCATCTTCGGTACCGTTGTTGACGAGTCCCTGGGCGACCAGGTTCGCATCACCGTTATCGCCACGGGCTTCTCCGACTCCAACGTCAACCGTCAGGACGAGCTCTTCGCTGCCCAGCAGTCGCAGAGCAAGGCCGCTGCCTCTGCCGAGCCGCAGCGCACCGCTCCGGCTGCCAGCCCTGCTCAGGCTGCCCCGACTCGCAACGTCGGCGGTACCGAGCTGCCCAACTTTGGCAACGACCAGTTTGAGCTTCCCGACTTCCTCAAGCGCGGCAGCTTCTAGTTCGTTTTTCTCAACGACCTGCATGGGATGCGTCCGATTGGGCGCATCCTTTTTTGTTGTGTTTCGTCTTTGTAAACGAAAGCCTCCAATCTCCTTACGTTCCCTTTACGTTTGGTCCCTACCGCTGCGGGTATCCTTTTGATGAAGTATGGCAGCCGTATGACGCGGACTGCTGCGGCGTTGCCGCGATACTTGTGTTATTAGGAGGCTTTAGTATGGCAGCACGTGCGGACAACGTTTCGCGTGTCGACCATGATGGAGTTACGTTGGTAGAGGGCGCGACGCACGATGTTCGCTTTGCCTTTACCGAGCGCACCGGTGGCGTTTCCGAAGATGCGTACTCCTCGCTCAATCTGGGCTCGCATGTAGGCGATGACCCCTTTGCCGTTCAGGAAAATCGTCGCCGCGTACTCGAGGCCATGGAGGTCGCCGAGTGCGAGCATAATTTGCTCGTGCCCAATCAAGTACATGGTGACCATATAGTTACGGTGACCTCGAACGGCGCCGACGATCTTGAGGCTGTTCGCGAGCAGATTGCCGAGGGCTGCGATGCCATCGTCTGTACGGCCCATGAGGTACCCGTGCTGCTCTGCTTTGCCGATTGCGTTCCCGTGGTGCTGGTTGCTCCCAACGGTTTTGCCGTGGTGCATTCTGGCTGGAAGGGTACGATTGCGCGCATTTCTGCCAAGGCGTGCCAAGCGCTCTGCGAGGCGGCTGGCTGCAAGCCAGAGGACATCTCTGCCTATATTGGGCCCCATATCCTGGGCGACGAGTACGAGGTGTCCCAAGAGC
Source organism: uncultured Collinsella sp. (assembly GCA_937995345.1). Lineage (GTDB taxonomy): Bacteria > Actinomycetota > Coriobacteriia > Coriobacteriales > Coriobacteriaceae > Collinsella. The sequence goes on along the minus strand of CALKKS010000013.1, from coordinate 131,078 downwards.
TCATGGATCGCTTTGCCGCCGAGTTCGCGTGCATCGATGCTACCGCTTCCCGTATGCTCGATCTTTCCGCCGCCATTCGCGAGGCGCTGGTGGATGCCGGTGTCGATGTGAACGGCATTGTGGACACCAAACTTTCCACCGTTCGTCAGAACGACCGCTTTTATTCCTACCGCAACGAGGGCGGCACCTGCGGGCGGCATGCGGCGATCGGCGTGATGCTATGAGAAAGATCGCATCGGTCCTGAGTGCAGCAGTGCTCACGCTCACGCTGTGCGCCTGCTCCTCGGGATCTTCTACGTCTTCTATTACCGTGGCCGGCTCGACCACCTGCCTTCCCATTGCCGAAATCGCGGCCGAGGGCTTTAAGGAAGAGACCGGCATCGACGTGCTGGTTTCTGGTCTGGGCTCATCTGCTGGCATCGAAGCTGTTAGCGCCGGCACCGCCGATATCGCCAGCTCCTCTCGTGGCCTCAACGCCGATGAGCAAGATCTGGGCCTGACGCCTATCGTTATCGCACACGACGGCATCGCGGTCATTGTGAACGACGACAACCCGGTCGATAACCTCTCGACTGAGCAGCTCCGCGATATCTATGCGGGCAAGATCACCAACTGGAAAGAGGTTGGTGGCGAGGACCTGAAGATTCAGGTTATCAACCGCGACGAGGCTTCCGGTACGCGTGAGGCCTTCCGCACTATTGCGATGGACGGCACGCCGTTCGATCGTCGCTCGGCCGTTCTTTCGGGCACGGGCCAGGTACGCGATGTCGTGTCTCGCTCTCGTGGTGCTATTGGCTACATCTCGCTGGGTTTTGTCGAGAGCCTCAATGCCAAGACTTCGGTCAAGGCCGTCTCGGTCAATCATGTCGAGGCGTCCGAGAAGACAGTCGCGAGTGGCGGCTATCCCATCTCGCGTGACCTTTACTTCTTTGTGAAGGGGACGCCTTCGCAGCAGGCGCAGGATTACATCGACTACGTGACGTCCGAAAAGATGGACAAGCAGATTCGCGAGGCGGGCTTTATTCCCGTCACCAACGACGGAAAGGGGAGTGAGTAACGTGGAAGCACAGGAAACCCCCCAGATTGAGCAGGAGACCCAGGCGCCCAAAAAGCGTGAGTTGGCGTTGGTGTCGCGCAGCACCTATCTTAAGGAGAAGGCGCTGCAGTGGATCTTCTTTGCCTGCGCGTTCTTGGCGGTCGTCACGGTCATCCTGATTTTCGTCTTTACTACGTACTCGGCGCTGCCCGTCTTTACCGATATTGGCCTGGCGGACTTCTTTAGCTTTACGTGGGCGCCCTCCGAGGGCCACTACGGCATCATGTCGCTGCTGGCGGGCTCTGGCCTGGTGACCGTCGGTGCCCTTGCCATGGGTGTGCCCCTGGGTGTGGGCACGGCTGTGTATCTGGTCGAGATTGCCAGCAAGCGCGTGCGCAAGCTCATCAGCCCTGCCGTCGACCTGCTGGCGGGCATCCCCTCCATCATCTACGGCTTCTTCGGCATGATCATCATCCGCCCGTTTATCGCGCAGCTGACCGGTGGTCTTGGCTTTGGCGCACTGACGGCGTGGTTCGTGCTCGCCATCATGATCGTCCCCACCATCACAACGCTCACCATCGATGCCCTTAACTCCATCCCCATGGGCATCCGCGAGGCATCCTATGCCATGGGTGCCACCAAGTGGCAGACCATCTATAAGGTCGTGCTGCCCGCAGCCAAGCTGGGTATCGTGGACGCCATCGTGCTGGGCATGGGTCGCGCTATCGGCGAGACCATGGCCGTGCTTATGGTCGTGGGTAACGCTCCGGTCATTCCGGACAGCATCGCGAGCCCTATCTCGACGCTCACGAGTCAGATCGCGCTCGACATGAGCTATTCCTCGGGCCTGCACCGCTCGGCGCTGTTCGGCATGGGCGTGGTCCTGTTTATCATCTCCGCCACGCTGGTGGGCGTCGTCCGTCTGATTTCCAAGAAGAAGAGGGGGTAGGCTATGTCCGATTCCGTTGACACGACGGTCGATACGACCTCGTCGCGCGAGCGCATCAAGCGTGCCCTTTCCCACGGCAAGAAGGGCCGCATCAATAAGGACTTGGCCAACAAGATCATGCTCGGCGTATTCCGCGCCGCGGCCTATGTCACCACGCTGGTGCTGATCGCCATCATCGCCTACGTGGTCATCAACGGCCTGCCGCATATCTCGCTCGACTTTATCTTCGGTTGGCCCCAGGGCGTCAACGCCGAGGGCGGCATTTGGCCGACGATCGTCTCGACCGTCTATGTGACGGCGCTCGCCATGCTTATCTGCACGCCGATTGCTGTCTTGGCTGCGGTCTATCTGGCCGAGTACGCCAAGCAGGGCAAGGTCGTCGACATCATTCGCTATGCTGCCGATGCTCTGGCCTCGGTGCCCTCCATCGTTATGGGCCTGTTTGGCTACGCCTTGTTTGTCGAGGCCATGGGCCTGGGCCTTTCGATGGTTTCTGCTGCTCTGGCACTCGCGCTCTTGATGCTGCCTATCGTCATGCGCACCACCGAGGAGGCAATCCGCGCCGTTCCACGCTATATCCGTTGGGGCGCATATGGCCTGGGCGCCACCAAGTGGCAGGTCGTCTCCAAGATCGTGCTTCCTTCGGCCTTTGGTCGTATCGCCACGGGCATCGTCCTCGCCATCGGCCGCGCCATCGGCGAGACCGCCGTGGTGCTCTACACCATGGGCCAGGCCATCAACCTGCCTATTTCGCCGCTCGATTCCGGTCGTCCCATGACCGTTCACCTCTATCTGCTCGCCAATGACGGCATCAACATGAACGCAGCCTACGGCACCGCGCTTTTGCTGATGGCGATTATTCTGGCCTTCAACCTGTTTGCGCGCTATCTGTCGCGCAAGCGCCGCTAGTTAAGGAGTCCCATGTCCGTCTATCAGTCCGCTCCCACGCCGGAGCAAGCGGCCATCACGGCCAAGGATTTCAACTTTTGGTACGGTGACTTTCATGCGCTGACGGGGCTCGACCTCAACATCGCCAAAAACGCCATCACCTCGTTTATCGGTCCTTCGGGCTGCGGCAAATCGACGTTTTTGCGCTGCATCAACCGCATGAATGACCTGATCGAGGGCACTCGCGTCGAGGGCACCATGACGCTCGACGGCAACGATATCTATGCCGAGGGCGTCGACCCGGTTGACCTTCGCCGCCGCGTGGGCATGATTTTTCAGCAGCCCAATCCGTTTCCCAAATCCATCTACGAGAATGTCGCTTTTGGCCCTCGTCTGCAGGGCGTGACTAGCAAAAGCGACCTCGACGATATCGTGGAAGAATCGCTCAAGCGCGCCAACCTCTGGAAAGAGGTATCCAATCAGCTCAACAAGGATGGTTTGGCGCTCTCGGGCGGTCAGCAGCAGCGTCTGTGCATCGCGCGCGTGCTTGCGGTGCAACCCGATGTCCTCCTGATGGACGAGCCCTGCTCCGCCATCGATCCCACATCCGTCTCTAAGGTCGAGGATTTGATGGCCGAGCTGGCGCCCGAGATGACGATCATCATCGTCACGCATTCAATGCAGCAGGCAGCTCGTATTAGCGACTACACCGCGTTCTTCTTGCAGGAAGTTGCCGGCGAGCCCGCTACGCTCATCGAGTATGGTCAAACCGACGCGATCTTCACCAGCCCGGTGGATTCGCGGACGGAAGACTATATCACCGGCCGCTTTGGCTGATCGGTGCGACTAGTCCCAAACCGATCGGACCTAGTCCGGTGCGTATTCACTGTGCGGGCGGCATGACCGCACCCAACTGATTGGAGTGAACCATGCGCAAACTGTTTTCCCGTCAGCTCATCGAGGCCCGTCACGAGATGCTGAGCATCTACGAGGCCATTGATCTTGCCCTTCACGACGCCGTGAAGGCCTATGTGACCGACGACCGCAAGCTCGCCGTCAAGACCAAGAAGCGCACGCTTTCGATTGACGCCCGTTGTGCCAACCTTGAGGCCGTGTGCTACAACCTGATCGCCACACAGTCGCCGGTCGCCTCCGACTTCCGCTTGCTTCAGACGATCATCTATGTCGACTTTAACCTGCAGCGCATGACCGATAAGGTTCGCCAGATCTGCCGTGCCGCCAGCCACATGGTCAAGGCCGATATCTCGCTGCCTCAGGAGCTTGTGACCTTGGTTGATGCCGAGGCCGAGGCCGTCTACCAGGTGCTGGGTTCCTCGATCTCCGCTTTGGTCGCCAACGACATGTCCATCATCTGCAACTTGGCCGTCGAGGACGAGCCGGTGCACGCTGCCTATGAGAAGTTCTTCCGTACCTTCAACCGCATGGACGCGGGCGAGTTTATGGACGACGACAGCAACTACGACGATCTGCGCCGCGCCATCATGGTTTCGCGCTACCTCGATCGTATCGCTTCGATTTCCATCGATGCCGCCTGTCGTCTGACCTTCCTTTTGACCGGCCAGCGCATGACTGCCGGCGATATCGCCCGCACGGACGAGGACGAGCTCGAGAGCATGCGCGTGCCTTCGGGCGAGGGCGTTATCATGAGGCCCGCCGTCGATGCGCGTTTTGTTGCTAGGGTGCCTGCTAACGAGCTGAGCGAGGACCTTCGCTACCTGCTTGAACACCTTGAGGACGAGGACGATGGCGAGGATGACGAGGAGTAAGTAACCCCGTTCGTCGAAAGATTGTAAATACCTAAGTGAGCGCGGCCTTGCACCTGCAGGGCCGCGCTCTTGCGTTAGCATGGGACTACTTGTATGGCTGTTAGCGGAGGCGATTAGCAATGGATAATTATTTGGACTTGATGCGCGCTCGCCGCGAGCAGATTCTCGAACGCTTTTATGCCGCACTTGATCGCGCGGGCCGTTCTCACGATGCCGCACGTCTGATTGCCGTCTCCAAGACCGTTGGCGTCGATGAGACCGTTGCCGCTATCCAGGCAGGGTATCGCCATTTTGCCGAGAACCGCCCGCAGGAGCTCGTTCGCAAGCTTGCGGGCCTCGCAGAGCATCCGGGGCTACCCGAAGTGCGCTTCGATATGATCGGCAACCTGCAGACCAACAAGATCAATGCGGTTCTGGGCTCGGCCGAGCTGATTCATTCGGTAAGCTCGCTGCATTTGGCGCAGGCTATCTCGACCCGTGCGGTCCGCAAGATTGAGGCGGGCGAGCTCTCCGGCCCCCAGCGCGTGCTGATCGAGGTCAATGTGAGCGGCGAGGAGTCCAAGGGCGGCTTTTCGCCCGACGAGATTCGTGCCTTCGCCGGCGAGCTTGCGGAGCTTGAGGGAATTTGTGTGCAGGGCCTTATGACTATGGCGCCGCGGGGGAATAAAGATGTGGCGCGCCGCACCTTTGCCGGGCTGCGTGAGCTGAGAGATGAGCTTGAGGCTACGCACTCCGATCTGAGCCTGCCCGAGCTTTCCTGCGGCATGAGCGAGGACTTTGAGCCTGCCCTTGAGGAGGGCTCAACGCTTGTTCGCCTGGGCAGGGTAGTATTTAGCCCGGAGTTTGCAGTAAAATAAGGCTCTGAAGTGCGCACTGATTATCGGAGCGCCTGCACTAAACCGCGAGAGGACACAACCATGGGCTTCCTTGACGAGATTAAAAATAAGATGCACCTGGGCGGCCAGCAGGGTTACGACCAGGGTTATGGTCAGGACGACGACTACGGCTACGATGACGGCTATGACGACGGCTTCCAGAACAATGGCTACAGCGGCGCCTCGGGCGATGGCTTCTACACCCAGGACGAGCCGAGCAACGGCCTGTTGGGTCAGACGCGCCGCGGCGAGGCCGAGTCGGTGGCCGTGTACACACGCTCCGGTCAGCTGGTCGGCGACGATTCTCGCCACGCTACGACCTACAACCCGCCATCGCGCTCGCAGGAGACGGTTGCGGGCGGTTATCGTCCCGGTGCCTACGACACGCCGTCGAGCTACGCCGAGAGCACGCGTGCCCGCGCTGCTGCCCCCGCACCTGCTCCCTCACCGAGCGATGCCTCGGCGTATGCGAGCAACATCATCAACGCTACGCCGCAGCTGCCGGCCTATGTCCTGCGCCCCGAGAGCTATGACGACGTGGAGACCGTCGTGCGCCGCGTGCGCACCAAGCAGCCTGTCGCGCTGATTTTTGTGGGCGTTCGTACTGAGGTCGCCAAGCGCGTCCTGGACTTCTCTTACGGCTTTGCCTGCGGCCTGGGTGCCACAGTCAAAGAGGTGGGCGATCGCGTGTTTATGGTGCTGCCCACCGGTTGCGAGGTCAAAGATTCGGACCTCAAAAAGCTCCGTGCCGACGGCTACCTTAAGTAAAAACAAGACGAGGAGATTCTCATCAACATCTACACCATTGTCCAGCTGGTCAATACGCTGTTCAACTTTTACTCCACGCTCATTGTGGTTTACTGCCTTATGACGTGGATTCCCATGAAGCAGGGTGGATTGCTACAGGATATCGCCGCTGTTCTCGATAGCGTGTGCGGCCCGTGGCTCAATTTGTTCCGCCGGTTTATCCCGCCGATGGGCGGCGTCGATTTTTCGCCGGTCGTTGCGATTATTGCGTTGCAGTTGGTGCAGAAGCTGGTTCTGCAACTTCTTATAGGTATACTCATATAAAACTGGCTTAGTAACTCACGTCGGGCGCACGGCGCCAAGGCGAAGATAAAGGAGAACTTGTTATGGCTATTACCCCTGCTGACATTCAGGCTCAGACCTTCTCTGAGGCCAAGCGCGGCTACGATCCCGCCGAGGTCGACGTCTTCCTGGAGACCCTGTCCTCTGAGGTCGACGCCATGCTCGCCAAGATTGTCGATCTTAAGGGTCGTCTGACCGCCACCGAGCAGCAGCTCGCCGACACGCAGGCCCAGCTCGCTCAGGCGCAGGATGCTGCCGCCCAGGCCGTCCCTGCCGCCCCCGTGGCCGCTCCCGCGCCCGACTTCTCCGCTCAGGAGCGTCAGATTTCCGCTGCCCTGATTGCTGCCCAGCAGACCGCCGAGGGCATTGTCAACGACGCCAACGAGAACGCTGACCGCATCCGCAACGAGGCCGACGCCAAGGCCCGCGAGGTCATCCGTCAGGCCCTGACCGAGAAGCAGGCCGAGCTTGAGGAGATCGACCGTCTTAAGGCTTCCCGTGAGGAGTTTAAGGCCGAGTACCTCAAGCTCATCCAGCACTTCATGGACGATGCTCAGAACTCCTTCCCGTCCGATCTCATGGCTTCCACGCCGGTCGGTTCCGCCGCTTCTCCGGCTGTGACCGTTCCTGCTGCCGAGCCGCTGCCCGTTGCCGAGCCGGTTATCCCCGTTGCCGATCCCTTCGCACCGATTGACAACTTCGCTGCCGACGACTTGGACTAATATCCTGCTATCATTTAGCGCCTAGAAAGGGCTCACAGCTTGTGGGTCCTTTTTTGTGGCTGTATGCAGTCTGCAAAACAAAACGCCGAGTCCTGCGTTTGAGGGCACAGAACTCGGCGAACGGGTGAGCGGTCAAAGGTGGATTTTAAGGCATGTCCCAAAAATCTACTTGAGGATGAAGTCGGGGAGGGGAATGGTGCGGGCCTCGCGGTGTTCGGGATCGGCGATATGGTCGGCAGGATAGCCGCAGACGAGCATATGATAGGGATAGATGCCCTCGGGCAGGCTGAACTGCTCACAGGCCACCTCGGGCTTAAAATGGCACACCCAGCACGTACCCAGGCCCTGCTCCTCGGCCTCCATCATCATCTGATCGCAGACGATCGAGGTGTCGATGGCACTGGAGTTCATCTGGTCATAAGGACGCACCCAAGCATCGTCGGTAACGCTGCAGATAAGGAAGATAAGCGGAGCCCCAAAGATAGACCCATCACGAGCAAACCGAGGCTGACAGGCAGCAGCCTTCTCCAGAAGCTCAGGCGTATCCAGCACCATCACACGGGTTGGATGATTATTACAAGCAGAAGGAGCAATACGCCCAGCCTCAACAATGGCATCCACCACAGCCTGCTCAACAGAACGATCCTCAAACTCGCGACAAGAATAACGACCCCGAGCCAAATCCAAATACGACATACAAGCCCTCCAACAATCAAACAACGAAACAAAAGACAACCAAAGGGTACCCAGAGCAAGCTTCCGCAAGACGCTCAGGGCGGTCCCAAAGTACCCAATCGGGTATTAAGGGCTCTACCAGCCAAGGTCCCATCACGCCCAAACTATCAGCCCAAGTTCCAATGGTGGTACATAAGGGAGCGGGCCCGGCCACTAATAACCTTTTGAACGACTCTGCTTGCAGCCGGAGTGAAAAAAGGTTATTAGTGGCCGGGCCCGCGACCGCCGGGACACGTATCCCCAATTAACTGTTCTTCATGACAATCGAATCCACGACATCGGCCACATTCTCGCAGCAGTCAGCGCAGTACTCCAGGAAGGCGTAGACGTCACGCCAGGCGATGACCTCGAGCGGATCCTTGCCGTTAACGTGCAGGTTGCGCATAGCGTTGATGTAGAGCTCGTCGGCCTCGGACTCGATCGTGTTGATCTGGATGACGAGTTCGCGTAGGGTCTTGGACCTGCGGTAGTTGGGCAGCTCGACCATCAGGTCCTTCATGGCGCGGCAGGCGTCGGTCACCTTGTGGGCGATCACGATGGCATCGGGATGGATGCTCTGGATGTTGGTGAAGTAGACGCGCTGCACGACGCCCTCGATACGGTCGAGCACGGTGTCGAGCGAGCAGCTCATCAGGTCCAGGTCCTCGCGCTCAAGCGGGGTGATAAAGGCCGTGAGCAGGGCGTCCTCAAGCTCATGGTGCTTCTTGTCGGCCGCATGCTCGATCGCGTGCATCTTGTCGAGCATATCGTGAATCTTCGCGGGCTCGAAGTTCTCAAAAATCTTGGTGAGCAGCTCTGCTGCCTGAACGGCAAGGTCGGCGCAGGCGACGTAGTTGTCAAAGTAGAACGAATCGGGTTTCTTTGCCATGAGTGGGTCCTTTCGAGGCGAAGACGGGTGGGTGAGATATTACGGTCCGGATGGACGCACGGTTTGACTAGATGAACATCATGAACAGCTTGGCCATGACAAAGCTGATGAGTCCACAGGCGGGGAAGGTGAAGAACCAGGTGAACATCATGTCCTTGACCACGCCGAAGTTGATGGCCGAAAGGCGCTTGACGGCGCCGACGCCCATGATGGCGCAGGTCTTGATGTGGGTGGAGGACACAGGGATACCGGTAAGGGTGGCAAGCAGCAGATTCGCGGCGCCTGCGAGGTCGGCGGAGAAGCCCTGATACTTCTCGAGCTTGACCATGCTCTGGCCGACGGACTTGATGATGCGCTCGCCGCCCACACTGGTGCCGATGCCCATGGTGGCCGAGCACAGCAGCATGATCCAGATGGGGATGCCGGCGTCGCCGACGCTCGTCTGGCCGCTGGCAAAGGCCACGCCTAAAAAGAGCACGCCGATGAACTTCTGTCCATCCTGCGCGCCGTGCATAAAGCTCATGGCCGCAGCACTCGCGATCTGAGCGTATTTAAAGAAGACGTTGGCGCGTCGCCTGTTGGCGGCGGCGAAAAGAATCGAGACGAGCTTGCACAGGACCCAGCCCATGACGAAGCCCAGTCCGATGGAGAGCGCCAGGCCGTAGATGACCTTCATCCACTCGTGGACGTTGACGCTGCTCGCACCGCCGAGGGCGATGGCGGCACCGGTCAGGCCGGCGATAAGGCTGTGGCTTTGCGAGGTGGGGATGCCAAAACGCGACGCTGTGGCGCCGTAGACGACGATGGAGAACAGCGCCGCGCAGAGGCACGCGAGCGCCATGGTGCTGTTTCCGCCAAAGTCGACGATATGTGAGATGGTGTTGGCGACGCTCGCGTTAAAGTGCGTCATGATGAGCACGCCCAAGAAGTTGAATGCGGCACTCATGAGAATGGCGGCGCGGGCGGGCATGCAACGTGTGGTGACGCAGGTCGCGATGGCGTTGGGTGCGTCGGTCCATCCATTGACGAAGATGGCGCCGAGCGCGAGGATCACGGTGACGGCAAGGACTGGGTTCGACACAAGTTGGCCGAGGAAGGTTGAGAACGTTACGTCCATATATGGGCTTTCTCGAAGTTTGCAGGCACGTTACAAAAACATGATAAATCGTATCACCTCCTGCTGGTTTCTTTACCGAGTTCTGATGGGAGAAGTGAATTTTTTGGCACTAACATTGAATATTAGCCCTGTTGACCGCGGGTGTTCTTTTTGCTAACGCGTTGTGCGGACGTGCGCCTGCGGTCCGACACGCCAAAACCACAGCCTGTTCGCTTTACAACATACAAACATGCGTTCGATAATAGGGGGCATGGAATATCGACAGACAGATGGCAAAACTCGACGCGTGCACAAGCAGTATGTGGACGTCGTGGCCCGCATCCTTGCGGGCGGGCAAGTCGTGCCGGTCACCGTCTGCTGGGTCGACGGCCGTTGTTTTACGATCGACGAAATTATCTCGACCACCGGGTTTGGCCTGACGGTTCACGGCGTTCGTACGGCAACCTATAAGGTACGTTTTGGCGGACATGCGACCGAGTTGTATCTGGAGGACCAGGCGCGCGAGCGGGCGGATGGCTCGCAGGCGCACGTGATGCGTTGGTGGGTATGGGCGTTTGACCGTACGCTTGAGGGCGAGCGCCGCAGGTAAGAGCGCACGGCATTCGGGTACAATGGCAGGGATATTGTCGCCTACGGCGCCGTTATTTGTGGCGCTTTTTGAAAGGACGAAGTATATGAACGATATCCAGGGCTATCAGAACGGCCCCGTCGAGACCGGCGCAAGCCGCGCCAAGGAGATGTCGCCGCGCGCGTACAATCTCGCCATGTCTGCCCTGATCTTCTTGGGCTTTTGCGCCATGGGCGCCGGCGCCTACTTTACGAGCACCATGTCGTTTGCGCGCATGATGATGAGCGGCGCCGCCCTACCGCTGGTCTTTGGCTCGTTTATTTTGACCATCGTCGGCATGGTCATGATGTCGGCTGCTGCGGGCAAGCAGTCCGTGGGCCTGTCCCTTGTGGGCTACGTAATCTTTGCGAGTACCTTTGGCCTGACCGCGTCGTTTGGTCTCGCCAACTACGACCTGCCTACCATTAACACCGCCTTTATCGCCACGGCCGCCATCACCTTTGTCTTTGGTGCGCTGGGCGTGACCTTCCCCAAGTTTTTCCAGCGTGTGTATGGCATTGGTTTTGGCATCCTGCTTGCCACGATTCTGGTCGAGATCGTGCTGATGTTCATGGGCGTTTCGCAGTCCATCACCGACCTGATCGTGATCGTGGTGTTCGCCGGCTTTATTGGCTACGACACCTATGTTGCCACGACGGTGCCGCCCACGCTTCCCAATGCGGTGCTCATGGCATCCAACCTGTTCGTGGACATCATCAACGTGTTCCTGCGCATTCTGAACATCCTCGGCCGTCGCGATTAAAGCGCGGCATTGCGATGCTTCCTGCCGGACGCGGTAAAACGATGTGAAAGGCGGTCCTGCGGGGCCGTCTTTTTTGTGCACGGCGGGGTATCATGGATGGGAAAAAGCCGACAGCGGCAGCGACAGGAAAGGTGACCACTTATGGCAGACGTCGACAACAGGAACCGTAACCGCAGGCCCAACCGCGCGGGACAGCTCAACCCCAAGCGTGAGGCGCGTGCCAAGGCCGCCGAGCGCCATGTGGCGGCTGTGTCCGAGGCCTGCGCCAAGGATATCGAGCGCTCGCTTGTCGGCGTTCGCGAATTCGACGGTATGCCTGCCGGTTTTGTCGCGGCGATGAAGGCCAAGGTCCAGAAGGCAGCGGCTGCTGAGGAGCCGGTTGCCGAGGTTGTGGAGGCCGACGCTGCCGTGGTTGAGGCCGCCGAGGTGGAGACTGCGGTCGAGTCCGAGGTGGCACCCGAGTCCACTGAGTCGGCCGACGGGGCTGAGTCCGCGCCCACGGAGGAGGCTGCTCCGGTCCTGCCCGAGGTCACCGTGCTCGATGCCTCCGCCACGCAGGCAATCCTCGATAACGGTCGCGGCTATGCGCAGTTCTGCGATATGGCCGTGCTTGCCTTTGCCTCGTTTACCAATCCGGGCGGCGGTTATATCCAGGGCTACCTGGGCCAGGAGGCGACGCTCTGCGCCGATTCGTACCTGTACAACGTGCTCGACAAGCAGCGCAAGTGGTACGGCGAGAACCGTCGCCGCAACATCAACTGCGAGCTTTACCGCAATCGTGCGCTGGCGGTGCCCGCCGTGCGCTTCGACCGCAACCACGTGCACGCATACGCCGATGTGATCGTTGCCGCCGCACCCAACGTCAAGCGTGCCCGCCAGGAGTACCGCGTGAGCGAAGACGCCCTGTTGGATGCCCTGCGCGACCGTATCCGCTTTGTCCTTGCCATCTGCGATGAGCTGGGTCGCGAGAAGCTCGTGCTGGGTGCTTGGGGCTGCGACAATAACGGCTTTGATGCCGAGGTCGTAGCCGAGCTCTTCCGTAAGGAGCTCGCGTCGGGCGACTTTAAGGTCAAGCAGGTGTTCTTTGCCGTGCCTTCTACGCGCTGGGATGAGGACTTTGCCAAGTTCGAGCACGTATTGGCAAGCTTCCCCGAGCGTAACGAGGAGTCCTATGCTCAGGTTGCCGCCCGCACCGCAGCCGCCCGTGCCGCCGAGCAGGCTCAGGCCGCTGCCGAGGATGACGAGGATGACGACGACTGGCGCAAGTACCTGTAAACGGTGCGCGTGATGCGATATACCGAGCCGACGGGGGCTGCTCCCGTCGGCTTTTTATTGAGTGGGGAGCTTACGATGAAAAACGTTCTATGCTTTGGTGACAGCAACACCTATGGTTACGATCCGGCGGGCATGCGCGACGGCACCGCGGTGCGCTATGCGCGGGATGTGCGCTGGTGCGGCGTGGCGCAGCGTGATCTGGGCGAGGGCTGGCATGTGATTGAGGAGGGACTCAACGGCCGCACGACGGTGCGCGACGATATGTGCCATCTGGACACTAACCTCAACGGCATTCGCGCGCTTCCGATGCTTCTCGAGGCCCATAAGCCGCTGGACGCCATTGTGATCATGCTGGGCACCAACGACTGTAAGACGGTCTTTAACGTGACAGCTTCCGATATCGCCCGTGGCGCCATGGCGCTGATTCGCGCCGTCCGCGCGTTTCCGTGGACCGACGCTGCGCCCTGCCCACGGATTCTGCTGATGGCGCCTATCAAGATTAAGCCGCAGATCGCCGATGTGTATATGACCGACTTTGACGAGCATTCCGTCGAGGCCTCGGAACATTTTGGCGAGTACTATGCGCACGTGGCCGAGCAGTTTGGCTGCGACTTTTTGAATGCCGCCGAGTTTGCCGAGCCGGGCGATATCGACTATCTGCATATGATGCCCGAAAGCCACGAGAGCCTGGGTCACGCCGTGGCAGCCAAGCTCCAGGAAATGCTCGGTGAGTAGCGCGACTCCTAACCACCACAAAGGGGACAGGCACCTTTGTGGTGGTTTTGCCCGGGTAAACGAACGACTTGGCTGTCATATGGGCATGGACGAGCTCCTCGACCTGTTTGCCGAGGGCGATGAGCTCGTCTCCAATACTGCTTTTGAGGACCTGGAACTTGTCTATGACGTGGCGAACGGCGCGACCTTTGACGGCGTCGTGTTCCGGTCCTGCGTGTTCGATGGCGTTGACTGGAGCGGTTCGACGTTTCGCGACGTCGTGTTTCGCGGTTGCCGCTTTATCCGCTGCAATATGGAAGGCTGCTGGCTCAACCGCTGCGACTTTGTCGATTGCTCGGCGCCGGGGCTCAACTTGCTCAGGGCGCGTCTGTCGAGTGTGTCGTTTACATTGTGCGATTTGAGCTATGCGAACCTTTCGGAGGGAAGCATTGGCCCCATGGCTGCGCGTGACACGCGTTTGACCGAGGCCGCACTCCAGGGGGCAAAGCTGGGGCAATTGCGCTTGGACGGCTGCGACCTGACGCGAATCGATGTGTTCAAGACGCCGCTTTCCGGCGTGGATGTATCGTGTTGTACGTTCGCGGCTCCTGTCGTCTCGGGCGACTACCATGAGCTGCGTGGCCTGACGGTAAATGCCGAGCAGGCGTTGGCACTCTCGGGCCTGCTCGGCATCCAGCTCGCCGACGAATAGGCGCCCCGGTCCTTTGTTCGACCGCTATCTAAAATCAAACCGTCGCAACATTCGATGATTTTTCGCGTTTGCGCGATTTTCATCGAATGTTGCGACGGTTTTTGGTGCAAGGTAGCCTGTCTCTTTTTGGCAGGTTACTGGCTATTTAGTACTGCCACATGTGGTTGACGGGGCCGGAACCTTTGCCCATGTCAAAGCCGGCGGCGAGAGCGCCGGTCAGGTAGGCCTTGCCGGCGTTGACGGCATCGGCGAGATCCATGCCCTGGGCCAGCGCGCAGGCGATGGCGGATGAGAGCGTACATCCGGTGCCGTGCGTGTTGTCGGTCTCGATGCGCTTGTGGCGGAACCACGTGGTGAGCGGATCTCCCAGATGGTTGCCCTCGTCATCGAGCGGCGCGGGCTCCGCCAGCACGTCGTTGGCCTCGTTGACAAGATGCCCGCCTTTAACCAAAGACGCGCACCCAAAGCGGCGGGTGAGGAGCATGGCGGCATTTTGCTGCGTGCGCTCGGAATCGACCTCGTAGTCGAGCAGCGCCATGGCTTCGGGAATGTTGGGCGTGATAACCGTTGCCAGCGGGAACAGGCAGCGTGTGAGCGCTTCGGCAGCGTCCTCGGCGATAAGGCGAGCGCCCGAGGTGGCAACCATGACGGGGTCGACGACCACGTTTGTCGCGTTCCATGCGTTCAGGCGGTCGGCGATAACCTCGATGATCTCGGCAGAGGAAGCCATGCCGATCTTGACGGCGCTCGGGCGGATATCGTCAAAAACGGCGTCGATTTGCGCGGCGACGATATCTGGCGAGATGTTCTGTACGGCGGTGACGCCCAGGGTGTTCTGTGCGGTGATGGCGGTGATGGCCGTCTCGGCATACAGGCGGTGCGCCGTGATGGTCTTGATGTCGGCCTGAATGCCGGCGCCGCCGCTGGAATCGGATCCCGCGATGGATAGGACGGCGGGTACCTTGCTGCGATCCATGCTCGCTCCCTTGTTCGGTCGGAATCAAATGGGTCTTTAAGCCAGCATTATAAAGATGCCCGGGCCGGCTGTATGCCGATCCCGGGCGGGCGGTGCAATCTTAACGCAAATAAAAACAAATGTTCACATGTCAACAATTGACGAACGCCTCGGTGCTGCCAAAAGCGATTGTGGCGACGCGTTAGTCCTCCATGCCGAGATCGATCGTCGTACCCTCGAACACCTTGTTGACAGTGCGGACGGCGCACATCTTGCCGCACATGGTGCAGGTGCCCTCGGTGGCGGCGGGGGATTCCTCGTAGCGCTTCTTGCCGGTGACCGGGTCGAGGGCGCACTTCCACATGGCGTCCCAGTCAAGTTTGCGGCGTGCCTGGCCCATCTTGTCGTCCATGTCACGGGCGTGCGGCACCTTCTTGGCGATATCGGCGGCGTGCGCGGCAATCTTGGTGGCCATGAGACCATCGAGCACGTCCTGGGCGTTGGGCAGGCACAAGTGCTCGGCCGGCGTCACGTAGCACAAAAAGTCGGCACCCGAGCTCGCGGAGATGGCGCCACCGATGGCGGCGGTGATGTGGTCGTAGCCCACGCCGATATCGGTCACCAGCGGCCCGAGCACATAGAACGGGGCGTTGTGGCACAGGCGCTTCTGCAGTTTCATGTTAGCGGCGATCTCGTCGAGCGCCATGTGACCCGGGCCCTCGACCAT
The DNA here is from genome assembly GCA_937995345.1 of uncultured Collinsella sp. GTDB lineage: Bacteria > Actinomycetota > Coriobacteriia > Coriobacteriales > Coriobacteriaceae > Collinsella. The sequence continues at coordinate 115,259 of CALKKS010000013.1, read as the reverse complement.
GACCTGGACGCCGGCGGCCCAGGCACGCTTGCACAGCTTGCCCAGCTCGATCATCTCGGCGGTCTCGGTGGCGTCGTTGGAGTCGTAGAGGCAGCCCGGACGGCAGGAGTCGCCGAGCGAAATCGTCACGTCGTACTCGTGGCAAATCTCGAGCAGCTCGTCAAAGTACTCGTAGAAGGGGTTTTCGTTGCCGGTGACCTCCATCCAGCCAAACAGCAGCGAACCGCCGCGGCTGACGATGTTCATCAGGCGGCCGGTCTCCTTAAAGGTCTTGGTGACCGACTTGTTGATGCCGCAGTGGATGGTCATAAAGTCCACGCCGTCCTCGGCATGCGCGCGCACGACCTCGAACAGGTCGTCCTTGGTCAGCTTGACCAGTGGCTTTTCCATGTAGCCGATGGCGTCGTACATGGGGACGGTGCCCACCATGAGCGGCGTCTCGTCGATGAGCTGCTGGCGGAACTGGCGCGTTTTGCCCGAGTTGGAAAGGTCCATGATGGCGTCGGCGCCAAAGTCCTCGGCGATCTTGACCTTCTTCCATTCCTCGGCGGCATCGGCCTTGTCGCCCGAGATGCCCAGGTTGACGTTGACCTTGGTGGACAGGCCCTCGCCGACACCAAAGGCGCGCATGCCCTTTTTGATATGCACGATGTTGGCGGGAATGGCGATGCGGCCGTCGGCCACGCGCTCGCGGATGTACTCGGGGTCGCGATGCTCGCGCTCGGCAACCTCCTTCATCTGCGGTGTGATCTGCCCGGCGCGGGCGAAGTCGATTTGCGTGACGAGCTTGGGCTCGGTCTGTGTGCTCATTGGCACGGCTCCCTTCGTTGGCATTACCCATATCAGGTTTGCGGGTCAGGGCGGGCGCGCCCAATCTCAGCCTGCCGTCTTGTCCTGCAAGCTCCCCGTTATGTCATGGGCTCAAGTATAGCCTGAATGGGTACGATTGGGCCAACGAGCGTGCCTGTGGGGAGGCGAACATGGAAGACAAGCATCTATATCGAGAGACGCAATGGGATGTATCGGCCGAGGAAAGCCGTGCGCACCATGGCCTTGTCGCGATTGGCTTTGCGGTGCTTGCCGTGCTGGTGATTGCCTTTTGTATCTGGACGTTTGGTGGTCGCGGCGGCGCTGCCTGGGAGTTCGAGGCCGACGATGCCCTACCGATCATGACGGTGAAGGTTACGGGCGGCAATACCGTTGCCGCGCCGGGCGATTATTGGTACCCGCGCGATGAGTTTGTGCAGTTGCAGCTGAGTGGTGGGTCCATTCCAGGTGAAGAAATCGAACGCGTGGCGTTTGACGCGGCGCTCAAAGCGCTCACGGTGAAGCTCAAAGATCAAGGAGATGTACCCACGACCATGGATATCGCCCTGACGGAATGGCGCCTGGAGCCTCCGACGGGTGTTGCGGTGTCCGAGGTGGAGCATGTCAAGGTCGTCTACCAAGATGGCTCGACAAACGAGATTGCCAAAGCTGACGGTCTAGCAGAATAGGCGTCAGCGCAGGCCGCGACTTCCGCATGCGCCATACCTCGCGTTCTGCCAAGAAGTTGCGGTGAAATAGGGACTGTTTTACCAGTTTAAAGGCCTAATCAGTCCCTATTTCACCGCAACTTATGCGAGGTTGGTTACGGCAGTGGCGGCGGTGGATCTACAGGGCCTGCTCGTCCAGGAAGACCAAAGTGTTTTTATTTGAAAGCTCGGTAAAGTGACGATAACCAACGTCAAACGCGGTGAGCCCGCTTACATCTTCGAGCTTGTTTTCTGCCATCCAGCGCACCATGGAACCACGTGCCTTTTTGCTGGCGGTCGAGCGCTGGATGGGCTTGCCGTTGCGGATGCCTTCGCCAAAGAGGCACGTGACGACCGTGGCGTCGCCCGCGAGATGGGGCAGAACGGCTTTGGCATACTCTACGCTGGCGAGGTTGACGATCGTAGCGTCGGAGCCCGCCGGAGCGATGGCCCGTGCGAGCTTGTCGCCCCAAAACGCGTAGAGGTCTCGGGCATCGTCAACGGCAAGCTTCGCGCCCATCTCCAGTCGATACGGTTCAACGGCATGAAAGGGGCGTACGCATCCGTAAAGGCCCGAGAGGATCCACAGATGGTCTTGCAGCCATGCGAGCTGCGCGGAATCCATCACTTCGGGCGCCATGCTCTGGTATTGAATGCCGTGATAGGACATGACGGCAGGGGAGAGGTGACGGGCGAGTGCGGGATTGTCGAGATCGCCGTTTTTCAGGATGGGCCCGAACTCATGCAGGGTGTTGAGGCAAGGCCCCAGCAGTTTGTCACTCACGTTCCATAGCGCCTGCAGGCTGTCGCTGCCTTCATTCCGCTCGATATCTAGCAGTGCGCGGTGGAGGCGAGCCGTCTCGCGCGCAAAGGGTGGAATGCCCAGGACTTCAAAAGCATCTTGGGCCGCGCGCATCTGCTTGGCGGGCGAAATGACGACCTGCAGCATGGACTCTCCTCTGCCAAAAAGGAAGTTGCGGTGGGATACGGTCTGTTTTGGCCGTTTATGGGCCAGTTTAGTCCGTATTTCACCGCAACTGATGAAGGGTTGGTTACGCGCGCTCGAGGAAGGCCTTGTAGCCGCGGTAGGCCTCGTAGATATCGGCCTTGTTGGCGACCTCCCACAGGGCGTGCATGGACAGCACGGCCACGCCGGAGTCGATGACGTTCATGCCGTACTCGGCCATGATGTAGGCGATCGTGCCGCCGCCACCCGCGTTGACGCGACCGAGCTCGCAGGTCTGGAAGTCCACGCCGGCGTTATCCATGATATCGCGGATGAGCGCCATGTACTCGGCGTCGGCGTCGTTGGAGCCACCCTTGCCGCGGCTGCCCGTGTACTTGTTAAAGCACAGGCCGCGACCCATGAAGGCGGCGTTCTTGGTCTCGAACTTGCCGGCGTAGCCCGGGTCGAAGCCGGCGGAGACGTCGGAGGAGAGCATGCGGCTGCGAGCGAGTGCGCGGCGCAGGGCCAGCGGGCTGTCCTCGCCGGCGAGCGTCATGATCTCGGCGACGGTGTTCTCGAAGAAGCGGCTCGTCATGCCGGTGGCGCCCACGGAGCCGATCTCCTCCTTGTCAACGATGAGCGTGATGCTCGTGCGCTCGACATCGGCGACGTTAATCTGGGCGAGCATGGACGGATAGGCGCAGACGCGGTCGTCATGGCCATAGCCTAGAATCATGGAGCGGTCGAGGCCCATATCGCGGGCGGGGCCGGCGGGCACGACCTCGATCTCGGCGGAGAGGAAGTCCTCCTCCTCGACGTCGTACTGCTCCTTGAGGATGTCCAGGAACATTTGCTTGACGGGCTCCTTGGGGGCGTCCTTGTCGTCCTCGTCAAACTTGACGGGGCGGCCGCCCACGATCACGTCGAGGATCTCGGCGTCGACGGCGTCCTTGGCGGGCTTGGCCATCTGCTCGCTGGAGAGATGGATCAGCAGGTCGGAGATGGTGAAGACCGGGTCGTCGGCCTTGTCACCAATGTTGATATCGACGGTGGTGCCGTCCTTTTTGCAGATGACGCCCACGAGTGCGAGCGGGGAGGCCACCCAGTGATAGCTCTTGACGCCGCCGTAGTAGTGCGTGTCGAGGTAGGCCATATCGCCGGCCTCGAAGGCGGGGTTCTGCTTAAGATCCAGGCGCGGCGAGTCCACGTGGGCGCCCAGGATGTTAAAGCCCTGCTCGAGCGGGGCGCAGCCCAGGTTGACGAGCATGAGGTCCTTGCCGTGGTTGGCGGCGTAGACCTTGTCGCCGGCCTTGAGCGCGCGGCCCTCTGCGATCACGGTCTCCAGATTGACGTAGCCCGCCTCCTCGGCCATCTTGATACCGGTCTTGACGCACAGGCGCTCGGTCTTGTTCTCACTCAAAAACTGCTTATAGCCGCGGCAAAGCTCCTCGAGCTCCTCGATCTGCTGTGGCGTGTACTTTTTCCATGCGCAGGGACGCTCCATGACGCAGGCTCCTTTCGGATCGATCGTGCTGGTTGATGTACCGTGAGCCATCGTATCACGCACGGGCCCGCGGCGGCAGGGAAGCCTGATGTGCGGTGGCCGTGGGGCGGGGAGCGTGTAAACTGGTGTGAGCAAGCCGTGCCCAGCCCAAAGCGAGGTATTCAATATGTCTGACAAGCGCCGTACCTTTGCCGTCATCGACGGCAACTCGCTCATGCACCGCGCCTTCCACGCCGTGCCGCCCACCATGAACGCGCCGGACGGTCGTCCCACCAACGCGATCTTTGGCTTTTTGAATATGTTCCTCAAGATGATTGACGCCTTTAATCCCGACGGCGTTGTCGTGGCGTTTGACAAGGGCAAGCCGCGCGTGCGCATGGAGATGCTGCCGCAGTACAAGGCTCAGCGCCCGCCCATGGACCCCGATCTGCACGCACAGTTTCCCATGATTAAGGAGCTGCTCGCCGCGCTCAACGTGCCGATTTTGCAGTCCGAGGGCTGGGAAGGCGATGACATCCTGGGCACTATGGCGCGCTTGGGTGAGCAGGCCGGTTGCGACATGTTGCTGGTGACCGGTGATCGCGATATGTATCAGCTCGTGACCGAGCACGTTAACGTGGTCTCGACCCGCAAGGGCCTGTCCGACGTGGCGATCATGACGCCCGAGAGCGTAGACGATCTGTATCACGGCATCACGCCGGCGCTCGTGCCCGATTTTTATGGTCTGAAGGGCGACACGTCCGACAACATCCCCGGCGTGCCGGGCATCGGCCCCAAAAAGGCGAGCGCGCTCATTGCGCAGTACGGTAGCCTGGACGAGGTCATCGCACACGCCGACGAGGTCAAGGGCAAGATGGGAGAAAACCTGCGCGCACACATCGACGACGCGCTACTGAGCCGCAAGGTCGCAACCATCCGCACCGATGCACCCGTTGAGCTCGATTTTGAGGCGACGTCCTTCCCGGCGTTTTCCGCCGATGAGGTTTCCGCGGCGCTGGGGACGCTTGGTATCACTGCCATGCAGAACCGTTTCTTGGCGCTGATTGGCGGCGAGGATGGGGCTGCTGCTGCCAGCACGTTTGAGATTCCCGCCGTTTTGCGTGCCGCCGCCGGCGATGCTGACGCGCTTGGTTCCGTTGCGGTTGAGGTCTCCCGCGCGATTGATGCCGGCGAGTGGGTCGCCGCCGTGGTGGACGACGACAAGGAAGAGGGCGCGCTCTTTGGACTGACACGCACGCTATGGTTGGCGACGTCCAGGGGCCTGTTTGCGCTCGAGGAGGGCGACAGCGGTGCGGTGGCCGAGGTTGAGGGCTTCAACTTCGTTCACGGCGTGATTGCCGGCGTGCTCGCGCGTCTGTTTATGGAGGGCCGTGTGGCGAGCCCGGATATGAAGACGCTGTTGCATGAGCTTTCGCCCATCGACTCTTCCGAGCCCGAGCTCATGGACCCGCTGTCCGCTGATTCCACGCGTATCTTCGATACCGTGGTCGCTGCCTATCTGCTGGATTCCGATCGCTCCGAGTTCGATGAGGCATATCTTGCCGATACGTATCTGCAGATGGCGCTGCCTGCGGCGCGCGGCGCAGAGGGTGCTGGCGAGGACGCTCCTGCGCCCGCCGCTCGCACGGCAGCCTTGACGCTGGCGCTGGTTGCACCGCTGCGTGACCGCATGGCCCGCGAGAATGCCGCCAACGTGTTCGATGGCATCGAGATGCCGCTCGTTCCGGTACTTGCCAAGATGGAGCGCGCGGGCATGCTTGTGGACCCTGACCGCCTGCACAGTCTGTCCGAGGGCCTGGCGACCCAGATTGCCGAGGTCGAGCGCAGCATTCGCGACCTGGCCGGCGACGAGACCTTTAACATCGGCAGTCCCATGCAGCTCTCGCACGTGCTGTTTGATGTTATAGGGCTTCCGACCAAGGGCCTCAAAAAGACCAAGCGCGGCTACTATTCGACCAACGCCAAGGTGCTGAGCGACCTTGCCCGCGACCACGAGATCGTGCGTCTGATCTTGGACTGGCGTGAGAAGTCCAAGATTAAGTCGACCTATCTGGACACGCTGGGCCCGCTGCGCCGTGGTGACGGTCGCGTGCACACCACGTACAACCAGACCATCACCGCGACGGGGCGTTTGTCTTCGAGCGACCCCAATCTGCAAAACATTCCGACGCGCTCGGAGCTGGGGCGTACCGTCAAGACGGCGTTCTCGGCGGGGGAGGGCAGCGTCTTTTTGGCGGTGGACTACTCGCAGATTGAGCTGCGCCTGCTCGCGCATCTTTCGGGCGATGAACATCTGGTACGTGCTTTTAACGAGGGTGAGGACTTCCATGCCGAGACGGCCGCGCGCGTATTTGGCGTGCCGGTGTCCGAGGTGACACCCGACCTGCGTAGCCGCGCCAAGGCCGTGAACTTTGGCATCGTGTACGGCCAGCAGGCCTATGGCCTGTCGCAGTCGCTGCATATCTCGATGGCCGAGGCGCGTGACATGATCGATCGCTACTACGAGGCCTACCCGGGCGTGCGCACGTTCCTCGACAATGTGGTGGCGCGAGCCAAGCAGACGGGCTATGCCGAGACCATGTATGGCCGCAGACGCCATATTCCCGAGCTCAAGGCCAAAAACCCACAGCTCCGTGGCTTTGGTGAGCGCACGGCCATGAACCACCCCATGCAGGGCACCGCCGCCGACATCATCAAGATCGCCATGGCCCGCGTAAGCCGCCGTTTGGAAGAAGAGGGCTTTGCCGCCCACATGATCCTGCAGGTGCACGACGAACTGGACTTTGAGTGCCCCGTCAACGAAGTCGAGCGCCTCACCGCCATGGTCCGCGACGTCATGGAACACGTAGTAGACCTCCGCGTACCGTTGATCGCCGAAGCCTCAACCGGAGTAACCTGGGCGGATGCAAAATAGTCCCTTAAAGGGCCCGAGCAAAATCCCCGGGCCCTTTTGCTTATGAGTCTTATGAGATTTATCAATCTTATGGGTCTTATGAATCTTATGAGATTTATGAAACTTATGAAAATAGAATCGAATTGAAGACAGGGTTGGGAGGTCGCATGGAATACAGGAATCCTTTCAAGCCGACTGCCGGCAAAATGCCGCCCGTGCTTGTCGGTCGCGATAAGGTCGTCAACGATTTTGTCGAGGGCTTGTATGAAGGAGAGGGCGCTCCTGGCCGCCTGATGCGCATCACGGGGCCCCGCGGTTCGGGTAAGACCGTTCTATTGTCCGAGCTCGCCAAGATTGCAGAGGATCAAGGCTGGCTTGTGGTCAATGTCGCCGGTTCCGACGAGTTGGTCGAGTCTCTTTCCAGAAAGCTCAAGCGAGCACCCTTTTTCAATGAGGTGCGCCTAAAAGCTCAGGTTCCGTTTGCCTCTATTGAGGCACAGCATTTAAGTGCTTCGCCTGATGATTTTGAGTCGCTTCTAGGCCTCGCGACGGGCGAGATGTCCAAGCGCGGCAAAGGCCTTCTGATAACAATCGATGAGGTTCAGGATGCTCCGATGGATGCAATTCGGACCATTGCATCGGCCGTGCAGTTTATGATTCGCGACGAGCAGAATATCGCTCTCGTCTTTGCAGGGATCACGACGGGCGTTCTCGATATTTTGAATGGGAAGTCCCTGACGTTCCTGCGCCGTGCAAAGCCCGAAGAGCTCGATGCCATTCCGCTTGACGAAGTGCGGGATTCGTTGCTGCAGACGATCGAGGAGTCGGGGTTTTCGATTGACGACGATGCGCTTGATGCCGCAACTGGGGCGACGCGGGGATATGCATATCTAATCCAGCTGGTGGGATACCACGTGTGGCGTGCGGCCTGGCTGAGAGACCGCGACGGAGAAGAGCCTATTACAATTACGCTTGCCGATGCCCGCAAGGGGATCGAGTCTGCTCTCGAAGAATTCAAGACGGCGGTGCTCGAGACCGCTATTTCCGACTTGCCTAAGACCGCAATCGATTTTATTCTCGCCATGAGTGATATGTCGGATGTCGCATCGGTGGCAGAAATTGCCAAGGTGCTGGGTAAATCGTCAGGCTATTTGAGCCCATACCGTCGCAAGCTGATATCGCGCCAGGTAATCGAACCGACAGCGCCGGGCTTCGTGACCTTTTCGATTCCCTTTATGAAGGAATACCTGCAAGAAAGCCGCGAAGAAATACTGGCAAGATACGGCGAATAGCACCGACTAAAAACTCAGCCAAGTATCTAGGCGCCAAGACACCATCTCGGCGGCAAGCGGGTGAACCTAGGGCCTGGCCGGGCGGCAGGGGGTTAACTTTTCGTAGATTCCGCACGCAAAGAAAGCCACTTAATGTGGCTTTCGTCTTGCGCAGGACCTGACCGAGCGAAAAGTTAACCCCTGCCGCCCGGCCAGGCCCGAAGAGATGGCTAACGAGCCGCCAAGATGGCGTCGATGAGCGTCAGTACGCCCCCGTCGTTGTTGCTCGGAATGCGCCATTTGGCATGTGCATTCATGTGCTCCTCGGCATTGTCCACGATAAAGCTGTGGCCGACGCGCTCAAGCATGGGAATGTCGTTGTAGGTATCGCCCACGGCGGCGGCATCGGCGATGTCGATGCCGAGCTGCTCGCACAGGTGCGCGACGCCGGCGCCCTTGTCGACACCCAGGTTCATAAAGTCGATCCACTCGCGGCCCGCATTGGTGACGTAGAGTCGGTCCGAGAATGCCGGGCTGTAGTCCTCGCGAAACGCCGGCTCGGCATCGTAGGCGGGGAAAAAGATCGAGATCTTATTGGACTCGATATCAAGGCCCTCAAAGGTGTCGACATAGTTGATTGTGTTGTAGTACACGCTGATCTCGTCGTGGTACTGATGGTCGCGGGCGAGCACATAGAACTCGTCGTAGCAGCACAGGACGGGAACGGCGCGCGGGTCCTCCGAGGCACGAGCGAGCACCTGCTGATACAACGCCACATCGATGTTGCTCTTATAGATATAGCTGCCACGATAGATGACGCAGGCTCCGTTGTCGGGACAAAAAGCAAGGCGGTTCTTAATACCCTCGAACATTTCCTCGAGTTTGGGGGCAGGGCGTCCGCTGGCGGGGCAGAACACGATGCCAGCCTCGGCGAGCTTGTCCAGGCGCTCATCAAGACCCTGCGGCAACACACGCTCGTCGGTGAGCAGCGTCTTGTCCATATCGACGGCGAGAATCTTAATGTTTCCGATATTGGTGTCCGATTCGTAAGTTTGCATAAAAGCGCGCCTTTCGTTTCGAAATTGTTTCAGACGTTATAACCATCAACCAGTAACCGAGCGTATTGTCGCAGGAACGGAGCGTATTTGCACTGCAATTCACAAACTAATGAAAAAACTTTTCAGAAATTTGAATTTGTCGCTTGTGCTGCTGGCACTTTAGCGTAATATAGCGACCATCGAAAACGGAGACGGAAATACAACCGCTTACCGAAGAAAAGGTACCGTTTACGATATTAGAATTGCGCCCGGCGATAGGTGAAAGGAGAGGCAGATGCAGTTCGTAAAGATCATCACCACTGCAGACAATGCCATCCGACGCCAGCGCGCAATTTCCCGACGACGATAACAATCGTCTCTGTTCGTATGGGGCGAAATGCCCCAACAGAGTCATTTTGAGGTCGTTGGGTTTTAGCACGACATAGACGCATGTTTCTAGGGCATGTTGTGCTGCTTTTTGCTATTTAACCTGATATTTCACGGTTTTTGACCTCGAAATGACTTGCAACTGACCGATGTTCTAACTAGCTACCAAGGGCGAAAGGAAACAGCCATGAGCAAGGAAAAAGTCGTTCTCGCATATTCCGGTGGTCTTGATACATCCGTATGTGTTAAGTGGCTCCAGGACGAGAAGAATCTCGATGTCGTTTGTGTCTGCGGCAATGTGGGCCAGGAGGAGACCGGCCTGGACGCCAAGAAGCAGAAGGCCCTCGACCTGGGCGTTCTGGATTGCCAGGTTCTCGATCTGCGCGACGAGTTCTCCGATGAGTTCCTGACTAAGGCCATCGCCGCAAACTCCATGTACGAGAACAAGTACCCGCTGCTCTCCGCCCTGTCTCGCCCGCTGCTCGCCAAGAAGCTCGTCGAGGTCGCTCACGAGTTTGGCGCGACCTACGTCGCCCACGGCTGCACCGGCAAGGGTAACGACCAGGTCCGTTTTGAGGCTGCCGTCAAGGCCCTCGACCCCGAGCTTAAGGTTATCGCCCCGGTTCGTGAGTGGGATCTGAAGTGCCGTCCCGACGAGGTCGCCTATGCTCACGCCCACAACGTGCCGGTTCCCGAGGGTGCCAACGACAACCCCTATTCCATCGACGACAACCTGTGGGGTCGTGCCATTGAGTGCGGTCACCTGGAGGATCCCTGGAACGAGCCGCTCGATGACGCCTGGGTTATGACCAAGAACCCCGAGGACACGCCCGACACCCCGACGTATACCGAGATTGAGTTTGAGGCCGGCAAGCCCGTCGCCGTCGACGGCAAGAAGATGAAGCTCTCCGAGATTGTCATCGCACTCAACAAGATCTCCGGCGACAACGGCTTTGGCCGTCTCGACCTGGTCGAGGACCGTCTGGTGGGCCTCAAGAGCCGTGAGTGCTATGAGGTTCCCGGCGCCCTGACGCTCATCACCGCCCACAAGGCGCTTGAGGACATTTGCGTCGAGGGCGACCTGCTCAAGACCAAGATTAAGCTCGAGCAGGATTGGGCCACCGCCGTGTACAACGGCCAGTGGTATAGCCCGCTCAAAAACGCGCTCGACGCCTTTATGGCCGACACTCAGAAGTTCGTGACCGGCACCGTCCGTCTGAAGTTCTTTAAGGGCAACTGCCATGTCGTCGGTCGCAAGAGCCCCTTCAGCCTCTACGACTACGGTCTGGCTACCTACGACCGCGACACCACGTTTGACGAGAAGGCCAGCGCCGGCTTTATCGAGATCGATACGCTGTCGCTCAAGACGTGGGCAAAGGTCCAGGGTCCCAGCTCCGCTGCCGCCCAGGCCTAGCGCCTCCTTCCCTTGGTATCCGCGCGGCCCATCCGCGTGATACAAAACGGGCGCACGGGGTCCCTACCTTTCGTTATGCTTGCTGACACTTCTTAACATCGGTGGCCCCTACGTTCCGCCCGCATATATGATGCCGCGTCTGCGGCTGAGTCCGAGCCCCGCCGGGGTTGTCCGGCGGGGCTCTCTCTATCAATTTGGCGGCTCTGTGCCTATATATATGAGGAGTATCCAATATGTTCAATGTCATCGCGCATGCTTTACTTGCCCTCGCGCCCGAGCTCGATGCTGCAAAGGTCGAGGACGTCCCTATGAGCCTGAAGGCCTGGATCGATGGTTCGCAGGGCAACATCCGGAGGGAGACGTTGGGTGCCAAGTGCATGGTGCGTCACTTCTTTGCAAATTAGCAACATGGTCCCGCGCACGGTGGGGATTGTGTAAAACTAGCGGTTGAAAAATCGCTTTAGCGACATGGCGCATTGCTTTGGGCGCTTGTTTTGGTATTTGGAGAAAGGGGACGGTTCCATGGCTCTTTGGGGCGGTCGTTTTGAGGCGGGAGTGGCCGAGGTCACGCAGGAGTTTGGCGCGTCGCTGCCGATCGACAAACATCTCTATAAGCAGGATATCGCCGGTTCTAAGGCGCATGCCAAGATGCTGGCGGCCCAGGGCATCATCAGTGCCGAGGATGAGCAGGCGATTGCCGAGGGCCTGACTGGAATCGAACAGGATATCGATGCCGGCAACTTCACCTTCGATATCAACGACGAGGACATCCATATGTCTATCGAGAGCGAGCTGACGCGTCGCATCGGCGAGGCCGGCAAGCGCTTGCATACCGGACGTTCGCGCAACGACCAGGTGGCGACCGATACGCGCCTGGGCGTCAAGGCGTTGGCCAAGGAGCTCATGGAGGCCAACCTGCAGTTGCGCCATGTGCTGGTGGATGCGGCCAAGAAGTACGACAAGGTGATTCTGCCGGGTTACACGCACATGCAGCATGCTCAGCCCGTGCTGCTGTCACATCATCTGCTGGCGTATTCCTGGATGTTCGCGCGCGACTTTACACGTCTGAAGGCCGCCTTTGATGCCGCCGACAACTGCCCGCTGGGTGCTGCCGCGCTTGCCGGTACGAGCTATCCGCTCGATCGCCAGATGACGGCTGCCGAACTTGGCTTTGCGGGCGTGATTCCTAACTCACTCGATGCTGTTTCCGACCGTGATTTCCTGCTCGATCTGCATTACGCCGGCTCCGTCATGGCGATGCACCTGTCGCGTCTTTCCGAGGAGATCGTGCTGTGGTCGAGTTCCGAATTTGGCTTTATCACGCTTTCCGACTCGTATTCTACCGGCTCGTCCATCATGCCGCAGAAGAAGAACCCCGACTTTGCCGAGCTTATCCGCGGCAAGAGCGGTCGCGTGTACGGCAACCTGGTCCAGCTGCTGGTGACCATGAAGGGTCTGCCGTTGGCCTATAACAAGGACCTGCAGGAGGACAAGGAGGGCGCGCTCGATACCGCCCACACGCTCATGCAGTGCCTGTCGGTTATGGCCGGTATGATTTCGACTTGGACCGTCAACGAGGGCGCCATGGCACGCGAGTGCGGCGTGGGTCACTTGGCAGCCACTGACGTTGCCGATTACCTGGCAAAGCGTGGTCTGCCGTTCCGCGAGGCGCATGCCGTGGTGGGGCACCTGGTCCTGATGTGTGAGAAGCGCGGCTGCAATCTTGAGGACCTGCCGTTTGAGGTGTTTCAGGAGGCAAGCCCGCTCTTTGAGCGCGATATTACCGAGGCGCTCGACATCCCGTCGATTGTCGCTGCGCGCACGACCGAGGGCGGCACCGCTCCTGCTGCCGTTGCCGTGCAGTTGGGGCGCGCCGAGGCGCAGCTTGCGGCCGATGAGGATGTGTTTGGCTCGTTGACCAAGGTCGTCGAGATGGGCCACGGAGCTAATTAGCTTATTGGATGCGTCTGTCTGGTGCGTTCATCATATCTTGCCTTTACGGGTGCCCGCTACGGTGGGCGCCCGTTTTGTTATAGAGAAGGAAGGAGCTTGTCGAGAACTTTTGTAGGGCATTTGCGCAGGTTGTGAAGGGGGTGCGTTCACGGGCGGCAATCGACCGTCCGTTCTGTTCGGTGCAGTTGGAAGTGGGGCGGATGGTACTCTAGTCGGGCTTCGGAACAGAAGTGACACATATGGAACGCTTCAATAAATAATAACGCTTCAATAAACGGCTTTTTGTTTAACTGCAGCTAGAACTCTGTTACGATGCAGTCCAGGCGGGTGTCGGAATGGGACTTGGGCACGCGCGAACCTACTTGAAAGGCTACCTTATGGCTATCGAGAAGACCTTCATCATGATTAAGCCCGACGCCGTGCGCGATCGCAAGATCGGCGAGATCGTTGCTCGCATTGAGCGCAGCGGCCTTGTCATCGAGCGCATGGAGATGACCACGCTCGAGCGCGCTACCGTCGAGGAGCACTACGCCCATCTGGCCGACAAGCCCTTCTTTGGCGGTCTCTGCGACTTTATGACGAGCGGTCCGGTCGTCAAGATGGTTGTTTCCGGTCTTTCCGCTGTCTCCAAGATGCGCACCCTTATGGGCGCCACCAACCCGCTTGATGCTGCTCCTGGCACCATCCGCGGCGACTTCGCCGTCGATGTCAACGCCAACGTGATTCACGGCTCCGACTGCCTGGAGAACGCCGAGATCGAGATCAAGCGCTTCTTTGGCTAAACCAGCTTTGACTCCTTAAAGCTGTTAGCGTGTGGCTTGGGCGCCGCGGAACTCCATCCGCGGCGCCCTTTTATATTCCAGTAGATTTTTGGGACATGCCTAGAAATCTACTAAAGAGCCCCCGCCTGGAATGTGCGTGCATTCCAGGCGGGGGCTGTCGCTAGCGTATGGCGTTGTAAGTCTTTAGGCCTCGTCGACGACCTTGAGACCGCGGGTCTGGTCGATCTCGTTGAGGAGGTTGACACGACGCTCGTGACGGCCGCCCTCAAACTCGGCGTCGAGCCACTCGTCGACAATCATCTTGGCGAGCTCGGAGCCCACGACGCGGGCGCCAAAGGCGAGCACATTGGTGTTGTTGTGCATGCGCGAGAGCTTGGCGCTGAAGGGCTCAGAGCACACGACGGCGCGAACGCCCTCGACCTTGTTGGCGGCCAGGCTGATGCCGACGCCGGTACCGCAGATCAGGATACCCAGATCGACGTCACCGTTGGCAACTGCCTTGCCCACCTTGTAGCCGGCGATGGGGTAATCAAAGCTCTCGGAGGTGTCGGTTCCAAAGTTCACGACCTCGCAGCCGCGCTCCTTCAGGTGCTCGGAAATGATGTTTTTGAGCTCGACGGCGGCGTGGTCGTTACCGATACCAATCTTCATGAGTGGTTCCTCTCTGGTCCGTGCGGCGGAATTGCTAAAGGTTTTACCGCGTTCGACTGCATGATAGCGCGACTTTTGCATAAACACTCGGGCGTTTTTTTGGTCAAACGCTTTAGCATGCAACAAGACTAGCTTCTCATGAATGAATGCCGTCAGATTGCGCTTAAACGCCGTCCGTCGGAACCATGGTTGCGGTTTTTGATGCATTGTTATCAAATAAAAGAGCTAACTATTATCGAGAGCCCAGTTCGTTATGTAAGCAGGAGATACCTATGTCTACCGATTCCATCCGCGATGCCGCTTTTTGCGGTGTCTTGAACCGTGAGCTTGTCTGTGCGCTCGGCTGCACCGAGCCTATTGCCGTTGCCTATGCAGCGGCGCTGGCGAGCCAGGCGCTCGGTTGCGAACCCGATCATATGGACGTTGCCTGCTCGGGCAACATCATCAAGAACGTTAAGAGCGTGACCGTGCCCAATTCGGGCGGTATGCACGGTATTGAAGCGGCGGCCGTACTGGGTGCCGTGGGCGGTGACGCCAAGAGCGCGCTCGAGGTGCTCGAGAGCGTTAACGACGAAGATCGTGCTCGCGTGGCCGAGCTCCTCGCCGATGCTGGTTACTGCGACGTGTCGCTTGTCGAGGGTGTACCCAACCTCTACATCAAGGTGACTGCCACAGCCGGGGGCCATACCGCGGTCGTCGAGATTACCGACCACCACACCAATGTCACGTGCCATACGCTCGACGGTATTCCGGTGTGCGGCAAGTCGGCGGGGGAGTGCGCCGCCTGCGCTGAGCGCGTCGTGGCCGAGCGTGCGGCAGATAACGCCGACACGCCCATGTCGATTGAGTCCATCATCGACTTTATCGAGGACGGCGACATTGAGGGCGCCCGCGCTGCCGTTGAGCGTCAGATTGAGCTGAACGGCGCGATCAGTGCTGAGGGCCTCGCGCACGCTTGGGGTGCCGAGGTTGGCCGTACGCTGCTGGGTGCTCGTGCCGATGACGTCGCCTGCCGCGCCCGCGCCCGTGCAGCCGCCGGGTCCGACGCCCGCATGAACGGCTGCGCGCTGCCGGTTGCTATTGTGTGCGGCTCGGGCAATCAGGGCATTACCTGCGCATTACCCGTCATGGAATATGCCGAGTACCTGCGCTGCGACCACGAGCGCCTGGTGCGCGCCGTGATGCTGTCCGATCTTATCGCTGTGCATATCAAGAGTTATATTGGTGCGCTCTCGGCGTTTTGCGGTGCTATTTGCGCCGCGTGCGGTGCCGGCGCCGCGATTACCTGGCTGTGCGGTGGCACGCGCGAGCAGATTGGCGCGACAGTCTCGAACACGCTCGGCATCGTGGGCGGCATCGTGTGCGATGGCGCCAAGGCGAGTTGTGCCGCCAAGATTTCGGCTGCCGTCGATGCGGCGATTCTGGGACATGACATGGCCATGCAGGGGCGTGGCTTCCGTGCCGGCGAGGGCCTGATCCAGGATACCGTCGAGCAGACAATCGCCAGCATGGGCTACGTGGGCCGCGTGGGCATGAAGGATACCGACGTCGAAATCCTCAACATCATGATCGGCAAGACCCGTATCTGCTAGTAGTTAAGTTGCGGTGAGATAGTTCCTAAAATGGCCCGGTTGAGGGTCAAACAGGAACTATCTCACCGCAACTGTGTTAGATGTTCTGATTCTTACGAGAGTTCGTTGGCTACTTGGTGTTCGTAGAAGGCTTCTACTACGGCGTTAAAGTCGCGGGCGAAGTCTTCCATGGTTCCGTGCCAGGTGGCTCGGCCAGGTTTTCCTTGGCCAACATAGGCGGTTTGAATACCGCAGGCGGGGCTGGGGAAGTCGCGCTTGGGGTCGTTGCCCACCATGAGGACCTCATGCGGCTCGAGTCCCATCACCTGAAGCTGCTCGAGATAATAGGTGGCATCGGGCTTGCAGCGGGTGGTGTTTCCCATGTGTGTCACGAGCTCGAAGGGGGCGTCGACCAGGTCGCCCCAACCCATGCGGCACTCGATGGCCCCCTGCGGAAAGCTGGGGTTCGTAAAGAGCGCGCAGCGTAGTCCTGCATCCTGTACGGCCTGGAGCGCGGCGTGTGCGCCGGGCATGGCGTGGGCGTTGATGACATCGTCGTTCTTGTACGGAAGAACTTCGCGGTCGTAGTAGGTAAACGCCTCGTAGATGAGTGGGTCCGAGAGGCAAATGCCGCACCGGCGCTCAACCTCTTCTTGGTAAAACTCAAGATTGGTGCGATTATCCGTGCCGCTACGGCGGTTGGCGTTGAGGTCGACCAAGATGGTGCCGAGGCGTGCCATCGTGCCACCGCGGCTGCGTCGCCCGATGTCCGCGAGCATCGACGAGACATCCTTAAAATACCGAAGGATGAACGCGTTGAGGTTGATGCTAAGAAGCGTCTCGTCCATATCGAAAACGACTGCTTTGAGCACGCGGGCACCTTTCTCGAAAAATCGTTCCAGAATCGTATGTCTGGGATACTTTACCCCAAAGGCGTATGGGCAAACTGCTTATCGTCAGCTTGTGGAGACAGTCGTTCACAAGATTGCGAAAAAGTCTCCATACGAGTAAAAAATGGCAGTTCACGCTTGAAATCGAAGCCATTTCCCCGTAACCTATACGAACGTGATTGCATAAGCGTCACATTAGTATCTGTCGGCTCCCGAGTGTTCCTAAACGTTGTGTGCTTGTCGCACCCTTCTGTAGGTCCTAGCAATCGGGGCCCCGTAGTTCGAAAGGGGTCCACCTTTGAGTGAGATTCAGAACTCGTCCATTTTCTCTCTTGACGATGTCAATGAGGAGGAGATGAACAACCTCATCGACGGTACGATTACCGACTTTGATGAGGGCGATCTCGTTAACGGCACTGTCGTTAAGATCGAGCATGACGAGGTGCTCGTTGACATCGGATTCAAGTCCGAGGGCGTTATCCCGGTCCGCGAGCTGTCCATCCGCAAGGACGCTAACCCTGCAGACATCGTTGCACTCGGTGATCCCATCGAGGCCCTGGTTCTCCAGAAGGAGGACAAGGACGGTCGTCTGGTCCTGTCCAAGAAGCGCGCCGAGTACGAGCGTGCTTGGAACCGCATCGAGGAGAAGTTCAACTCCGGCGAGAACGTCGAGGGCGAGGTTATCGAGGTTGTCAAGGGCGGCCTGATCCTCGACATCGGCCTGCGTGGCTTCCTGCCCGCTTCCCTCGTCGACCTCCGTCGCGTCAAGGACCTCACCTCCTACATGGGCACCCGCATCGAGGCCCGCGTCATCGAGATGGACCGCAACCGCAACAACGTCGTCCTCTCCCGTCGCGTCGTGCTCGAGGAGTCCCGTAAGGCCGAGCGCTCCGAGATCCTGTCCAAGCTCAAGTCTGGCATGCGTCTCCAGGGCACCGTTTCCTCCATCGTCGACTTCGGCGCCTTCGTCGACCTCGGCGGTATCGACGGCCTCATCCACATCTCCGAGCTCTCTTGGAACCACGTCAACCATCCTTCCGAGGTTGTCAAGGTCGGCCAGGAGGTCGAGGTCGAGGTTCTCGACGTCGACCTCAACCGCGAGCGCATCTCCCTGGGTCTCAAGCAGACCACCGAGGATCCGTGGCGTGCACTGGTCAAGAAGTACCCTGTCGGCGCTATCGTCGAGGGCACTGTGACCAAGCTTGTCCCGTTCGGCGCTTTCGTCGACCTGGGCGAGGGCATCGAGGGCCTGGTGCACATCTCCGAGATGGCCAACAAGCATGTCGATCAGCCTTCTCAGGTCACCCACGTGGGCGACAAGGTTCAGGTCAAGGTCATGGAGATCGACCTCGACCGTCGTCGCATCTCCCTGTCCATGAAGTCCGCTGCTGAGACTCTGGGCGTCGAGATCGAGGTTACCCCGCTGCCTTCCGAGAAGAAGGACGAGGAGACCGACGCCGAGTAAATCGGTTTGACGATCACTTGTTTTAAGGGATTCGTCCGTAATGGGCGGGTCCCTTTTTTGTTTTGCGAGCGAGACGGCAGCTTGCCGCCTGGGCCGCACGTTAGCTATTGAGTTGTCGCGGCATGAAAAAAAGCCGACATCCCGCCTCGGGGAGGAGGCGGGAACGCACCGAGTAGACGGAGGGGTGCGGAGCGCGGTCGCGTCTCGACTGACGACGTTGCCCATCGACGCGACTATTGTAACGCATGGGCGGTTCTTGGTTTATCGTGTCGAGCGCTTGTGTTCTGCCATTGCCTGCGGCGGCGGTGTGCTACACTCTTGCACTGCTGAGTGGGCCAGACGGTCGCGCGATGTGCTGCTTGCAGCACGCGTGAGGAAAGTCCGGGCTCCAGAGGGCGGGATGCCGGCTAACGGCCGGGCGGAGTGATCCGACGGAAAGCGCCGCAGAAAAGAAGACTCCCACCTGCGCCGCAAGGCGTAAAGGGAAAAGCTGAAACGGTGGTGTAAGAGACCACCAGCGTCGTGGCAACACGGCGGCTTGGCAAGCCCCATCCGGAGCAAGCGCGAATAGGAACGCTATGGGCCGGCCCGGTCCGCGTTCGGGTAGCGTGCGTGGAGCTGCACGGTAACGTGCAGACAAGATAAATGACCGTTCACGACAGAACCCGGCTTATAGGCCCACTTGGCATTTTTGTTACCCTTACAACCGAAACTGCCTTTGCCGTATTATTGAGGCTGTTTGTTGCTTTGCTTGTGTTTGAGGGGCTTTGTTGGACAGCTATTTTACTTTGCAATCGAGTATCGAGGCTACGGGTGAGTTTGTCGACCGCAAGAGTCGGTTTATTGCCCAGCTGGTCCATATTGAGTCCGAGGACGAGGCGAACGCCTTTATCGAGACGGTTCGCAAGCGCCATTATGATGCTCGCCACAATGTGCCTGCATGGATTTTGGTCGATGGGCGTGAGCGCCAGAGCGACGACGGTGAGCCGAGCCGTACGAGTGGCATGCCCACGCTCGAGGTGCTTCGCGGTGCGGGGCTCAAAAACGTATGCTGTGTGGTGACGCGCTATTTTGGCGGCACGTTGTTGGGGCCAGGTGGCCTGGTGCGTGCCTATACGGCGGCGACACAGGCGGCGGTTGCGGCGGCGCAGGAAGCCGGGCAGATCGTTGAGATGACGAGTGTCGTGCCCGTTGACGTGCATGTGGCTTATCCGCAGTATGAGCAGGTGCTTCGTCTGGCGCGGGACTCGGGCGCCAAGGTTTCGGGCACCGATTACGCGGACGCCGTGACGATTCATTTGGTGTTTAAGGCGGGGGAGCAGGGGCCGTTTTGCGCAAAGATGCGCGAGCTTATGGCTGGCCGCGAGGATATTGAGGTCGGCGCCTCCGAATTTGCCGAGTTTTAACGGCAACGGCTGGCGTGCTCTAGGGTGAATCCCGGGCGCGCCAGCCGTCGTTTTTCTGTTGCCGTCGTTTACTCGGCGAGCTGCTTCAACACGTCGCAGGCGATCTCGACGGCATCGTCGATGCAGCCGGGGCAGCTGCGGAGCGGGCCCTGGTCTGAGCCGACGCCCTTGAGCGTGCCGCAGATGGTCGTCGTGTTCTTTTCGCCAAAACGCTTGGCGATCTCGCGCGACAACTTGTAGGTCTGCCCCTTGGTCTTGGGGTTCTCCATGCCGTCGCTCATTACAAAGCCCATGACGGCCACAGCGCCCGAGATGGCACCGCAGGTCTCGGTCATGCCACCCATGCCGGCACCGAAGCCCTCGGTGAGCGTAAAAGCGGTCTCGGGGTCGAGTCCGACAGCGGGTGCGAGTGTGCAGGCGACGGCCTGCGCGCAGTTAAAGCCGCGGGCGTGGTATTCGGCAGCCTGAGCCTCGCAGGCGGCGGTATCGAGTTGGGTGGTATCGATCTGTTTCATGAGCGTCTCCTTGGTCACGGTGTACCCGCCTATGGTACCCTTGCCGACGTTTTTGCTCATCGAGAGCCCAATGTATATCGCATTGTTTTTCGCTATCGAACATGTTCTTAAGATTTGGGACAAACAAACCCGATGATTATGTTCCATAACATACCTGGGTGATGGGTTGAGAGGGGTGCGGGGTAGCGGTATCGTGAACCGAATAAAATAAAACCCGAGCAAGGGAGCAAGATATGAGCGAGCAGACTATCGGTACCACGTGTGTTCAGGGCGGTTATCGTCCGGGCGATGCGGAGCCGCGCCAGGTGCCTATCTATCAGTCCACGACGTGGAAGTACGACACGTCCGAACACATGGGCAAGCTGTTCGACCTGGAGGAGTCGGGCTACTTCTATAGCCGCCTGCAGAACCCTACCTGCGACCTCGTTGCCGCCAAGATCTGCGAGATGGAGGGAGGCACCGCTGCGATGCTCACGAGCTCGGGCATGGCCGCGAACTTCCTGGCCATCTTTAACGTTGCCGGCGTCGGCGATCACGTGGTCGCGAGCTCTGCCATCTACGGCGGCACCTACAACCTGCTCGCCCACACCATGGGGCGTATGGGCCTGACCTGCACCTTCGTCGCTCCCGACTGCACCGATGAGGAGCTGGAGGCCGCCTTCCAGCCCAACACCAAGCTCGTCTTTGGCGAGACCATCGCCAATCCCGCGCTAGCCGTGCTCGACATTGAGCGCTTTGCCAATGCCGCGCACGACCACGGCGTGCCGCTGATGGTCGATAACACCTTCCCGACGCCCGTTATGTGCCGTCCCTTTGAGTGGGGCGCCGACATCGTCACGCACTCCACCACCAAGTACATGGATGGACATGCTGCCTACCTGGGCGGCGTGATCGTCGATCACGGTCAGTTTGACTGGATGGCCCATGCCGACAAGTTCCCGGGCCTCACCACGCCCGACGAGAGCTACCACGGCGTTACGTATGCCGAGAAGTTCGGTCGCGAGGGTGCCTTCATTACCAAGGCCACCGCGCAGCTCATGCGCGACCTTGGCCCCATGCAGAACCCGCAGGCGGCGTTTTTCTTGAACAGCTCGCTCGAGAGCCTGCATGTGCGCATGCCGCGTCATTGCGAGAACGGCCTGGCCGTTGCCAAGTTCCTGCAGAGCCATCCCAAGGTGCGCTTTGTGAGCTATCCGGGTCTGGAGGGCGATAAGTACTATGACCTGGCTCAGAAGTACATGCCCAACGGTACCTGCGGCGTCGTGAGCTTTGGCTTTAACGGTGGTCGCGCGGCGGCCGAGACCTTTATGAAGAGCCTTAAACTCGCCCAGATCGCCACGCATGTGGCCGATGCCCGCACCTGCTGCCTGCATCCTGCTAATGCCACGCATCGCCAGATGAACGATGAGGAGCTCATCGCCTGCGGCATCTCCGCCGACATGGTGCGCCTGTCGTGCGGCCTCGAGGACACGGCCGATCTGATTGCCGACCTTGAGCAGGCGCTCGAGCAGTGCTAGGCTAGCCTTCGCACAAGTCGTCGATGCCGACAGAGGGCTTCGACGACCTTTACGTTCCGATTCCGTAGGCGGGACCCCAATCGCGACTGTTCGCAGGCGATTGGGGCCCCGTTTTTGCGTTGCACCACTCGAAAGGATGGATATGGAGAAAACTGCAGAGCAGCTGCGCCGCGAGCGCATTGCCCTAGAGGGCGACACCCATGGCAAGAACAAATGGGCGATTCTGTTTACCGTGCTCATCATGACGTTTATGGCGTGTCTGGATTCGACCGTCGTGACCGTGGCGCTGCCCGTGATGCAAAAGGAGCTGGGCGTGGGCCTCGATCGCATTCAGCTGGTGAGCTCGGTGTATCTGCTTGCGACATGCGTGGCTATGTTGCCGTTTGGCCGTCTGGGCGACGTGCGCGGCAAGGTGAATGTTTTCCAGCTGGGCGTCATCGTCTTTACGGTCGGCTCGCTGCTGTGCGGCCTTTCGGCCTCGCTCGAGGTTCTTATCCTGGCACGCATTGTTCAGGGCGTCGGTTGCGCGGCGGCCATGGCCAACAACATGGGTATCATCACCGAGTCGTTTCCGGCGCGCGAACGAGGCCGTGCCATGGGTATTCTCGCGACCTTTGTGGCCCTCGGCATGATGTGTGGCCCCGTGCTGGGCGGCATGCTGGTGGCAAGCTTTCCCTGGGAGAGCATCTTCCTCATCAACCTGCCCATTGGCGTCATCTCGTTTATCGTGGGGCTCTATACGCTACCGCATGTTAAGCCGGAGGCCGGCGAGCGCCCCATGTCCCTGATCGAGGCTGCTCGTCGCTGCTTTGCAAATTCGGCCTTCACCATCAACCTTGCCTGCATGCTCATCGTGTTCGTTGGTATTGGCGCATCCGAGTTTATCCTGCCGTTCTATTTTCAGGACGCCCACGGCTTTGGTTCCGACATCTCCGGACTGCTCTTTTTGGCACTGCCGATGGTAAATGCCTTTATCGGCCCGCTTTCGGGTGCGGTTTCCGACTGTGTTGGCTGCGAGGGCCCCACGGCCGTGGGCCTGGGCGTGTACGTGTGCGGCCTCTTTGCGGTGAGCACGCTCGACGAGCACTCTTCGATCCCTGTCATCGTGTGCTGCGTCGCATTTATGTCGTGCGGTACGTCGATCTTCCAGAGCCCCAACAACTCCCTGTACATGGGGTCGGCCCCGCGCGAGGCGCTCGGTTTTGCGGGCAGCTTGGGCAGTTTGGCGCGCTATGCGGGCATGGCGCTGGGTATTACGGCGGCGTCGCACATCCTGTATGGCCAGATGAGCGTGGCGATGGGCGAGGCTGTGACCAGTTTTGTTGCAGGCCGTCCGGATGTGTTCCTGTTCGGCTTTCGCTCGGTGTTCTACGTGCTCATGGCTGTGGCCGCTGTGGGCTTTGCGCTTGCCATGGTGCGTTTGGTGAAGATACGCGCCCGCCATTAGCGTGTTGGGAGGCTGTCTGCCACGATTCGCGCCCATCTACTACGTTTGACCGCGCAATCCCAACCATGACGCATTCGATAAAAACAAAAGCGCAGGTAGATGGCTTGCTGGCAATAAGGAATTAGGGCTATGGACAGGGATGGCAGGTTAAACGTAGTAGATGGGCCGGTTTTGTGGCGCGCGTCTCCCGCTGGTCTGCTGGGACGGAGGAAAACGGGGCTTTTGGCTCTATGAAGCCCTCTGCGGGGCTCTGCGGGAGATGGTTTCTTTAAAACAATGCCGGTTTACTACGATGATTCGCCATATGGCCACCACGAGTCCTTTTTTGGATAAATGCCAAGTCGTCTACCTGCGGTTTTGTTTTCTAGAATTCGGGCGTGGTCAAGACCCCACGTTTCATCGACGTAAACCGGCATAGTTTTGAAATGACATTAAATCGGTAGCAGGCATATCCGCTTGCAAAGGCAGCTATCGCCCCTCTGGAAGTAGCTAAAAGAGCCCCGTTTCAAAAAGACTGGTCTTGCGGCTTTATAGTGCGACGAGGCTTGTGGGGCGGGCGGGGGTCGGTCCGTGGTAGACTATCGAACAACGTTTATTAATCGCGCGGTATCGTTGCCGCGAGAAGGGGTTGCGCCATGCAGGAGCTTGAGGATCGTATTCGCCATGACGGCATCGTAAAGGCCGGTAACGTCCTTAAGGTTGATGCCTTCCTCAACCACCAATGCGACGTTGAGCTGTTCGACCACATGGGCGCCGAGTGGGCCCGTCTGTTCAAGAATGTCGAGATCAACAAGATCCTGACGATTGAGGCTTCGGGCATTGGTATGGCCTGCATCGCAGCTCAGCATTTTGGCGGTGTGCCGGTGGTCTTTGCCAAGAAGGCACAGTCCATCAACCTCGACGGCGAGCAGTATGCCACGACCATCTACTCCTTTACCAAGCAGAAGGAGTACCCGGTCATCGTTGGCAAGCGTTTCCTGTCCGAGGGCGACAAGGTCCTGATCATCGACGACTTCTTGGCCAACGGCTGCGCGCTCGAGGGTCTTATCAAGATCTGCGAGGCTGCGGGTGCCGAGGTGTCCGGTATTGGCATTGCCGTGGAGAAGGGCTTCCAGGGCGGCGGCGATAAGCTCCGCGAGCGCGGCTTCCGCGTCGAGAGCCTGGCCCGTATCGCCGATATGGACTGCAAGACCGGCGAGATCACCTTCGCCTAAGCGCGCAACACAAGCGATTGGTATGCGATGTGACAAAGGGACTGTCCCTTTGTCACATTTTTTGTATGAGGGGAGGTGTTGATATGAATGAGAACAAGATGGGATGGCACGAATATGCGCGCTATGCCGAGATGTCGGTCGAGGAGTTGGTGCGCGATTGCGAGGTGCAGGTGTTTCGCGCGACGGGTCCGGGCGGACAAGGCGTCAACACGACGGACTCGGCGGTGCGCATGAAACATGGACCCACGGGGATTGTCGTGACGGCGCGCGAGAGCCGTAGTCAGTTTCAGAATCGTGCGAGCTGCCTGCGCAAGTTGAAGGCCGAGCTCGAGCGTCGCGGCCGTCCGCCGCGCCGTCGCGTCAAGACCAAGGTGCCCCAACACTCGCGCCAGCGCAGACTCAACGACAAGCACTTCAACGCCATCAAAAAGGCCAACCGCCGCAAGCCGGGCAGCGACGAATAGCCTCCCCATAAGTTGCGGTGAAATAGGGACTGTTGGGCTGTCAAAGCCGCAAAACAGTCCCTATTTCACCGCAACTTAGGGGTGGCTAGCGGGTGGGGCGCCAGACTTGGAGGGCGCCGCCGAGGATGTCGACCTCGATGCGTGAGGCGACGATGGGCTCGCCGTCGGCCTGGATGGGGTAGTTGGGCTCCTCGAAGGTGAGTTCGGCATGGCGGCAGCGGCGCATGCGCACCGGCGGCAGCTTGGTGTGGTGGCCATCCTTGGCCGAAAGGAACATGGGCAGGGCGACTGCACGGGGCACGGGACCGCATGCGTAACAAACGTCGAGGATACCGTCGCAGGGGTCGGCGTCGGGGCAGATGCGATAGCCCGAGCCATAGGTGGGACCCAGCTGGATGGCCATGATAATCGCCCGCACGCGCTCGGCGGGCGCGCCGTCAAAGCTGACCGTCATGGGGTAGTTGCGATAGCGCAGGCCAAACTGCTCAAGTCCCGATAGGGTGTAGAGCGGAGCGCCGGTAAGTCCCGTCTTTTTGCGCAGCTCGGTGGTGCCCAGGCCGATGGCGGCATCAATGCCGACGGAGAGTGTCTGGTCGTAATACTCGACGGCCGCCTCGCCGCAGCCGCTTGCGGGGTTCCATGAGCGAATGCGCCCGATGTCCTGACGCTGCAGCTCGCAGGTGAGCAGGGAACCAAAGTCCTTACCGGAGAAATCATCGATGCCGAGCGTCTGGGCAAAATCGTTGCCGGAGCCCACGGGCAGGACGGCAAGAGCCGGTCGGGCAGCTTCTTCCTGCGCCATCAAGCCGTTGACGACCTCGTGAATCACGCCGTCGCCGCCAAGGGCGATAACGGTGCGATAGCCCTGAGCCTGCGCGGCCAGCTTCTTGGCGTGTCCAATGTGCTCGGTCAGCACCAGGTCAAACTGGGATGAGCGCGCGGTCATGTCCAAAAAGCGCTGCAGGCGCTCGGCCACTTCGCGTGCCGCGCCCGATTGGGCGGCGGGATTGGCGATGATCAGCGTGCGACCAAAATCTGTTGCGTGCATGGGGCGACTCCCGGCGTATGGCGTGACGATGCGGTCGCGTTCGGGTTATGTTGCCCCGATTGTGACCGTGCGGCGTTTACTGCATCTACTCTATCAGGTCGTTGTGACGCTCGATAGCCTCTGCCACCGTGCCGCCCTCGTCCACAATGAGCGAACGGCGCTTGGGCGAGATAATGCGCTGCGCGGGATACACGCCGCGGTGGCCGCCGGCAAGATAACTGATAAACGCAACGACGACAACGAACCCGGCCGCTGTGCCGTGGAACAGGTCGATGGCCATCATGCAGGTGGTGATGGGCACGTTGAGGCCGGCGCAGAACACGCCGAGCATGCCGAGAGCCGCCAGAAAACTGGGGTCAAGCCCGGTAAGGCAGCCGATCCAGCCACCGAGTGCCGCACCGATGCCAAACAGGGGCGTGACCTCGCCGCCTTGGAAGCCCGCGCCCAGGGTAAGCGCTGTGACGACCAACTTGATGACTGCGTCCGCCAAGGTGGTGTTGCCGGCAAATCCGGCGCCGGAAAGCCACGTGGAAAGGCCGGCGTAGTTCCAGGCGTCGAGGAGGGCATAGGCGGCTAAAACCACGAGTGCGCCTATGAGTGCGCGGACGAGGTAATTGGTGATAAAGCGACCGTACAGGCTCTTGAC
Organism: uncultured Collinsella sp.; assembly: GCA_937995345.1. Taxonomy (GTDB): domain Bacteria; phylum Actinomycetota; class Coriobacteriia; order Coriobacteriales; family Coriobacteriaceae; genus Collinsella. Next base: position 88,724 of record CALKKS010000013.1, on the reverse strand, counting down.
GGTTCGAACCGACCAGGCAAAGAGTCGCGCGGTCAGTCCAAAGATAATGGCGCTGATGACGACGATGGCGACGGTTCGGGGCGTCATGTCGGGGACGCTGGCGATGACGTTCGCCTCATACTCGGTGCCCAGGGCAAGCGACGTAAAGTAGCCGGTAAACGAGGCGACGAGGCAGTAGATGCCGGCGGTGTAGTCGATCTTGCCGATAAAGCACATTTCCATGCCAAAGAAGGCACCGGCGAGGGGCGAGCCGAACACGGCGCCAAAGGCAGACGAGATGCCGGCGAGCATGAGGTCGTGATGGTCGTGCTTTTTGAGATGGGCGAGGTTTGAGATGTTGCTGGCGATGGTACCGCCGATCTGCACGGCAGCGCCCTCGCGTCCGGCCGAGCCGCCTGTCAGGTGCGTAAGCGTGGAGCAGACAAAGGTGAGGACGGCCATGCGGGCATGGATGAGACGGGTGCCCAGGGCAGAGTCGATGACCAGGTTGTTGCCGCGTTTGGCGGCAAGGCCGTGGTTCTTATACACCCATGCGGTGGCCACGCCCACGACGGGAAGCAGGGCGTAGATCCACGCATGGTGCTCGCGATAATCGGTCGCGATGTTCAGCGAGGCCAAAAATGCCCAAGCGGCAACGCCCATGGCGAACGAGACGATCACGACGAGCGCGAGCAGCTTGGCGCTTGCGAGCAGATTGCGGGCGTTACGGCGCGTGTCGGCGGCCAAGAGATGCTCAGAGCGGGTGAGCTGATGCCTGCCGGCCATGATGACGTCATTCAGGGAGAAGAAGCCTCCCTCATCGAGCGGCAGGGAGTTGTCTTGCTCTTCGCTTTCGCTGTCTGATGTGTCGGTAAAAGCCATGGTGTCCTCTTCTTTGGTTACAACGCAAGCATTATAGAGCGTGACAAACGCGTCAAGCCGGTGGGTTGGTTTCGGTTCTGTTTCGTGCCCCGTAACCGACAGGTGTATTCGCGAGTGCAGGCCGTCTCACGGTTGAGCGGCGGGGGATTATACTGAATAAAACATAAAGAATCGGCGCCCTTGTTACGCGCCGCGATCTGTAAGAGGTGCATATGGCAGAGAAGCTCATTCCGCTGGAGGACGCGCAGGCAATTGTCTTGTCACATGTGAGTCCGACCGGGGTTGTCGAGATTCCCGTATGGCAGGCGGCCGGTCTTCCCTTGGCCGAGGAAGCCGTGGCCGATATCGACATCTCGCCATTTGCTAACAGCGCCATGGACGGGTATGCCGTACGCGCCGTCGACCTTGGTGCGGCCACCGGCGATACTCCGGTGACGCTTTCCGTTGTTGGCCACGAGGCGGCGGGTCATGTGTTTAAGGGTACGATTGGCGCGGGCGAGACGGTCCGCATTATGACGGGCGCGCCGGTGCCAGAGGGCGCCGATGCCGTGGTGAAGTACGAGATCGTCGACGTGCTCGATGGCGATGGCAACGAGGGCTCGCACGTCCGCTTCTCGGCGCCGGCTAAGGTGGGGGAGAACGTTCGCTCTGCTGCCGAAGAAGCCCATGCCGGCGACGTCGTGATGCGCGCCGGCGAGGTTGTGGCGCCGGCTGGTGCGGGCCTGCTGGCAAGCGCCGGGTACGCGAGCGTGAAGGTGCACGCCGCACCGCACGTGGGCATCATCTCGCTGGGCACAGAGCTGGTTGCTCCAAGTGAGCTTCCGGCGCGTGGCCAGATTCGCGATTCCAACTCCTCGGCGCTGATGGCCGAGGCACTCGATGCCGGTGCCGAGCCTGTCTTCTATGGCATTGCGCCCGACGACGAGCAGGCGATATCCGAGCTCGTACACCGCGCGGTGCGCGAGTGCGATTTTGTCATTACGAGCGGTGGCGCCTCGGCGGGCGACTACGACTACGTGACGGCGCTGGTCCAGCGCGAGGGCGAGGTCCTGTTCGATCGCATCTCGATGCGTCCCGGCAAGGCCATCACGTTTGGACTGCTCGGCGGCAAACCGTACCTGGGGCTTTCGGGTAATCCCGCTGCGGCTTACGTGGGCTTTGAGATGCTCGCGCGCCCGGCGATTCGCAAGATGCGCGGCTTTGCCGAGGGGGCGCGTCCTGTGCAACAGGCAATGCTGACACACGGAGTGAAGAAGCGCCAGGACCGTCGATTCTATGACCGCGCCACGGTTGCGCGCGATGCCCAGACCGGCGAGCTTATGGTGACTGAGGCCAAGAGCCAGAATTCGGCGCTGCTTGGCACGATGCAGCGCGCAAATTGTCTGCTGCGCATTAACGAGGGCCCGTGCGAGCTCGAGCCGGGCGATGTCGTGGATGTCGTCCGCGTCGACTTGCCCGAGGGCACCGTGCTTTAGGAGGAGCGCTATGGAGTTGAAGATTTCGATCGTGACGTGTTCGGATACGCGCGATCTTGCCCAGGATGAGGCCGGAGCCGCGCTCGAGGAACTTATTGCGGCTCAGGGCTGGTCGGTCGCTTCGCACGTGGTCGTGCGCGACGACGTCAGCGAGATCGGCGATGCCATCATGGATGCTGCTGACGTGCATCAGGCCAATGTAGTGCTCACCTGCGGCGGCACGGGACTTTCGATGCGCGACGTGACGCCCGAGGCAACGCGCGCCGTCTGCGACCGCGATGTGCCGGGCATTGCCGAGGCGATTCGCGCGTACTCGATGACCAAGACGCGCCGCGCGATGCTGTCGCGCGCCGTGTGCATGCAACGCGGTCATACACTTGTCGTAAACTTTCCCGGATCCACCAAGGCAGCCCGCGAAAGCTGGGAGGCGATTGCCGACCAGATGGAACACGCGGCACAGATGACGGCGGGCGGCGGACACACCAAATAAGTGTTTCACCTGCGGCGGAGTGACCCGAACGGTTGCTCCGCCTTTTTGCTTGATGCCGAGGTGAAGTCGATGCGTGTCGTAATCTGAAAATATATTCTCATGCGAGAATAATTTCTCACTGCCATTATTCGCGCTGAAGTATAATCTGATTACAGAATAAAGCCCGCGGTGGGGTGCCCGGGCACAAGGTCCGAAAGGGTTCAATATGTTCGATATGGTTTCTCGCCGCGGTTTCGTTTCGCTTTCTGCCACTGCTGCAACCGGCCTTGGCCTTGCTGGCTGCTCGGGTAACAAGGAGTCCGAGTCTGCTGGTTCCGACGCAGGTTCTGCCAAGTCCTCCTCTAAGAAGAAGGCCGTCGAGCTGCAGATTTTCGCCGCCAACTCGCTCGAGAAGGCCCTTCCCGAGGTCCAGGAACTCTACACCGACCAGACCGGCACCACCTTTGCCGACACGCAGTTCAAGGCCTCTGGCGACCTGGTCGAGCAGATGAAGGCCGGCGCTGCTGTCGACGTGCTCATCACCGCTTCCAAGGGCACCATGGACGATGCCGAGACTGCCGAGCTCGTCGATGCCGACACGCGTGAGGACATGTTCGTCAACGACCTCGTGATCATTCGCGCCGAGGGCTCCGACACCAAGGTCGAGGCCATCGCCGATGTCGCGAACCTGGACGGCAAGATCGCCATCGGCGACGCCAAGACCGTTCCGGCCGGCAAGTACGCCAACCAGGCGCTGGCCTCCGTCGGCCTCTACACCGGCACCGAGGGCGACGACGGCGAGTACGCGCCCGAGATTGCCGACAAGGTCGCGCTGGCCGATAAGGTCGGCACCGCTGCCGCCTACGTGTCCACGGGCGACTGCGTGGCAGGTTTTGTCTACAGCTCCGACATCTACCGCTACGACGGCATCGAGGAGGCCTTCGTGTGCCCCGAGGATTCGCACAAGCCCATTGTGTACCCGGGTGCCGTGGCCGAGAGCTCCGAGCATGCCGACGAGGCCAAGGCGTTCATCGACTTCTGCCTGTCTAACAAGAAGGCGCAGAAGATTTGGGCTAAGTACGGCTTTGAGCTTTCCGAGTAGTGCAGAAGAGCGCTGCATAACGATATGCTTGAGGGCGGGCGTTCTTGCGATCGCCCGCCCTATTTAGATTGAAGCGGCGTACCCGCGCGCCGTTGCCCTGTATTTGAGGAGTCGCCCGTGTCAAGGAAAACGATTTGCCTGTTCTCTGCGTTGGCGGCGATTGTCTGCGCACTGACGGCGCTGCCTGGGGTTGCCCGAGCCGAGGCGCTCTTCGCCACTGCCGACGGACGCCAAGCGACAGAGGACTCTGCGCTTATCGATGGCGTCGATTTTGGCCTCAACGCCTTTGAGCGCAACGCCAAGGGCACGGCCCGCTCGTTTGCCGACCAGCCCGAGGGTTATCGTTTTCCCATCTACAGAAAGACGTCGCTCGTAACGGTGACCACGCCTACGAGCATCGTGGTGTGGGTCGATGCGCATGCCGCCAAGGAAGCGGGCCTCGATATCGCAAATGCCTCAGACCAAAAGGCGCTCAAAAAGATGCTCGCGGGGCTCGATAAGTCTCACTCCATGGGAGGCGCGCTGCTGGAGGACTCCAAGCTCGAGTGGGTGTTTACCTCGGACAATGAGCTGGTACAGGGCGATTACCGTTATCTGTTTAAGGTGAAGGGCGACGACGGCGACTACTACACCGTCGTGAATGCCGCGGACGCCGCAAACCCCGGGCTCAATCTGGGTGACGGAGCCCTGTGGAGCGATAACGCCGCCTTGGTGCCGTATGCGAGTGTCTCGACGACGGAGCCGACCTCGCTAGCGGAGCGCGCCGCGACCTTCTTTGGCAGTATTGACTACCGCCCGTTTTGGGTGTCCATCAAGACGAGCGGTCTCGCCTTGGTGATCGCGTTCGCGCTGGGCCTGTTTGCCGCATGGAAGACCATGGGCACCACGAGCCGCGTGAAGGGCCTGCTCGATTCGGTCTTTACCATCCCTATGGTGCTGCCGCCCACGGTCTGCGGCTTTTTGCTCCTCATGCTGTTCGGTCGCTCTACTGGGGTGGGCCAGTGGCTGATCGCGCACGGCATCTCGATTGTCTTTACGTGGCCCGCGGCGGTGATCTCTGCCGTGGTGGTGTCGTTCCCGCTCGTCTATCGTACGGCACTCGGCGCCTTCGAGAGCCTCGACACGCAGATGCTCGATGCAGCGCGCACGCTGGGCTGGTCCGAGCGACGCATCTTTACCAAGCTCATGATGCCTCTCGGCTGGCCCTCTATTGCCGCCGGCACGGTGCTCGCCTTTGCCCGCGCCATGGGCGAGTTTGGCTGCACGCTGTTCTTCGCGGGCAACTATGCCGGCATTACGCAGACCATTCCCATCGCCATCTACTTTGAGTGGATGGGCGGCAATACGTCGGTGGCGCTCTTTTGGGTCGTCGTCGTGATCGTCTTCAGCTTCTTGGTCATCCTATTCATCAACATGTACACGGCGCATTCGCAAAAGTACCGCGAGCGGGGTCTCTCCCGCGCGGAGCGCAAACAGGCCAAGGAGCTTGTCGGTCAGGGCGATTCGCTCGACCCCGTCGGTGGCGATGCCCTGCGTATCGATCGCGAAGCGTTGGCCGAGCTTATGCGTGACGACGCGGTCGCGAAGGGAGGTCGATAGGCCATGTCGCTCGTTCTGGATATCAAAAAGCGTTATCCCGGCTTTACCCTCGACATTCAACTCGAGGCTGGCGAAGAACGCGTGGCGCTGCTTGGTGCTTCCGGTTGTGGCAAGAGTTGCACCTTGCGCTGCATCGCCGGCGTGGAGACGCCCGATGAGGGCAAGATCGTCGTCAATGGTGTGACCTTCTTCGACTCTCCCGCGGGCATCAACTTGTCGCCCCAGGAACGCAAATGCGCCCTGCTGTTCCAAAACTATCAGCTGTTTCCCAATATGACGGTGGCCGATAACGTTTGTGCCGGCGTTGAGGATGCCGGCGACGCCGCAGCGCGCAAAAAGCTTGCCGAACGCTATCTGGGTATCTTTGGCCTGGCCGACTTTGCCGACCGCTATCCCGCGCGACTTTCGGGCGGCCAGCAGCAGCGTGTGGCGCTTGCCCGCATGGTGGCGGCGCACCCGGGCATCTTCATGTTCGACGAGCCCATGAGCGCACTCGATGCGTATCTCAAGAGCGCGCTTGAGCAAAACATGCTCGACCTGTTCGATGTCTGCAACCGCACCGTGCTGTACGTGAGCCACGATATCGATGAGGCATGTCGCCTGTGCGAGCGCATCTGTGTGATGCACAACGGGCATGTGGAGGAGATCGGTTCCGTCGAGGATGTGGTCCGCCGGCCGCAAACCTTGGCCGCGCTGCGCCTGACGGGCTGCAAGAACACGAGCCGTGCGCGCAAGATCGGGCCTCAGGAAGTTGAAGCCCTGGACTGGGGCATGACCTTCAATGTGGGCCGCGAGGTGCCCGATAACGTGGCGTACCTGGGCATCCGCGCGAGCTACTTCCATGTGGACAACCGTGCCGAGCGTGGTCGCAACAGCTACGACCTGCACGTGGCCCGCGTGAGCGATTCGCGTTTTGAGCGCTTGGTGCTGCTGGATGTGCCACGTGCCGACGCACCGACGCGCCTGCAGTGGAAGGTCAACAAGGTGAGTGTGCCTGTCGAGGAGTTGCCGCAGGCGGGGGAGACCCTGCGCATGCATTTTGATGCGAGCAGAATCCATCTGGTTTGCCGATAGCGCGGTGTGCGGTACGGTCGGGGGATTGGTTCCTTGGCCGTCCGGGTCCTTAACGGGCTGCCATTCGCCGAATCGGGGATGACAAAACCTTATTAATCTAATAATTATTTATCAGTCAGCGAGATATTCGCATCCCGATGCTGTCGTACGCGTGTCGGCGGTATTCGTCTGGACGACGACCGTTGATATAGTTACCTTCGACGAGAAAAGGAGGGCGCGCCGATGCCGCAGAAGACATATTCGCGTCGCGTTGCCGCGCGCGCCCTCTATATGGCTCGGAGCCGCATATGAGCAGGTATGTTCACGGCTCCGGGAGAGACGACGCACAACTAAATCATCAACCGCAAAGCAGGTTCCCCAAAATTCCGGGTTTAAGCACGGCTGGGTTTTCGCCACCCACCGTGCAGCAATACCGTAGCTATTCATTTTTGGTTCGAGAGGGGAACCGTCATGGCTGAAGAATTTGATTTCCATCCGATGTGGGAGAGCCTCGGCATGAATCTTGCCGACCACGACATGCTGCTGGGTGCCGTGGGCCAGATGTACGGGGATATGTTCTTGACGCAGAACAATCGCCCCAAGTCCACTTCCTACCTGGATTTTGTTGCCACCAACATTCATAGCGGCCGTATTAAGGAGATGCTCGACAAGAAGGAGGCCGGCGAGGCCACCAAGATCGTCGGCTCGTTCTGCGTCTACGTGCCCGAGGAGATCGTGCTTGCCTGCGACGGCATTCCCGTGGGCCTGTGCTCTGGCGCCGATTGGGCAACGGATAAGGTCGAGGAGCATCTGCCGCGCAACACCTGTCCGCTCATCAAGAGCTTTGCCGGCTTTAAGTTGGGTGAGGTCTGCCCCTACATCGAGTCGAGCGACCTGGTAGTCGGCGAGAACACTTGCGACGGCAAGAAGAAGGCATACGAGTTCTTTGCCACGCAAAAGAATATGTACGTCATGGATATCCCCAACGTGCACGACGAGTCGACGCTCGTGACCTGGAAGGCCGAGGTCAAGAAGCTCGCGGCCAAGATTGAGGAAGAGTGCGGCGTCAAGATCACGCCCGAGCGCCTGAAGGCTGCCATCCACGCCGTTAACGAGAAGCGCCGCGCCCTGCAGCGTCTGGCTGCGACCCGTGCCGCCGACCCGGCGCCCATCAGCGGTCTCGACAGCCTGCTGACCGTGCAGGCTGCCTTCATGGACGACACGCCGCGCCTAACCGGCGCCATCAACGACATGGCTGCCGAGTGCGAGGAGCGCGTCGCCAACGGTGAGGGCGTGGCGCCCAAGGGCACCAAGCGCATTCTGTACACCGGTACGCCCATGGCCGTGCCCAACTGGAAGCTGTTCAACCTGATCGAGAAGGCTGGCGGCGTCGTGGTGGGCGAGGAGTCCTGCACGGGCTCGCGCTACTACAAGGATCTGGTCGACGAGTCCGGCGAGACGGTCGACGAGATGCTCGACGCCATCGCCGAGCGCTACTTTAAGATCAACTGCGCCGTCTTTACCCCCAACGACCAGCGTATGAAGGACATCGTCCAGATGGCGCGCGACCTGCATGCCGACGGCATCGTCGACGTGGCCCTGCAGTTCTGCACGCTCTACGAGATGGAGTCCTTCGCCGTGGAGAAGGCCGCCGAGGAGGCCGGTATTCCCTTTATGCACATCACGACCGACTACGCCGGCGAGGACGCAGGCCAGCTGCAGACCCGCATTGAGGCCTTCTTGGAGACGATCTAGGCCGCGCGGCTTTCCCAGGCACCGCACCTTCCGGCTCCAACCCTCCTCGCGTACCAAAGTACGCGTCGTCAGGCTTGTCGCTCGGAATCTGCGGCACCCAGGCACCCGATCTTGCCGTTCAAACCGTCGCTTGCGTACCAAAGTACGCGGCGCTCCTCTTTCACGGCAACCTCGGGTACCTGGGAAAGCCGTTTCCTCTGTCCATTTATTTGATAACAAGGAGTTCTATGTCCGAGGTTTCTGAGCAGCCGTTGCCGCGCACGTTTGAGGAGTTCAACGAGCAGCGCAAGGCGGCGTTTATTCGCGTGAAGGATTACAAACAGGCGGGTAATCGCCTGGTCGGTTTTTTGTGCAGCTATACGCCGCTCGAGATTATCGATGCTGCGGGGGCTGCAAGCGTCGCCCTGTGCGGTACGTCCGACGAGGTGATTCCCGAGGCCGAGAAGGTGCTGCCGGCAAACCTGTGCCCGCTCATCAAGTCGACCTACGGCTTTGCCTATTCGCAAAAGTGCCCGTTTACGTACTTTAGCGACTTGATCATCGGCGAGACCACCTGCGACGGCAAGAAGAAGATGTACGAGCTGCTCAACGAGCTCAAGCGCACGCACATTCTACATTTGCCGCAGAGCCGTGACCGTGCCTACGAACGCGAGGGCTGGTACGAGGAGTGTCGCCTGCTCAAGGAGGAGCTCGAGAACTTCTACGGCATTACGATTACCGATGACGACCTGCGCGCTGCCGTCCGCCGCCGCAACCGCCTGCGTGCCGCCCAGCTCGAGATGTTTGCGCTGCAGGCCAACCAGCCGGCGGCCATGAGCGGCGTCGACCTGATGAGCACCATGTTTGCCGGTACGTTTAGCTTTGAAATCGAGGCCTATACGCAGCAGCTGGAGCAGAAGGTCGCTGCCCTGCGCGAGGTTTACGACGCGGGCGAGCGCCCCGTTGTGGCGGATGCCAAGCGCATCCTTATCACCGGCTGCCCGGTGGGTGGCGTGATCAACAAGATCGGCCGCACCATCGAGTCCAACGGCGGCGTGGTCGTGTGCATGGACGACTGCTCGGGCGAGCGTACGGCCGCCATGATGATTGACCCCGACGCGCCCGATATCCTGCGCGCTATCGCCGATCGCTATCTGGACATCAACTGCTCGGTCATGACGCCCAACGACGGCCGCATGGACAACACGCTGGCCATGTGCGAGAAGTACCACGTCGACGGCGTCGTTGAGAGCGTGCTGCAGGCGTGCCACACCTTCAATGTGGAAAGCGCCCGCATGCAGGAGGCCGTCGAGGGCGCGGGCATTCCGTACATGAAGATCGAGACCGACTACAGCAACGGCGACATGGGCCAGATCGAGACGCGCATCGCCGCCTTTATCGAGACACTGTAGGACGAATGCGGCATAGGGACAGTCCCTTTGCCGCATGTGAAGGAGGATGCCGTGGTTGGCATTGGTATCGACATAGGCTCGACGGCAGCGAAGGCCGCAGTGGTGGAGGCGGATGATGCCATCGCGTGGACCTGCGTGATGCCGACGGGGTATTCGTCGGTTGATGCGGCCGAGCGCCTGCACGCAGAGCTTGCTTCGGCCGGCTACGACGTGGCGGCCGACGACGTGCGTGTGGTCGCGACCGGCTACGGCCGCGTTGCCGTGCCCTATGCGCACAAGGTTGTAACCGAGATTACCTGCCACGGCACCGGTGCCGTGGCGCTCTTTGGGGACCACGGCACCGTGATCGACGTGGGCGGCCAGGACACCAAGGTCATCCAACTTAAAGGCGGCCGCGTGGCCAAGTTTGCCATGAACGACAAGTGCGCTGCCGGTACGGGGCGCTTTTTGGAGATCATGGCCGACCGCCTGGGCATTTCTCAGCAGCAGATGGTCGACCTCGCCCGCTCCGGTGAGCCAACCAAGATCAGCAGCATGTGTACGGTGTTTGCCGAAAGCGAGGTCATTAGCCTGATCGGTCGCGGTGAGCCGCGCGAGAACATCGCGCGCGGTGTGATCGAAAGCGTCGTGTCGCGCGTGGCGACTATGGCCGGGCAGGCAGCGGGTGCCCCGTATTACCTGACCGGCGGCCTGTGCGAGAACGCTTACGTTGTGGAGCGGCTGGGAGTGCTGCTGGGCTCGCCGGTGACCACCTCGCCCGAAGCTCGTTTTGCCGGCGCCATCGGCGCGGCGATTCGCGCGCAGGCACTCGCGTAAGGGGGCAGGTCCGTTGCGCATCCTCAACATCTCGGCCCAAAAGCCCGATAGCACGGGAAGCGGCACATATCTCGCTGCACTGGTGGCCTCGCAAATTGCTGCGGGCCACGAGGCGGCGGTGCTGTGCGGTGCTGCGCCCGGGGACACGCAAGGGGAGCTCGACCCCGCCGCGCGCGTGTTCACCGTGCCGTTCGAGACGCCCGAGCTGCCGTTTCGCATCTGCGGCATGTCGGACGTGATGCCCTATCCCTCGACACGCTACCGCGATCTGACGCCTGCGATGGCGGCAGCCTTCGAGCAGACCTTTGGCACGGCAATCGACCATGCCGTCGCCGCCTTCAAGTCCGATGCCATCATCTGCCACCACTTGTACTTGCTGTGCGCCCTGGTGCGCGAGCGCGTGCGGGGGATTCCCGTGTGCGGCGTGTGCCATTCGACCGATATTCGGCAGATGCTGACCCATGGACTCGCCCATGATCGTATTGTCGCGGCGGTCCGCTGCCTCGATGCCGTCTTTTCGCTTCATGCCGAGCAGGCAGAGGAGATTGAGCGCGTCTATGGCGTTGACCCGTCGCGTATCCACGTGATTGGAACGGGCTATGACCACCGGGTGTTTTGCCGTGATGCGCAGACGGCAAAGGTTCCTGGGTCGCTCGTCTTTGTGGGTAAGGTGTGCGTTAAGAAGGGCGTCGAATCGCTGGTGCACGCGATGGGGAGCTTTGGCGAGGACTCTGATGCGGCGTACAAGGTGCGCCCGAGTCGGCTTTTGCTGGTGGGAGGCCATGGCGATACGGATGAGTATGAGCGCATCGCTCGGGCCGCCCGGGATTCCCCCGTGCCGGTGGAGCTCGCCGGTCGTCTGAGTCGCGATTAGCTGGTGCGCGCTTATCGCGAGGCCGAGGTGTTTGTGCTGCCGTCCTTTTACGAGGGCCTACCGCTGGTGCCGATCGAGGCGATGGCCTGCGGATGCAAGGTCGTCATGACCGATCTGCCCGGCGTGCGACCGTGGATCGAGGCTACCTTGCCCGGCGCGCCCGTGACGTGGGTGACGCCGCCGCGTATGACGGATGTCGATACGCCCGATGTGCTCGATTGTCCGCGGTTTGAGCATGCGCTGGCAGATGCCGTGGCTCGGTCGCTCGCGGAACCCATCTCGTCCTTTGATCCGTCTGCGGTTTCGTGGGATGCCTGCTGGGCGCGTATACTGGAGCAGTTATCAAACTTGAAAGGAGGTATCGATGGCAGAGGACACGATTAGGCTCACGTCTATGACCGCCGCGAGCGGTTGAGCCGCTAAGTTGGCTCCTGGAGTCCTCGCCCAGGTCCTGGGTGACTTACCAAATGTGCCCAACGACAACTTGCTCGTGGGGTTCGATACCTCCGACGATGCGAGCGTCTTTCGTGTTGGCGAAAACCTGGGACTCGTTCAGTCCATCGACTTCTTTCCGCCGATGGTCGACGACCCGTTCCTGTTTGGCCAGATCGCGGCAGCCAACTCGCTGTCGGACATCTACGCCATGGGCGGTACGCCGAGCCACGCCATGAACCTGCTGTGCATTCCCAGCTGCCTGGGCGTTGAGGTTGCGGGGCAGATTTTGGCGGGCGGCGCCGACAAGTGCGTTGAGGCCGGCTGCACCATCGCGGGCGGCCACACCATCAATGACGATGAGCCCAAGTACGGCCTGTCCGTGAGCGGTTTTGTCCCGCTCGATCGCATGCTCGCCAACAGCGGCGCGCGCGTGGGCGATGCTCTGTTGCTGACCAAGGCGGTCGGTTCTGGCATCATCACTACGGCCATTAAGGGCGAGCTCACCGAGCAGGATGAGGCCGCAGCGATGTTTGACTCGATGCGCACCCTCAACGAAGCACCGATTCGCCTTGCCGAGGGGCTCGAGCTTCACGGCTGTACCGACGTTACGGGCTTTGGCCTGATCGGGCATGCGTGCGAGATGGCTGAGGGTTCGGGCGTGCAGATTGAGCTTGCGTCTGGGGCGGTGCCGCTCTTTGACCAGGTGCTCGACATGGCGCGCCTGGGCATTATCCCCGCCGGCGCCTACCGCAACCAGGACTTCTTTGGTCCGCGCGTGGCGGCCGATGACGACCTGGAGCCGGGCATGCTGGATGCGCTGTACGATCCGCAGACCTCGGGTGGCCTGCTCATCGCAGCGCCTGCCGCCGATGTGGATGAGCTTGCGCGCCGCCTGCATGCCGAGGGTCGCATCGCCGCCGTTGTCGGTCGCGTATGCGAGGCAGAGCCGGGCGGTCCCGCCGTTCGCGTTGTTCGTTAGCGGCGCGTTTATTGAACTATGTACTGTTTTAGAACGATGAACTCGAAAGGAAAACTATGTCTACCAAGATTGAAGTCAATGCCATGGGCGATGCCTGCCCGCTGCCCGTCGTCAAGACGCTCAAGGCCCTGAAACAGCTCGATGGCGAGGGTGCCGTCGTGACCTCGGTCGATAACGAGACCGCCGTCAAGAATATCTCCAAGATGGCGCAGGAGAAGGGCTGTACGGCCTCGGTTGAGAAGATCTCGGATTCCGAGTGGCACGTGACCGTGGCGACCGCTGGCGCCGTGGCAGTGGCGGACCCCGAGCAGGACGGCGCCGCCTTCTGCGACGCCAGCGCCGGCAAGGGGAAGCTGGTCATCTCCGTCTACACCGACTGTATGGGCCGCGGTGACGACGAGCTGGGCCACAAGCTCATGAAGGCGTTCATCTTTGCCGTGACGCAGCAGGAGGAACTGCCCGCGACCATGCTGTTCTACAACGGCGGCGCCAAGCTCACCGTCGAGGGCTCGCCGGTGCTCGACGACCTTAAGGGGCTGGCCGAGCAGGGTGTTGAGATCCTTACTTGCGGTACCTGCCTCGATCACTATGGCATTAAGGACCAGCTCGCGGTGGGCGAGGTCACCAACATGTACGTGATCGTGGAGAAGATGGAGCAGGCCGTGCGCGTTGTGCGCCCGTAGCGTATTGGTTGGAGTTGCCATGAGGGAGAAGCGCCCGGCGCTTGTCATCACGTTTCCCACCACGGCGGCCGCCATGGGGTGCGAGTCCCTATGCATCGAGCGCGGCCTTCCCGGGCGCACGATTCCCGTGCCCGGGGAGGTCGCTGCCGGATGCGGCTTGGCGTGGAAGGCACTGCCTTCGGATGAGAACCTGCTGCGCGGCGAGCTTGCCGCGGCGGGCGTTCCCACCGAGGGCTTTACGGTGATCGACATGTGGGAGGTCGTGCGATGATCTATCTGGATAACGCGGCGACGACCATGCACAAGCCGCAGGCGGTGATCGATGCCGTGGCGCAGGCGATGTGCTCGCTCGGCAATGCCGGACGCGGCGCGACGTCGGGCGCGCTCGACGCGGCGCGTACCATCCACGGCTGCCGCGCTAAGCTTGCGCGCCTGTTGGGCTGCCAGCGGGCTGATCATGTGTGCTTTACGCCTAACTCGACGGCGGCGCTCAACACGGCCATTAACGGTGTGGTGCGCCCCGGCGACCGTGTGGTCACGACGGTGCTCGAGCACAACTCCGTGCTGCGTCCGCTCAATCGCTTGGCGACGGAGCAGGGTGTGACGGTTGAGCATGCGGGTTGCGATGCGAACGGCGCGCTCGACTACGACGAGCTCGAGCAGCTGGTGACGCCTGACACGCGTGCCGTCGTGGTGACGCACGCCTCCAATGTGACCGGCAACGCGGTCGACATTGCGCGCGTGGCCGCCATGGCCCATGCGGCCGGTGCGCTCGTGATCGTCGATGCCTCGCAGTCTGCCGGCACGGCGCATATAGATATGCAGGCCATGGGGCTCGACGTGGTGTGCTTTACCGGCCACAAGGGGCTCATGGGTCCGCAGGGGACCGGCGGCCTGGCCGTGGCGGAGGGCATTGACGTGGCCCCCTGGGCCATGGGCGGTACGGGCGTGCACAGCTTTGATCCGCTGCAGCCGCTTGAGTGGCCCACGCGCCTGGAGGCGGGCACGCTCAACGGTCACGGTATCGCTGGCCTTTCTGCCGGCCTCGACTTTATCGAGGCCCAGGGTGGGGTCGAGGCGATTGCTGCCCACGAGCGTGCGCTCGCTGATCGCTTCCTTGCCGGTGTGCGCGAGATTCCGGGGATTAAGCTCTACGGTGCCTTTGACCAGCCGACGCGCTCTGCGATTGTGTCGCTCAACGTGGGCGATATCGATTCGGCCGAGATCTCGGACGCGCTCATGCAAGGGTGGGGGATTGCGACGCGCCCCGGCGCCCATTGTGCTCCGCTCATGCACCGCGCGTTAGGTACCGAGCGCCAGGGTGTCGTTCGCTTCTCGTTTGGGTATTTCAACACGACCGAGGAAGTCGACACCGCGATTGACGCTTTGCGCGATTTAGCCAGCTAAAGCGTATATACTTGCGGGACGGGTCTTTTGCCCGTCCCGTTTTTGTTTCGACCTGAAAGGTGTGCCTATGGCTTCATCCGCCCCGCGCGGTCTGCGTTCCGACCATGTCGTTACCGTCGGTATTGCGCTGTTCTCGATGCTCTTTGGCGCCGGTAACCTCATCATTCCGCCGCTGCTGGCGCTGCAGGCAGGTTCTGCCACGCCGCTTGCCATGATCGGCTTTCTGATTGCCGCCATCGGCCTGCCCGTCATGGGCTTTATCGCCGTGGCGCTTGCCGGAACGGCGCGCGAGCTTGCTGGCCGCGTGCACCCCAAGTTTGGCGAGTTCTTTGTCGCGGCGGTGTATCTGGCCATTGGCCCGTGCCTGGCCATTCCGCGTACGAGTTCCACGGCCTTCGAGATGCTGGTGCCGCTGTTGCCCGAGGGCGTCTCGCTCGGCACGGCGCGCCTGGTGTTTGCCGTCGGCTTCTTCGTCGTCGCGTTTGCGCTCACGCTGCGCCCGGGCGTCATCACACGCGTGCTCGGCCGCATTACGGGCCCCGCGCTCATTGCCCTTATCGTATTGGTCGTGGGTGCCGCCATGGTCTCGCCGCTGGGCCCCGCCGCCGCGCCGCAGGCTCCCTATGATGCCGGTGCTGCCGTGCAGGGCTTTTTGACCGGCTACCAGACCATGGACCTGCTCGCGTCGCTCGCCTTTGGCATCATCATCGCCGAGACCATCCACGAGCTGGGCGTTACCGACGATAAGCGCGTGGCATTCGAGATCTCGCGCTCCGGCGTGATCGCCGGCGTGCTCATGGCCATCATCTACTGCGGCTTGGGCCTTGCCGGTATGCAGCTCGGCACCGTGATGCCCGATGCCACCAACGGCGCCGCAATCCTGGCCCGCTCGGCCTCCATGCACTTTGGTTTGGCCGGCACGGTCGTGGTCTTCGCGATCTTCTTCCTTGCATGCATGAACGTGTGCATCGGCCTCATCAGCTGCTGCTCGCGTTACTTCTGCGAGACGTATGTGGTCGAAGGGGGAGCGGAGGCTTCTGAGGAAGCCATGCGCCGCCCGTTTGCGATGTTCGCCTTTGCGTTCGCCGCGTTTTCGTGTGTGCTCTCCAACGTGGGCCTTGACGTGATCCTTATGTTCTCGGTGCCCATGCTCAACGCCTTGTATCCTGTGGCCATCGTGCTAGTGCTTATGGGCCTGGTGCACGGTTTTTGCGACGCGCATCCGCAGGTGTGGGTCTGGGTCGGCGGCGTGGTCGCCGTGCAGAGTGTGATCACCTCGGTCCGCGATGCGTTCTTTGCTGGCGAGTTGCTGCCGTTTGATGCGCTGCCCCTGGCAGATATCGGTGCCGCATGGGCGCCGGTCGCCGTGGTGGCGTTTGTGATCGGCCTGGCCCATAGCCAGTTTGTCGCACATTCGAGGAGCTAGGGTTTCTGCGCTTGCACAGGCGGGGAGTCTCCCCTATAATTTCCTTCGCTTTGGGACACGCAAGGTTTAGACCTTAGCTGCTCAACACCTTCGGGACGTGGCGCAGTTTGGTAGCGCGCCTGCTTTGGGAGCAGGATGTCGCAGGTTCAAATCCTGTCGTCCCGACCATATCTTGCGGGCGTAGTTCAATGGTAGAACCCCAGCCTTCCAAGCTGATGACGCGGGTTCGATTCCCGTCGCCCGCTCCATAAGAATTGTTTTAACGGCTTTGTTTCCTTCTGGGAATCAGAGTCGTTTTTGTTTACGCGCCGGGCGACGGGAATCGAAGCCGCCAGGGTGCGGAGCTGAGAAAATGCGTGAGCATTTTCCAGCGCAGCACGCAAGGGCCGAAGGCCCGCAGCGAAACAAGGATTTGCAAAGCAAATCCTTGGACTTCCCGTCGCCCGCTCCACAAGATAGATGAATGGCTCTGATTCCTTTTGGGAATCAGAGCCGTTTTCATATACATGCCGGGGACCCCACATCCCCTCCTAAGTTGCGGTGAAATAGTTCCTGGATTAGCCGCAAAAGCTGTTATCCAGGAACTATTTCACCGCAACTTATTGAGGCCGAGTTGGTTGGGCCGATGTTGGGTTCTGTTGTCGAGAAGATGAGGGCAGCCGGTCAGGAGTCTGCGTAGGGTTTTGTGGTTGGTATACCGTAGCCGCGCAACATGGCGCCAAATGCTTCGACATCGTAGGTGTCTGAAAGTTTGAAATGAATGACGTTGTGGCCCATGGCACGCAGGTTCGCGTCGCGCATGAGGGCAGCCCGATAGGTGTTTGCTGCAGTATGTTCCGGATCATTTTGGGCGTCGTCCTCAAACTTACCTAGTCCATGCAGCTCAGCCAGCATCCAAGAGCCGTTTGGCATCTGCCAGCCGTAATCTGCCAAATAATAGCCGGCGTTTCCCGGTCGAGTGATTTCAACCTGAAGTTCGGGAGCGGCAACTCCCGCCAGAATCATTGCCGCCCGTGCTTCGGATTCTCCACCGTTATCCGATCTGCCATCCATGTGTTCAAAAACCTCAAACGCACGCGCGATGCCGTGCAGTCCGCGGCAGTTCGCTTGTGCGTATGCCCGCAGTTCTTCACGCTCGACACCGTACTCACGAGCCAACCCGTCGACATAACCCAGCGCATAGCGAAACGCGGCCGTTCGGGCGATATCGACCACCGTGCGATATGGATCCGTTAACGTAAACGGGCCGAGCTGCCATACGTCGCCTGGCCGCCAGCGTCGGTATTCAACGAATTCGTACATATCGCGTCTGGTGGAACGCGGCAACAGCACTTGCACCTTGTCGAGAAGCGTGTGTGCAGAACCGATGCCGTAGAGCAGTGCCGCTGTTGCTCCGCAAAACACGGCATCCGGTTCAATGATCGCAATGGCGGATGCCAGCTGAAAGATTCGACCTTCTATGCCAAGGTCATTCCAATATGCAGGGTCGGCATAGACGTGGTTATAGAGTCGAACGATCATTTGTTTTTTCATGAGTGCGTAGGCGCATCGTTCATCCCATTTTTCCGTAGCTACAAATAGGCGTCCGTCATGATGAGCCTCGAATATCGAGAAGAATAGCTTTACCTGTGGTTTGGTACAGCGGTCATCGTTACTCATTGGCGACCCCAAGGCATTGAGAGGGAACGAATGACATCAAGCTATCGCATATTCATTCTGTCGGACCTTGCCATGAACTGACCAAAAGCTTGACGGTGCAGGTCAGGGGCTTATAACGGAGCTGGGCACATCGGCAAACGGTCGATAATGGCCTTTCGGCGGTATAAAAAACCATCCTTACGGAAAGTTGCGGTGAAATAGTTCCTGAAAAGCTCGAATAAGCCTAAATCCAGGAACTATTTCACCGCAGCTTAGGAGGGGATGGGGCTGAGGGGCGGGCAATGCCGTTGTCTGTCGGTTAGTGGCGACCGTGGTGGCGGAGCTTGTCGATGGTGGCGTCGGTGCTGCGGCTGCGGGCGTCGGTGGCGCGTTCGCGGGCTTCGGCTGCGTTGATGCGGTTGCGGCGGTAGTCGATCATGCCTTGGATGATGGGCTTGCCAAAACTCACGACGTCGTCGTTGTAGATAGCGGTGCGGGCTGCGAGCAGGCAGTCGCTAAAGTCCATATGTGTCCTGCCAAACAGCTTGATGGCAAAGGCGATGACGGTGGGCTCGTCGACCATGACGTCATCGAGCAGCCTGGTCATGGCGGCCGCAATCTCGGGGCGGGGGACTTTGTATACGTCGCGAAGCGTGACGGCGACGCGTGTGATGATCTCGGGGTAGACGCGGGTGGTGCGCGTGGCGATAACCTTGGCGGCGCGCGGCGACAGGACCTCGTCGTCGTTAAGCAGGTAGCGTAGGATAACGGTCTCGTCGATGATGGTGCTACTCATGGATGTCTACTTCCTCGGGACCCAAGATCGAATCGTCGCTTTCTGCGGCGAGATATTCAATCCAGGCGTTGCGTTCCTCGGACCGGCGATTGGGATCCCCGTAAGCCTTAAGCACTCCGTAGGCAGCCGTGCCATCCTTTGAGCGCACGGCGATCGGCTGAAAAGGCAGTTTGCGCATGAGGATGCTCTGCGAAACAAAAAGGCGAACGGCCTCGGCAAGCGATGTGCCCATTGCATCGTAGAGACGCTCGGCATGCTGTTTGTCCTCTTCGCGAATGCGCACCTGTAGGATGGCTCGTTTTTGAGTCGATGACATCGCTAGCCCCCTTATCTAGTGCAACACGGATGGTCAAATTCGCCCTGTGTTTCTTTTGACTATCTTATATCCACCACTTTATTTCACTCAAGTTAATGAGTGTAAACATAACTACAAACGTAATACATTCGCAGAAGGAGAGCGTGAAAATCTCATATGCCTACGCGTGTAATACACTCGACTTTATAGCCCACCGAGAATAATCCCGACCTGCCAAAACCACTGCAATACACCCGTATTGCAGGGCTTATGCCCAAGTTCGGCCGTGGCAACTGCGTATATTCAGTGTGTATACCGTTGGAGAAATTCCGTCGATTGCCCGTTTCGCCGCAGGCATTCGATACGCCGATGCCAGACCACGGGCGGCCTGGGGCAACGTCGGCAGAACCTCTCCAGCAAGGGATTCAGGAGGGAGTGAACAATATGGGCAATAAACGAGTCGTCGCCGATTCTTCGCGCTGCATTGGGTGTCAAACCTGTATGGCGGCGTGCATCGAGGCGCACGACATCCCCGGCAACATCGCCGCACCGCGCCTACGCGTGACGCGCACCTACGAGATCTCCGCACCGGTGGCTTGCCATCACTGCGAGGATGCCCCGTGCGCTAAGGCTTGTCCCACGGGTGCCTTGTTCTTTGATCCAAAGAACCATCGCATCGGTGTGAACGAGGACAACTGCATCGGCTGCAAGAGCTGCGTCATGGCCTGCCCCTTTGGCGCCGTGAGCGTGGCGACCACGCAGGTTCCCGTCTTGATGGGCGACGTGCGCGTGGGTTCGCAGACCAAGAGCTTCGTGCTCAAGTGCGACCTGTGCGTGGACCGTCCCGGCGGTCCGGCGTGTGCCGAGGCGTGCCCGACCAAGGGCCTCACCCTGGTAGACGAGGAGCGTCTGGCGGAACTGACTGCCGAGCGTGCCCGCGCCACCATCGAAAACGAGGCGTAGGCGGGCGGCCATATAGGCCCAACGATTGTCAAATACGTACCGATTAATCGGTAGCAGAGAAAGGAAGGAGGGTGTCATGGAGAAGCATAAAGTGATCTGCCCGTACTGCGGCGCCGGTTGCCAGTTTAACCTCCTGGTCCAAAACGGCCAGGTCGTGGGTACCGAACCGCTCAACGGCATCACCAATCAGGGCGAGCTGTGCCTGAAAGGCATGAGCGGCTACGACTTCATCAACGACACCAAGATCTTGACTCCCCGCGTGCTGCACCCGATGATCCGTCGCACCAAGGGCGCGGATCTTGAGCGTGTAAGCTGGGACGAGGCACTGGATTTCACCGCATCTAAGATGCAGGCCATAATTGACGAATATGGTCCTAACGCCGTCATGACCACCGGCTCTTCGCGAGGCGGCGGCAATGAGGCGAACTACGTCATGCAGAAGTTTACGCGTGCGTGCATCGGCACCCACAGCGTGGACAACTGCGCCCGTACTTGACACGGCCCTACTGTCCTCGGTCTGATGGACACGGTTGGTTCAGGTTGCATGTCTTGCTCCATCCCCGGTATGGAGGATGCGGGCTGCATATTCCTCTTCGGCTATAACCCTGCCGATTCGCACCCGATCGTCGCTAGGCGTATCGTGCGAGCCAAAGAAAAGGGTTGCAAGATCATCGTCGCCGACCCGCGCCATATCGAAACCGCGCGTATCGCCGACATCTACCTTCCGATCAAGAACGGTTGCAACGTGGCGTTCCTCAACGCCTTTGCCAACTGCTTGGTCAATGATGGCCTCTATGACAAGCAATTCGTCGCCGAGCACACGAACGGCTTTGACGAGTGGTGGGAGACCATCAGGAACTACACTCCCGAATCCGTACAGGACATCACGGGTGTCGAGCCCGCGTTGATCCACCAAGCTGCCGAGATGTACGCCACGGCGAAGCCCTCTGCCATCATTGGCTGGGGCATGGGCGTGTGTCAGCAGAAGCAGAACCTGAAGACGGTGCACACCATCGCCTCCATCGCCTGCGTTGCCGGCCAGATCGGCAAACCCAATTCCGGCCTCGCGCCCGTGCGTGGCCAGAACAACGTCCAGGGCTCCTGCGATATGGGCATGCTGCCCAACCTGTACCCTGGCTACCAAAAAGTCACCGACCCCGCCGTGCGCGCCAAGTTTGCCAAGGCTTGGGGCGTGCCCGAGGAAAAGCTCCCGCTCGAGGAGGGCTACAAGCTCACCGACCTGGGTCACCTGGTCGACGAGGGCAAGGTGCACTGCTTCTACAACTACGGCGAGGACCCGGTGCAGACCGAGCCCGATTCGGCCGGCATGCGCAAGACGCTCTCCGAGCTGGATCTGTTCATTTGCCAGGACATCTTTATGACGCAGACGACCATGCTCGCCGACGTTATCCTGCCCGCCACCTCTTGGGGCGAGCACGAGGGTGTCTTTACCGCGTCCGACCGTAGCTTCCAGCACTTTGATGCGGCCGTTCCGCCCAAGGGCGAGTGCCGCCACGACTGGGAGATCTTCGCGGACCTGTCCACGCGCATGGGCTACCCCATGCACTACGACAACACCGAGCAGATCTGGAACGAGTGCATTAGCCTGTGCCCCAACTTTGTGGGCGCGACCTACGAGAAGATGGCCCCCGAGGGCGGTTACGCCCAGTGGCCGGTCAAGAGCACCGATGTGAACGACCATGGCACGGCCGACATGTTCGCCGGTGGCAAGTTCACCACCAAGGACGGCCGCGCCAACCTGATGGCGCATGACTGGGAGGCGCCCTCCGAGCTTCCCGACGATGAGTACCCGCTCATCCTGTGCACCGTCCGCGAGGTCGGCCACTACAGCTGCCGTTCGATGACCGGCAACTGCAAGACGCTGGCGCTGCTTGCCGACGAGCCCGGCTTTGTCCGTATGAATCCCGCGGATGCCGAGGCGCGCGGTATCAAGAACGGCGACATCGTCTCGATTCACAGCCGCCGCGGCCAGGTATACAGCCGCGCCGACGTGAGCGACCGTATCAACAAGGGCACGGTCTATATGACCTACCAGTGGTGGATCGGCAAGTGCAACGAGCTGACCATGCACAAGGTCGACCCGGTCTCGCATACGCCCGAGGACAAGTTCTCCGCCTGCCAGGTCGACGCCATTGCCGACCAGGTCTGGGCCGAGGGCGAAGTCGAGCGTCAGTACACCGAGCTTAAGCAGGCTCTGGTGGACGCCGCCGCTCCCCAGGACGTTGAGCCCGGCGCCGCCAAGTTCGACGACGAGGCACACGTGAATCAAATCGTGTAGTCCCGTTCTCGTTGGCTTTTTGGGCCGGGCGTCCCGTACGTTCGGGAGCCCGGCCCGTTATTTTGAAAGGAAGTGGGGATGAACCGCTTCATCGACATCAACCCGGAGAGGTGCATCGGCTGCGGAACATGCCAGTCCGCCTGTGCCGACGCCCACCGGATGCAGGGTCTTCAGGATACGCCGCGCCTGGCGCTCGTGAAGACCGGCGGTATTTCGGCCGCCCTTGCCTGCCACCATTGCGAGGGTGCCCCCTGCGCCGAGGTTTGCCCGGTGAATGCCATCGAGCACGATGGCGATCGCATCCACGTCAAGGAGCAGGAGTGCATCGGGTGCAGGCTGTGCGCCATCGCGTGCCCCTTCGGAGCCATCCATCCCGATGGCACGTCTATCGCCGGTGTCGCAGGCATGTGCGATCCGACGCCTTCGTATCCTAAGTCCCTGAGCAGCCTGCTTACGTGGGCTCCTGGCCAGTACACCTGCGCTGTCAAGTGCGACCTGTGTGCCTTCGATCCGGACGGCCCGCATTGTGTGGCGGCGTGCCCCACCAAGGCGCTGACCGTCATGGGCGGCGCGGCCGATCGCGAGCTCGACGAGGCCAAGCGCCTGCGCTCGATCGAAAACGGTCCGGCCGTCGACGTTACCGCCGTGGCCCAGGGCCTGTCCGAGAAAGCAGAAGGGAGCGTAAACAATGGATAGCATGACGCTGTTTATCGCATCGCTTGCCGTCTCGTGCATCGGTGCGCTCGCCTCGGTTCTGCTGATCAAAGCCGATAACGCCGCCAAGACCGCCGGCTGCCTTGTCGGCGCCGTCGCCGCGGTGCTTTCGTTTGTGGCCGGTATCCAGGCCGTGCTGGGCAATGTCGCGTCGGTCGACACCATCGTGTTCTTCCCGTTTGCCCATTTCCAGCTGCTGCTCAATCAGCTGTCCGGTCTGTTCGTGGCACTCATCTCGGTGCTCGCGTTTGCCGGTTCGATCTACGGTCTCAACTACTTTGATGAGTACCCGGGCAAAAAGGGCCGCGCCGGCTTCTTCTTTAACACCTTCGTGGCGTCCATGATGCTCGTCATCACCGCCGACAACGTGTTTTGGTTCCTGGTCGCCTTTGAGCTCATGTCGCTGACCTCTTACTTCTTGGTCGTGATCGAGGAGAACGAGAACTCCATCCACGGCGGTTGGCTCTACTTTGTGATCGCGCACGTGGGCTTTGTGCTCATCATGGCGAGCTTCCTCACCATGACCAACTTCGCCGGCGGCTCGTTTGCCTTTGCGGATTTCCGCGCCACGCAGTTTAGCCCCGCGGTCGCATCCGTGTGCTTCGTGCTCGCCTTCTTTGGCTTTGGCGCCAAGGCCGGTATCATCCCGCTGCACGGCTGGCTGCCCAAGGCACATCCCGAGGCGCCGTCTAACGTGAGTGCCCTCATGTCCGGCGGCATGATCAAGATCGGTATCTTCGGCATCCTCAAGGTTGGTCTCGACCTGCTCTCCGCCTCGGGCGTTCAGGTCTGGTGGGGCCTTATGGTCATGGTCTTCGGTGCGATCTCGTCGGTCCTCGGCGTGGCGTTCGCCCTGCAGGAGCATGACATCAAGCGCCTGCTTGCCTATCACTCCGTCGAGAACATCGGCATCATTCTGCTCGGCGTCGGCGCCTCCATGGCCGCCATGGCGCTCAATTCGGTCGGCATCGCCGTCCTGGCTCTGATGGCCGCCCTCTACCACACGTTTAACCACGCGATGTTTAAGGGCGAGCTGTTCTTGGGCGCCGGTGCGCTGCTGTACTCCACGGGTACGCGCAATATGGAGAAGATGGGCGGCCTGTTCCGTCGTATGCCGGCAACGGCCATCTGCTTCCTTATTGGCGCGCTTGCCATCTCGGCCATCCCGCCCTTCAACGGCTTTGTGTCCGAGTGGTTTACCTACCAGTCGCTCTTTAACGCCGCCATGCAGGGCGACAAGGCCGTCATGATCGTGGCCGTGTTCGCTGCCGTCGCGCTTGCCATTACCGGCGCGCTGGCCGTCACGTGCTTCGTCAAGGCCTATGGCGTCTCCTTTGCCTCCGCGCCCCGCTCCGAGGCCGCGGCCAATGCCAAGGAGGTTCCCGCCCCCATGGTGTTTGCTCAGGGCCTGCTCGCGGCCATCTGCGTCGTGCTGGGCATTGGCGCTCCCGTGATCGCGCCCGTGCTGGTCAATGTCGCCGCGTCCGTGCTGCATCCGTACGGTGGCGTGTTTGCCGCCGAGGGCATGGAGCTCATGAACCAGTACTCCGGCGCTGCTACCTCCACGCCCGCGATCGCCATTGCGCTCGTGGTGCTCGTCGGCCTTGCCTGCGGTTATCGCAAGCTCAAGACCGTCGGCAAGGTGCAGAAGTCCCAGCCGTGGGCATGCGGCTATGCTCCCAACGAGCATATGCCCGTCGTGGCCACGACCTTTGCCTCCGAGGTGTCCTGGTTTATGCAGCCGCTCTACACGCTGCGCGACCGCTGCACGGCCGTCTGCTGGTCCATCGCGCACTTCTTCCAGAAGCTCACCGGTGTGGCCGAGGCTGTGGAGCCCGTACCCGACAAGGTTCTCGTCGATGCCCCGCATAAGGGTGTCGAGAAGCTCGCCGACCTCGCGACTAAGCTCGAGGGCGGCAACTACAGCATCTATATCTGCTACATCGTCGCGGCACTCGTGGTGTTCCTCGTGCTCGCCGTTCAAATGGGTTAAGGAGGGGAGAGCATGAACAACATCGTACTTGCCGTTCTGCAGGGCGTGGTCGTCATGGCCGTCGCGCCGTTCTTCTCCGGTCTCGGCCGCGTGATCCGCGCCAAGATGCACAACCGTCGCGGCCCCAGCATCATGCAGGACTACCGCGACCTGGCCAAGCTCTTTGCGCGCCCCGAGTCCCAGAGCGAGGACGCGAGCTTTGCGCTGCGCATTATGCCGCCGCTGTTCTTCGCCGTCGCCTTTATGCTCGCGATGGGCCTGCCGCTCTTTACGGCACAAAGCCCCATCCCGGTCTTTGGTGACGCCATCACCATCATGTATAGCCTGGCGCTCGCCCGCTTCTTCTTTGCCCTCTGCGGCGTGGATTCGTCCAACGCCTACGCCGGTATCGGTGGCGTTCGTGAGCTGCTCATGAGCGTTCTCATCGAGCCGTCCATGCTGCTGGCGCTGTTTGCCGCCGCCCTGGTGTGCGGTTCCACCGACATCGCCACCATGGGTCAGCACATCATGACGGGCGCCATCGACGCGCCGGTCGCCGTGATCCTCGCCGGCATCGCCTTTGCGATCGCCTGCTATATGGAGCTCGGCAAGCTGCCGTTTGATCAGGCCGAGGCCGAGCAGGAGCTTCAGGAAGGTCCGCTCGCCGAGCTATCCGGACCGTCGCTTGCGATGGCCAAGCTCGCCATGTCCATGAAGCAGGTTCTGGTCGTCGCCTGGTTCTGCGCGATCTTCGTCCCCTGGGGCGAGCCCGCGACCGTGGGCATCGCGGCCGTTCTGGGAGCCGTCGTGTTCCTCGTGAAGTGCCTCATCGACTTTGTGGTCTGCGGCGTGATCGAGAACTCCTGCTCGCGCTCGCGCTTTAAGGTGCTTGGCAACCAGACCTGGATCGTCGTTGGCATCGCCGTCCTGGCGTTTGTCTTCGTGGTCGTCGGCGTGTAGGAGAAGGGAGCAACAATGTCATTTGCAGTCAGTCTGTCCCTTCTCGGCTTGGTCGCTATCGCGGCCCCGATGGTGGCCTCGGTGCTCGTCGCCCTGTTCCCCCGTCCGTACGCCAAGTGGTTCAGCGTTTTGGGTGCCGCCGTCTCGACGGCCTGCACCATCGCCCTCGCCGCGAATTTCGCTGGCGCCGGCATGCCCGACACGCAGGTCCCCCTGATCTCGTTTGGGCAGACCCTCGTCATGGGATTCACCTTCGATCGCATGAGCACGCTACTCGCGCCCGCCTTTGTGGGTATCGGCCTGCTTGTCGTGATCTATTCGATTCCCTATATGAGCGAGAATAACCGTGAGCATCCCGACGCGCCGCGTCGTCGCTTCTACGCGTACCTCGCGACCTTCATCGGCGCCATGGCCGGCCTTGTGTACAGCTCGACCCTTTTGGGCCAGCTCGTGTTCTTTGAGATCACGGGTGCGTGCTCTTGGGGCCTCATTAGCTACTACATGACGCCTACGGCCAAGAAGGCCGGCATGAAGGCCCTGATTATCACGCATATCGGTGCGCTCGGCCTGTATCTGGGCGCCGCCATCGTGTTTGCCCACACCGGCACCTTCGCCATTACCGCGATTGCCGGCCTCGACGCCAAGCTCAAGGCCATCGTCCTTTTGCTCGTGCTGTTTGCGGCCTGGGCCAAGTCCGCACAGGTTCCCATGTACATGTGGCTGCCTTCGGCCATGGAGGCGCCGACGCCTGTTTCGGCCTACCTGCATGGTGCCTCGATGGTCAAGGTCGGCGTGTGCGTGTTCGCGCGTGCACTCGTCTCTGCCGGCGAGATTCCCGAGATCGTGGGCTGGGTCGCCATTATCGACGCCATGGTCACCATGCTCTTTGGTTTCCTTATGTACCTGCCGCAAAAGGACATGAAGCGCCTGCTGGCCTTCTCCACGATCGCCCAGCTCTCCTATGTGTTCTTTGGTCTGGGCCTTTCGGTCTTTGGCAGCCAGCTGGCCTTTGATGGCGCCGTGTGCCACATCTTTAACCACGCTTTCGCCAAGACGCTGTTCTTCCTGATCGCCGGTTCGTTCTCCTTTACGCTCGGCACGCGTATGCTGCCCAAGCTTCGCGGCATCGTGAAGAAGTACCCGATCTCGGGCGTGGGCTTTGGTGTCGCGGCACTCGCCATTGCCGGCGTGCCGCCCATGAACACGTTCTTCTCGAAGTTCCAGATCATCGCCGGCGGCTTTTCTGTGGGCGCCGGCAACGTCGCGATCCTGGTGCTCGTGTGCATCATGGTCGCCGAGACCGTCGCCACCTTTGCCTGGTTCCTTAAGTGGATGGGCTATTGCCTGCCCGGCGAGCCGAGCGAAGAGGTCGCTGCGGGAGCCCCGCTTCCCCGCGCGATGGCGTTCGTGTTCATCGTGCTCATCATCATGGTCATCGTCAGCGGCCCGCTTTCGGCCAGCTGGATCGGTTAGGAGGTAGAACGACATGGGTTATTCGATCGTCAACATCCTTGGCGGCCTTCTGATCGTCACGTCCACCATGGTGGTCGTCTCCAAGAACATCAAGCATGCCATCCGCTGGTATGCGGTGCAGTCGCTGGTGCTCGTGGGACTACTCGCCACGCTCGGTGTCACCACCGGTGCGCAGGAGCTGCTTATGTGGGCAGGATCCGCCTTTATCACCAAGGTCGTCCTGGTCCCTTATATCCTCAACCGCGCATACAGGAAGATGGGTGAGCCGAGCGACGCATCGCTCAAGGCCGGCCTTAAGCCCGCGTGGGCCATTTGCATCATCGCCGTGGAGGTCGCGATCTGCTTTGCCGTCGTGACGCAGATCAGCCTTCCCACGGCCGAGGTCGCAACGCCTGCGCTCGCTATTAGCTTCGCTCACTTCTTTGTGGGCCTCACCTGCATCATCTCGCAGCGCAACATCATGAAGCAGATCTTTGGATACTGCCTTATGGAAAACGGCAGTCATGTGACGCTCGCGCTATTGGCCCCCACCGCTCCCGAGATCATCGAGATCGGTATCGCCACCGACGCCATCTTTGCCGTCATCATCATGTCCATCGTCGTGCGTCGCATTTGGGACGACTCCCACTCGCTCGATGCGCGCGACCTGTCCGAGCTGAGGGGGTAGTCCATGGAAACGTTGATTCTCGCCCTGCTCGCGACTCCTTTGGTGCTCTCGCTGGTCATGGCGTTTTTGCCCAAGAACACGTCCTATAACGTGTTTGCCGGTCTCAACCTGGTCTCCGTCGCAGCCGTCCTGGTGCTGTCGATTATGACGGCCGGTGACGTCCTTATGAGCGGCGATACCGCGAGCGCTCTTGGTCTGTGGTTCCACCTCGATTCGCTGGGCGCCATCTTTGTGCTGCTCATCGGCTTTATCGGTTTTCTTACGGGGCTGTTCTCGCTGCCCTATGTAAAGGCCGATATCGAGGAGGGCTCCATGCCCGCCGAGCGCGCCAAGCAGTATTTTGCGCTGTTTAGCCTGTTTGTGTTCACCATGCTGCTCGCGTGCCTGTCCAACAACATGATCCTCACGTGGGCCGCCGTGGAGGCAACCACGCTTTCCACCGTGTTCCTCGTGGGTATCTACAAGAACAAGACGGCCCTCGAGGCTTCTTGGAAGTATGCGATGGTCTGCACCGCCGGCGTGGCCTTCGGCCTGTTCGGTACGCTGCTGATCTACGCCAACGCCGCCGACGTGATTCCCAACGCCCACGAGGCCGCATTCCTGTCGTGCGTGCTGCCGTATGCCGACCAGTTCGACCCGACGCTCATGCGCCTCGCCTTTGCGTTTATCGTGATCGGCTTTGGCACCAAGGCCGGCCTGTTCCCCATGCACACGTGGCTGCCCGATGCCCACTCCCAGGCCCCGAGTCCTGTCTCGGCCCTGCTCTCGGGCGTGCTGCTTAAGTGCGCCATGCTTGTGATCATGCGCTTCTACGGCTTTACCATCCAAGCTGTGGGCGCCGAGTATCCGCAACTTTTGCTGCTGATCGTCGGCACACTGTCCATTTTGGTGGCGGCACTCTCGATGTTTCGCCAGGACGACCTCAAGCGCCGCTTTGCGTACTCGTCTGTGGAGAACGTGGGCGTTATCGCCCTGTGCCTGGGTATCGGTGGCCCGCTGGGTATCGCCGCGGCCCTGCTGCACTGCGTGTTCCACGGCTTTACCAAGACGCTTGCCTTCTGCGTGTCCGGCAACATCCAGCACGCCTTTGGTACGCGTAGCCTGGCCAAGATCCAGGGCGTCGTTGAGGTTGCACCCGCAACCGCCGCGCTCGCCATCCTGGCGCTGCTCGGTCTTGCCGCCTTCCCGCCCTTCGGCATGTTTATCTCCGAGTTCCTGACCTTTGTCGCCGGTGTTACCGCCGGTCCCATGTGGCTGGTCGTCGTGGTCGCCCTCGGTCTTACCGTGGCTATCTCCGCGCTCACCCGCATCGCACTCAAGTCGGTATTCGGCCATGCGCCCCAGGGCATGGGCAAGCATGAGGCCCCCGCGCTCATGCTGATCCCCGAAATCATCCTGGCTGTCATGATCTTGTGGTTTGGCATCGCCACCCCGCTGCCTCTCGTGCACGGTGTGGAGACCGCGACCGGCATCGTGCTCGAGCAGAGCACCGAGGAACTTCACGCGACGCCGATGTACCGCGCTGTGTTCGGTACCGAGACCGCTCAGAGCGAGGTGGAGTAACGAATGATTGAAACTGAGAACAAGGTGTACGCCCGTCGCTGCGAGAGCCATGTCGAGGCCCTGCGCCGTGCCGTTCCGGGCTGCATCGAGAAGGTCGAGTGGCAGTGCGAGGACCAGCTGACGATTACCGTCAAGCAGGACCGTCTGCCCGAGGCCGTCCACTACCTGTACTACGAGCGCTACGGCTGGATTCCCGTGATCGTCGGCAACGATGAGCGCAGCCTGTGCGGCCGTTACGCTGTGTACTACGTCATCTCCATGGAGGGGGAGGACCCCGGCTGGGTGACCGTGCGCACCGAGGTCGATCCCGCCAAGATGACGTTCCCGTCCGTGACGCCGTTCGTCCCCGCCTGCGTGTGGGGCGAGCGCGAGCTGCGCGACATGTTCGGCCTGATTCCCGAAGGCCTGCCCGATCGTCGTCGCCTGGTGCTGCCCGACGATTGGCCCAGCGGCCTGTACCCGCTGCGCAAGGACTCCATGGACTACCGCTTCCGTCCCGCTCCCGCGAGCGACATGGAAAACTACGAGTTCTTGGCCGATACCAAGGGCAAGGAGACCACACTCGTCCCCATGGGCCCGTTGCACATTACCTCCGACGAGCCCGGCCACTTCCGCCTGTTCGTTGAGGGCGAGACGATCGTGGACGCCGACTACCGCCTGTTCTACGTGCACCGCGGCATGGAGAAGGTCGCCGAGACGCGCCTGAACTATGATGCCGTCACGTTCCTCGCCGACCGCATCTGCGGCATCTGCGGCTGCGCTCACTCGGTGGCCTACGCCGAGGCCGTCGAGCGCGCCCAGGGCATCCATGTCCCGCCGCGCGCCCAGTACATCCGCGCCATCATGCTCGAGGTCGAGCGTCTGCACTCGCACCTGCTCAACATTGGCCTGGCGTCGCACTACACCGGCTTCGACTCCGGCTTCCAGCAGTTCTTCCGCGTTCGCGAGAAGTCCATGGACCTGGCCGAGAAGCTTTCCGGTCACCGCAAGACCTACGGCCTCAACGTGATCGGCGGCGTGCGTCGCGACATTTTGGCTGAGCAGAAGCTCTCCACGCTCACGACCATCCACCAGCTGCGCTCCGAGGTTCAGGAGCTCGTCGACGTCTTGCTCTCCACGCCCAACTTTATTGAGCGTACGAGTGGCGTCGGCATCTTGGACCGCAAGATTGCACGCGACTTCTCGCCGGTCGGCCCGCTCATGCGTGGCTCGGGCTATGCCCGCGACGTGCGCTTTGACCATCCCTTCGACGGCTACGCCGATCCGGACGTCCAAAAGATGCACGCCGCCACGGCCGACACCTGCGATGCCTTCGGCCGTACCGCCGTCCGCATCCAGGAGGTCTACGATTCGATCGACATGATCGAGACCATGCTTGAGAACTGCCCGTCGGGCCCCATCCTCACCACGGATTGGGAGTACACCCCGCATAAGTACGCCATCGGTGCCACCGAGGCGCCGCGCGGCGAGGACGTGCACTGGGCCATGCTCGGCAACAACCAGAAGTGCTACCGCTGGCGCGCCAAGGCCGCTACGTACAGCAACTGGCCGGTCCTGCGCTACATGTTCCGCGGCAACACCGTGGGTGATGCGGCGCTGATCGTCGGCTCGCTCGACCCGTGCTACTCCTGCACCGACCGCGTGACGGTGACCGACGTGGCCGCCAAGCGCGACCACGTGCTGGATAAGGAGCAGTTCGAGAACGTCTGGCGCGACAAGTCGCCGCTTGCGGGCGAGGGCACCATGGCCGCTCCGCTCGATGAGGAGGCGCTCTAATATGCTGAAGCTTTGGAAGGTTAACGCCAAGGCCGGCGACGCGACGGTCAAGTACCCGTTTGCGCCGTTCCCCACCAACAAGGACATGCGCGGCAAGCCCGAGCACAACGCGGAGCTCTGCATCGCCTGCGGTGCCTGCGGCGTGGCGTGCCCGGCCGATGCCATTCGCATGGACACCGACCTTGCGGCCGATACCATCACCTGGTCGATCGACTACGGTCGCTGCATCTTTTGCGGCCGCTGCGAGGAAGCCTGCCCCATGGAGGCCATCAAGCTCACCGAGGAGTTTGAGCTGGCCGTCATGAGCAAGGACGACCTCACCAGCAAGAGCGTCTACACGCTCGAGCACTGCTCGCGCTGCGGCAAGCCGTTTGCCCCGCACAAGGAGATCGACTACGCCAAGCGCCTGCTGCAAAAGGCCGGCGGCATTGAGGCCGAGCAGGCCGCCCGTACCGTCGGTATGTGCCAGGAGTGCAAGCGCGAACTCGACGCCCTGCGCGCCGCCTCGGCCGTAAAGACCGGTAACGCGCGCGGCATGGCTGCCAACGAGACGCTTGCGTCCGGCGAGCCTCAGGGCCCCGGCATGGAGTATCTGGGCGGCCACGGCGTGAACCCGGAGTATATCGATCGCGAGCTCAACCCCGATGCGCCCGAGATTCCCGCCGGTCCGGCACCGGTCGAGGGCATCATCATGGATTTTGAAACGAAGGAGGAGTAACCATGGCCGAACCCACGCTTTTGCCCGAGCGGCTTCAGTACCGCCCGACCAAGATTGAGCTCGACGAGAGCATCGAGAAGGCCAAGGCGACCCTTCTTAAGAAGATCAAGCGCTCGGTGTACGTCTACCGTGTCGACTGCGGCGGCTGCAACGGCTGCGAGATCGAGATCTTCGGTTCCATCACGCCCGTCTTCGACGTCGAGCGCTTTGGCATCAAGGTCGTGCCCTCGCCCCGTCACGCCGACGTGCTGCTGTACACCGGTGCTGTGACGCGTGCCATGCGCATGCCGGCCCTGCGCGCCTTTGAGGCCGCACCCGATCCCAAGATCGTGGTGTCCTATGGCGCGTGCGGCTGCACAGGCGGCATCTTCTACGACAACTACTGCGTCTGGGGCGGCACGGACAAGATTCTGCCGGTCGATGTCTACATCCCCGGCTGCCCGCCCAGCCCCGCGCAGACCATCTACGGCTTTGCCATGGCGCTTGGTCTGCTTGACCAAAAGCTCCATGCCGAGACCACGGTGGAGGCCGCCGGCGAGCAGGTCGATATCCTGCACCCCGGCGTGCCGTACAAGCTGCGCGTTGCCATCGAGCGCGAAGCTCGCGCCATGAGCGGCTACCGTTACGGCCGCGACCTGGCCAACGAGTTTATGGACACGCTCGAGGGTGCGCCCAAGGGCGATATCCGCGGTGCCATGGCGCTGCTCATCGACAAGCAGGACGATCCGCGCCGCGTCGAGGTGTACTCGGCGCTGCAGGATCTGGTGCTGGCCGGAGGTCGCTAGATGGAGCTCACGGACCGCTCTGGTTACTTTGCGGGCCCCGGTATGCTCGGCGGCTCCTTTGGCGATGCCTCGCGCGCAAGCGACGAGGCCGCCGAGGGCGTCGCCGACCCCTGCCTGGGCCATGCGCCCGACCAGGTGGTCTTTTACGAGCTCACGCGTAAGTTTGTGGAGACCGAGGAAGACGTTCCTCAGGAGGCCTGCGACGTGCTGTACTACACGCTCGCCGTGGGGCACCACACCGGCGTGCTCGACTGCTTTGAGCCGCGCCTGTCGGTGCCGGTGGATGTCTTCTATTCGCTCGTCGACGCGCTGCCGGAGGGGGAGGCCAAAACCAAGTTTGAGGCCATCCGCTCCTTTGGCGAGTGCCAGCTCGACAAGGCGGCGGTGCCGTCGCTGCTCGAGGCCTGCGACACGCTGCTCGACGAGCGCGGTTTTCGCGGGTCGGCCAAGGCCGGCATCTCGGTGTTCGACGACGACTTTGGCCTGCATGCCCAGCAGGTCGCGTTTCTGATGAAGTTTCGCGATCTGGTGGAGCGCGTGCGCGATGTGTCGGGCGTGTATCTGACGGGAAGGTTGCAGTAATGGGTCGCGTTGTGGATGGACGTGTGAACGGCGCTCCGTTTGCGGGCATTGTGCTCACGGCGGGAAGCGTGCTGCGTGCCGACGATGCCGCCGGCCCCGTGCTTTCCAAAAAGATGGAGGACGCGCCCATCGCCGGTTGGTACACCATCGACGGCGGCCAAACGCCCGAGGATGACATCATCGAGGTCAAGCGCGAGCGCCCGCCGCGCCTGGTCTTGGTCGATGCCGCCGACATGGCGCTGCCCGTCGGGGCCATCCGCTTGCTCGACAAACGTGATGTGGCCCGCAAGTCGATGTTCACCACGCATTCGCTTCCTTTGTCGATTCTGATCGAAGAGATTGAGCAATCGTGCGATGATATCGTCTTCATTGGGATTCAACCGGGCGACACGGAGTTCTACAACCCCATGTCCCCGGAGGTCTTCGACGCCGTCGACGCCGTGTACGACGCCGTGGCCGCCAACGACTTTTCCCACTTTGTCCGCTTGGGGCATGAGCAATAGGAGCGTTTGTCCCTGTTGATTAGGAAAGAAGTGATTGACATGGCAGATTCCAAGGTGGAGTACCCTGCTCCCGATTGCCTGACACCCGCCGCGATCGAGGCCAAGACCGAGGTCGCCGGCGTGACCAAGGCCAACCTGCCGGTCGCTAAGGCCTTTCTGTTGGCAATGTTCGCCGGTGCGTTCATTGCCTTCGGCGGCCTGTTCTTTACGGTGTTCTTGAGCGATAGCACGCTCGGCTGGGGCGCCCAGCGCGTCGTGGGCGGCCTGTGCTTTTGCTTGGGCCTGGTGCTCGTGCTGGTGTGCGGTGCCGAGCTGTTCACCGGAAATTCGCTTATGGTCTGCGCGCTCAAGAGCAAAAAGATCACCCTGGTCCAGATGCTCAAGGCTTGGGTCGTCGTATGGGTCGGTAACTTTGTCGGTGCCCTGTTCATCGTCTTTTTGGTGTACATGGCCGGCATTTACAAGCTCAACGGCGAGGCGGTCGCCAATTCCATGGTGAGCGTCGCCGCCGGCAAGGTGACGATTGACTGGGTGACGATCTTCTTCCGCGGCATCCTGTGCAACATCTTTGTGTGCCTGGCCGTGTGGATCGGTACCGCCGGCAAGACCGTGGTCGATAAGGTTGTGGGCATTCTGCTGCCCATCGCCGCCTTTGTGGCCTGCGGTTTTGAGCACTGCGTTGCCAATATGTACTTTTTGCCCATGGGTGCTGTGATGCACGCGTGCGGCTATGGTGCCGATGTCGCCGGCGCCGATGCGCTCAACGCCGCGGGCATTGCGTTTAACCTGTCCGCCGCCACGTTGGGCAACATCGTGGGCGGCGCGGTTCTGGTCGCGCTCGGCTACTGGCTTATCTACGCCAAGAAGTCCGAGGCGTAAGGTACCGTCTGTTTGACGTTGGGCCTCCCGCGGGGCGTTGCCGTGCGGGAGGCTTTTTGGGTCTGGGGCTCGTTGCCGGGCTTTTGGCCTGTTGTGTTTGGCTGATGAAAGGGGTAATCGAGATGGCATTTGCTGCGAAGCGTGACGGTCGCGCCGTGGTAACCACGTGCGGGGGATGCTATGCCGATTGCGCCTTTGCGGCCCATGTTGAGGATGGGCGTGTGGTGGCCGAGCTGCCGGTTGTGGGGCATCCGTGCGCGGCGCGTGCCCTGTGCGCCCGCGGTCGGCATCGCCTGTCTATGCCGTTTGACGAGCGCGATCGCATTGTGCACCCTATGCGCCGACGAGCTGATGGCTCGGGGTTCGATGTGATTTCGTGGGACGAGGCGTTCGCGCAGATCGCGGCGCGCCTTGGGGAGATTGTTGACGGACATGGTCCGCGCGCGCTGGGCATGACGCTCGGCGTGCCCTCGTTCGACCGCTACTGGGCATATCGCTTTATGCATGCGCTGGGCTCGCCCAACGTTTACGGTGCCGACGGCGCCTGCGAGGTAAGCCGACTTACCGGTTGGGAACACAGCCTGGGCTACAGCCCCGCCTCCGACCTGGCGCATACCGATTGCATCATGTACTTGGGGCGCTCCATTGTCGATTCGTCGACGATGGGGGCCGTTGATGCGCTCAACGATGCGCGCCGGCGCGGGGCGAAGATCATCGTGGTTGACCCCCGGCGCAGCGGTTCGGCCGCGCTTGCCGACCGCTGGTTGCGCGTGCGCCCGGGCTGCGACCTGGCCTTGCTGTTGGGCATTGCCCATGTCTTGATTGCCGAGGACCTGTACGATCACGAGTTTGTTGCCCGCCATACCACGGGTTTTGATGAGCTGGCGCAGGCGGCTGCTGTTTGGACGCCTGAGTGGGCCGAGTCGATGTGCGACGTGCCGGCCGCAGAGATTGTCGCCTCGGCGCGCGATCTAGCTGCCGCGGCGCCTGCTGTCGTGGTGGACGCCGGCTTTCATGGCGGCATCGGCATCGCGTATGCCAACAGTACCCAGACCGCGCGCGCTATCTGCTTGGTGGATGTTCTGTTGGGCTGCATCGGACGCTCAGGCGGTGCACTCAACCCGCCCACGCCGCTTGTGTTGGGCGACCTCGATCCCGCGCGCTTTGCGACGCCGCCGGTGCCTCGTGGGCCCAAGCTTGGGTCCGAGCGCTATCCACTGGTCGATCCGGTGCGCGGTCTGTGCACGACCATCGGTCAGTCGATTCTTGCCGGCGATTTGCGTGGGCTCATCGTCTATGCCAGTAACCCCGGTGCGGGCTATGGCAACGCCGGGGCGTGGCTATCGATTCTGGAACAGCTCGACCTGCTCGTGACAATTGATATTCGCTGGTCCGAGACGGCGCGTGCTTCCGACTTCGTGCTGCCCGATGTGACGTATCTGGAGGCCGACCGCGGCGTGGGAGCGGTCGTGGGCCGCAACGACGCGCGCGTGTTCTACCGCAATGCCGTGTTGCCCGTGCAGCATGACGACACGAGACCGGGGCGGGAGATCTTTGCCGGGTTGGCTGCGGCCTGCGGCGTTGGTGAGTACTTCGACTTTTCGCCGGACGACCTTGCGGCGGCCCAGGTGGCGCCGTTTGGAATTGACCTCGCTGCGCTTAAGGAGCGCGGTTGGGCCGATACGGGCGTGCCGCTGCCGCCGCGCACGGGTGAGCCCGTGGTTCCGCTTGTTGGCGGCAAGATTGCGCTGGCAAGTGACGTCTGGGAGCGGGCCGGCCTGGGTCGTGTACCCAACTGGATCGCTCCCATGGTGGAGCCGGGCCCGGGGATGTTTCGCCTCATTAGCGGCAACCGTCCCTTTGAGTCGCATACCTCGCGCAGGCTCGCGGCGGCCGGCGCCGCCGAGGCGGGCTCGGACCTGGATGCCGTGCAGATGAATGCCGATGCTGCCGCACGCATGGGTATCGCCAATGGCGAGGTCGTCGAGCTTGTGAGCGATATGGGCCGCGACCGCGTGCGCGTGGAGACGACGCCCTATCTGCATCCGGCGTGCATCTTTACGTCGGCCGCCCCCGGTGGGCGTTCGTTTGGCGCCGATGCCGGTGGCGCTCAAGCCTTGGGCGTGGGCCCGCTCGACCATACACCGTTGCGTTGGGACCCGTTGACGGGCGCCGCGCTCACCCAGGAAAACGCCGTTCGCGTGGAAAAAATCGCGGCGCGCGAGGATAATGACGGGTAATTGACTCAGCTGATGTATTCGACTGATCCACGTTTCTTTTGAAAGGCCGCACATGAGCGATAGCCAGAACATGTCCGATGAGGTGCGCGCCCGCCTGCGCGCCATTCCTTCCGTCAACGAGCTGCTTGCCGAGTGGCCGGTGGTGAAGGCGGCGGGGGAGACCTGCGACGCGGTGGTCCATGCTGCCGTGACGGCCGAGCTCGACGAGGAGCGCGCCGCCATTCGCGCCGGTGCCGCCCCGCGCTCTAAGCGCGACCTGGCCTCGGCCATCGAGTGGCGTGCGCATCGCTCCGCACTGCCGAGCCTGCGCCCCGCCGTCAACGCCACGGGTGTGGTCATCCATACCAATCTGGGCCGTGCCCCGCTTGCGGAGTCGGCGGCAAAGGCCGTGGCCGAGGTCGCGCGTGGGTACAGCACGCTCGAGTACAGTGTCGACACCTGTTCGCGCGGGTCGCGCAAGGAGCACGCCGCGCAACTGATCCGCTCGCTTGCCGGTGCCGAGGACGCGCTGGTCGTTAACAACAACGCCGCCGCTGTGCTGCTGGTGCTGGCGGCCCATGCCGCGGGCAAGGAGGTCATCGTCAGCCGCGGCGAGCTTGTCGAGATCGGCGGCAGCTTCCGCATCCCCGATGTCATGGCGGCCTCGGGCGCCAAACTCGTCGAGGTCGGCGCCACCAACCGCACGCATCTGGGCGACTACGAGCGCGCCATCACGCCCGAAACGGCCATGATCTTGAAGGTTCATCCTTCCAACTATCGCATCGAGGGTTTTCACGAGGAAGTGACCTCAAAGGAGCTTGCCGCTCTGGCCCACAAGCATGGTCTGCTGTTCTACGAGGACCAGGGCTCGGGCGCGCTGCTGCCCGACGACATCTTGGTGCGCGGCGGCGAAGAAACCACGCCGGCTTCGGTTTCGGCAGGGCTCGATCTGGTGTCGTGCTCGGGCGATAAATTGCTCGGTGCCGCACAGGCGGGCATTATCATGGGCCGTCGCGATCTGGTCCAGGCCTGTGGGTCGCATCCGCTTATGCGCGCCCTGCGCCCGGGCAAGTTGGCGCTCACGGCGCTCGAGGCTACGCTGCGCATCTACATGGACGGCGCCGATGTGGCCCATCGCGACGTTCCGGTGCTCAGCATGCTCACGCTTCCGCAGGCTCATTTGGAGCGTCGCGCGCGCAAGCTGCGCGATCGTATGGTTGACGGGCTCGATAAGGCCGGTTGCCCGTGCGCCGTTCAGGTGGAGATCGTCGAGGAATCGTCGACCCCCGGTGGCGGCTCGCTGCCTACCGTTGAGCTGCCGACGATGTGCGTTGCCGTGCGTCTTGTTGACGAGCACCTGTCCATCGACGCGCTCAAGAGCTCGCTTGTCCAGGACTTCGATACGCCGGTCGTCACGCGAGCCTCGCACGATCGCATTTTGTTTGACGTCCGTACGCTTGTGGGCGACCGCGATATCGAGACGGCGGCATCGACGCTCATCGCATGCGTTGAGAAGGCGGTGCGCCGATGAGTGAGGCCGAAGCGTTGGTGGAATGCCCCGTTATCGTTGGCACGGCAGGACATGTTGACCACGGTAAGTCGGCGCTCATCGAGGCACTGACGGGCAAAAACCCCGACCGCCTGGAAGTTGAGCGTCGTCGTGGCATGACGGTTGAGCTTGGCTTTGGCGAGCTGGCGCTGCCGAGTGGCAAGATCGTTGGCCTGGTCGACGTGCCAGGCCATGCACACTACCTGCGCGCCATGGTGCAGGGCGCCACGGGTATCGACGTGGCCGTGCTGGTGGTTTCGGCCGTCGAGGGCGTGATGCCGCAGACCCGCGAGCACGTGCATGTGCTGGAGCTGCTGGGCGTCACGCACATGGTGGTTGCGCTGACGATGTGCGACCTGGCCGACGCCGAGATGACCGAGCTTGCCGAGCTCGATGTCGATGACTTTTTGTCGGGTACCGTGTTTGCGGGCGCGCCGATTGTGCCTGTGTCGTCCAAGACCGGCGCGGGGATCGATGACCTGCTGGCTGCGCTCGACGAGCAAGTTGCCGCTTGCTGGGGTGCCTGCCGTGCCCGTGCCGAGCGAACCGATGCCGCACCGCGCTTGCCGATTGACCGCTGCTTTACGATCAAGGGTGCCGGTACCGTGGTGACGGGAACGTTGCACGATGCGCCCGTCGCGGTGGGCGACGAGCTCGTTGCACTGCCGTCG
Source organism: uncultured Collinsella sp. (assembly GCA_937995345.1). GTDB lineage: Bacteria > Actinomycetota > Coriobacteriia > Coriobacteriales > Coriobacteriaceae > Collinsella. The sequence continues at coordinate 49,377 of CALKKS010000013.1, read as the reverse complement.
CGTACGGTCTGTCGCGTGCGCGGGATTCAAGTGCATGGCGATACGCAGCAGGCGCTGCCTGGACAGCGCGTGGCGCTTAACCTGGTGGGCGATGGCGTCGCTGCGCTCGATCGCGGAGAGATGCTGGGCGTGGCGGGCCGCTTTGGCCAGACGATGCGCTTTATGATGACGTTTACGTATTTGGGTCGCGAGGGAGCCAAGCCGCGTGTGCTCGAGTCGGGTGCGCGTGTGCATGTGATGGCGGGTACGGCCGAGGTTGTCGGTCGCATCATGTTCATGGAGGGCGAAGCCCCCATGGCGGTGGGCGAGACCCGTATCGTTCAGGTGCGCTTGGAAAACTCGCTGCCGCTACGAGCCGGAGACCATGCCGTGGTGCTGTCCTATTCGCCCGTGATGCTTATTGGCGGCGGGCGCGTGCTGCTTTCGCACTGCCGTCGCTCGCGCGAGCTTGCAGAAGGGGAGCGTGCGCTGTATGCGGCGCTCGAGTCCGGCGATATCGCGGGCGGTGTGGGTGCTTGGCTGGCGCTGCAGATGCTGCCGGTTACGGCGATTGATGTTGCCGAGGCTTTGGATCTTGGTGTCGGCGAGGTCGATGCCGCACTGCGCGGGTTGGTGGCGCAGGACTCCGTTCGCAAGCTTGCCGTGGGTGATGCGGACCTCTTGGCGGACGCCGTGGTGCTCGACGCCGCGATGGATGCACTGGCGACGACCCTGTCAGTCATGCACGCGGCTGCCCCCAAGGAGACGGGCTTTACGCCCGGCGCTGTTGCCCATGCTGCGTGGCCTACTGCTGAAGACACAGTTGCCGCAGCCCTGATTGCCGAGGGCTGCTCGCGCGGCGTGTGTGCCTCCGAGGGCGCCGAGGTGTTCGACCCGCACTCCGCTGCCGCCGCGGCGCGTGTGGTGCGCGAGGCCTGCGAACGTATCGTTGCCTTGCTGGACGAAGCCGGCCTCGATGCACCGACGTTGCCCGAAGTGGGCGAGCAGTTGCAGCTCGATCGCGACACCATGACGCGTGCCCTGCGCGAGCTTTCGCTCAATCGCTCGATCGTTAAGGTCGAGCGCGACGTTGCCCTGTCCGCTGCCGCCGAGGGCCATGCGCGCGAGCTCGTTGCCGCCGCTATCGAGGCTGCCGGCGGTGCCGCCACCACAAGCGTACTGCGTGAGGCGCTGGGCGTGTCGCGCAAACGCGCCATCAGCATCTTGGAGCACCTGGATGCCGTGCGCTTCACGGTGCTCGATAAGGAAGCCGGCGGCCTGCGCTCCCTGCGCTAGGGTAGTCATTTTGGGCGGATGTTTTTTCTGGGACGGGGATTAAAAAATCATTGTGTACCTAATGATTTTTTAATCCCCGTCCCAGAAAAATCATCCCTTGTCCCAAATTAGCTGTCCTAGTGCCCTGTGCGGCTGCGGGCTGTCCGGTTTGGTAAAATATCTCCGCACTTGGGAACGGATGGGCTCCGGTGGGCTCCGCGGTCCTCAAAACCGTTGCGAGGCGTGCAAAACGTCTTGGATGTGTTCGATTCACATACGTTCCCGCCATACGCTACCAGCGCTTTTGTGCTCGCGGTCTTACTGCGTGCCGCAAAGGCGCTGTTTTGTTTTTGCACGAGCTTTTCGTGGCGCCGCTATTTCAGCAGCGGTATTTAGCTTCGTGCGCCAGGTTTTGAACGCGCCGATGGAGGTGTTTTGCCGTATGACTACCGTAAGACGAGCCGATCTTTCTTGCGTCGTCCAAGCGGGCGGGCTGTCGTCGCGCATGGGTTGCGACAAGGCGCGAATGTTGTTTTGCGGCGAGCCGCTCATCGAACGCGTGCTGGGCCGGCTGGCGCCAGTTGCCGGCGAGTTGGTCGTGACGACTTCGCGTCCCAGCGAGCTTGCCTATCTTGAGGAACTTATGTTTGATGGCCTGTGCCCCCGCGTGGTGATGGACGTCGACGGTCCCGCCGGTGCCATGCGCGGCATCGCGAGCTCGTTGGCCGCGGCCCGATTGCCGCTCGTGGCGATCGTCGCCTGCGACATGCCGTTTGTCTCGCCGGAACTGATCGGCGCGCTTGCCGATCGTGTTGAGGCCGAGGCGCTCGATGTGTGCGTGCCGCGCGAGGAGCGGGGGATTGAGCCGCTTTGCGCCGTCTGGCGCCGTGACGCGTGTGCACCGGTTGCCCAAGAGCTGCTCGCCTGCGACCGCCAGCGCATTCGCTGCCTGATCAATCGCGTTCAGGCCGGTTATATGGATGAGCCGCAGATCGTTAAGGCCGCTGGCTCCACGCTCTGCTTCGAAAACGTCAATACACCCGAGGAGTTTGCGGTAGCCGAGCTGCTCGCCTAGACGATGGGAGATGCCATGTCTCACGATATTTGTCCCGACACGGGAGAGCCTTGCACTTGCGACGGGTCCGAACCCTGTACCTGCGGTTGCGGTGGCTGTGGGCATACCGCGGAAGAGGAAGCGGCCGCCGCGGCGTATCGTGAGGCACACCGCGGCGGCCCGTCCGGTGATGCCCTCGACCACGAACGCAAAATCATCGTGTCGTTCGACAGCACCTTCGATGTGATGGAATGCGAGCAGCTGTGCCTGGATGCCGGCGTGCCCGGGCGCATTATGCCTTTGCCCGGCTCCATTACCGCCGGCTGCGGGCTGTGCTGGGTCATGCCGTTCTCCGGCGATGCGCTCGCCGCCTTCTGTGCTGCCACCGAAGGCCGCATAACCCCCGCCGACTACCATCAGCTCGTCCTCTAGCCTCCAAAACCACCACATTGGGGACAGGCACCTTTGTGGTGGTTTGGAACACGTGGACGAAACAGGTTTGAAACACGGGTTTTGCACGTCAGGTGCTCAAAAACGCTTCTACCTGCATCGTAATCAAAATGAAACATCCGCTCGTTGTCTTATGCGAAACTTTCCCGCAACAGTGCGATATTATCCATACTCGATAAAGCTCGCGGCGCATGGGGTGCCGCGACCGACATTTTTCTTTTCCATCAATTGGAGGAAGCATGAGCTACACGCAGAAAGTTCTCGACGAGCTCAAGGCCCGCTATCCCGAGCAGCCTGAGTTCATCCAGGCCGCGACCGAGATCCTCGGCACCATCCAGCCGGCGCTCGACGCCCACCCCGAGTACGAGGAGGCCGCCCTGCTTGAGCGCCTCGTCGAGCCCGAGCGCATCGTCATGTTCCGTGTTCCCTGGGTCGACGACCAGGGCAAGGTCCAGGTCAACCGCGGCTACCGCGTCGAGTTCAACTCTGCCATTGGACCCTACAAGGGCGGCCTGCGCTTTAACCCGACGGTCACTCTGGGCATGCTCAAGTTCCTGGGCCTGGAGCAGATCCTCAAGAACAGTCTGACCACCCTTCCCATGGGCGGCGGCAAGGGCGGTTCCGACTTTGACCCCAAGGGCAAGTCCAACAACGAGATCATGCACTTCTGCCAGTCCTTCATGACCGAGCTCTATCGCCACATTGGCCCGAACACCGACGTTCCCGCCGGCGACCTGGGCGTTGGCGGCCGTGAGGTTGCCTACATGTTCGGCCAGTACAAGCGCCTGACCAACGAGTGGACCGGCGTCCTCACCGGCAAGGGCCTCTCCTTTGGTGGCTCGCTCGCCCGTACCGAGGCCACCGGCTACGGCCTGGTCTACTTTGTGGACGAGTACCTCAAGAGCCGCGGCGAGTCCTTCGAGGGCAAGAACGTTGTCGTTCACGGCTCCGGTAACGTCGCTATCTACGCGGTCCAGAAGGTCTCCCAGCTCGGCGGCAAAGTGCTGGCCTGCTCCGACACCCACGGCTGGGTCGAGGATCCCGACGGCATCGACTACACCGTGCTCGAGCACGTCTACAACAAGAAGCGCTCCGGCCACGACAAGGGCGTTACGCTCGCTATGTACGTTGACGAGAAGCCCAACGCCGTGTGGCACGAGGGCGACGGCCGCGGCGTGTGGCAGCTTCCCTGCGACATCGCGCTGCCCTGCGCTCGCGAGAACACGCTGCTGCTCGAGGACGCCCAGGCGCTCGTCGCCAACGGCTGCAAGGTGGTCGGCGAGGGCGCGAACATGCCCACGACCATCGAGGCCACGACCTACTTCCAGGAGAACGGCGTCGCCTTCATGCCCGGTAAGGCTGCCAACGCCGGTGGCGTGCTCGTGTCCGGCCTGGAGATGAGCCAGAACGCCGAGCACCTGTCCTGGACCTTCGAGGAGGTCGACGGCAAGCTCGAGCAGCTCATGCGCGGCATGTTCCACAACGTGGACGACACCGCCAAGGAGTATGGCCAGGAGGGCAACTTTGTCATGGGCGCCAACATCGCCGGCTTCTTGAAGGTTGCCGACGCCATGCTCGCCCAGGGTGTCTGCTAACCCTAGCTGACATAGCATGTAATGAGGCTCTCGGCTCAACGCCGGGAGCCTTTTTTGATCCGAAGGTGACGGAGGAAAACGGATCATTTTGTCTCGGCCATCTGCCGGCCGCCCCTTAAGTTGCGGTGAAATACGGACTGTTGGTCGCCCTAAGCCCGGCAAATAGTCCGTATTTCACCGCAAGTTATGGATGGGAGGGAGGTTTTTGTGCTGTGGAAGGTTGCGGCCCCTCGTTTGGTACACTTAAAAGTACTGGCAAGTGGAGAGATGGGGGAGAACGTGCTCAAGTTCGGTACCTACGTCCGTGTTGGAAACGCGGCCGAAGCCTATGAGCTCTTGCAGAAAAACCGCAACAACAAGATTGTGGGCGGCGGCATCTGGATGCGCCTGGGTTCGCGTCGTGTGGCGACGGCGATTGACCTTTCGGCCTGCGGACTCGATCAGATCGAGGAGACCGAGACCGAGTTTCGCATCGGCGCCATGTGCACCCTGCGCCAGCTCGAGCGTCATGTCGAGCTCAACGCGCTTGTCAACCATGTCTTTGAGTTCGCCGTCCACGACATCGTGGGTGTGCAGCTGCGCAACACCGCCACGGTGGGCGGCAGCATCTACGGTCGCTTTGGCTTCTCGGACGTGCTCTCGGCGTTCCTGGCGCTCGACTCCTATGTTGAGCTGACGGGCGCCGGCCGCGTGCCGCTCGCCGAGTTCGTGGACATGGGCTACGTGCGCGACGTGATCGAGCACGTCGTGGTCGTTAAGCACGATTACCGCGCAAGCTACGAGGCCGTGCGTAAGGCCGCGACCGACTTCCCCTCGCTCAATGTCACCGCCGCCTGGTGGGACAACTCCTGGCACGTCACCGTGGGCGCCCGTCCGCTGCGCGCGACCCTGCTGCAGGGCGAGGCATGCGGCCTTACGAGCGAGCAGCCTTCCGAGGACGAACTTCGCGCCCTCACCGTGTCCGTGCGCGCGCTGAGCTACGGCACCAACCTGTGGGGCTCGGCTGACTACCGCCGCCGCATCTCGGCACCGCTCGCCGTCCAGGCCGTGCGCCGCGCCGCCGGCATCGAGCTTTCGGCAGCGCTTGCCCGCGAGCTCGAGACCGTACAGATTCCTAAGTTTGCCACGGACGAGTATTCCTGCCGCCGCGTGCCCGGCGTCGATTCTAGCGAGGTGCGCTAATGGCTGCCAAACTCATCGATCTTTCCTTTACGCTCAACGGTCGCAAGGTCAAGGTTCAGATTGCCCCCGATACCATGCTCTTTTCGCTTTTGCGTGAGCAGGGTTGCGCGTCGGTGCGCTGTGCCTGCGAGACCACCAACTGCGGCCTGTGCACGGTGTGGCTCGACGGCGACCCGGTGCTGAGCTGCTCGGTTCCCGCCGCGCGCGTCGAGGGCCGCTCCATCACCACGCTCGAGGGTCTCAAGGCCGAGTCCGAGGCGCTCGCCCGCGCTATGGCTGCCGAAGGCGCCGAGCAGTGCGGTTTTTGCGCCCCCGGCCTCATCATGAACGTGCTGGCGCTCGCCCGTGCCGCCAAGGAGGACCCAAGCCTCGTCGCCACGCGCGAGGAGCTGTCGCGCCAGCTCGCCGGCAACCTGTGCCGTTGCAGCGGCTACGAGAGCCAGCTGCGCGCCATCGTCCGCTTCCTCAACGAGTCTGGCGTACAGGTGGGCTTTGAGATGCCCGAGCTGCCGGTCAACGACACCAGCTGCGACGGCGTCACCTACAAGCAGATCACCCACAAGCAGCCCAAGAAGGACTCGAAGGCCCTACTCGAGGGCCGTCCCGTCTACACGGGCGATATGGTGCCCGCTGGCGCGCTCATCGTTAAGCTCAAGCGCAGCCCGTATGCCCGCGCCAAGATCCGCTCCATCGACACGTCGCGCGCCCTGAAGGTGCCGGGCGTCGTGGGCGTCTACACCTACGAGGACGTGCCCAAGCGTCGCTTTACCATCGCCGGCCAGAGCTATCCGCAGCCGAGTCCCTACGACCGCCTGATTCTCGAGAACCTCGTTCGCTACCAAAACGAGGAGGTGGCGATCGTCGCCGCCGAGACCGAGGAGGCCGCCGACAAGGCGCTCAAGCTCATCAAGGTCGACTATGAGGTGCTCGAGCCGCTGCTCGACTTTACCCAGGCACTCGATAACGACATCGTGGTCCACCCCGAGGGCGACGTGACCTTTATGTTCCCGCAGGGCGGCGACGTTGCTCGCAACCTGGTATGCAGCGGTACCAGCGATTATGGCGATCTGGACGAGGCGTTCGCCCAGAGCGACATCGTCTTTGAGCGCACTTACACCAGCCAGGCCACGCAGACCGCGCCCATGGAAACCTTCCGCGCCTTTGCGACGACCGATGCGTTCGGGCGTATCTCGGTGACCACCTCCACGCAGGTGCCCTTCCACGTGCGCCGCATGGTTGCGCAGTCGCTCGACATTCCGCAGTCGCAGGTGCAGGTTATTAAGCCTCGCATCGGTGGCGGCTTTGGCTCCAAGCAGACTGGCTGCTGCGAGATCTTCGTGGCGTTTGTTACCCAGCAGACCGGCCGTCCGAGCTATTGCTGCTACACCCGCGAGGAGACCATCACCGCGGGCAACTCGCGCCACCAGATGCAGATGACCGTCAAGCTGGGCGCCATGAACGACGGTACCATCACGGCCATCGACCTGCATACGCTGTCCAACGCCGGTGCTTATGGCGAGCATGCCACCACGACGATCGGCCTTTCGGGTCACAAGAGCCTGCCGATCTACAACCATGTGAAGGCGAGCCGCTTTAGGTGGGATGCCGTCTACACCAACACCAACCGCGGCGGCGCGTATCGTGGCTACGGTGCCACCCAGGGCCAGTTTGCCGTGGAGAGCGCCGTCAACGAGCTCGCCGACATGCTGCACATGGACCCCGCCGACCTGCGCCTTAAGAACATCGTGCGCGAGGGCGAGACCATGCCGCAGTACTACAACGAGAAGCTCAACGCCTGCGCGCTCGACCGCTGCCTGCTGCGCGCGATGGACATGATCGGCTGGCGCGACAAGCCGCTGGCCGTTGACCTGGGCGACCGCGTGCGTGCTCTGGGCTGTGCGCTCACCATGCAGGGATCGGGCATTTCCAACGTGGATATCGCCGGTATCGACATGCGCCTGGAAGAGGATGGTTTCATTTCCATCGGCACCGGCGCCACCGATAACGGCATGGGCGTCGACACGATCCTGGCGCAGATTGCCGCCGAGGAGCTGGGCGTGGAGAGCTCGCTGATCGTGGTGCGCGGCGTGGACACCGACGTGTCGCCGTTCGACGCCGGCTCGTACGCGAGCTCGGGTACGTACGTGACGGGCCTTGCCGCCAAGAACGCCGCGACCGAGCTGCGCGAGAAGATTTGCGCCAAGGCCGCCCAGATGTGGGACGTTGACGCCGCCGACGTGGTCTTCGACGGCCAGTACGTGCGCCTGTCCGACGAGCGCGCCGCCCGTGAGCGCGGCCGCTACCTCACGCTGCGCGACTTTGCCAACCTGTGCGTCAAGAATATCGCGGGTGGCGACGCGCTGACCTCGCACGCCTCTGCCTGCCTGCCCGTTTCGCCTCCGCCGTTTATGGCCGGCATTGCCGAGGTCGAGGTCGACAAGGCCACCGGCAAGGTGACCGTGGTGGATTACGCCGCTGCCGTCGACTGCGGCACCGTGATCAACGAGGCGCTCGCGCGCGTCCAGGCCGAGGGCGGCATTGCCCAGGGCATTGGCCACGCGCTCTACGAGATTGTTGAGCATGACGATCGCGGCCGCCTGCGCACCGGCAACTTTATGAGCTACAAGCTGCCCACGCGCCTGGATATCGGCAGCATTCGCGTGGCCTTTGAGCCGAGCTACGAGCCGACGGGTCCGTTTGGCGCCAAGTCGATCGGCGAGGTCGTCATCAACACGCCGCTCGCCGCCGTGGCCTCGGCCGTCGCACACGCCACCGGCCACCAGGTCCGCTCGCTGCCCATCACGCCTGAGAAAGCGCTGCTGGGGGAGTAGCGGGTCAGCGAACAAGTCGTAATGGGCGGGACGGGGCAACTCGTTCCGCCTTTTGCACTCGTGGTGAGGTCGTGAGCTTGTAAAAGGTGTGCGTGCGCTTGCCGTTCGTATCTGCTATCATTCCTAGTCTGTGCGCTCATGCGGGCGTGGCGGAATTGGTAGACGCGCCAGATTTAGGTTCTGGTGGGATTCCCGTGAAGGTTCGAGTCCTTTCGCCCGCACCAACGCACCTGCGTCGGCTCCCGCCGTCGCGACTCTTTGTTGCATAAAGGTACCAGCACCTCAGATAAGCTGGGCAGTATGAGGAGGAACGTGTTGAACATCACCGCTTCTGACGTCAAGGACGCCAAGCTCACCGCTACGGTCACCATCCCGGCCGCCGACGTCGACGCCGCGATCAAGAAGGCCTACAAGGACACCGCCAAGAAGTACCGCTTCCCGGGCTTCCGCGCCGGTAAGGCTCCCCGTCCGGTCATCGACTCTGCTCTTGGCGCCGAGGCTACCCTCGCTCAGGCCACCAACGACCTGATCGCCGCCAACGAGCCCGTCGTCCTCAACGAGCTGGACATCGTCCCCACCAAGAACGGTGACTACAAGGAGCTCGACCTCGCCAAGGATCACGAGGACTACACCTACACCGTCGAGTTCTCCCTGCGTCCTGCCGCCGAGCTCTCCTCCTTCGACGCCGTCGAGATCGAGATGCCTCCCGCGGAGGTCACCGAGTCCGAGATCAACAACCAGGTCGAGATGCTCCTCAACTACCGTGCCACCTTCGAGGACGTCGAGGGTCGTGCCGTCGAGGCTGACGACTACGTGACCGTCGACCTCAAGGCCGTCGAGAACGCCGACAACTTCGCTGCCGAGGGCCGTATGCTCATCGCCGGTAGCGACAGCAACCCCGCCGAGTTCAACGAGGCCCTGATCGGCGCCAACGTTGACGATGTCAAGTCCGTCACCTGGACCGACGAGGCCGAGGAGGGCGAGGAGGCCGAGACCCACACCGTCGAGGTCACCGTCAAGGGCATCAAGGTCCGCAACACCCCCGAGCTCACCGACGAGCTCGTCAAGTCCGACTTTGGCTTCGACAGCATCGACGCTATGCGCGACGCCATCAAGATCGAGATCGAGCAGGACAAGGCTTCCCGCCTCCCGGCCGAGAAGGAGAACCGTTGCGTCTCCGCTCTCGCTGAGCGCCTGCAGCTCGACGAGATGGATGCCGACTACGAGCAGTCCGTCTTTGAGGAGCTTGGCCAGAACTTCCTGTCCAACCTTGCTGCCCGCGGCATGACCCTGGACACCTGGCTGCCCGCTTCCGGCCTGACCATGGAGCAGTTCATCGGCGACCTGCATAAGCAGGCCAACGACGTTGCCCGTGAGTCCCTGGCGCTCGACGCCCTCGCCCGTGAGCTTAAGATCGAGGTCACCGAGGACGACATCAACGCCGAGTTCGAGAAGGCCGGCGTCAAGGACGTCGAGGCTTCCAAGGCTGAGTTCATCGCTGATGGCCGCATGCCTGCCGTCCGCGAGTCCATCCGTCGCTCCAAGGCCGTCGATCACCTGGTCGAGAACGCCAAGGTGACCGAGGTCGACGAGACCGCCAAGGACGCCGAGTAATTCTCGCCACCTTGCCCGCGAGCGCATGTATGTGCCCGTGATGGGGTAAAGTTAATAGCCGGTTATCCGGTTGCTTCGTACGGTGCCAGCCAATGCATAGCATGCGGGCACCGTACGTTTATCTAGAACCAATTTGGTCCGCAAGAGAGAAATGGAGATGCGTATGATCGCTAAGTTCGATTCCGCCCTCGTGCCATACGTTATCGAGCAGACGCCGCGCGGCGAGCGCAGCTACGATATCTATTCGCGCCTGCTCAACGACCGCATCATCTTCTTGGGCGAGGAGATCAACTCCGTCAGCGCCAACCTGGTCGTTGCCCAGCTGCTGCATCTTGAGAGCCAGGATGCCGAGAAGGATATCTCGCTCTACATCAATTCGCCCGGCGGCGAGGTCTACTCCGGCCTGGCGATTCTTGACACCATGAACTTCATCAAGCCGCAGGTCTCCACCATCTGCGTCGGTATGGCTGCGTCCATGGCCGCCGTGCTGCTTTCGGCCGGCGCCAAGGGCAAGCGCTTCTGCCTGCCGCACTCCAAGGTCATGATTCACCAGCCCAGCGGCGGTGCTCAGGGTCAGCAGACCGAGATCGAGATCGTGGCCGAGGAGATCAAGAAGACCCGCCGCGAGCTCAACCAGATCCTGTCCGATGCCTCGGGCCAGCCCATCGAGAAGGTCCAGGCCGATACCGAGCGCGACAACTACCTGACCGCTGCCGAGGCCCTCGACTACGGCCTGATCGACCGTATCGTCACCTCACGCGATCTTGCCGCGAAGGACGCCTAGGATGGCAGGTAACATGCAGGACAACTTTGACGAGAACGGCAACCCCATCCGCTGCTCCTTCTGCGGAAAAGAGCAGGGCCAGGTTCGTCGCCTCGTAAAGGGCCCGACCAACATTTTTATCTGCGACGAATGCGTTGCCGCCTGCTCCGAGATTCTGGAGGAGTCCCTGGCTTCGGACTTTATGGATGCCGCCCGTAACGGTAACCTTCCGGGCTTTCTCAACGACCATGGCCAGGCTGCGTCGCAGCCCGCCGTTGACCCCGAGGCCGAAGGCTTTGAGCTCGAGGACGACCGCCAGGTTATTACGCACGTGCCGACACCGCACGAGATCTATGACGAGCTTTCGGCCTATGTTATGGGCCAGGAGGACGCCAAGCGCGCCATGTCGGTCGCTGTGTACAACCACTACCGTCGCGTGATCGAGGGCGGTGCCGCGGTGTCCGCCTTTGGCGACGGCATGGGCGCCCAGTTCGATGACGATATGGACGAGGTAGAGCTTGCCAAGTCCAACATCCTGCTGCTCGGTCCCACCGGTACCGGTAAGACGCTGCTGGCCCAGACGCTCGCGCGCATCCTCGAGGTACCGTTTGCCATCGCCGACGCCACCGCGCTCACCGAGGCCGGTTACGTGGGCGAGGACGTGGAGAACATCCTGCTCAAGCTCATCAACGCCGCCGATGGCGATATCGAGCGCGCGCAGGTTGGCATTATCTACGTGGACGAGATCGACAAGATCGCCCGCAAGGCCGAGAACCTCTCCATCACCCGTGATGTCTCGGGCGAGGGCGTTCAGCAGGCACTGCTCAAGATTCTTGAGGGCACGGTGGCCAGCGTTCCGCCCACCGGCGGCCGCAAGCATCCCCAGCAGGAGCTGCTGCAGATCGATACGACGAATATCCTGTTCATCTGCGGCGGTGCCTTTGTGGGTCTGGATAAGATCATTGCCGACCGCGTAGGCAACAAGGGCGTGGGCTTTAACTCCGAGATCGCCGGCCCCACCTCGGTCGACGAGAACGACCTGCTGCGCCAGGTGCTCCCGCAGGACCTTAACGCCTTTGGCATGATCCCCGAGTTCGTGGGACGTACGCCCGTCGTTACCCAGACGCAGGCGCTCGACGAGGACGACCTGGTGTCGATCCTGACCGAGCCAAAGAATGCCGTGGTGCGCCAGTACCGTAAGATGTTCCAGCTCGAGGACGTCGATCTTGAGTTTGAGGACGCGGCCCTGCACGAGATCGCCCGCATGGCGCTTGCCCGCAAGACCGGCGCCCGCGGCCTGCGCGCCATCTGCGAAGACGTGCTGCAGCAGACGATGTTCGACCTCCCCAGCGAGGAGGGCGTTTCCAAGGTCATCGTAACCGAAGCTGCCGTAAAGGGCGAAGAACAGCCCCGACGCATCTACGGGTAAACCTGACAAAAACGTGCTTGCAAATAGCCTCCGACCATCCGCGGTCGGAGGCTATTTTATATATACGCAATAACCCCAACTACCTGTGTTATTCTGTGTGTTTGTTTAAGCCTCAGCGAAGTCATATCAGACTGAAGTAATCGATACCTAAGGCGTGTCCGCCTGCTTGGTTTTCGTAGATTCCGCACGAGCCGAAGAGCACTAAATGTGCTCTTCGTGCGAGCCAGGACCTGACCGAGCGAAAACCAAGCAGGCGGACACGCCGGCGGGACAGGGAGAGATATATGGAAGAAATGCCCAAGAACTACGATCCGTCGACCAACGAGCCGGCGATCCTGCAGAAGTGGCTCGACGGCGGCTACTACAAGCGCCGTGAGGGCGTGGGCGACTGCACCGTCACCATTCCGCCTCCCAACGTGACCGGCAAGCTCCACATGGGCCATGCCACCGATGACTCCATTCAGGACGCCATCGTCCGTATGGCCCGCATGCGCGGCAAGTCCACGCGCTGGGTGCTGGGCACCGACCACGCCGGTATCGCCACGCAGACCAAGGTCGACAAGAAGCTCAAGAGCGAGGGCATCAGCCGCCTGGAGATTGGCCGCGACAAGTTTGTCGACGCCTGCTGGGACTGGACCCACGAATACGGCGGCATCATCGTCGAGCAGATCAAGCGCATGGGCTGCTCCGTCGACTTCGACAACGAGCGCTTCACCATGGACGAGGACTATGCCCAGGCCGTGCGCAAGGTCTTCTGCGACTGGTACCACGACGGCCTGATCTATCGCGGCAAGCGCATCGTCAACTGGTGCCCCAACTGCACTACCGCTATCTCGGACGACGAGGCCGAGTATAAGGACGAGAAGGGCCACCTGTGGCACCTGCGCTACCCGCTGACCGAGCCGGTCAACGGTCAGGACTACATCGTCGTCGCCACCACGCGTCCCGAGACCATGCTCGGCGACACGGGCGTTGCCGTCTCCCCGAAGGATCCCGAGAAGGCCGCCTTCGTGGGTAAGACCGTCATGCTGCCGATCGTCAACCGCGAGATCCCCATCTTTGAGGATTGGCATGTCGACGCTAACTTCGGTTCCGGCTTTGTTAAGGTCACCCCGGCCCACGACCCCAACGACTACGCCATGGGTCAGGCCCACGACCTGCCGCAGATCAACATCTTTGACGAGCACGCGGTGGTCGTTGAGGGCTACGGCGAGTTCACCGGCATGACGCGTGACGAGTGCCGCGAGGCCGTCATCAAGTGGTTCGACGAGCACGGTCTGCTCGACCACGTCGAGGAGCATGATCACTCCGTCATGCACTGCTACCGTTGCGACGCCGCGCTTGAGCCGTGGCTGTCCGAGCAGTGGTTCGTCGCCGTCGACAAGCTCAAGGGGCCGGCGCTCGACGCCGTCAACTCCGGCAAGGTCACCTTTCACCCCGCGCGCTGGACGCAGACCTACACCACCTGGATGGAGAACCTCAAGGACTGGTGCATCAGCCGCCAGCTGTGGTGGGGCCACCGCATTCCCGTGTTCTACTGCGAGGACTGTGGCTGGGAGGACGCCCTTACCGAGGACACCGACGTGTGCCCCAAGTGCGGCGGCCATCACGTGCACCAGGACGAGAACGTACTGGACACCTGGTTCAGCTCGCAGCTGTGGACCTTCGCCACGCAGGGCTGGCCGCAAAAGCCGGAGCTGCTCGAGGGTCATCACCCCACGACGGCGCTCGTCACCGCGCGCGACATCATCGCGCTGTGGGTCGCCCGCATGGTCATGAGCTCGCTGTACTTCCTGGACGAGGTGCCGTTTAAGGACGTCGTCATCTACCCGACGATCCTGGCCAAGGACGGCAGCCGCATGTCCAAGTCCAAGGGCAACGGCGTAGACCCCATGGACCTCATTGGCATGTACGGCGCCGACGCCATGCGCTATAACCTGCTCACGCTGTGCACCAACAACCAGGACGTCAAGTTCGACGCGAACATCGATAAGAAGACCAAGAAGCTCATCGACAGCCCGCGCACCGACCAGGCCAAGTCGTTTGTGACCAAGATCTGGAACGCCAGCCGCTTCCTGCTTATGAACATGGAGGGCTATACGCCCGGCGAGCCCGTCGTGGAGACGCCGGCCGACGCCTGGATGTTCAGCCGCCTGGCTAAGGCCGTGAAGATGGTCACCGAGGGTATCGAGAACTACACCTTTGGCGACATGGCCCGCGGCGTGCAGCAGTTCTTCTGGAACGAGGTCTGCGACTGGTACGTCGAGGTCACCAAAGCCCGCCTGAAGGGCGAGGGCCGTCTGCAGGCTCAGCGCAACCTGATCTTTGTGCTCGACACCTCCATTCGCCTGATGCACCCGCTCATGCCGTTTGTTACCGAGGAGATCTGGGACAACATGCCGGCGAGCGTGCTCGACCTGGACGCCGAGGGCAACGTGGACCGCGCCGAGGCGCTCATGATCGCCAAGTGGCCCGAGCCCGCCGACTACGCCAAGTACGTTGACGAGCCCGCCGAGCGCGCGTTTGAGCTGTGCCGTACCGTCGTTTCCGCCGCCCGCGCCACGCGTTCGCGTTATCGCTTGAGCCCCAAGGCCGAGCTCGACGTGGTCGTGCGCGCCGGTGCCGAGGACATCGAGAAGCTCGAGAGCCTGCGTTCGACCATCGAGCCGCTGGCAAACACCGCCTCGCTGGTTATGGGCACCGATGTTGAGAAGCCGGCGGCGAGCATCGCCGTGGTCGATAGCGGCGTCGAGGTCTTTGTGGTGCTCGAGGGTAAGGTCGATCTTTCGGCCGAGAAGGCGCGCCTGGAGAAGGAGATCGCCGCGGCCCAGAAGGAGCTCGCCGGCTGCGAGAAGACGCTCGCCAACGAGGGCTTTGTGGCAAAGGCCGCGCCCGCGGTGGTCCAGAAGAAGAGGGACCGTGCAGCTGAGCTCAAGGAGATCCTGGCGGCGCTGACTGCTCAGGTTGCTGACTTCTCGTAGGCGTTAACTGGGGGACGCGGTTTGGGGCTTTGCTCGCTACTGCGGACACCTATTCCGCCGTTCTAACGAACGGCGGCTGACTCGACGCTGCAAACGCCTCTGATGGCCAATCTGCCGTTCAACTTCGGGCGCATGGGCATAAGCCCTATGCGCCCTTGTTTCACGGCACCTTGGCTCATCAGAGGCGTTTTCGCTGACTATCCTCAACCTATACTGTTTTATTTATCTATGAATGGCGGTTCTAAAAATGCCTAAGCGTTCTGGCTTGTATACCGTTCCTTTTGAGTTTGATTTGCTTTCGTTTGATGAGGCTGTGGGGCTTGCTGCCGACACGGGGCGGATTTCTGGGGATGCTGGGCCTTTGCTCGAGACGGTTGTCGATATGCTCGATGAGCTTGGGCGTCCGGATGAGTATTTTGATTGCATTCAGGTTGCCGGTACCAATGGCAAGACTTCGACTACGCGTTTTTCGGCTGCCATCCTTCGTGGTGAGGGGTTAAAGACCGCGCTGTATACGTCGCCGCAGCTGGTGCGCTATCCCGAGCGCATGGAGGTCGATGGGCGCGTCGTGAGCGATGAGGCCTTTGCCCGTGGCGTTTCCGCCGCTGTTGAGGCGGGACATCGCGTGAATGCCCGTCGTGTGGCGGCGGGGGAGCGTGCCTATGCCATCACACCGTTTGACCTGCTGACGGCTGCCGCACTTGTCGTGTTTGCCGAGGCTGCGGTTGATGTTGCTGTGCTCGAGGTCGGCATGGGCGGACGTTGGGACGCCACGAGTGCGACCGATCCCGTCGCCGTTGCCATTACGGGCATTGGGCTCGACCATACTCGCATCCTGGGCGACACGCTTGAGGCTATTGCGGGGGAGAAAGCTGCGGTCATCAAGCCTGGGCGCCTGGTTGTTTTGGGCGAGGGTACGCATGAGGCGAGTGTTCAGCGCGTGATGGATACGCGTTGTCGCGAGTGCGGTGTGGTGCCGCTGGTGGTGAGCCATTCCACGACCAAGGTGCCGGCGCATGTGGGCGATACGGTGGAGTTTAGCTGCACCACGCCGCGCGCGATCTATACGTCGAGTATGGTCAAGCCGGCGTATCAGCCGCAGAATGCCGCGTGCGCGATTATGCTGTGCGAGGGTTATCTGGGTCGCGAGCTCGACCACGATGCGCTTGATGCTTCGCTTATGGGCTGTCCCACGCCTGGCCGTTTTGACGTGCTGGGAACCGACCCGCTCAAGTTGATCGACGCCTGCCATAACCCTCAGAGCTGCGAGAACTTTGTGAGTGCGCTGGACGAGATCGACCCGTGCGTGGAGAACCGCCCCACGCTGCTGTGCGCTGCGCTGGCCGACAAGGACGTGGCGGGCATCGTCGACGTGCTAATCCCGGCCTTCCCGCGCGTGGTCGTGACGCAGACCGATTCCGACCGCGCCTTGCCGGCGGAGGAGCTGTCCGCTTTGGTGGACACCAATAAGCTTGCCGGTGTGTACCCGAGCGTACCCGAGGCCCTCGCGGCCCTCGATGCCGCGGGCGAACCCTTCGTAGCAGCCGGCACCATCACCCTAGCCGGCGAAGTAGCCGGCCTGCTGCGCTAACCCACCCCCCCTCATCAGTTGCGGTGAAATAGTTCCTGTTTTTGGGTTCTAGCAGCCCATCCAGGTACTATTCCACCGCAACTTAGTTTGGAGGCTTGGGGTCCAGGCTAGTCGAGACGGACTGGGTCGTGGGGGTAGGCGTTGAGAATCTCGGCGCCGGACTCGGTGACTAGGGCCAGGTCTTCGATGCGGACGCCGGTACGGCCGGGGAGGTAGATGCCCGGCTCGATGGAGAACGTCATGCCCGGCTCGACAACCTGCTCGTTGACGAGTGAGACGTCACCAGGCTCGTGGTCCTGCAGACCGATCGAGTGTCCCAGGCGATGCGTGAAGTACTTGCCGTAGCCCGCGTCCTCAATCACGTCGCGCGCGGCGCGGTCCAGGTCGCACATGCGCACGCCCGGTGCGATGAGCGCCTCGGCGGCCTCGTTGGCGCGACGCACGATGTCGTAGATGCGTGCCGTCTCCTCGTCCGGCTCGCCCCAAAAGAACGTGCGTGTCATGTCCGAGCAGTAGTTGCGGCGACGTCCGCCTATGTCGAATAGCACCACGTCGCCGCGCTTGAGTACGGTGTCGTCGGGCTCGTGATGCGGATCGCCGGTGTTGGCGCCAAAGCTCACGATGGGCGGAAAGCTAAAGCCCTCGCAGCCGTGCTTGCGGTACAGGCCGAGCATCTGGTCGGCTATTTCGCGCTCCGTCACGCCCTCGTGAACGAGCTTGATGGCGTCGGCCATCACGGCGTCGTTGGCGGCCGAGGACACGCGCATGAGCTCCTGCTCGGCTTCGTCCTTGTGGGTGCGTGCTGCGGTGACGGCAAAGTCGCCCAGGAAGAACTCGCTCGCGGCGTGACGATCCATAAGGGGCATCAAAAAGCCGGAGCGCATTACGGTATCGATGCCGAGCGGCTTGGTCGGATCGACTTCGCGTGCGATGGCGTCGGTCACGACGTCGGTGTCGTTGTGATAGGCGACGCGGGCATTGTCGTACTCCGGCAGCTGATGCAGCGCGTTGACCAAGATCACGGGCTCGGCATCGCGCGCGAGCAGCACGCCGCAAAATCGCTCGAACATATCGGCATAAAAGCCGGTCAGATAGTAGATCGACCACGGGTCGTTTACGAGCAGCTGCGCACCGGGGTGCTGAGCCTCGAGCGCATCGAGCACGCGCGCCACACGCTGGTCATCGACATGTGCCATACATCGTCCTTTCGCTTGGTTGCCACCATGGTATCCCCAATGCCAGGGTAGTCAATTTGGGACGGGGCTATTTTAGCTGCGTCAAACATGCGGAATGATTTTTCTGGGACGGGGATTAAATAATCATTGGGTGCCGAATGATTATTTAAGGCTCTGTTAGACCAGGATTGACATACATGTGTCCCCACGGTGCCATATCGTTAGCCCCGTAGACCGCGACGGATGGGGGCAGCATGAACGCCGAAGACTTGGTAATCACCTTCAAGCGGAACATGGCGAAGCTGAGCAGGGCGGAGCGCCGCCGCGCGATCGAATCCGTCAGGGACGTTATCCGCGCGGCGGCGTTCGACGACGCGGCCGACTCCGCCTACGAAGTCGAATACTGCCCGCGCTGCGGGTCCGCCGCGGTCGTGAAGAAGGGGAAGTCCGGGAACGGCGAGCAGCGCTACCTCTGCCGGGGCTGCGGCAGGACCTTCGGCATGGGCAGCGAGCGCATCCTTGGGACGAGCAGGCTGCCGAGGGAGACCTGGATGGCCTACGCCGAGTGCTTCGTGCTCATGCTGCCCCTGCGCGAATGCGCGAGGCGCTGCCGCGTCTGCCTCAAGACCGCCTACACCATGCGCCACAGGCTGATCGAGTGCCTCTCGGCCTATTCCCCCTCGTTCAAGGTCGAGCGGGGCTGCGGCTGCGAGCTCGACGAGACCTACTTCCCCGAGTCGTTCAAGGGCAACCACACGAAGGGGTCGTTCACGATGCCGCGCCCCTCCCGGCAACGCGGCAAGCAGGTGCACAGGCGCGGCCTCTCGCTCGAGCGGATCTGCGTCATGACCGGCGTGAACGACTCGAACGAGACGTTTCTCGAGGTCACGGGGCGGGGCGCCCTGTCGAGGAAACGCGCCATGGACGTGCTGAGGGGCCGCATCGCGTCCGGCTCCGTCGTCGCGACCGACAGGGCGGCAGCCTACGTCGGCGTCCTCGCGGAACTCGGGGTCGCCGCGCACGCGGCCTACGACCCCAAGGACCGCTCCGAGGGCACCATCAACCGGGTCAACACCGTCCACTCGCTCCTCGGCGCCTTCATGGAGCCGTTCAGGGGCGTGTCAACGAAGCACCTCGGCGCCTACCTCGCCTGGTTCAGGTGGTGCCGGACCTTCATGGCGACCGACCCCGGCACCGCCGAGCGCACGGTCGCGCGACAGCTCGCGAACGGGACCCGCGGGAGCCGCATCCGCGACATGTTCAACGTCCGGCCGCCCTACATGGACTACTGGGACGCGCCCGCCGCGCAGGGGCGGTAGAATGGTCGCACCGCGATATACGAGGAGGGGTGCAGCCATGCCGTCGAACATACCGGCCACGACGATCCGCATCGACCCGGAGGTCAAGAGGGAGGCGACCGTCATCCTGGACGAGCTCGGCCTGTCCATGTCCACCGCCGTCAACGCGTTCCTCAGGGCGCTCGTCCGGGAGGGCGGGATGCCGTTCGAGATGAAGGTCAAGGCGCCGGCACCCGACGGGAAGGCGGCGAGATAGCCGGCAGATCGACTTGGGGCGATAGGGCCCTCACGATTAACCCGACCGATCTTGAGCGCATCGACCCCTTGCCGGATTCAAACCCGGCAAGGGGTCGATAGCTTTGCAATTTCAAAAAGATGATTGAGGCAGAATGTCAATCCTGGTCTAACAGAGCCTTAAATAATCATTGGGTGCCGAATGATTATTTAATCCCCGTCCCAGAAAAATCATTTGAGCGAACGTTCGGGCAAAAAGTAGTCATAAGCGGCCCGTCCCAAATGGGCTGCTTTCAAAACTATGGCGGATTACGGGGCTGGACCTGTAGTACTTGACCATGGGAAAAATCGCGAAATTAAAACCGCAGGTA
This sequence comes from uncultured Collinsella sp., assembly GCA_937995345.1. GTDB lineage: Bacteria > Actinomycetota > Coriobacteriia > Coriobacteriales > Coriobacteriaceae > Collinsella. The sequence goes on along the minus strand of CALKKS010000013.1, from coordinate 29,555 downwards.
GACGGCTTATCAATAATCGAAAATTGCCGGTATGGATGGGGGCCTCCGAATCAGCCCCTTAATCCGGCATAGTTTCGAAATGGCACTAAAGTAGGCACAGGCTAAATACCGATTCCAAGGATAGTTGCGGTGGAATAGTTCCTGGATACCGGGGTTTTGGCGGAAATCAGGAACTATTTCACCGCAATTTAGGAGGGGCGGGGTGGATGGCTGGGTAGCTAAAAGAGCTCCGTCCCAAATGAGCTGCTTAGGCAGGGTCGATGTCCATGCTGGCGATGAGGTCGGTACCGGTGTCTAGGAGGTTGGGGAGGACTACGTCGCCCATGCGGATGGGGGCGTCGACGACTAGGCCGCGGATGAGGTCCATCGCCTGGGCGTGGAGTGCCAGCGGGATGGCTTCGGCCGTGCGCACGGGCAGCAGCGCCTCGTCGCCGCCGGATACGGCCACGGTCGTGGTAAGCACGCGCATGGGGCAGGTGAGCTCCTGATGTGCAAACTTATCACCGCGCGGGCAGCTGTTGCCGGTCACGCGGCGCACTTCCACTACGGCGGCATTGGCGTCGCGTTCCACCTCTACGGTCAGGAGACATTCGGACGGACAGGTAGTGCAGTTGAACTGCAGCGTCTCAATCGCATTCGTGCTCATGGGCTATGCCTCCTCAACCGGGTCGACGGACAGGGCAATCTCGTTAACACCCAGGTCGAGTGCGCGCTGAATTACCTTTGCCGGTAGTGGGAAGCTCTCCATTACGCTCGGTTTAAACGGGCGGACCTTGCCTGCAAACAGCTCCTCGTCGCCTGCCAGAATGCGCACGCGGGCGGCGTCGACCGGTCGGCGTACGCGGAAGTTGAGTTTGGTGAGTGCTATAGTCGTAATGCGTCCCGGCAGTGCGTAACCCGCAATGCCGGCGGGGGAGACCGTGAGCTCGCGGCCCGGGCCCGCAGCGTCCATCCCAGCGCCGCCGTCCAATGCCCATGCCGCCGCAGCCGCACCGGCGCGCTCGGACTCAGTTGTCACGTTGTCGGCCAGGTCGTGCACGTGCAGCACGTTTCCGCAGGCAAAGATGCCCGGAACGCTCGTCTGCAGACTCTGGTCCACCACGGCGCCGCGCGTGCGTGGGTCCAGCTCAACGCCCGCGCCCACCGAAAGCTCGTTCTCGGGAATCAATCCCACCGAGAGCAGCAGCGTGTCGCACGGAACGATGCGCTCGGTTCCCGGAATGGGTGCCAGATGCTCGTCGACTTGGCTCACCTCGACAGCCTCCACGCGGTCGTGCCCGATCACGCGCGTGACCGTGGTAGACAGATGCAGCGGAATGCCAAAGTCGTCCAGGCAGTTCTTCACATTGCGACGCAGGCCGTTGGCGTACGGCATGAGCTCGTACACGCCCTCGACCGAAATCCCCTCGAGCGTGCAACGGCGCGCCATGATCAGCCCGATGTCACCCGAGCCCAAAATGACGGCGCGCGAGCCGGGCTTGAGGTTTTCGATATTGATGTATCGCTGCGCCAGGCCGGCCGTAAACACACCGGCAGGGCGGCTGCCGGGAATCTTGATCTCGCTGCGGGTGCGCTCGCGGCAGCCCATGGCAAGGACGACCGCGCGCCCGGTGAGCTGCAACATGCCGGAGGGATTCATGAGCGTGACGGCGTGGAGTGTGGCGTCTTCCGTGGACTCGCCCGAATCAATCCCAAGCACCATGCTGTCCAAGAACAGCGCGATGTCGGTCGCGCGCACCTGGTTGATAAAGCGCTGCGCATACTCGGGGCCGGTGAGCTCCTGCTTAAAGTGCGAAAGGCCAAAGCCGGGGTGAATGCACTGGTGCAGGATGCCACCCAAGTGTTGCTCGCGCTCCACGATGGCCACGCGCGCGCCGGCCTTGTGCGCGGCAAGTGCGGCCGCCATGCCGGCAGGTCCGCCGCCGATAACGACCACGTCGAAGGCCTGCGTCGGTACGGCCTCAACGGCGCCTCTATCAATTGCGTTCGATTCGAACTCCGCCATCTTAGCGCACCCCCTTCAAAGGTCCCTCAACGAGCCACGAGCCAGTGTCCTCCAGCAGCACCTCGCTGGGGTCACACCCCAGCTCGCGGGCCAGAATCGCCACTACGCGGCTCTGGCAAAAGCCGCTCTGGCAGCGGCCCATGCCGGCACGGCAGCGGCGCTTGACGCCCTCGACCGAAACCGCACCTGGGCGGCGTCGAATCGCGGCAACAATCTCGGCCTCGGGCACCGTCTCGCAGCGGCAGATGATCTGCCCCCATGCAGGGTCGGACTCAATGAGCTCTTCCTTGCGCGCAAGCGGCGCACGGTCGAAGTCGTCCGGCGCACGGCGAATCGGATCCCAATTGGTCTGTTCGCGCAAAGCAACGCCCGCCTCACGCATCACGTGCTCCATGCGCTCTGCAATGGCCGGCGCGCTCGCCACGCCCGGCGACTGAATGCCTGCCGCCTGAAACAGCCCCGGCACCACGGCCGACTGCCCAATAAAGAAGTCGTTTGTCCCCTGAATGACCGGACGCCCGCCGGCAAACGCGCGCACCACGCGGCGCGTGTCCAGATCGGGAACCAGCTTGCGCGCGCCGTCCAACAGCGCGTTCACATCGCTCGTATAGGTCTGTGTGTCGCCGGGCTCGCGCACGGCAGCAGTTGCTGTAATCACGGTGTTCCCGTGCACGGTGCCCGTGACGATAACGCCCTTGGACACTGGCGTCGGAACGGGGTAGAGCGGCATCAGCGTGCGCGGCTCCTTGTCCAGTACCACTATGTTGCCCTGGCGCCAGACCATCTGGAACTCCTCGGCGCCGGCCATATGCGAGATGTCCGCGGCACCGTTGCCCGCTGCGTTGATCAGATAGCGGCAGCGCACATCGCCGGCAGGCGTCACCAGCGTAAAGCGTGCAGCCCCGTCGGTAGTCTCGCTGCCAGCAACCTCAATCGCTTCCACCGGAGCCGACCGCATAAACGTCACCCCGTTGGCCACGGCGTTCTCCAGCGCGGCAATGGCGACCTCAAAGGGATCGACAAAGCCAGTCGAGGGGCACCACAGCGCGCACGTCGCCTTGGCGCTCGCACGCGGTTCCAGCTTGTGGATGCGCTCGGGGCCGATAATCGACAGTTCGGGCACGCTGTTGGCCAGGCCATTCTGGCGCAGCTTCTCCAGGTGTGCGCGGTCCTCGTCGTTAAAGCCCAGCACCATGGATCCGGTGCGGCGGAACAAAAATCCCAGCTCCTGGGCCCACGTGCCATATAGCTCGCAGCCGCGGGCGTTGACCTGCGCCTTTACGGTTCCCGGAGCCGGATCGTAGCCGGCGTGAACCAGGCCGCCGTTGGCCTTCGATGCGCCCAGTGCGATATCGTTGGCCGCTTCGACCACGCAAATGGACAGGTCATAGCGCGCGAGTTGTCGCGCGATGGCGCACCCGGTGATGCCAGCGCCCACAATCGCGATATCAAACGTTTCCGTCACAGTGCCTCCCAGACGAGTTGACAGGCTGTCAATAAGACTATCCTACGGTCTGCACGCCTTCAGTGTGGCAGCAATGCGGCGAACAGCCCCGCAACACCCGCCAACGGCAGGCGAGGGGAGACTCAGGACCATCGGTGACCTCGTCTGCCGCCCCTGGCGTCAGAGGTTTGTCTCGCTCTGTAACAGTAAGAGGAGAAATCTGTCCCCAGATGTTACAGATTGAGATTTAAAGTCATGGAGAGATTCTTCTGTCTCGTTCTGTAACATCTAGGGATCGTTTTGGGGTCTAGATGTTACAGATTTAGATGAACCTATCAGTCGGTTTCGAATGTCTAAATCTGTAACGGTTAGGCCTGTTTTTGCCGAGTTGTTGTTACAGATTGAGATATTGAGATTGGACGTTTTCCTTTGTCTCGATCTGTAACAGATAGAAGGGCTTCTGGCCTCTAGCTGTTACAGATTGAGACATTCGGTTCGGACGGTTTTCTTTGTCTTAATCTGTAACAGTTAGCTGAGGATTTGGAGTCAAGATGTTACAGATCGAGATTGAAGTCGGGGAGGGACCCCTGTGTCTCGTTCTGTAACATCTAGGACCGGATTCCGCTCTCACCTGTTACAGATTGAGATGTTTGTGTCCGCGCCAGCCCCGTACCCAGCCGCGGTCCCATATAAACAAACCCCGTGGTAAACTTGACCGGACTGTAAATATTCCGAAAGGTACACCTCAATGTCCAAATACATCAACGAGCTCATGTCGCCGCAGCTTATGGGCGTCATCTATGCCTTCGTGGGCTTTATCATCGCCCTGTACGTGCTGTCGGTCGTCTATGTGTTCATTGACGCCCGTCGCCGCGGCGCCAGCGCCTACGTGGCATGGGGCATCATCGCCCTCATCCCGTTTGTGGGTCTCATCGCCTACCTGGTCCTTCGCCCGCACTCCTACGCGGCCGACCGCGAGGAGCAAGAGCTGGACATGGCCCTGCGCGAGCGCCAGCTCGCCCAGTACGGCACCTGCCCGCAGTGCGGCGCGCCCATCGAGAAGGACTTTGTCGTGTGCCCCGTGTGCGACACCCAGGTTCGCAACGTGTGCCCCAGCTGCCATCGCCCGCTCGACGCGCACTGGAAGGTCTGCCCCTACTGCCGAACTCGCATCCAGTAACGCATCCATCGCCGGGCCGGCCGCAAGCCACGGGCGCCGCGCGCCACGCAGTCCCGCACCCACACGATGAAGCATGCGTAGAAAATCGCCCGCCGTGCCATTAAGGTGCGGCGGGCGCTTGTATACCAAGGCAACCTGCCTATAATGATGCAAGTCAAAAACGCCGCGCCTGCAAGCGCCGCACCAGCGCCGGGCGCACGCACTTGCACCAGGCATCCGAGAGGAGAAAACATACCCATGAAGGCACTCTACAATGACGGTTCGGTGGCCGAGCTCCCGCAGGACGAGGTCACGCACGTCATCCGCCACTCCGCCGCGCACATCATGGCGCAGGCCATCAAGCGCCTGTACCCCCAGGCCGACTTTGCCTACGGCCCCGCGACCGACAACGGCTTCTACTACGACGTCGACCTGCCCGAGGGCGTCAAGATCAGCGAGGACGACTTCCCCGCGATCGAGGCCGAGATGAAAAAGATCGTCAAGGAGAACCTCAAGTTCACCGTGTACGAGAAGCCCCGCGCCGAGGCCATCGCCCTTATGGAGGAGCGCGGCGAGAAGTACAAGGTCGAGCACATCGGCGACCTGGACGACGACGCCCGCATCACCTTCTACCAGCAGGGCGACTACATCGACATGTGCGTCGGCCCCCACATCTGCTACACCAAGGCGCTCAAGGCCTTTAAGCTCACCGGCGTCTCGGGCGCCTACTGGAAGGGCGACAAGGACAACAAGATGCTCACCCGCATCAACGGCGTCGCCTTTGCCACCAAGGAAGAGCTCGACGAGCACATGCACATGCTGGAGGAGGCCAAGAAGCGCGACCACCGCAAGATCGGCCGCGAGATGGACCTCTTTATGATGCGCGACGAGGCCCCCGGCTTCCCGTTCTTCCTGCCCAACGGCATGATCCTTAAGAACACGCTGCTGGACTACTGGCGCGAGATCCACCACAAGGCCGGCTACGTGGAGATCTCCACGCCGCTCATCATGAACAAGCAGCTGTGGAAGACCAGTGGCCACTGGGACCACTACAAGGACAACATGTACTCCACCGTCATCGACGACGAAGAGTACTGCATTAAGCCCATGAACTGCCCGGGCGGTGTGCTGGTGTACGCCTCCAAGCCGCACTCCTACCGCGAGCTGCCCATCCGCGCCGGCGAGATCGGCCTGGTGCACCGCCACGAGCTGCGCGGCGCCCTGCACGGCCTGTTCCGCGTGCGCTGCTTTAACCAGGACGACGCCCACCTGTTTGTGCGTCCCGACCAGCTGACCGACGAGATCGTGGGCGTGGTCAACCTCATCGACTCCGTGTACCAAAAGTTTGGCTTTAAGTACCACGTTGAGCTTTCCACCCGCCCCGAGGACTCCATGGGTTCGGACGAGGATTGGGCTCGCGCCGAGGAGGGCCTGCGCACCGCTCTGGAGCAGCTGGGCATGGACTACGAGGTCAACGAGGGCGACGGCGCCTTCTACGGCCCCAAGATCGACTTCCACCTGGAGGACTCGCTCGGCCGTACATGGCAGTGCGGCACCGTCCAGCTCGACTTCCAGATGCCGCTCAACTTTGACCTGGAGTACGTGGACGCCGATGGCACCAAGAAGCGCCCCATCATGCTGCACCGCGTGTGCTTTGGCTCCATCGAGCGCTTTATTGGTATTCTGATTGAGCACTTTGCGGGCAAGTTCCCCACCTGGCTGGCTCCCGTGCAGGTCAAGGCGCTTCCCGTCTCGGAGAAGAGCCGCGACTACGCCCACGAGGTGTGCGCCAAGCTGGAGGAGGCCGGCATTCGCGTGGTCTGCGACGACCGCGACGAGAAGATCGGCTACAAGATCCGCGAGGCCCGCAGCATCGACCGCGTGCCCTACATGCTCATCCTGGGCGAGAAGGAGGTCGGGGCCGGCAACATCTCCGTCCGCGATCGCTCCAATGTGACCGTTCAGATGAGCGTTGACGAGTTTGTGGCCAAGGTGCTGCAGGAGATCAATACTCGCGCCTAGCGCAAACAACACAAGAATTAACAAAGGCGATCGTCCTCGCGGGCGGTCGCCTTTTTTGTTGTCTATAGAAGAAAAGCCGCTGGTTAGAGCGGCTTTTTTTTTGTTGTGCAAAAAGGTACACGTTTTTGTATCTTTCGACGTTGCTCATTATACGAGCAAACTGCTCGCGTTTTCCCAGATTGCACAAAATGCGCCGCGAATGGGTGCATCTCCATACGCCTCTACAAAAACCTGTACTTTTGCGACTGCGCCTAGCTGCGAGCGAGAAGCCTGTTCTTAACGCCCCTGCATCCGCGTGCGTCGCGGATGCAAGTTAAGGGGGCGAGAGATGGAACAGACAATGCGGCGCCAAGAGCAGCTGCCCGGTGCTTTTAACGGCGCCATCACCAACAGCCAGCGCGGCCGCGTCCGCTGGTATCTGGTCCACACCCCCGATGGCAAAGAGCGCGAGACCTGCGAAAAGGTCCGACGCATTATCCCGCACGAGCTGATGCAGGACGCTTTTGTGATGCAAAAGGAGTTCTGGTTTAAGCGGGACGGCGCGTGGTCGCTCCAAACCAAACCTATGTACAAGGAATACTTCTTCGTCGCCACGCGCGATGCCGCCCTACTCGACAAGGCTTTGGCCCAGTTGAGCTTTGGTTGCAGGATCGCCGGCAGTAAGGAGCGGGCCTATGCGCCCATGCCGGACGATGCGCAGGACTGGTACCGCAGCGTGCTCGACGACGACGGCGTGGTGCGCAACAGCGTAGCCCGCATAGAAGACGGCGTGCTGCATATAGAGCAGGGGCCTTTGGTGGGGCAAGAGGCCCGTGTAAAGAAGATCGACCGTCATAAGCGCTGGTGCCTGGTAGACGTGGGCGAAGGCGACTCCGCTTTTAGAGAGCTGCTTCCGCTGGACGTTCCCAGTAAGACGTAAGGGGCGTTGCACCGGCAATTCGTTCGCATTTTGAATTCATCGATGGGGGGGGGATCCCTGGAATCAGGGACGTGGATTTGAACTTGACCACTAAAGAAGCGACAGGGCAAAACGCGCCGGTGGGGGCCGCGCTGGTTGCCCAGGCAATGAGCGACGGCGACGCGAGCATGCGCTACAAGTCCATGCGGACCGTGAAGGACTGGGACCGCTCGCGCCTGTGCTACAGGACCGTAAAGCGCGCCTTCGACATCGTGTTCAGCGGCTGCGTGCTGGCCGTCATCGCCGTGCCGAGCCTTGTGCTCGCCGCGGCCATCCGCCTGGAGAGCGAGGGCAACCCGTTCTACAGCCAGATGCGCGTTGGCCAGACCCACCGCGACGGCAGCCTGTCCACCTTCCGCATGTGGAAGTTCCGCTCCATGTACCGGGACGCCGACGAGCGCCTCGCCGAGCTCAGGGAGCGGAACGAGGTCGCCGGCGCCATGTTCAAGATGAGGGACGACCCCCGCGTCACCAAGATCGGCAAGTTCATACGCAAGCACTCCATCGACGAGTTCCCTCAGTTCCTCAACGTGTTCCTGGGCCAGATGTCCGTCGTGGGCCCGCGCCCGCCGCTGCCCAACGAGGTGGCTGAGTACACCGAGTACGACCTGCAGCGCCTGGCCGTGAAGCCCGGCATCACCGGCTGGTGGCAAGTTACCGACCGCAACGACACGGACTTCGACGGCATGGTACGACGCGACCTGGAGTACATCGCCAAGCGCGGCGTGGCCACTGACCTGAAGATCGTGGCACTCACGGTTGTCGAAATGATTACGGGGGGGGTGCCTGCTAGAGGCATTTCCCACGACTTTTTCCCTGGTGGGGTGCTAGCCCATGCCTAGGAAGCCGACGGGGACCCTCTTCTACCGCATATGCAAGAGAACGTTCGACATAGCCTTCAGCGCCGGGTGCACCGCGGTGCTGGCGATTCCCATGGCCTGCGTCTGCGCCGCGATCTGCGCGGAGTCGCCGGGCTGCCCGGTCTACGCGCAGGAGCGCGTGGGCAGGGGAGGCCGGGTGATCCGCGTGCTTAAGCTCCGCAGCATGGTGGCAGACGCCAACGACGTGCATAAGTACCTGAGCCCCGAGCAGCTGCACCAGTGGGAGGTTGAGCGCAAGGTCGACGACGACCCGCGCATCACCAAGGTGGGCCGGTTCATCCGTAAGTGCTCCATCGACGAGGTGCCGCAGTTCCTCAACGTGCTCAAGGGCGACCTGTCCGTTATCGGGCCGCGTCCCATCACGCGTGATGAGCTGGAACAGCACTTCACCGACGAGGAGAAGGAAGAGCTGTTGAGCGTTGCCCCGGGCATCACGGGCCTATGGCAGGCCACTGATCGTAATGCCGCGACCTTCGATAGTGGCCTGCGCCAGAAGATTGAGCTCCATTACGTGCGGAACCGTTGCTTCGGCATGGATTGGAAATGTTTTACAGGCACTTTCGGTGCCATGTTTGGCAAGAAGAAGACGGGGAGATAACCAATGAATAACACGAAAACTGAACGTTTCGACGGCTGGCTCTCCGGTGTCTCCGAGGATGAGCGAGTCGTCCTCGAGTGCATGCCTGCTTCCGAGTGCGAGGACGCCTTCTACCGCGACCTGGCATTCGGCACGGGCGGCCTGCGCGGCAAGCTTGGCCTGGGGCCCAACCGCATGAACTCCTACACGGTGGGCAAGGCGACCCAGGGCCTCGCCGACTGGCTGAACGCCAACCTCGATGCGCCGATCGTGGTCCTGTGCCGCGACACCCGCCACGGCAGCGAGGAGTTCGTGCGCCGCGCGGCCTCGGTGCTGGCCGCTAACGGAATCAAGTCGTACATGTACGAGCGAGTGGAGCCCACGCCGGCCCTCAGCTTCGCGGTGCGCGAGCTGGGGTGCTCGGCGGGCGTGAACATAACCGCGAGCCACAACCCGGCAGCCTACAACGGATACAAGGTCTACGGCGCGGACGGCTGCCAGATCACGGTTGCCACGGCCGAGGCCATCCAGGTGGCCATCGACGCCGTGGACCCGTTCGAAGACGTGAGGGCCATGCCCTACGGCGAGGCCGTTGAGCGAGGGCTCGCCAATGCCATCGACGAGTCCGTCATCGAGAAGTTCGTCGACCTGGTCGCCGCCCAGGCGACCGGCGTGGACTGCTCGGGCCTGCGCGTGGCCTACACGCCGCTGCACGGCGTGGGCCTGGAGTGCGTCTCCAGGGTCCTCGCCAAGATCGGAGTGACCGACGTCCACGTGGTCGAGGAGCAGGCCGTCCAGGACGGCGACTTCCCGACCTGCCCGTACCCCAACCCCGAGGTACGTGAGGCACTGGGGCTCGGCCTCGAGCTCTGCGAGGAGACCGAGGCGGACCTCCTCTTCGCCACCGACCCCGACTGCGACCGCCTGGGCATCGCCGTCCCACACGGGGGCGAGTACAGGTTGCTCTCGGGCAACGAGGTGGGACTGCTCCTGCTCGACATGCTCGCCGAGCAGGCAGCCGAGCGCGGCGAGGACCTCTCGCGCAGGGTGGCCGTCACCACCGTGGTCTCCGCCCCCATGGCCGACGACCTCGCGCGTTCCTACGGCCTGGAACTGCGCCGCACGCTCACCGGGTTCAAGTTCATCGGCGAGCAGATAGGCCTTTTGGAGTCGCAGGGGCGCGAGGCGGACTTCCTCTTCGGCTTCGAGGAGTCCTACGGCTACCTCGCCGGCACCCACGCCCGCGACAAGGATGCCGTCGTGGCGTCCGTGCTCGTGTGCGAGCTCGCCGCCCACTGGAAGGCGAGGGGCCTGGACCTCTACGAGGCCATGCAGAGGCTCTACGCGGAGCACGGCTTCTGGGCGAGCGCGCTGCTCTCCAAGACGTACGAGGGCCCGGAGGGGGCCGCGGACATGGCCGCCATCATGGCCGGACTTCGCGCGAACCCGCCCGCGGAGGTCGCGGGCCTGCCCGTCGACCAGGTCATCGACTACGCCGAAGGAGCCGAGATGCCCGCCGTGAACCCCTCCGACCCGGAGCCCCAGCAGCTCCCGTCCGCCGACGTCCTGGAGCTGCGCCTGGCCGGCGGCTCCCGCGCGATCGTGCGGCCCTCTGGCACCGAGCCGAAGGTCAAGGCCTACGTGTTCGCCAAGGCGGCGACGATGGAAGGGGCCGACTCCCTTCTTGCATCCATATCAGCCGAAGTCGAGTCCATCCTAGGGGGAACGAAGTGACCCATCTTATACTGCTCTCCGGCGGCTCGGGCACGCGCCTGTGGCCGCTCTCCAACTCATCGCGCTCCAAGCAGTTCCTGAAGGTGCTGCGTGATTCGCAGGGCAACCACGTTTCCATGGTGCAGCGCGTCTTCTCGCAGATACGCGCCGTGGGCGCCGATCTGGACGTGACCATCGCCACCTGTGCGGACCAGGAGTTCTCCATCAGGAGCCAGGTCGTGGGCGACTACGCCCTGGTGCTTGAGCCCGAACGCCGCGACACCGCCCCGGCCATCATGCTCGCCTGCGCGCACCTTGCCATGGAGCAGGGCGCCGACGCCGGCGACACCGTGATAGTGATGCCCATCGACTCCTACGCCGACCAGGCCTACTACGACGGGGTGGTCAAGCTCGACGAGGCCGTGCAGTCCGGCTTCGCCGACCTGGTGCTCTTAGGCGTGGAGCCTACTTATCCTTCTGAGAAGTACGGCTACATCGTGCCGGGCGACCCCTCTGGCAACCCCCGCAAGGTCGCCCGCTTCACCGAGAAGCCCGACGAGGCGACGGCTGAGGCGCTCATCTCGCAGGGTGCCCTCTGGAACTGCGGCGTTTTCGCGTTCAGGCTCGGCTATCTTACCGCTATCTCTGACGGCTACCTAAAGGCCGCGTCCTTCGACGAGTTCCGCTCGCGCTACGCGGAGCTGCCCAAGATCTCCTTCGACTACGAGGTGGTCGAGAGGGCGCAGTCCATCGGCGTGGTGCCCTACTCGGGCACCTGGAAGGACCTGGGCACCTGGAACACCCTCACGGAGGAGATGGCCGAGCAGGCCTCGGGCCGTGCTGTCGTCGACTGCGCCACGTGCTCAAACGTCCATGTCATCAATGAGACCGGCCTCCCCATGGTGGTGGCGGGGCTCTCTGACGCTGTGGTGGTGGCCACGCACGACGGCATCCTCGCTTGCGGCAAGGAGGCGTCGGCCGGCATCAAGCGCCAGGTCTCCGAGGCCGCCGAGACGCGCCCGATGTACGAGCGCCGCCGCTGGGGCGAGTACCGGGTGCTCGACAGCTCAGTCTACCCCGACGGACGCAAGTCGCTCACCAAGGAGCTCGTCATTTCCGACGGCAAACAGGTCAGCTATCAGCGCCATGCCCGGCGCTCGGAAATCTGGACGGTCGCCTGCGGGGCGGGCGAGGTCGTGCTCGACGGCGAGGTCATCCCCGTGCGCGCCGGCTCCGTGGTGAACATCGAGGTCGGCCGCATGCATGCCGTGCATGCGTCGGGCGCAGATCTCCACATCATCGAGGTCCAGCTCGGCGACCAGCTCGTCGAGGAGGACATCGAGCGTTTCGAGGACTTCTGGAGCTGATATGCCTGTAAGAGTTGCGCATGTAGTCGGCAAGATGGTCGGGGGCGGCGTTGAGGCGGTGGTCATGAACTACTACCGCCACATCGACTGTTCGCGATACCAGTTCGATATTCTTGTTGATGCCGATTCTTCCCGTGTCCCGCTTTCCGAGATAGAGGAACTTGGCGGGAGGGTCATAAAGATTCCCCCGTACCAGCATGCCTTTTCCTACCAGCGAGACCTTCACGAGCTGTTTGAGGCTGAGCGCTGGCCCATAGTGCACAGTCATGTCAACGCTATGAGCGTTTTTCCTTTGCGCGCCGCAAAGAAGGCCGGCGTTCCCGTGCGTATTGCTCATAGTCACTCCACCTCGGGGGCTGGCGAGTACGCCAAGAACGCGATTAAGGGTCTGCTCAAACCCTTCTCGAACAGATACGCCACGAACCGAATCGCGTGCTCGAAGTATGCAGGCGAATGGCTCTTTGGCAAAGGGAGCAGTTTTACGCTGCTTCCCAATGCCATTGACACGTCTCTCTTTTTGCCATCGGATGAGGCTCGTAACAAGGTGAGGGGCTCTCTCGGCATCGATCAGTCGTCTTTTGTCGTGGGCCATATTGGCCGCTTTGTCAAGCAGAAGAACCATTCCTTTTTGCTTGAAGTGTTCTCTGAGCTAAAGAAGCTTGAGCCTTCGGCCCTCTTGGTTTGCGCAGGGGAGGGACCTCTTCTTACCGCCACGATTGACAGGGCCAAGGAGCTTGGCCTAGACGATTCCGTCTTGTTCCTCGGTCAGTACGAAAAGGTCTATGAGCTCTATCAGGCTTTCGACGTGTTCTGCCTGCCATCGCTTTACGAGGGCCTTCCGGTCGTCGGCGTCGAATGCCAAGCCGCGCACGTACCCATGCTCGCGTCTGATGCCATGACCTCTGAGACGGCCTTTACCTCTCTTGTCGACTTTGAGCACCTTTCGTCTTCCCCTGGGGTTTGGGCCGAACACCTTCTTGAAATGAGGGATAGGCCATTCCTTCCAGAGGACGAGGAGGGCGTCAAAGCGTTCGACATCGCTGCAAGCTCGCTGCAGCTCCAGAACCTATACGATTCTTTGCTGGAAGGCATCCGATGACCCGATCTTCTTCCTGCTCTGGTTACGAGCGGATAATCATAAACGGCGAGTTTTGCGCTCGCAGGCTTACCGGGCAGGAACGCGTGGCGCGTGAGCTTGTTCTTGAGCTCGACAAGCTCGTCGAGGGGGACTTCCCTGTCAGTCTCGTAGTTCCGGAGTACGCCCAAGACGTCCCTGAACTTAACCACATCGGTGTCATTCGCACAGGCAGGGTGAAGGGGTCGCTCTGGGAGCAGCTATGTCTCGCCCCCTATGCCGTGAAGCGTCGCGCCTACTGTCTCAACATATGCTCCATCGCCCCGCTCTGCAGTGAAGGCTCCATTTTCATCCATGACATCTGCTACAAGGAGCGACCCGAGTACTTCACTTCTTTCTACGCTCGCGTCTCACAGGCATGGCATAAGATTCACTTCCATTACGCATGGCATCGCGCTGACAGGGTCTACACGGTTTCGGAGTACTCAAAAAACAGGATGGTGGAGGTCTACGGGGTTGACCCCTCAAAGGTCACCGTGGTTTATCCGGGATGGAGCTACTTTGAGTCGGTGGTGCCAGACCCAGAAATATCTGAGCGGTTCCCTGCCCTGAGCGAGGGTGGTTTCTATTACTCCCTTGGCAGTCTCGCGCCCAATAAGAACCTCGGCTGGATTATGGACGCCGCGAGGCGCAACAAAGAATCCCTCTTCGTCGTCGCCGGCGGTTTCAATGCGACCGCCTATGGTTCGCTGTTGGAGGGCGGCATTCCCGAGAACGTGCTTTTCGTCGGCTACGTGAGCGACGGGGAGAGCAAGTACCTCATGCAACGCTGTAAGGCATTCATTCTCCCTTCGGAGTACGAGGGCTTCGGCATCCCCCCTCTCGAGGCCTTGAGCGTCGGGGCGCAGGTCATCGTCTCTAACGTGACTTGCCTTCCGGAGGTTTACGAGGATGCCGTTCATTACATCGACCCCAAGAACCCCGAAGTTGACCTCGATGCCCTGCTCAGGGAGCCTGTAAACCCACCGGACAGGGTGCTGGCCAAATGCGACTACGCGAAGATGGCCAGCAGCGTGTACAAAGACCTTATTATGAAAGTGAGAACTCGATGAGGAATGTTGGCATCCTGACCTACCATGCCTGCAACAACTATGGCGCGTCGCTACAGGCGTTTGCGCTCCAGACCACCGTGAAAAGGATGCTCGGAGATGGCGGAACATGCAAGGTGATCGATTACCGCTCCGAGACCATGATGAACATCGTGACGCCTTTTGCGCGTCGGCTCGACCACCCGAAGGAGATTGTCAAGACCATTTCTCGTCTCCCGTACAAGGATTCGCTCAAGCGGCGTAACGAGATGTTCCTGTCTTTCGGCGCGGACATCCTTGACACGACGGAAAGGTGCCTGACCCCGGAGGATGTGGAGAGCGCTGTCGGCCAGTTCGACACCGTGATTTGCGGCAGCGACCAGACTTGGAACCTCGACCCCGGCATACGCTACCAGAACCCCGTCTATTATCTGAACTTTCCGAAGAAGGAGCGCCGCATCGCGTATGCCACATCCTTCTCTGATTGGGTGATCGAGGCCAAGAAGCAGAAGGACTATCTGTTCCCGATGATTTCGACCTTCGACGCGCTCTCCATGCGCGAGACCACGGGCGTCGATCTTTTGAGAACATGGGGGCTTGAGTGCGAGCATGTCTGTGATCCGACGCTTCTGCTTGAACAAGGCGACTACGAGCATATCGCGCTGGACGATGCCGTGCCCAACAAACCCTACATCCTTTACTTCGCATGGAGCGGCACAAAGGACTCGATAGAGGCTGCGAAAGCTGCCGGAAAGGCTTTCGGGCTTCCTGTAATCAACATCGTCCCGCCCCCGCGCGCGATGTTCTCCGGCATCGAGCGCAGGCTCGACGTCGGCCCGAGGGAGTTCCTTGGTCTCGTCGCGCACGCCCGCTTCGTCGTCACCAACTCCTTCCACGGCACGGCCTTCTCCGCGATCTACGGCAAGCCATTCGTCTCCGTCACTAGCGACCCCAATGAGACGAGGCGCAGCTCGCTTTTGAGGTCTCTTGGGCTCGGCGACCGCCTGAAGTCTGCGGATAACCTGGACTTTGGCGAGCTCGGCGATTTCGATCCGACGGCATCGCGCCAGGCGATCAGGGCTCAGAGAGATCATGCGCTCGACTACCTTAAGGGGGCGCTCGCTCTTTAATGGAAGGCAAGGTACTGGATTTCGACATGGCGGAAGATTGCACGGGTTGCTCGGCGTGCGCTTCCGTTTGCCCAAGCGGGGCCATCACCCTCGTCTCCGACGAAAGGGGCTTTCTCGTCCCCTCCGTCGACGAGGATGCATGCATTCGCTGCCGTAAATGTGAGCGTGTTTGCCAGGCCCTCACGCGCTCTAATGTGGAGCGCCCCTCCTTCATCGCGGGATACGTCTTCTCGTCTTCTAATCAGGACGTCCTTTCCACATCTGCCTCCGGAGGGGCTTTCGCCGAACTCGCGCGCGGCGCGATAGACGCGAACGGTTTGGTCGCCGGTTGTGCATGGTCAAGCGACATCCAGGCGGAGCATAGACTTACGGACGAGCTTGATCGCGTTGCAGATTTTGCCAGTTCGAAGTACGTCCAAAGCAACGTGCGCGGCATATATGCGGCGGTCAAACGGGAGCTCGAGTCTGGTCGCAAGGTCGTTTTCGGTGGGACTCCGTGCCAGGTCGAGGCTTTGGGCCGATGCTGCGGGAAATCTCGAGAGAACCTGCTTGCGGTCTCTGTGGTGTGCCGAGGTGCCTCCTCGCCGGGTGTCTGGGAGGCGTACAAGCGCGGGCTTGAGGCGAGCGCCGAATCCAAGCTCGTGTCGGTCAACCAGAGGGACAAGACCAGGGGCTACGGACGTTCCATGTGTCATTACAAGTTCAAGAACGGCACAACGGTTGACCGCGCGACGTACGTATCAGACCTTTACACCAACTGCTTCGCGAACGGCATCATACTGCGCGGGAGCTGCCACCACTGCCCGGCGAAGGGATACCATTTCGCCGATGTCATCGTGGGCGATGACGTGCTTGGCGCGGGCTCCTCAAAGGGGGCGACCCTGGTTCTGTGTGTTACTCAAAAGGGGAGCGACTGGATCAAGCGCCTGCTTTCATCCAGGGGGCGCCTCGTGGAGTTGAGCTCTGACCAGGTCGCTCTTGTCTCGGAGAAATCGAACATGCTGTTCGGCTCATCGGGACGGCATGACGAAGCCAGCGCGCGACTTTTTAATGACATAGATGCGGGAATGCCGGCCGACAAGGCGCTGATGCGGTCTCTCCCGCCCAAACAGAAACTCAAAGTTTGGCTCGACAGGGCGGGGCTGTTCTCGCTCGCCCGGGCTTTGAAGGTGAGGATGAATGGCTAATCCACAAGACGGCAGGATTCGCGTGCTGTTCTTCATGGACGGATACGGCAACGGGGGCGGCATCCAGGAGCAGTGCATCCGCTGGATAGCAAACATGGACCATTCGCGCTTTCAAGTCGACGTCCTCGCATATAACCGCACCAATGGGGTGAAGGATGATTACCCTGAGCGCCTTAAGGCTCTGGGCAGCGAGCTGCATCTCATAACGCCCTATGCGAATGGGGGGAGCTTCGAGCAGAGCGTTCGCGACACCAAGGTTTTCTTCTCCTCGCACAGCTACGACGTGCTCCACGCCCATGCTTCGGCAAAGGCAATCATTGTATTGCGCGAGGCGAGAAAGCATGGCGTGCCGGTTAGGATTCTTCACTCCCATGCCGCCCGCGTCGTCACCGAGCGGAGGTTCCAAAAGTTCATGGCGAACGCCCTGAAGGGGGCGGCGAAGAGGGAATGCACGAACCTCGCCGCGTGCTCGACGGAGGCCGGCGAGTTCCTGTTCGGCAGGGGCTCGGTCTCTGCGGGCGATGTGACCATCATCCCGAACGCCATCGAGCTCAACCGCTTCTCGTTCGACCGAAAGGTCCGCAACGAAGTGCGGTCTGAGCTCGGAGTGGGCGACGGACTCGTCGTCGGCCACGTGGGGCGGTTCATGCCCCAAAAAAACCACCCCTTCCTTGTCAAGGTCATGGCATCTCTGCTGAAGAGCCGGCCCGACGCCCGCCTCTTGCTCGTGGGGGTTGGCCAACTTCAGGATGAGGTCAAGGAACAAGTTCGCGTGCTCGGCATAGAGGACAGTGTGACGTTCCTCGGGCTCCGCTCCGACGTCGATAGGCTTGTTCAGGCTATGGATGTCTTCGTGATGCCGTCTCTGTTCGAGGGGCTACCCGTATCCGCGGTCGAGGCCCAGGCCTCCGGGCTCCCCTGCGTCCTGGCCGATTCCATAACGCCCGAAGCGGTCCTTATTCCCGGCTCAATGAGAGTCCCACTTTCCTGCTCTCCTGACGAGTGGGCGGGGGCCGTCCTATCAGCCAAGGGCGGCGACCGTCACGACGCCCTTGGCATCGTGACGGAAAAGGGCTTCGAGATCGCCGAGGCAACTCGCCGCCTCGAGTTGTTCTACGAGGCTGCGCTGAAGGGCGCAGGTGTGTTCGAATGAGAATCGCGATTATCTGCACGGTGCGCGACGGCGGAATGGTGCACTTCGCGCAAAGCTGTTACCTCGCATTGGCGGAACTCGGCCACGAAGCCCTGATTATTCTCCCCGAGGGAGCCGCAGCCGACACCGTGGCGCTCGGGCGCTCGGGCGCCGTCCGCTCATACCATCTGGCTGCTGGCCTTGGCAAGGGTCGATCTGCTGCTCGCGCCATAGACGCAGAGCTTGCGGAGTTCTCCCCGGACAGCGTTTGGCTAACCGACGAAACGGTCACATCGGCGGCCGTTCGCTCGATGCGTGCCAATACGGTCGTCTTCGTTCACGACGTCAAGCCCCATCTTGCTAAAATGCGCCTGAAGACCCGTCTGCGATTTGCGTATCTCCTCGGAACCAGGGGGCGCGCGCTCGGCCAGGCCTCCCGCGTAGTCGTGATGTCAAACTCCGCCGCCGCTGACCTCGCTTCTCGCCATGGGCGCGGCGTCGCGGGGAAGGTCTCGGTGCTAAGGCTCGGAGCCACGGCACCCGACTGCGACGCCGCCGTACCGCCTGAGGCGGAGGGGGGGCTTGCCGCCGGCTTCTTCCTGTTCTTTGGGGCGATAGAGAAATACAAGAACGTCGAAGGGCTCGTCAGGGCGTTTACGGCCCTCCTCGGCGACCATCCGGAGGCGAGACTCGTCATTGCGGGGCGAGGGGCCGTTGAGGACGAGGCCCTCAGCGCTATCTCCAGCCACCGGGGGTCGATTCTGTTCCTTAACAGATACATCGCTGACGGCGAGCTTGTTTATCTCATGCGACATGCGCGGGCAACCGTTCTCCCTTATCTCGAGGCGACGCAAAGCGGCGTCCTGCCAATCTCCTATAGCTTCGGCAAGCCGGTTATCACGAGCTCCGCGCCCGGACTCTCTGAGTTCGTGGTCGACGGGGAGACGGGATTCGTCGCGGACGGCGACGATGAACTGGTGCGCGCAATGGCCGAGCTGCTTGACGACGCTCTCGCCAGCCGCATGGGCGCGAACGGGCGCGCCTACGCCGCGAGCGAGCTCGACTTCAAGGCCAATGTCGCCAAAGTCGTTTCCGATCTTGCCGCCACGGCCGTCGGTTCCAATCGAGGGGTGGCGTGATGACTCGTCTTACGCGCGCCGAGTCGCGAGCGCCTGAAAAAAGAAGTGACCGCTGGCCCCTCGCCGCCCTCTTGCTGGGACTTTGCTTTGCCCAAGGCGTTTTCTACGTCGCGAAGGTCGGCAACCTGTACGTCGACGTCATCTACCCGGTAGCCGCAATCGTGCTAGTGCTGCGAATCGTGTTCCGCCCCGCTGAGACGGAGCGGAACATCTTCCAGTGCTTCGACCGCGGCATGCTGCCACTTCTTTTGCTGATCATCCTCTCGTTCGGCCTCGTCATGTTCACGACCACCACTCACGTTGGCCTGCAGATCAACTCATACGTGAACGGCCTCGTAGTCCTCGCTGCGTCCATCGCGGCCTACCTGGCGGTCATTTCGCTCAAAGATTATGTTGACTATTTGCTGAAGGGTCTCTGGATCGGTCTGGTCGTCAGCACGGTCGTCTCGATTGCGCAGTATGTCGCCTTTCAGAACGGTGGAGCATTCACACTCTACGGGCTTTTCCCCCAGCCCGCCTTCTACATTTCCGTGCCTTGGGGGGCGGCATCGTCTTGGGCCTCCAATGCGGAATACCTGGTCTACTCATATCGCGCGCAGGGGCTCTACCTTGAATGCTCCTATTTCGTCGCGGCCGCGACCATGATTTACCTCGTCACCGGCGGCCGTCAATGGGCCAACGGCCTTCTCAGGACCCTGGTCCTTGTTATCCTGTTCGTGCTCTTCGCAATGTCGGGGACCGGCAACATCGTGCTCTTCTTCGGCTTCGTCGTCCTTGCCCACCTTCTTCGTCGCGACACGAAGGCCGAAGGCTTGCTCCGCAAGCGCAGGAATGCCTTGGAATGGCTCGTCCTTATCGTAGCCCTCTTCCTCTTAGCGACTTTCGTCGTCTATCTTCTCATGGGCGGTTCGGGGAAAGGCGCCTTCATCGACATTGAGACGATCTCCAAGGGCTTTTCGCAAGGCGTCGAGTCCGCCGACATAACCGGAGGAGACAACGAGCAGCGCTTTCTCTGCATGTCGAACGCCCTCGCCGAGTTCTTGGAGAACCCCTGGGGAGTCGGCTACAACATGGCGCCTCCGGTGCTCGCGGTCGACTTCGGTACAAACACGACCTTCAGCTACTTTCTCACCCTGCTCGTGGAACTCGGCCTACCGGGCCTCGCAGCTTATGGCTACTTTGCCATAAGGCTCGTCGCCCGTCTGCTGGGCGATCACACCGAGCGGAGGACCTACAGAATCGGGCTCGCAATGGGCATCCTGGCCCTCATAGGCTATCAGGTCGGCAACGGTTCCGGGCTTATCCCGATAGCCTGGTGCCTGTTTGCCCTTGCGGCTATAGAAACCTCGACCGCTCGAGAAGGGAAAAGAGTACATGGGCTTAGCATCGTCGCTGAAGAGTAGGGTCGCCAAGCTTGGCAAGTCGGTCGTGCAGGGGCACCGCGCATCGACGGACGCCTACGTTGCACATCTGAAGAACATCGGGGTGAAGATGGGCGATGACGTCGTAATTTTCTCTCCTGGCAGAACCAACATTGACGAGCAGAATCCCCACCTCCTCTCCTTTGGGTCTCATGTCGCCATGACGGGCCCCGTCACCATCCTCACTCACGATTACAGCGTTGGGGTAACCAAGGTCTGGACCCACGGCGAGATCCTCGGGAGCCAGAAGCCCGTCAGCATCGGAAGCAACGTCTTCCTTGGCTGGGGGTGCACCGTTCTTCCCGGAACGACCATCGGCGACAACTGCATAGTAGGCGCCGGCTCCGTCGTATCGGGGAACGTCGAGGGTGGCTCCGTCTGGGGGGGGTTCCTGGGAAACGCATCTGCTCCCTGGAGGAATACTATGAGCGCCGAAAGTCGAAGCAGCTCGAGGAGGCGTGCACCATCTATCGCCTCTACAAGGAGCGTTTCTCTGTCACGCCTCCCATCGAGGTCTTCCACGAGTACTTCTACTTATTCACCACGAGCTCGGATGGGCTTTGCGAGAGGTTCAGGCAGAAGCTCGACGACCACGAGAACGCGGACGAGTGCCTGCGTTGGATCGATGAGCACGAGCATGCTTTTGGGAACTACGAAGAGTTTTGCGAATACGCTGAGGGGCGGCTACACCATACATGAGCACTAGATTCATCCTTGCCATCAAGGGCCTATTCTCCGTCGAGGAAAAGGGCGGCATAGCGAGCAACGTCGCCTATGCCTTCGCCGCGCAGGGGATAGCGCTTGTGTCGAGCTTCCTCATGACGCTCGTCGTCCCCAAGCTGCTGGGCGTGCTGGAATACGCGTACTGGCAGCTTTTCGTCTTCTATGCTGGCTATGTCGCGATCGCGCTTCTTGGCATAGGGGACGGCGCTTATCTCCGCCTTGGTGGCAAGCGTTACGAGGAACTCGATAAAGGCGCCCTGAAGGCCGAGATGCGAGTGGTCCTCCTCATGCAGGTTGCCATCGCGGCCGCCCTTCTCGGAGTCGCCCTCTTCGTGAACGTCGACACCAACCTCCGCTTTGTGATATTCGCGCTCCTCGTCTATGGCATCTTCCAGAACCTATACGGCTTCATATCTCCGATATTCCAAGCCGTTAACCTGACGCGCATCTACTCAATCGCCACGGCGTTGAGCAAGGTCGCCTTTCTCGCGATTCTCATCGCCTTCATGGCTGCGGGCGGCAACAGCTACGAGCCTCTTGCCGTCGGCTACGTAGCTGGCATGAGCGTATCCTTCTTCTACTGCCTCGCGTGCGGTAGGGGAATCATGCGCGCAGAGGCGGGGTCGATGGGCGACGCGCTGAAAATGGCGCTTGGCGATCTCCGTGTTGGGGCTCAGGTCATGGTCGCCTACTACGCTTCTTCGCTCGTTGTCGGTGTCGCCAGACAGATCATCGTTATGAAATGGGGGCTCGAGACCTTCGGGCAGATGTCCTTCGCGTTCTCTATGGTTTCATTCGTGCTCGCCTTCATCGCCCAGTTCAGCCTCGTGCTGTTTCCCGTGCTCAGGAGGCTCGACATCGATTCCCTCAAGGCGAGGTACATGCAGCTGCGCGACGGACTTTTCGTTACGTTCTCACTCCTCTACTTATGCTACCTGCCGGGCTGTGCCGTGCTCAACCTCTGGCTTCCCGAGTATGCTGATAGCTTCCATTACCTGGGCCTCCTCATGCCGCTGCTCGTGTTCGACGGCAAAATGAACATTCTCTGCTCGACCTACCTTAAGGTGTACGGGGACACCCAGCAGCTTTTGAGGTTCAACCTTCTGGCCCTCGGCGTCAGCGCGATGGCGTCCTGTCTCGGCGCCTACGTTCTCGGAAGCGTCGACTTCGTTGTTTGCGGCCTTGTGCTCGCCATTGTTCTACGCAGCGTTGTGAGTGAGCTTTATCTTGCGAAGAAGCGCCTCTGCATCTCCTGCGTAAGGCTCCTCGCCTGCGAGTGCTCGATGGCGCTTGCATTCATGGTTTCGGTCTATATCGGCGGCCTCTGGACGGAAATTGTGCCAGTCGCTTGCTATGCGCTCTCCATTGCGCTCAATCCGGGGACGGTTCGATCGACGCGAGCCATGTTCTCTCATGGCAGAAAGGCTTAGTGGTCTTATGACAAACAAGAAAGACACCGCACTTCTCCTGCTCAACTATTGGAGAGTCGCCCCCTTCGCCGGACTGTTCTCGCTGGGGGGGGGGTACTCTCTGATTAGGGAGGACGTCAACCATTGGACGGCGTGCCTCGGAAGAGACCTGGGCGCGCCTTTTATCATGCAGTTTTCAAACATCGTCATGACTTGCCCTGAGTTCAGGAACCTCGTCGATATTCGCCTGAGCGCACACGGCACCGTAGTGAGGGCGCTATTTCGGCTTTTCTTTCCTTTGTTCAGCAGCCTCACCATTTACACGAAGAACATAGGGCACAGACTCTTCATCCAGCATGGAAACGGATCCGTCATAGCCGCCAAGTCGATTGGAGATGACTGCTGGATTAACCAGCAGGTAACCATTGGCTTCGGCTTTGCCGACGATTCGCCGGTCATCGAAGACGGTGCTCGGGTTTGCGCCGGAGCCAAGGTCATAGGAGACATTGTTGTGGGGCGTAATGCCATCATCGGCGCAAACGGCGTAGCCGTGAATAACGTACCCGCAGGAGAGGTCTGGGGTGGCGTTCCCGCCCACAAGATCGGGGAAAACATCCATCCTCTTTCGCCGGACAGCGCTTCTATCTAAATCTACTATTGCATATTGCACAGATTTTATTTGAATCTTGGCGGATCTTATTCGCTTGTATCACTTTGCGGTCGTTATTTGCCCAAACGAATTCGCATCGCTATAGGATTATAAATTGACTTTCGATATTGGCGATCTTCATAGCGTTGTGGCAAAGTGGGCCCGTTACCGGCTTGTTCCGGCAACGGGCTTTTTAATATCTGCTTGGAGTCATACAAACGGTCGACCATTCGTAAGTCGGTTCTTCCTTTCACCGACTGGCAAAACGATTTACACCTAATTGTGGTCATCGCCCACGCGGTTTTCCTTTGCCCCCGCATCGATCCCGCTAAACTAATAAGTGCTGCTACCAGGGCATTTTCTGGTGCACATTCTATTGGCTCCTGCGAAGATCGGAGCGGGTATGTTTGCTGCCGAGTCCTACACCAGCCGTCATTACATCGCGATCGTCGCCATGGCCTGCCTATGCGTCTTGCTGGGCGGGCCAACTTACGCCGCGGGCGCGGAGGGCCTGATCATCGCGGGCGCGACGTACTGCGAGCCGGGCGTGTCGAGCCCCGGCTGGGCCTGGACCGATGCGAACCACCTGGAGCTCGACGGCTACGCGGGCGACGCCATCGGCGCCGACGGGGACCTGGTCGTGACGCTTGCCGGGCCAAACTCGGTGACGGAATCGCATGCGCCCGATGCGGACATCGCGCAGTGCGGCATGGAGGTGTGGGGCGACCTGACGCTCCGCGGAACCGGGTCCCTGGCGGCATCGGGCTCGCAGTGCGCGATCCACGTCTCGCGGGCGCTCGCGGTTGACGGCCGCACCGTCGATGCCCGTGCGGACGGGGCCGGCGTCTCGGGCGAGGCCGTGGCCGGCGTGATCGCCGGCGACATGGCCGTGCGCGGCGGCGGGCGCGCCGTCGCCGTCGGTGCCGCGCCCGCCGCAGGCGCGCATGCCTACGGCGTTTACCTGCAGGACGCGGGCGCTGATGTCGGCACGACCGGGTGCAGGCTTTCCGTCGATGCCTCGTGGCTCGATGCTGCCGGTACCGACGGCGGCGTCGGGTGCGCGGGCGGGTCGCTCGTGTCCGCGCGGTTCGTGGCGCCCGCGGGCGGGGCCTTCGGTGCCGGCGGCGTGGCGGATGCCTCCGGGGCCATGGTCCGCATGTGGTGATCGGGCCCGAGGGCGCCACGGAGCCGGCGGGGGAGGCCGACGGGCGCGTGGTGCCCGGTGACGCGGGTGAGCCGGCCGGCGGTGCCGGTCCTACCGTCGAGCAGCCCGGTGCCGGGCCCGCGACGGATCCCGTCCTTAAGCCCGCGACCGCGGCGCCCAAGACAACCACGACAACCAAGACGACCGTGACCAGGACCACGGCGTCCACGCCATCCAGGGCCAAGACCGCCAGCGCTGCCACCGCCACGCTCCCCAAGACCGCCGACAGCAACTGGATCGCCGCCTCCCTAGCGCTATTCCTGCTGGGAACAGCGCTTCTAGGTGCCACGCGCTGCTGCTGGGGCACCCGTCCAAGTTACTGACGAAGTGGGGCTTGCTTTGGCAGCGTTAGCAATAAGGGCGGCTCCGCTAGTCTCGGGAGACCGCGGCATTCGGCTGGTTTGCTGAGTGCCGCGGACAGTAGCGGTCAGTAGCGGTCAGTAGCGGGCGGTAGCGTGACCTTCGCAAGCTGCCCCAGGCTGACCTCGATTGACCTCTCCGGCTTCGACGAGTCGGACTTTGAGGACGTTGTTCTGCTGATTCTCCGGCTGCTCGGCGTTCACGAAGATCTGTGCGGACGCCGGCTGGGCACTTCCCGCCGGGTGTACGGGATCCTAATCGTTCTACCAGTGCACCTCGCTCGTGGACGGTGCGGGGCTTGCATGGTTTATCGTACAAGAACCTATATTGCAGCTGATTGGTACCATGATTTCGACGCCGTTGATCAATTAAGAAAATGGAACGACAGCGGTTATTGGTCGCTGAGTTTTACCGATGCCCATGAGCTTCATCAGTCGCGTGATACGAGTAAGCCCTGTAACATCAAGGCATCTCTTAGGCAACGCTTGGATGTTTCAAAGCGTTTTGCTCTAATTGTGGGCGACCATACCGACTCGGTAACAAAGGGTAGCTGCCAGTGGTGCTGGTCGTATCGTCGTGGATATAAGCTGCGTAACGTTGGAAAGTACGTTACGTTTGAGAGCTATATCGAATACGAATGCAGGATGGCCAAGGAGGCCGGCGTCGAAATTGTAGTTCTCTACAACTCTGCGCGTATGAATAAGTCTTTGTGTCCTGAAGTTATCAGGGATTGCGGTGTTCATGCTCCAATGAAAAGCCGTAGCAAGGGCTATTTGGACTGGGACTACCAGCAAGTAAAAATGGCGCTGGGGAAGTAGGGCTAATTGTTCGTGCTGATTGGGATTGTCCTGTGAGAGATTTTAGTAATCCCGATGACCGTAGTTTGTTCGACGGCGTTAAAGGTACATTCCGTTCCTTTATAAGCCGGTATGCGTATTCCAGCAGCTGTCTCCCTTTTTATAATGAAATCTTAAATCGACTCAGACAGTCTCTGCTTAAGGACACGTATATTGACACACTTGATCGTGACATCAAGCTGGAAATTGATTGCGAGAAAGGTGTCATTTCCGTCGATATTACGACTCGCATTAGCTATATGAGCATCCAGGAAGGCATTCCGTATTTTCAGGTTGGACCAAGATTCGAGATGCTGGCCCAGGCTGAGTCCTATCGATGTGTTAAGTTCCTGCTCAACGATGCTGATCTAACGAGTCAAGTTGATATCCAACTTCGGAAATGTACCGATCCCAAGAGGCAGCTTCCATATATTGTCGACGTTAACCTCCCTCTCTCGTGGGACGTTAGGGACACACGTCTTGTCTACGAAACGGTTCATACGGTTCCGCTCGCTTCGTTCTTCCATGCCTATCAACTTGTATTTCCTTGTAGGTGCATGCGCGTTAATGCGGTTGTTGCTGGGTCGGGTGCACATTTGTATTACCCGCTTGTCGCAACATTTAGCTCGTATAACGTACATATGTATGAAGGATATGCATCCGAATTTAGGGACGATGTGACAGAATCCATTTCTATTCACAATTGGACGCTTCCTGGGTCTGGATACGTTTTAACATTGAAGCCTAAGGCGACTGTTTCTGAATAGATTGGCAGGGCTCAGTGTCTAAGGTTCTCTGGATTATTGGCAACGGCTTTGATAAAAATCTTGGTCTTAATACGGGCTACCGTTCATTTCTGTTGAATAAGTACTTCGCCCCAGGCACGGTGAACATATATCGTGATGAGCTTGCTAGGCGCTTAGGGGAATTTGAGCCTGAGCTTCAGTCTGATCTTTGGTCCGATCTTGAGTCACTGTTAGGTAAAGTTACTGAGCTCTACGAGGATGACGTCGAGCTATTCCACGATACGTTCGAGGATATTCAGCATCAGCTGTTGGAGTATGTAGCGCAGGAGGCGGGGCGTTTGCCCGAAGAGATTCCTTCTGCTGCCATTGATGAATTCAGGGAGTCGTTGTGTCTGTTTTCGCGTCGGCTTGCGGAATTGGATCAGAATGACGCTATTCCGGAGGTTGAGCCGTCTGAGAACGCTTGGGTTTCCGCACTCTCACTTAACTATACGCATTCGTTTGATTTGTTCTGGAATTCGGCAATCCAGGAAAATAAGCTGCATTCTCTTTCACTAGGGGGCACTGCTGCTAGATACTTCTTTCCAGAACAAGTTCTTCATCTGCATGGGTCTGTTGATAGTATGGGCAATGGAGATTCGCCAATATTTGGGGTTTCTGACCAGTCTCAGATTTCCTCCGGCCTGCTTGCAGAAGATGCCGAATTTGCGGAATTGTGGGTTAAAAGCGAACGAAATTCCAGCATATTGCGCAATACCAAGTGTCAGCAAATGACAAATATGGTGAGTAGCGCTAGTACTATTTGCGTTTACGGTTGCAGTCTTGGTCGCAGTGACGCCTATATTTGGAAAGAAGTCGGTAAGAAAATCATCGGCTCTCCCACCCGTCTTTACATCTTTGATTACGGCTTGCCCGATAGGAGGTCTGGCTCCTTCCGTCGTTATCAAAAGCACCGGCAGGAGCTTGTTGATTCCTTTTTAACATTTGCCGAAATTAAAGATTCCGATAGGGAGCTCGCGGTTAAGCATATTGTGCCGGTCGAATCCTCGAGAATCTTCCGGTTTGATTCTTTGCTGGAGCTGGATGAGTAGGGCGACTGTGTGTGGCTGCAGTATCATCCCGACGAAATCTGTCGTGGTTGTTGGCCGGCAGTGTGCATAAGATGCTTTTGCGGAGTAGTTTTAGTTATGTGCCCGTCATATTTTTAGTTTGTCCGGAGACCAATAACAATTGTTATATACAATCATGCCTACTTGCAAGCAATTGGTAGTGAGGTAGGTGCAGGAAATGCCAAAAATGGAAAAAGGTAAAATCAGCATCGATACCCCTGCAAAGGCTTCATTTGACACTCTTTTAAATACCGTTGCTATTAACATAACCGATGATCAGGGTAGATTGAAGCAGAGCAGGGTCGCCTTGCCTGTTGATGTCGACGCCGTGGCGCAAAGACTAGGGCTGGTTGTCCAAAGACTTTCGCTTCCTGATGGGGTGGAAGGCATGCTTGTCAAAGATGAACCCTATGAGCCGTTTAAGGCGGTATTGGATATAGACGATTCGCTCGAAGATTCTCGTTTTACGCTTGCGCATGAGATTGGTCATTTTGTTCATCAATATCAGGATTTTCCTGAAGGTGATACTGGCGGCATTTTAGAAAAGCGAACTCGCGGTCGCTCGAAAGATGATATCGAGTTATGGGCGGATAGTTTTGCGTACGAGCTTCTTATGCCTTCTGCTGTTTTTCTAAGCATGTGGGCAGACGATTTGAGCGTTGAGGAAATTGCTGACAGGTTTGGCTTGTCTACTAGTCAAGTAGCGGCTCGGGTTTTAGAGCTTGGATTAAAGTGAGCGATCGAAATAAAAAGATCCGTGAATTGCGCTCAGGATAACTGTTCAGATGATGAAGTTGTTCACTTTTATCATTTGGTTGCTAAAGGCAACGAGCGTGATTCCGTATCTCTTCATGCTGATGAGGTTACTGCCTCTCAAATCCAAGATGCCTCTGATAGGCGCGAGGCGAATGCAAGAAATCGCAAGCTAGAAGCTGAAGCAGATAAACTTGTAGGTGAAAATAACATCCGCAAGACCGTGGCGACCTGGTCGTTACGCTTTGTTGGATTCCAGATTGCTGTGTGCGATGCTTTGATTGCTGCCTACATCGTGGTTAATTTAGTTAGGGGAATTACGGTTCCTTCAGAGGTCATATTTGGAGTCCTGGGAACAAGTCTTGTCGAAATTATTGGGATCCTTTGGGTCATCACTCGAAGCCTGTTTCCCTTCCATGATTCGCATCGGGATCGCGCAAAAGAGTCAGAAATTCCTTCGCGGAGACGGACTGTTCGTTTCCGATAATTTAGCCTTGGCCTGAATCAGCATCATTTTATCGCGCTGGGCACCGGTGTTTGCAGAGACACTGGTGTCCTTTTGTCGGTTGAATCCCATGTGATTGCTGAGGTTGGAACGCTTCTGATTTTGGTTGTTCGGGCGGTGGCGATTCGCGAAATTCGGCAGTGTTCAAGCGAACAAATGCTATGCGGCACTTGGACAGTTCGATTGTCGAATACCGTTTGACGAAAAAGCTAGACAGAGGCCTTCTTCTAAAGTGTTGGGGGAGTACTATTACTTCAGGCGTTCACTGCCTGGAGCATGACGTTAATTAACTATCCCGGTTCATTTTAATGACCTGACATATATTGGGATCGCAATGCTTCAGAATGATATCCCCGATACTAACCGGGATGAAAAGCTCCAGAGATTGTATTTCGAGCTTGAGCAAGCCCGAGAAGATCAGCGCGTCTCGCTCGATCATATTGTCCAAGCGCTAGTTGCCTGCATCGCTGCGCTTGCGATACTGTATTCCGTTGCTAGCGGTTTTGGTTCAAGTGGTCAAAATGATATCCCTTTCAAAAACGAAGGGATTGCCTTTATCGCGGCTTGCATCATTTTGGTGGCGGGTTTTTATTGCTCGAGCATCGGTATCGAGCGCATGTTTCGCTATCACTATATGGAAGAGATTGAGCGCAATATTACTTTACTGACACATAGCGGGCTGGGAGACTTTCCTCCTGGCTGGAACGTGCTGTCATCGCGGCTTATCACATCGAATGTGCGCCACCTTACCAATCAGGGCGCTCGTAGGCACTACGTTCATTTTGCTTGCGCATTGGTTTTTCTTGTTATCGGCTGCCTGCTGCTTTCGGGAATGCTCCTTCTGACTGTCAATAATAAGTGGGTATTCCTGTTTCTCCCTATCGTGGTTTTCTCTGCATTGTCGTATTGGTCGCGCGCGCAGACGTGGTGTAAGAGCGTCCTGAGGTCCGTCGCTGCAAATCC